>DASZUG010000075.1:0-89399 GCA_035547755.1 Rhizobiaceae bacterium
CCCACCCGGCCGCTTCGCGGCCACCCTCCCCTCGAGGGGGAGGGAAGCCGGAGCGCAATCCTCACTCCGCCGCCTCCACATCGGCCATGCGGCGGGTGCGGCGCGACAGATCCTCATATTCGAGCTGCCATTCGCTCGGTCCGTTCGACGGCGAAACCTGCACCGCCGTTACCTTGTATTCGGGGCAACTCGTCGCCCAGTCGGTGAAGTCGGTGGTGACGACGTTCGCCTGTGTGGTCGGATGGTGGAAGGTCGTATAGACGACGCCCGGCGCCATGCGCTCGGAAACGAGGGCGCGCAGCGTCGTCTCGCCGGAGCGGCTCGAAAGCCTCACCCAGTCGCCATCGCGGATGCCGCGGTCTTCCGCGTCATGCGGATGGATTTCCAGCCGGTCTTCCTCGTGCCACACACTGTTGCCCGTGCGTCTCGTCTGCGCGCCGACATTGTACTGAGAGAGGATGCGACCGGTCGTCAGCAAGAGCGGGAAGCGCGGGCCGACCTTTTCGTCCGTCGCGATATATTCGGTGCGCACGAAATTGCCCTTGCCGCGCACGATGCCGTTGATGTGCATGATCGGCGTGCCGAGAGGAGCCTTTTCATTGCAGGGCCATTGCACCGAACCCTCGCGTTCGAGCAGGTCGAAGGAGACGCCAGAGAAGGTTGGCGTCGTCGCCGCGATCTCGTCCATGATCTCGGACGGATGCGTATAGTTCCAGTCGAGGCCTAGCGCGCGGGCAAGCTCCTGCGTCGCCTCCCAGTCGGCATAGCGCGCCTTCGGCTTGATGACCTCGCGCACCAGGTTGATGCGCCGCTCGGCATTGATGAAGGTGCCGTCCTTTTCGAGGAAGGTCGAGCCCGGCAGGAAGACATGCGCGTAGCGCGCGGTCTCGTTAAGGAATAGATCGTGCACGACGACGCATTCCATGGCCGCGAGGCCGGCGGCGACGTGCTTGGTGTCGGGATCGGACTGCAATATGTCCTCACCCTGAATGTAGATGCCCTTGAACGTACCATCGGTGGCCGCATCGAGCATATTATTGATCCTGAGACCCGGCTCCTTGTCGAGGGTCACGCCCCACAGATCCTCGTAGATCTTGCGCACGGAATCGATGGCGATATGGCGGTAGCCCGGGAATTCGTGCGGGAACGAACCCATGTCGCAGGAACCCTGCACGTTGTTCTGTCCCCTGAGCGGGTTCAGTCCGACGCCGTTCTTGCCGAGATTGCCAGTCGCCATGCAGAGATTGGCAAGGCCCATAACCGAGGTCGAACCCTGGCTGTGCTCAGTGACGCCGAGGCCGTAAAAGATCGCGCCATTGCCGCCGGTAGCATAGAGCCGCGCGGCCTGCCGGATCGTTTCGGCGTCCTCAAGACCGCATGTCTTCGCCGTCTCCTCCGGGCTGTAGCGAGGATCGGACACGAATTCGGCCCAGTCCTCGAACGCGTCCCAATCGCAATAGGCGCGGATATAAGCTTCGTCGTAGAGCTTTTCCGTGACGATGACGTGGGCAAGGCCCGTGATGATGGCGACGTTCGTGCCCGGCTTGATCGGCAGATGATAGGCGGCCTCGACATGCGGGGTACGCACGAGGTCGATGCGGCGCGGGTCGATGACGATAAGCTTGGCGCCCTCGCGCAGCCGCTTCTTCATGCGCGAGGCGAAGACGGGATGTGCATCCGTCGGATTGGCGCCGATGAGCAGCATCACGTTGCAGGCCTCGACGGAATCGAAGTCCTGCGTGCCGGCCGACGTGCCGAGCGTAGTGCTCATGCCGTAGCCGGTCGGTGAATGGCAGACGCGGGCGCAGGTATCGACATTGTTGTTGCCGAAGCCCTGCCGCACCAGTTTCTGAACGAGATAGGTTTCCTCGTCGGTGCAGCGCGAGGAGGTGATGCCGCCGATCGAGCCGCGGCCATATTTGGCCTGGATGCGCTTGAATTCGGAAGCGGCGCGGGCAAGCGCTTCCTCCCAGGTCGCTTCCCGCCATGGATCGGTAATCTTCTCGCGCAGCATCGGGGTGAGGATGCGGTCTGGATGCGTGGCGTAGCCATAGGCGAACCGTCCCTTGACGCAGGAATGGCCGTGATTGGCCTTGCCCGCCTTGTAGGGCATCATCCGCACCACCTCGTCGCCCTTCAACTCCGCTTTGAAGTTGCAGCCGACGCCGCAATAGGCGCAGGTGGTGACGACGGAGCTGTCCGGCATGCCCTTTTCCAGCACCGCCTTCTCGCGCAGCGCGTCTGTCGGGCAGGCCTGCACGCAGGCGCCGCAGGAGACGCATTCGGAATCGACGAAATTCTCGTTCATGCTGGCGACGATGCGGCTCTCGAAGCCGCGGCCTTCGACGGTCAGCGCAAACGTGCCCTGGACTTCGGCGCAGGCGCGCACGCAGCGCGAGCAGACGATGCATTGCGACGGATCGTAGGTGAAATAGGGGTTGGATTCATCCTTCACCATATAGTCGATCGTCAGCGAGCCTTCGCCGGGCGCGACGTTTTCGACGACATGGTTGCGGCCCTTATTGCCGTAGCGATTCTCGGCGAGCCCAACGAGCGAGATCACATGGTCGAATTCGCTGGCGCCGGTGCCGGCCTTCTCATTGAAGCCAAGCGGATGATCGGAGACATAAAGCTCCATGACACCCTGGCGGATGGCGTTGAGGCGATCGCTCGCCGTGCGCACCACCATGCCCTCGCCGACCGGCGTCGTGCACGAGGCTGGCGTGCCGGCGCGGCCCTCGATCTCTACCAGACAGACGCGGCAGGAGCCGAAGGAATCCAGCATGTCGGTGGCGCAGAGCTTCGGGATTTCGATCCCGGCTTCCATAGAGGCGCGCATGATCGAGGTGCCTTCCGGCACAGTGACGGACCTGCCGTCGACCGTCAGTGTCACCTGCTTCTCCACCTTCGAGGCAGGCGTTCCGTAGTCAGTTTCCTGTATGAGGGACATGCGATGTCTCCTATGCGTCGACGCTTTCCCTCCCCCTTGAGGGGAGGGTGGCCGCGAAGCGGCCGGATGGGGTCAGTGCGGCAGTGCTCGACCTGATGGAGGTGCCTTTTGAGGCGACCCCCTCTGTCGGCTTCTCCGACATCTCCCCCTCAAGGGGGGAGAAAATGTTCGCGCCCGTCATTCCGCCGCTTCCTGCATCGGATGCGGCCGGAAATCCTCCGGGAAATGCGTCAGCGCGCTCATCACCGGATATGGGGTGAAACCGCCAAGCGCGCAAAGCGATCCGAACTTCATCGTGTTGCAGAGATCGGTAACGAGCGCCACCTGCTTCTCCGGCTCGATATTGCGAGCAATCCGGTCGAGCGTCTCGACGCCGCGCACCGCGCCCACCCGGCAGGGCGTACACTTGCCGCAGCTTTCGATGGCGCAGAATTCCATGGCGAAGCGCGCCTGCTTCAGCATGTCGACCGTGTCGTCGAAGACGACGATGCCCGCATGCCCGATCAGCCCGTCCTTGGCAGCGAAGGCCTCATAGTCGAACGGCGTGTCGAAGAGCTCGCGCGGGAAATAGGCGCCGAGCGGCCCGCCAACCTGCACCGCGCGGACCGGCCGGCCGCTTGCCGTACCGCCGCCGATTTCGTCGACCAGTTCGCCGAGCGTCAGGCCGAACGCCGCCTCGAACAGACCGGGATATTTGACGTTGCCGGCGATCTGGATCGGGATCGTGCCGCGCGAGCGGCCCATGCCGAAATCCTTGTAGAAGGTTGCGCCTTTGTCGAGGATGACCGGCACGGAAGCAAGCGAGATCACATTGTTGATGACCGTCGGCTTGCCGAACAGGCCCTTATGCGCCGGCAGCGGCGGCTTGGCGCGCACCTGGCCGCGCTTGCCTTCGAGGCTATCCAGAAGCGAGGTTTCCTCCCCGCAGACATAAGCGCCGGCGCCCATCCGGACCTCGATGTCGAAGGCATGGCGCGAGCCGAGCACGGATTTGCCGAGAACGCCGGCCTTGCGCGCGACGGCCAGCGCCTCGTTCAAAGCCTTCTGCGCATGCGGATATTCGGAGCGCAGATAGATGTAGCCCTTGGTGGCGCCGACGGCGATGCCGGCGATCGTCATGCCTTCGATCAGGACGAAAGGATCGCCTTCCATGATCATACGATCGGAGAAGGTGCCGCTGTCGCCTTCGTCCGCGTTGCAGACGATATATTTCTGGTCGCCCGATGTATCGAGGACGGTCTTCCATTTGATGCCGGTCGGGAAGCCGGCGCCGCCGCGCCCGCGCAGCCCCGACTCCGTTACCTGGCTGACGATGTCCGCCGGCGCCATCTTCAGGGCCTTCTCAAGCCCTGCAAATCCGCCATGCGCGCGGTAATCGTCGAATGAGACCGGATCGATGATGCCGACGCGCGCGAAAGTAAGCCGCGTCTGCCTGGCAAGAAAAGGAATCTTCTCCGGATCGCCGAGGGAGAGACGATGAACGCCGCCCGACAGGAAACCGGCGTCGAACAGCGAGGCCACATCCTTCGCGCTGACCGGACCATAGGCGACGCGGCCCGCGGCCGTTTCGACCTCGACCATCGGCTCCAGCCAATAGAGGCCGCGCGAGCCGTTGCGGACGATGCGCGCCTCCGCGCCACGTTTTTCGATTTCCCCGGCGATGGCCTTCGCCACCTTTTCCGCGCCGAGCGCCAGCGCGCCGGAATCGCGTGGAACGTAAATGGTGATGGTCATGCCCGCACCTCCGCGACGATCTCGCCGATCTTCTCGTCATCGAGACGGCCGATCACCTCGCCGTCGAGCATGGCCGAGGGGGAGCAGGCGCAAAGGCCGAGGCAATAGGCCGGCTCCAGCGTCACTGAACCGTCCTGCGTCGTTTCGTTGAAGCCGATGCCGAGAAGCTTCTGCACCTTTTCGGCGACAGCGTCCGAGCCCATCGACTGGCAGGATTCCGCCTGGCAGAGCTTGAGCACATGCCGGCCGGCCGGACGCTCGCGGAAATCGTGGTAGAAAGTGACGACGCCATGTACGTCCGCACGGCTGATGTTGAGCGCGCCGGCGATCACCGGCAGCGCTTCGCTCGGTATGTAGCCGAACTCTTCCTGGACGCCGTGCAGGATCGGCAGCAAAGGACCTTCCGCCTCGCGCCATTCCTCGACGACCGCGAGGGTCCTTGCCGTGATTTCGGTACCTGCCTGCTGCATCGTCAACGCAGCGCCCTCCCTGAAAGGCAATCTTTATTTCGAGAAATCAAAGTTTTCCCGTTCGATCAATATATCATATCCGTTGGACGATAGGTAATTTCTATCGATTCTGCGACGCCGGATAGACGGTTCGCGCCTGATTGAGGAAGGCGGAAACGAGAGGGGTGTGCGGCTCGCGATGCACGGCGACGAGGCCGACCAGATGGCTTGCATCCGGTTCGACGATCGGAATGGCGCGGATCGGCTCGACGATCCCAAGCGTCTCGGCCAGATTGAGCGGCATGACCGAGGCCCATTTGCCGGTGCGGATATGCGAGATGAGCAGGATCATCGAGTTCGATTCCAGCGATGGCGTCGCTTCCGATCCCGCCTCCGCCAGGTGCTGGCTGATGATGCGGCGGTTCTGCATGTCCGGCGTGAGCAGGCAAAGCGGCAGGCGCGCTACCTCGGCCCAGGTCACGGCCTTGCGGTCGGAAAGCGGTTTGCCGGCCGATGTGATGAGCTGGTAACGCTCCTCATAGAGCGGCACCGTCGCGACGCGCCCGAGCGGCTCGTTGTCGAGATAGGTGATGCCGACATCGATCTCGAAATCCGCAAGCATGGAGAGCACTTCAAGCGAGGTGCGCGACAGCACGGAGAAGGTGACGTTCGGGTGCTTGTCGCGAAAGGGCGTCGTCAGGCGAGCGACCATGGCGAGCGCGGTCGGGATCACCGCGATCCTGAGATGCCCGGAAAGGCCTTGCCTCGCCATGCGCATCTCTTCGCGCATTGTTCGTGAATCGCCGACGATGCGGCGCGCCCATTCGAGCACGCGCTGGCCTTCGGGCGTCAGGCCCTGAAAGCGCGAGCCGCGCTGGACCAGCACAACGCCCAGCATATCCTCCAATTGCCGGATCGCGGCGGAAAGCGTCGGCTGGGTGACGCCGCATTCCTCGGCGGCGCGGCCGAAATGCTCTGTTTTGGCAAGGGCGATGAAGAACTCGAGCTTGTCGATCATGCCCGATTAGCTATCAGGCCGGCTCCCTTTCCGCCATTAATTCCACTCCGCAGGAAAGTCGAACCTGGGAAGAAGCGCAAACACCCCAGAAAGCATCCGCGGAAGCGCATGACGCTCCCGCGGACCAAAACAGATCGCAGCCGATCAAGCCGGGAGGATGTAGACGATGTCGAGCGTGTCCGGATCGACGATGACGATGCGTCCATCCGCCAGCATGAAATATTCGTAGTCCTTGTACTCCGGCACGATCTCCACGACGCGCGGCGGCAATCTGTGCAGGTGTACCCTGTGGGGCACTGCGGTACCGACGGTAATCGAAAAGTTCGGCTGCCGGACGGGTTCCACATGGGTCTCGGTAATGACTTGCCGAATTTCCGTCCGCTGGTGATCCGATACATTGACGTGGATGGAGGACGTCTTTTCGTTGCTGGGCGGCTGGCCGCTTGCGTTCATGTTTCCGGTCTGTCCGGACTGGTTTTTGGCATTTTGCCCATTTTCGTTGCCGTTCTGGCCTTGGGCATTCTTCTGCATCGCATGGCTTTCGCCCTGGGCGTTTTTGTTATGGGCATTGGTTTCTCCCTGGGCATTCTTGTTATGGGAGTTGGTCTCTCCTTGGGCGTTCTGTGTCGAAGAGCCGTTCTGGCCCTGGGCATTTTTCATCGAATTTTCGTTTTCGCCCTTGGCATGCCTCTTCTGCTTGGTGGAACCGCTTTCCTCCTGAGCGCTCTTGCTCGAAGAATTTTGCTCGCCCTGGGCGTTCTTCATCGAGCTTCCGCTCTCGCCCTTGGCATGCCTCTTGTGCTTGGCGGAACCGTTTTCATCTTGGACGCTCTTCGAGGACGAGCCTTGTTCGTCCTGCGCATTCTGCATTGAAGAGCCGCCTTGCGCCTTTTGGCCGGCGCCAGCCTGCCCGGTCGTTGTGGAATGACTGGAGCTCTGGCCTTGTTCGCCGCCCGATGTCTGCGACTGGCCTTCCGGCTTTTTGGTCATGTCGCTCTGGGCAAAAGCGATGCCCGGCGCGACTCCGAGGCTGAGAACGATGGCGAGGCTCCTGACGATGTTGGTTTTCTTCATCTTCAGTCTCCATTGGAAACATAGTCCCTATCTCCCGCCGAACCGCGGAAATGGGTGTATGTTCCGGAGATCGACCCGCTTGGTCTTCCGCCTCATCTGCATTATCTGAAGCGGAACGAAGAAACGAAGTTGAGATCATGCCTGTCACCAAGGAAGCCGTCCTCGAAAAGCTGAAAGCGATCTCCGCGCCCGGTTTCACCAGCGATATCGTCGCCTTGGGGCTGGTCTCCGATATCTTTATCGCCGACGGCAAGGTCTTCTTCTCGATCACCGTGCCGGTCGAGCGGGCGCGGGAGATGGAGCCGTTGCGGGCCACGGCCGAAGACGCCGTCAAAGCCATCCCTGGCGTTACCGGCGCCGTGGTCGCGCTGACGGCGGAAAAGAAGCAGGGCGAGCGAACCGCCCCGCCGCCGAGGCCTGCGCCCCGGCCCTCGGCTTCGCCGACACATGGGCACGGCGCCCCCGCAGGAAGAGCCGCCCCCTCCGGTCCCCATGGCGGCAAGCGTGGCTTGCCCGGGATCAAGGCGATTGTCGCCGTGGCGTCCGGAAAGGGTGGCGTCGGCAAATCAACGACGGCCGTCAATCTGGCGCTCGCGCTACAGGCGAACGGCCTGAAGGTGGGGATTCTCGATGCCGACATCTATGGCCCGTCCATGCCGCGCCTGCTCGGCATTTCCGGCAAGCCTGAGACGGTCGACGGGCGCACCTTGAAGCCGATGGAGAATTACGGCCTGAAGGTGATGTCGATGGGCTTCCTCGTCGAGGAAGACACGCCGATGATCTGGCGCGGCCCGATGGTGATGTCGGCACTCACCCAGATGTTGCGCGACGTTGAATGGGGACCGCTCGATGTCCTCGTGGTCGATATGCCGCCCGGCACAGGCGATGCGCAATTGACCATGGCGCAGCAGGTGCCGCTTGCCGGCGCCGTCATTGTCTCGACCCCGCAGGATCTGGCCCTGATCGATGCCCGCAAGGGATTGAACATGTTCAGGAAAGTGGATGTGCCGGTCCTCGGCATCGTCGAAAACATGAGCTATTTCATCGCGCCCGATACCGGCAGGCGCTACGACATTTTCGGCCATGGCGGCGCGGAGCGAGAGGCCGACCGCCTCGGCGTGCCGTTCCTCGGCGCGGTGCCGCTTGAAATGGCGATCCGCGAGAGTTCCGACGCCGGCCGTCCGGTGGTCGCTCTGGAGCCGGATGGCCCTCACGCCAAGGCTTACCGCGCAATCGGCGAAAATGTCTGGCGGCAGCTCAGGGCGAAGGAAGAAGCGGGCGATTCGCAACCGGCGATCGTCTTTGAGTAAAGGCTCTTGGTCGGCCGTCGCTACCATTGAGACATGCCTCAACGTCTCAAATACGGTCGTTTGGGATTTTATCGTAATTGATGGACAATTGGCAAAAGATCACTATCCGGAATTTCCGAGAGGTTCATCTGATAGTAAAGATCAGTTCCCAATCCCTGAATTGCCATGCTGGCAGGTTTTATATCTGTGAGACCAAATACCACGCCATTACCAAAATTTACGAGTGACTTGTGGTAAAGATCGAGACACTCGTAAAGAACTTGGTACAAGATGTTTTCAAATTCACTCCTTCCCCGATAGTCAGATTGACGCAGACGGTAATTGTTCTTAACAACTGCCAACCTCAAAAGGCAAAGCTGGCGGTAAGTTGAGCTTTCCGCGATTTTCGCCAATTGATGAGCCATATGAGCGCTAATCGAACTATCAAAGGCAACATTCGAGAGCAGATGGCCCATGTAAGGAATTTTCTTTTCCTCCGGTTCTCGTTGACTCTTCAGAATGACGCTTTCCGCGACCTCTTCGGCATCCGATCGACCTGCCGCCTTCTCCTCAAAGAAATCGTCTTGTCGCGGGACCTCGCCGGCATTAATTCGCTTGGATATTTCGGCGGCTGCGATTGCGAGCACACCTCCAATTCGTGCCGCCTCGCGTGGCCCAAGAAGACGCTGGGCAGCTTCTTCACCAATATGTTGAAGCGCTGCAGAAGCAGCTGCTCCGGCAGCTCCTAAAGCAGCTGCACCCTCAGGACCTGCGGCGAAGAAGCCGAGAGCTCCGCCAATTGCCCCGCCAGCTATGTTGGCACCTGCGCCGATCAGCTTTCGAAAGTTCGAGTGTGGCTCGCTGACATCGTCCATCTTTTGCTATATTCGTCCAAATCACCGTTTCGACATCGATTACTTTGTAGCAGATTCGCTCAACCGGCGATGTAGAAGAGCTTACAAGTCGCGTTTCGGCCAGTGGTCGTGTTGCGCAGTTGTGTTTTCAAACCTAGGCAGAAGGATCGATGGCTGAAGACGTGGTTTTGCATGAGCGACGCGACGGTCTCAGCGTGGTGACGCTCAACCGGCCCGACAGGCTCAACGCTTTCAATGAAGAGCAACACCACAGGTTGCGTGCCATTTTGGAGGACTGCGCGGCCGACAAAAGCTGCCGCGCCGTTTTGCTGACGGGGGCGGGCAGGGGCTTCTGCGCTGGCCAGGACCTTGCCGACCGCGATCCCGCCATGCTGGGCGAACGCCCCGATCTCGGTCACACGCTTGAAACCTTCTATGTGCCGCTTGTGCGCCGTCTTCGCACGATGGAAAAGCCGGTCATTTGCGCCGTCAACGGCGTGGCGGCGGGGGCGGGGGCGAACATCGCGCTCTCCTGCGACATCGTGCTTGCAGCAAGATCGGCCAAATTCATTCAGGCTTTCTCGAAGATCGGCCTCATACCCGATGCCGGCGGCACCTATTGGCTGACGCGGCATCTGGGCGAGGCGCGCGCCAAGGCGCTGGCGCTCACGGCCTATCCGCTTTCCGCCGAGGAAGCGGCGGATTGGGGGTTGATCTGGCGCGCCGTCGACGACGACAAGCTGATGGAAGAGGCCATTTCCCTCGCGACCTCGTTCGCGAAGGGCCCGACAGCCGCCTACGCGCTTACCAAGGAAGCAATACAGGCGGCCTCGTCAAACGATCTCGATGCGCAGCTTGCCGTCGAAATCCGCCTGCAGCGTAAGGCGGGCCGCACCGAGGATTATCAGGAAGGCGTCTCCGCCTTCCTGCAGAAGCGCCAGCCTGGTTTCAAGGGAAGATAGGCGAATTCCTAGTGCAACGGTTCAGGCGTCTGCCTGCCCGGCGCTCACTTTCTTGTTGAAATTCTCGAAAAACTGGCCGGCGAGCTTCTTCGACGTGGAATCGATGAGGCGGCTGCCCAATTGCGCGATCTTGCCGCCGACATCCGCCTTGACGGTATATTTAAGCGTCGTCGCATCGGCGCCGTCGGCCGTGAGCGCGACATCGGCGCCGCCCTTGGCGAAGCCGGCGATGCCACCCTTGCCTTCCCCCTCGATTGTGTAGGAATGGGGCGGATTGAGATTTTTGAGCTCCACCGCGCCCTGGAACCGCGCCTTGATCGGGCCGATCTTGAGCGAAACGGTCGCGGCAAATGCCGTATCGGACTGCTTTTCGAGGCTCTCGCATCCGGGAATACAGACTTTCAGAACGTCGGGATCGTTGAGCGCTTGCCAGACCTTTTCCACCGGCGCCTGGATTTGCTCCTGCCCTTCCATGTTCATCGCCATGGTTTTCCCTCCATCTGTCGCATGCCGCCTGCTCCCACCATGGCTCAATACCCTAGAGGGAGAGCGATTGTCCATCGAACCAAAGTTGGGGTCCGGGCTTGTTGCCGTTCTTTTCTTCGTGCCTTATCGATTGGGGCGGCGGTCCGGCCGCGAGGAGGGAACTGCCAGGGTTCTGGGAGCGTAGTCAGGGGAGAGGGCTCCGACATGCCGCGGGAACTGATCTGGGCGTTCCTGCTGTTTGCCGTGCTGGTCGCGAGCGCGGCCGGTGGTTCCTATCTGAGAACCCGGTTGCCTGCGCCCCATCGCAGCGGCGATACGATCGAATTCCTGAGGATCGTCACCGCTCTGCTCGTCACCTTCGCGGCGCTGGTGCTCAGCCTTCTTCTGGCGTCCGTGCGCAGCTCCTACGATACCGCCTATCGCGACAGGGCGCATTATGCGGCAAGCCTTGCCGAACTCGATCAATGCATGCGCGATTACGGCCCGGCTCTCTCCGGCGCCCGCCAGAAGCTGCACACCTATACAGCGGCGGTCATTGTCAGCACCTGGCCTGGAGAACCACCGCCGGAAGGCATTGCCCTTCCCGATACGAAAGGTGTTCCGCGTCTCGGGGAGGCTCCGACCCTGGCCCTGCTGATGAACGGGATCGGGCTGGACATAGCGGCACTGGATGCCAAGGATACGGATCATAAGGCTCTCGCCGCGCGTTGCACCGCCGATTTTACGAGCGCGATGAGCGCTCGTTGGACCGTGATAGAAGATGTCCACGGTTCTCTTTCTCCGCCATTTGCCGGCGTGTTGATGTTCTGGCTTATGCTGGTCTTCTTGAGTTTCGGCCTGCAGGCGCCGCGAAACCTGCTTGCCGCGCTCGTGATCGCGATCGCGATTGTCTCGGTATCGAGCGTGATGTTCGTCATCCTTGACCTCGACCTTCCCTATGGAGGGCTCTTCGGCGTTTCCAGCCACACCATGCGCCTTGCGCTTGCCGACATGCTCCACTGATCGGGAAACGAGGCAAGGCAAGAACGGGCCAGAGCCTTGGCTTTACTTGCCGTTCTCCGCATTTGATAATATTAATATTATTAGATGCGGTCTTCCGATACCTTGTTCCCTTGGTCGGCATGCCATATCGATGGAACGAAACAGCCCGCGAATTTTGGAGACGCTCGATGACCGGCGGCAAGATGAACACGAAACTCCGTTCTCAGATGTGGTTCGACAATCCTGCCGACCCCGGGATGACAGCTCTCTATATCGAGCGCTATCTCAACTACGGCATTACCCGACATGAGCTTCAGTCGGGCAAGCCGATCATCGGCATAGCCCAGACGGGTTCCGATCTTTCACCTTGCAACCGGCACCATCTCGAACTTGCCAAGCGCGTGCGGGACGGCATCAACGCCGCCGGCGGCGTGGCGATGGAATTCCCTTGCCACCCGATCCAGGAAACCGGAAAGCGTCCGACCGCCTCGCTGGACCGCAATCTCTCCTATCTGTCGCTCGTGGAGGTTCTTTACGGCTATCCGCTTGACGGCGTGGTGCTTCTGATCGGCTGCGACAAGACGACGCCGGCCATGCTGATGGCCGCTGCGACGGTCAACATCCCGGCGATCGCCCTGTCGGTCGGCCCGATGCTGAACGGCTGGCACAATGGCAAGCGCACCGGTTCAGGCACCATCGTGTGGGAATCGCGCGACCGCCTGTCCGCCGGCGAAATCGACTATGAGGAATTCATGCAGACGGTCGCTTCCTCGGCGCCCTCGGTCGGCTATTGCAACACGATGGGAACGGCGACGACCATGAACTCGCTGGCGGAAGCGCTCGGCATGCAGCTTCCCGGCTCCGCTGCCATCCCCGCTCCCTATCGCGAGCGCGCCCAGATTTCTTATGAAACGGGGCTCAGGATCGTCGATATGGTGCGCGAGGACCTGAAGCCGTCCGACATCATGACGAGGGAGGCGTTCGAGAACGCCATCGTCGTCAATTCCGCGATCGGCGGCTCGACCAACGCGCCCATCCACCTCAATGCCGTCGCGCGGCATCTCGGGATAAAGCTCGACAATGACGATTGGCAGAAAGTCGGGCACAACGTCCCGCTCCTGGTCAATCTCCAGCCGGCCGGCGAATATCTCGGTGAGGATTATTGCCATGCCGGCGGCGTGCCTGCGGTCGTTATGGAGTTGATGAAGGCAAACCTGCTGCCGCACCCCGGTGCGCTCACGGCCAACGGCAAGACCATCGGGGAGAACTGCGAAGGCGTCAAGAATCTGGATCAGAAGGTAATCCATCCCGTATCCGATCCGCTCAAGGAGAACGCCGGCTTCATCAATCTCAAGGGCAATCTCTTCGACAGCGCCATCATGAAGACCAGCGTCATCTCGGAAGAGTTTCGCAATCGCTATCTCTCAAATCCCGACGATCCGGAGGCCTTCGAAGGTCCGGCGATGGTTTTCGAGGGTCCGGAGGACTATCACGCCCGTATCGACGACCCCTCGCTCGGCATTGACGAGCATACGCTATTGTTCATGCGCGGCACGGGACCGATCGGTTATCCGGGCGCGGCGGAAGTGGTGAACATGCAGCCGCCGGCCTACCTCATCAAGAAAGGCGTTCATTCGCTGCCCTGCATCGGCGATGGACGGCAGTCCGGCACGTCGGGATCCCCTTCGATCCTCAACGCTTCGCCGGAAGCCGCGGCAAGCGGCGGCCTGGCGCTGTTGCGGTCAGGCGATCGCGTCCGCATCGATTTGAGGAAGGGCAGCGCGGATATCCTCATCTCCGACGAGGAGTTGAAAGAGCGGCGCGCGGCGCTCGAAAAGAACGGCGGCTATCACTATCCCGCCAGCCAGACGCCGTGGCAGGAAATCCAGCGCGGCATGGTCGACCAATTGTCCGAGGGCATGGTGCTGAAGCCGGCCGTCAAATATCGCGACGTCGCCCACACCGCCGGCATTCCGCGCAATAATCACTGAGCGCCGGCGCGCGCTTATCGGGACGGGATTTCCTGTCCCGGCGCAAGGGCCTGAAGCGCAAAGACCCATGCCGGGATCGGTGGCGATGCCGGTGCGAAGCCGACATCTGCGACGCGGTATTCCGCGATCGGGAGAAGCCGCGACCGGGGCAGATGGGTGCGGCCGGGATCGCCGACCAACACGCGGATACCTTTTGCAAAACAACGGTCGAGGAAGCGCAGTACTCCTTTTGCCAATTCGGCCTCGTAGAAGAGATCGCCGACGGCGACCAGATCGACTTCCGGCGGCTCCGACGTAGCGAGGTCTCCCTTATGGAACCGGAGGAATACGCCGTTTGCCGTCGCGTTCAACGTGATTGCGGCCGCCGCGTTTGGGTCTATGTCAACGGCAATGACCTTCGTTGCTCCCGCCTTCGCCGCAGCGATCCCGACGAGGCCGGATCCGGCGCCGAGGTCGAGCACGGTTAGGCCTGCAACGGTGGACGGCATTTCAGTGAAATGATGGGCGAGCGCCATGCCGCCAGCCCATCGAAAGGCCCAATAGGGCGGGCTGCTTCCGCTCCGGCTGGAAAGCCTTCCGACACCGCTGGCGGGATGGGCCGTATAAAGCGAAATTTCAGGGAGGCCCGGAACAGGCGTCAGCACGAGCTTTTCGGTTATGAAGCGCTCGATCTCGCCTGCCGCCATATCGGCTCTATCCGTACCGCCTGGCTGATTGCCGCTCTTCCAGGCGGGTCCTGACGGTCCCTATCAGGCCTTTGAGGTCGCCGATGGCTTCCTCGATGGAAGCGCGTTGCTTTTCCAGCCGGCCCAATTGGCGCTCGGACTTTTCCAGCACGACTTTCATCTGCCGGATGTTGGAGCCGTGCGGATCGTACAGATCCATCATCTGCTTGACTTCGCGAAGCGAGAAACCGACCTTGCGGCCGAGAAGCACGAGCCTCAGCCTCGCCTTGTCGCGATGCGAATAGAGCCGCGCATTACCGATCCGCCTTGGCTGGATGAGGCCCTTGTCTTCGTAGAAACGCAATGTGCGCAAGGTAACGCCAAAGCTTTCCGCCATCTCGCCGATGCGCGTAAAGCCCGCCGGGGTTTCGCCCGGCAATTCTTCCTGAGCCACTTCGTCCGCGGCCTTGGTCTTTTCCGTCATGATGTCTTTTCGCCGGCCGAGCCGATGGTGGAGCAAACAATGTCAATCGGCTCCGGTGGTCCGGGCAGGCACTGTCCGTTTTTCAGAAGGTTTCGACTTCAGGCGCGCCCGAAAAGCCGGGCGCCCTTTCCATTACTCGGGCGCGATATAGTCTCCGGCCCGGCCTATTGCAAGCGGCTGGGGTGTTGGGAATTTATCGAATTGGGACGTATTTCCGCTGGATTTCCACAGATTCGTCTTGTGCCCTCCGACCTAATCGAGCGGCCGCTCCTTTGCGGGAAGGGTTTCGGCGCGGCGCCGGCGCAGGACATCGGCGATATAGAAGCGCGAAAGCGCATGATAGAGTGGGGTTGGACTGATCAGCCGTGCCGTTCCGTAACCCAGCACGGACGCCGCCATGAGCGGCACGATATTGTCCTGATTGCCGGTCATTTCCACGATGATGACGAAGGCGGTCATCGGCGATTGCACGACGCCGGAAAAATAGCCGGCCATTCCGAGGACGGCGGCGAGACTGGCATTCGCGCCGAAAAGCGGGCCGAGCGCGCTGCCAAGGCCTGCTCCGACGGCAAGTGCGGGTGCAAAGATGCCTCCGGGAATGCCAGAGATCGTCGAAGCAAGATTTGCGACCAGTTTGGCGATAAAGAAGGTCGCCGGCAGATGCGCTCCCTCGATCGCGCTGCGCGCCTGGGTGTAGCCGGTGCCGAAGATCTGGTTGTGGGTTGCGATCCCGAGGATCGCGACGATAAGGCCTGCGATGGCCGCCACGATGAAGACTCGCCGGCGAGGCTGTACGGAGCGCCAGCGGCGAAGGCGCGCGGTCAGGCGCAAGACGGCCTCGCTGAAGACGGCGCCGAACATGCCCCCAACGATGCCGCAGGTGATCACGAGCGGCCAGTCGCCGGGAAAGGAGGCGACGGCTTGCGTCACGCCGAAATAGGTGTAATTGCCGGCGACGGCGACCGAGGCGATGCCGGCGATGATGACGGCGACGAGCACGACGCCGTTGGTACGCGCCTGATAGCTGCGGCCCATCTCCTCGATGGCGAAGACGACACCGGCAAGCGGCGTATTGAAGGCGGCGGCGAGACCGGCGGCGGAACCGGCAAGGATCAGTCCGCGTGCCCGGCCCATGCCACCGAGCCGTCCGGCTTGAAGCACCAATGAAGCGCCGATCTGCACCGTTGGTCCCTCGCGGCCGATAGAAGCGCCGGTGGCGAGGCCGACAATGGTGAGCACGATCTTGCCGGCGATTGTCTTCAGCGAAAGATAGGAGAGCGCATATTCGTCGTCGCGAAGGTGGCGTGCGGCAATACATTGCGGAATGCCGCTGCCTTGCGAACCGGGGAAATAGCGGTCGGCCATGAAAGCGCAGAAAATGAAGCCGGCCGGCGTGAGGAGAAGCGGCAGGAACCGGCGCCAGCCCTCGTGGCCGACGGCATAGGCGAAGGCGAATTGCGCCTGATTGCATATGGCCGCGAAGCCGGCGCCGGCAAGGCCGGCGGCGAGGGCGCCGAGCCAGAAGACCAGCCGCGGCTTCCACAAGCGTGGCGAGACCATCATCGCCCGCGACCGGCGCATCATGCGGTTTCGTGATCTCGGCTGCATTTCCACCCCGGCGCGGTTGAAGTCCGTGAACCGGATGCACCGTTAAAGCCACTCACGCAAGGGGTATGGGATGCGTCTTTAAATGAGGATCAGCCGCACTGCTCCGGCGCTTCCATGATGCTCGACCGGATCCGCGCATTTTCCGTTTTGGTAAGCTTAGTTAACGGGTTGTTTACTACGTTCGGGGAAAGGTGCGCATATCGGCGTCCCGTGTTTATTCTGTTTCGCGTTCACGGATTTCGAAACGAGGGAACGGAAGTCCCCGACGGGCAGCAATTCTACCCCGCACGGAAGATCGGACGCTCCCCCAGACCTGACACGCAGCCGACCAGCCGGCGCATATGGGCAACGGGCCTATCGATGAACACGAAACGCTCTTACCTCGAAAACCTCAACGCCGGCAGGCCGCGCAGGCACTATGCTTCGCTCGATGATCTCAATCGATCCCTTGCCGCGCAAGGCGCGCAAATCGGCCGCTGGGATGCGCAGGGAAGTACGGGCGAGGAAGAGGATATTGCTCAGCGCATGGAACGCTTGTCGCGCGAACTCTCCGGCGCGGTCGAGGAAGCGGACAGGCGCGAGCGTGAAGCGAAGGCGCCTTCACGGGACAATGCGCTTCGCACCTTGGCGCGCGACATCGAGCATGCGCGGGCGCAAGAGGACGGCGTCGAGATTGCGAGCCGGATTGCATCCGAGCTGAAGGCGCTGCGTGAAGATCTGCATCGCCAGATGGCCACCGGTCTGAAGCAGGAATTCGACGACCTCCGCCGCGACATCGAAACCGCCTACAATGCTTCTCCCGCCATTGCAGGAAGAGAACTCAACGGCGAAATCGAGAGGTTGTCGAGCGCCATCAACGATCTCGCGGAACGGAGCGACGACGCTGGCGTCGATGGGCTTCGCAGCGAGATCGCGCATCTGCGCGGCGATCTCGATACGCTGGCGCGCGAGGAGACCGTGCGATCGGTGGGCCGCCGCGTCGATGCGTTCGAGGGTAAGCTGGCGGAAACCCCTTCCAACGGCATAGCCATCAAGGCTCTTGCGGATCGTCTGGAAGAGATCAGCACGGCGGTGAACGCGCTGCCGGAATCGCTGTCCCTGCGCTCGTTGGAGGAAAAGGTGCGCGGACTCGCGAAGGCGATGGAACGTTTCCTTCGCCAGCAAGAAGGAAAGACCCCCGCTACTTTCGAGGCGATCGAGGAGCGGCTGGATGAGATTTCCCGCGCCATTGTGGCATCGACCAGTTTTCACGCTCCGGCTCAATTCAATCCCGAGCCTTTCGAACGCATCGAGGCCCGTATCACCTCCTTGGCGCGTCAACTCGAGGAACTGGTGGAAGATCGCCCGCTCGCCGCTGTAATGGAACGGCTTACCGCGCTTTCCCATAGGGTCGACGACATTGCCGAACGCGCCGCCCTCCCGGAGCAGGCGGTCGAGAATCTTGCCCGCCAGATCGCAATCATATCGGACAAGCTGGACCGGGGCGCCGGCGCCGCCGATGCAGACCAATACATCCAGGGTATGGAGGTGCGCTTCGCCGCACTTTCGGATGCGCTCGAGCAGCGGCAGGCCGATGCCCGCGAACAAAGCCTCGCCCTCTTCAAGGATCTGGAAGAGCGCCTCGAACGCTATAACAGGCAAGGGCAGGCAAGCGAGAAAAGCATTATCAAGGCATTGGATGCCCGTTTTGAAGCCATGGCAGGCAAGCTGGCCGACCGTTCGCAGCCTGCGGCCGATCCTCGGCTGATTGGCGAGTTGGAGGCGAGGCTCAACGCCATTTCCGGCCGCATCGAAGCGGCGACCGGGCAAATCGCGGGCATCGATCCCGACCTGGTTCGCAATTTCGAAAGCCAGGTCTCCGGCCTGACCCGTTTTCTGTCGGAGCCTGGCAACAACCTGCCGGCCTTCGACGACATAGGTCCGCGCCTCGAAACGATCGAGCGGTCGCTTGCGGACAATCGAGACCACATCATCAAGGCGGCGCGGCAAGCGGCACTTGATGCAGTCGGCACGAGTGGTTCCAGGACGGATGTGAGCGCGATTTCGGGGCTCGCGGACGATCTCCAGTCGCTTGAAAGACTGGCGCGTAAATCCGACGAGAGGAACACCCGCACCTTCGAGGCGATCCATGACACGCTCTTGAAGATCGTCGAAAGGCTCGGAATGCTTGAGGGCGGCATGGCCGCTCCCGCCGTACCGCGACCGGCGAAGAAGGCATTGGCCGATGCCCCGCCGATCGAGCCGGGCGAATCCGAACTTCTTGCCTCTCCCGACGAAACGGCACTGCAAGAAGATGCCTTGCCGTCCAGAAAATCCCCGGCTTCCGCGGCGATGGAGGCCGCCCGTGCTGCGTCCGCTCCCGAAGCCGTCGAGGCGGAGGAGAAGCAAGTTCGCTCCCGGTCCATGTTCGTCGGTCTGGCGCGCGCCTTGCGCTCGAAGAAACAGAAATCCTCCATAGAAGAGCGCGCGGAACCCACCATCACGCCCCAGACCGAGGAAGCATCGCCCAATCTCGACGAGCCCCTAGACCCGGCCTTGGCAAATCGCCCTCTGGAGCCGGGCTCCGGGGCTCCCGACCTCAACGCCATCATGAAGCGCGTGCGCGACGAGAGAGGCCGCAGCACGAACGTAGCCGAAACCGACGCGGCGAAATCCGACTTCATCGCGGCCGCCCGTCGCGCGGCGCAAGCCGCGGCTTCGGAAGCGGAAATATTGAAGAAGAACGCCGATCAGAAGAGTGCGTCCGGCCGCTTCAGCCTGCGCAGTCTCCTGCGCGCCAACTCCAAGACGATCGTGCTGACCGCGGGCGCCGTCCTGATTGCGCTGGCCGCGTTGCAACTCGGCAAGGCCTTCATGCAGGACGACCATTCCGTTCACCTTGCGATGACGACGCCTCCGGTGACGAAAGCCGCCAAGTCGAAGGTTGTCGCGAAGGAACCCGAAGCAAAGATAGCGGATTCAGCGTCCTCAAAACCCATGTCGCCGCTTGCCAATACCGATGCGCCAATGAAGGCGACGGCTGCCATCGGGCCGGCATCACCGCAGGAGGCCGCCATAGAACCTGCTTCGGCTCCAGGCGCGGCATCGATATTGTCCACTCCGCCCTCCATCGCCGATACGACGGAAGCCGCTCCGGCCGAGCCGGTTCCCGCACCGAAGGTCGCGTCCACATCGCCTTCGGCTTCGGCGCCTGTCCTGTCGTCTGACGCGCCGGCCGCGGCGGCATCAAAGAGTTTGCCGGTTCCAGAAGGCATCGGCCCGGCGCCTCTCCGCGATGCGGCGGCAGCCGGCGATCCGAAGGCCATGTTCGTGGTCGCCACCCGCTATGCGGAGGGTGATGGTACGGCGCAAGATATGAAGAAGGCTGCCCTCTGGTATGAGAAGGCGGCAAACCTTGGTCTTGCACCGGCCGAATACCGGATCGGTAATTTCTACGAGAAAGGCACCGGCGTCGCCCGCGATATCGCGATGGCGAAGGATTGGTATGAAAAGGCTGCCAAACAGGGCAATGCCAGCGCGATGCACAATCTGGCGGTGCTCTATGCGATGGGAGCCGATGGCAAGACGGACAATGCAGCCGCTGCCCGCTGGTTCACCGCTGCCGCCGAGCTCGGAGTCAAGGATAGCCAGTTCAACTTGGGCATTCTCTCGGCGAAAGGTGTCGGTGTTCCGCAGAATCTGGAAGAATCCTACAAATGGTTCGCGCTTGTCGCCAAGACAGGCGATCGCGATGCCGCCGCCAAGCGCGACGAAGTCGCGAAGGCGTTGCGCCCGGAACAACTCACCAAGGCGAAACAGGCGGTCGAGTTATGGAAGGCCAAGCGGGTGGACCAGGCGGCGAACGTCGTCGATATTCCCAACGACTGGAAAGACGCCACCACCACGGCCGGCATCGACATGAAGAAGGCCGTTCGCACCATACAGATCATACTCGACAGGAACGGCTATGATGCCGGTTCCGCCGACGGCGTGATGGGCGACAAGACCAAATCGGCTATCGCCAAATTCCAGAAGGACAATGGTATGAAGCCGACGGGGGAAGTCGACGACAAGCTCGTTCACGCCCTCCTGGCAAAGAAATAGGCCATCTCATCGGGTCCACTCGCGGACATCTATTCACGAAGACCTTGCGGGAAATCGGGTGATCCTCGTCGAAATTCGACATTGGCTGTCTCTCTGCCGCAAGAACATCGTAATTTTTTGCTGCTAAAGGCCAAAATAGGATGGGGTATTATCCCGCGGAGAGCCGAGCAGAGTTTGACGGGTGGGCATCTATCTTCCCATCGCCGAAATATCAGCCAATATCATTGTGCTGCTCGCCATGGGCGGGGCGGTGGGATTTCTTTCGGGTATGCTAGGCATCGGTGGCGGCTTTCTCATAACGCCGCTCCTGATCTTCTATAACATTCCCCCTGCTATTGCCGTGGCGACCGGCGCCAACCAGGTGGTGGCCGCGTCGTTCACAGGAGCGCTGGCGCATTTCAAACGGGGCACCCTCGACGTCAAGCTCGGCCTGGTTCTCCTGGTCGGCGGTCTTCTGGGGTCGGGGCTTGGCGTCTATGTCTATGCGATATTGCGCCATCTCGGGCTGTTGGATCTTCTGGTGTCGGTTCTCTACGTCGTCCTTCTCGGCGCGGTCGGGACGCTGATGCTGATCGAGAGCGTGCGCACCATCCGCCGGGCAAAGGGTGGGGCGCCATCTGAACTGAGACGGCCCGGGCAGCATAACTGGATTCACAAGCTGCCGCTGAAAATGCGCTTTCGTACCTCCAAGCTCTTCGTCAGCGTCATACCGGTCCTGGGATTGGGTGCGGTCATCGGCCTCTTGGGTTCCATTCTCGGCATTGGCGGCAGCTTCATCATGGTGCCGGCCATGATCTATCTTCTGAAAGTGCCGACCAAGGTGGTGGTCGGAACCTCGCTCTTCCAGGTTGTCTTCGTTTCCGCCTTCAACACGATCGTCCATGCCATGGCCAACCAGACGGTCGATGTCATGCTCGGCCTGCTGCTTATGATCGGCTCCGTCGCCGGCGCGCAATATGGCGCGCGTGTGGGTCAAAAATTGCGTGGCGAGCAGTTGCGAGGCCTGCTCGCGGTTCTGGTTCTGGCTGTGGCGATCCGTCTCGCACTCGACCTTTTCGTCCGGCCGACCGACCTGTTTTCCCTTTACCTGCCGGAGGCGTCATGAGTGGCCACCGGTTTCTCGCCGCCGGCCTGGTGCTGGCCTTCTTCCTTGCCAGCGGAGTTTCGTCGGCGCAAACGCCTCACCATGAGAGCATCGAAATCGGCCTCAACGCCGACCGGATCACGATAACCTCCGGTTTCCAGGGAACCAATCTGACGATCTTCGGCGCTCTCGACGGCGCCGACCCGCAATTGGCCAGGGAAGGGCGCTACGACGTGATCGTGGTCCTGCAGGGACCGCCGCAGCCCCTCATCGTCCGACGCAAGGCACGCATTCTCGGCATGTGGATCAATGTCCAATCGAAAAGCTTCCGCAACGTTCCGGCGTCTTATACCGAAGCGTCGACGCGCGCGCCGCAGGATATCACCAGTCCCAAGACCTACCGGGAACTGGCGCTTGGCCCGAACTACATTTATCTGGAGCCGGTCATCAAGGACGATCCGGAGGAGGTGAAGGAATTCACCCAGGCTTTACGAACCCTGAAGAAGGCCTCCGCCCTTTACAGCGTCAATCCCGGCGGCGTCGAATTTCTTTCCTCGACGCTGTTCAGGGCTACCTTGCCGCTCCCGCCCGACATCCCCGTCGGCACGCATATCGCGCGCGCCTATCTTTTCCGGAGCGGCCAGTTCGTCATGCAGAAATCCGCTCAACTTGAAATCGTCAAAAGCGACTTCGAGCGCTCCGTCTATGAGACGGCGCATAACCATTCCTTCTATTACGGCGCTTTTTGCGTGCTGCTCGCCATGGGGATCGGCTGGGGCGGCCGCTTCGTTTTCCGGCGGGATTGACCGGTAGCCGGAAAAGCTTATTCGGCTTCCTGGACGGCTCCGCTTCTGAGATTCTGCGCGTAGACGTTGATGATCAGCGCTGCGAGAAGAATAAGACCACGGATGAGGATCTTCAGGAAGCTGTCGATCTGCACGTGATCCAGCCCGTTGTTGAGAACGCCGAGGACGCAAAGGCCGATGATCGTATTGCCGATGCCGCCGCGGCCTCCGAAAAGACTCGTCCCACCGACAACGACGGCGGCGATGGCGTCGAGAAGATAACCATCGAACTCGTTCTGCTGCGCGCTGCCGAAATGGGCGACGCCGAGCATGCCGGCGACGCCGGCGCAAACCGCGGATATGACCAGGACCGCGGCAAGCACCCGGTTGACATTGACGCCCGAATATTCGGCGGCTTCGCGGTTGCCGCCGACCATATAGACGTAGCGCCCGAAGCGCGTGTAGGTCAGCACGATATGGCCGACCAGCAGGAATATGGCGAGCACGATCACGATCCACGGAACGCCGCCGATCGAACCCGCTCCCAATTCCTTCACCAGATCGGGCACCGCATAGACGATCTGACCGCGCACGAGCAGGGCGCAGATGCCGGCTGCGATCTGCATCATCGCCAGCGTCATGATGAAGGACGGGAGGCCGATCACCGTCAATCCAAAGGCATTGACCAGGCCGAGAATGGCGCTCGCAACAATCGCAAGTACGATCGCGACGCCGCCGGGAAGCGGAATATTGTGGACATTCACATAGGACGCCTGTGCGGTGAAATAGGCGACGACGATCCCTGCGGCGTTGGCGATCGCGGCGAAGGAGAGATCGATTTCCGCGCACAGGATCACGAAGGTCAGGCCGACCGCCATGATCCCCGCCACCGATATCTGCGTCAGGATGTTCGCGACATTATCCATGGTGGCGAAGGACGGGCTTGCCACCCAGAAGAATGCCACGAGCGCGATAAGCGTGACGAAGGGCGCGATATTGCGCATCTGGCTACGAAGAAAAGCCCTTCGGCGCAGGGCAGGCTTCACGAGCGACGGCTGCGCCGGCATGGTCATTGGCATATCCCTTAGGCAACCTCAAGAAGGCCGTCCTTGCTGATGGTTTCATTGGCGAATTCGTGGACGATGCGGCCCTTCTTCATCACCAGAATGCGGTCCGCCAGCGCAAGAACCGTTTCAGGCTCGGCCGAGATGACGATGATCGCCATGCCTTCATCGCGTAATTTGCGCACGATCTTGACGACGTCGTCCTTGGCGCCGACATCCATGCCACGTGTCGGCTCGCTGAGGATGAGTACTCCCGGCCGATAGGTGAGCCATTTTGCCAACGCCACCTTCTGTTGGTTCCCGCCCGAAAGATTGCCTAGCAGATTGGCCACATTCGGGGGACGGATGTTGAGGTCCTTCGCCTGCTCCTCGGATATCCTCTTCTCGATCCGTGGCTTCAGCCAAAGCTTTGCGATCCGGCCGAGCGAACTGATCGAGATATTCTTGAAGACCGGTTCCTGGTAGAACAGCATCGAACGCCGGCTTTCGGGCACCAGCGCGATACCGGCTCGGCGGGCGCCGGCGGTGTTCTTGAGCTTCACATCGCTGCCGTTGACCGCGAGAGCGCCTGCGTTCGGCGTGAGCTTGCCGAACAAGACGCGCGAAAGCTCGATCTGACCGCACCCCATGAAGCCGTAGATGCCGAGCACTTCGCCGGCCCGCGCTTCGAACGAAACGTTGGAAAAAGCACGACCGAAGCAGAGGTCGCGCGCCGAAAGGACGGCTGTTCCCGTCGGCTCGCTCGAAAGCGCGATCGCGCCGGTGTAGCTTTCCTCGATGTCTTCGTGGCCCTTCCCGATCATCTGTTCGATGACCCACGTCTTGTCGATATTCGCTTTCCGCTCGGTGACGATCCGGCGGCCGTTACGGAAGACCGTCACCATGTCGGAGATCGACAGGATGTCATCGAGGAAATGCGAGATGAAGATGACGCTGCGGCCACTCTGCCTGACGCCCTCGAGCACCTCGAAGAGTTTGCGGACCTCTGGCGGCGACAGGGCGGATGTCGGTTCGTCGAGGATGATGATGCGCGCACCGGAAAAAAGCACCCGCGCCAGTTCGATCAATTGCTGCAGGCCGATCGGCAGATCGCCGATGATCGTCCTCGGATTGACGTCGATACCAAGGTTACGAAGCTGGGCGCTGGCGCCTTTTTCCATGGTCTTCCAGTCGATCATGCCCATGCGCGTCGGCTGCTTGCCAAGATAGACGTTCTCGGCGACGGTCAAATAGGGCACCACGCTCAGTTCCTGATGGACCATGCCGATGCCGGCATCGAGGGCGTCACGCGCCGAACCGAAACGTACTTCCCTTCCCTCGACCAGCATGCGTCCCTGATAGGTGGTGTGGACGCCGGCAATGATCTTCATCAGCGTCGATTTTCCGGCGCCGTTTTCGCCCACCAGTCCGTGGATCTGGCCGGGTCCCAATTCGAAATCCACATCGCGCAAGGCCGTCACCCCGCCAAAGGACTTCGAGATGCTCTCCATGCGAAGACGCGTTCCGGCGCCGGGACTTTCCTCGGGTGCGATCATTTCCTGTTTCCGGCCGGATGTTAGGTTGGGTCGCGGTATGTCCGCCGCGACCCTGATTCAAAAAAAGCGTCAGATCAGGAAGTGCTCTTCCATCCACAACATGCCGGCGGCGTTGTTCTTGGTGACGACGGGGCCGTCCGCCACGACATTCTGCGGAATGCCGCCTTCGCCGGTCTTTTCGCCGCCTGTCACCGCGGCGACGCCCGCGATGATGGCGCCGCCATGGATACGGCAGGACGGGTTGCGGACCGTTGCGTACATCCGGCCTTCGGCGACAGCCGATATGGCCGGCGGCATGGCGTCACAGCCGCCGATCTTGATGTCGGTGCGGTTATGAGCCTTCATGACGTTGTAGGCGGCGAGCGCCATGTCGTCATTGTGGAAATAAGCGGCGTCGATCTTTGGATATTTCGTCAGATAGGTTTCCCAGAGGCGAGCCGTCTTCGACACGTCCCAATCGGCCGGCTGCGTGTCGAGAACCTTGATGTCGGGATGCTGCTTGATGACGGATTCGAAGCCGCGCGTACGGCCTTGCGCGCCGGTATGGCCGAGTGCGCCCTGTGTCATGATGATATTGCCCTTGCCGCCGATCCCATTGACCAGAGCCTGGGTGACGGAGGCGCCCATGAACTCATTGTCGGGCGCGATGAAGGAGTGGAGCTTGATCTGGTCGAGCGGCGCGATCAGCGTATCCATGTCGATGACGGGGGTGCCGGCGTCGATCATCTTCTGCACGGGCTGTGTCAGCGTGCCGATGCCGAAGGCCTGGATGGCGACGAAATCCCATTTCTGCGAGGCCATGTTGTCGACCGCGGCGCGCTGCTTGACCGCATCGAGCTCGCCGTCGAACCAAGTGACCTCGACATTGAACAGCTTGCCCCAATATTCCGCGGCCTGCTTGCCCTGCGCGCACCAGGTCGCTTGAAGGCCGGCATTGGAGAACGCCGCCTTCAGCGGTTTTTCCGATCTGCCTGCCACCGCCGCCATAGCGGGGTTGACGCCCAGGCTAGCCATGAGGGCCGCGGCTCCCCCCAGTGATGCGCCTGCAAGAAAACCGCGTCGGCTCGTGCCGTTAGAATCTGCCATTTCTTCCTCCCTAGAAAACCTGCCTCCCGGCAGGATTGACAAACTATGACAGGCCTCACACGTCGCGACAATACGCCGCGTGATCCCGATAAGTGACTGTTACCTCTCTACAATGATGGCGGCCCTGCGCCGCGCGCGCCTAGGAGCGTGTCGCATAACGCAATTCGTCCATCTTCTTCATGACGCGCCCGATCTCCTCATCGGACAGGGTCGGCGGTTCGCCCAAGCTCGATGCCGCCAGGTACATATGCGCAAGCGTCTCCACCTCGATCGCCAGCCAGAGCGCCGATTCAAGCGATGTTCCGAGCGAGATTTGCCCGTGCTGACCGAGCAGGCAGGCCTTCCGTCCCTCCAATGCTTCGATCGCGGCGTCGGAGAGTTCCTGGGTTCCGAACGTTTCGTAGCGGGAACAGCGTATATCGGAGCCTCCGGCGACGGCGACCATGTAGTGGAAAGCGGGAATGGGCTTGTGGTGGACCGCGAGTGCCGTCGCATGAAGGGAATGGCAATGCAGGACCACGGAAACGTCGTTGCGGTTGTCCAGTATGTCGCGATGGAATCGCCATTCGGAGGAAGGCCGGCGCTTTCCTTCCGCCGATCCGTCCGACCTGAGGATGACGAGGTCGTCTGCTTCCATTTGGTCATAAGGAAGCGAAGACGGCGTGATCAGGATGCCGTCCTTGCAACGCACCGACACATTGCCGGAGGTGCCCTGGTTGATGCCGGAAGCGTTCATCCTGCGGCAGGTCGCAACCATTTCCTCGCGCAACGATCTGTCGTCGGTTCTTGCCGTTACAATCATGATGCGCGCTCCGGCTCGAGCGGCGCCAACCCCTCTGGCGATGCCGGAACGACGCCGCGTTCGGTAATCAACGCCGTGACGAGGCGCGCCGGGGTTACGTCGAAGGCCGGATTGGCGGCCGGCGTCTCCTCCGGCGAAACGCGTACCCGGGTGACTGTCCCGTCCGCTGTCTTGCCCCAGACGAGAGAAACCTCGTCCTCGCTCCGCTTTTCGATCGGGATTTCGCTGCCGTCCGTCACCGTCCAGTCGATCGTGGATGTCGGCAGGGCGACATAGAAGGGAACGTTGTTGTCGGTCGCCGCGAGCGCTTTCAGATAAGTGCCGATCTTGTTGCAGACGTCGCCGCTTGCCGTCGTCCGGTCCGTTCCGACGATGACCATGTCGATCAGGCCGTGCTGCATCAGATGACCGCCGGCATTGTCGACGACCAGGGTGTGCGGCACGCCATGGGCAACCATTTCCCATGCAGTCAGGTGCGCGCCCTGGTTTCTCGGCCGCGTCTCGTCGACATAGACATGGACGGGAATGCCCGCGTCCGCCGCGAGGAAGATCGGCGCCGTGGCCGTACCGTAGTCTACCGTCGCCAGCCAGCCGGCATTGCAATGGGTCAGGATGTTGACAGGCTCTCCCGGCTTTTTTCCCGCAGCGATCTTCCGGATGATCTCCAGCCCATGGACGCCGATCGCCTTGTTCGTCTCGATATCCTCGCGGGCGATCTCCGCCGCCTTCTTATAGGCCGCTTCCGCTCGCCTGCCGGGCGGCAGTTGAAGCAGGTGGCGGCGCATCGCGTCGAGCGCCCAGCGCAGATTGATCGCGGTCGGGCGGGTCGCGTGCAGCAGGTCCCATGCTTCATTCAGCGCCGCGTCCGATGGATCCTCGGTCATCCGCCATGCCATGCCGTAGGCGGCCGTGACGCCGATGAGCGGCGCCCCGCGCACCCACATTTCGCGAATGGCTGTCGAGAAATCATCGAGGCTGCGAAGCGTCACCACGCGGAATTCATGCGGCAGCCAGCGCTGGTCGATGATGTCGACGGAGCGGCCATCCTCGTTCGGCCAGATCGTGGTGTAATGTCTGTCGCCGACCTTCACGGAAATGTTTCTCCCGCCACCAGCCTCGCAACGGCGTGGACTTCTTCGATACTGGCGATCCGGCGGCGATTGACGGCGATGTGGCGTCCGAACGCCAGCGCCGGACGCTCGCAGGAGGCGCGCAGTTCCTCATCCTCGATCGCCTCGAAATCGGCGTTATGCGCCAGTCCCAGAATGCGGCGATGGACTTCCACGCCTGCGAAGCCGAGCATGTCCTGCCAGATATCGTGCAGGAGATGATCGAGCGCCTGCCGGGCGCCAAGATGATCGCCCTGGTCCTCATAGAGCGCTTTCGGGTAGAGAATGCCCCGCCGCGTCGCCCACAGAATCGAAAATTCCTCGCGGAAGGTCTGCCAGATTTCTATCGCTGCCGCGAGAAGCCAGGCGCGCATATCCGCGCGAGAGCCGTTCTGCTCATGACCCTTTTGAGAGAAATAAGCCATCCAGAAATTGGCGAGAAGCATTCCGACATCGAAGGCCATCGGTCCATAGACGGCGAATTCGGGATCGATGACGCGCGTGTCGTCATCCGTCACCATGACGGAACCGGTGTGCAGATCGCCATGCAGCAACGTCTGCGCCGAGGCGGTAAAGAGATATTTGAGATGCTGCGCCTCGACCTTGAGATCGCGGTCGGCGCGTAGAGCCTTCACCATGTCGTCGAGTTGCGGCGTATGCCGGTTCAGCTTGGCGGAGAAATAAGGGTCCGTGAAAACCAGGTTCTCCGTGATGTCGCAGAGTTCGACATTATCGGCGAAGAGCGCCATGTCCTTCTTCTTGGACGGCGCATCCATGGCGAGATCGGAGCCGAGAAAGAGGTTCCTCGCGACGTAAAGCCCGAGATGCCGCGCCACGTTTGGCGGCCGCCGGCCTTCGATGAACGCGCGGCGCAAAATGACGTGCGGATGGAGATATTCCATTACGATCAGCGCCTGGCTCTCGTCGAAATGGAATATCCGCGGCACGCGGCCAGGATCGCGCTCTCCCTGGCGGGCAAGGGCGTTGTATTCGAAAAAGGCGCGTTTCAGCGGCAGGGGCCAACTGTCGCCGACGAGCCGGACATAGGGAAGCGCCTGCTTGACGACCGCGCCGCCCTTCGGCCCTTCGACGACGAAGACGAGATTGAGATTGCCGTCGCCCACCTCGCGGATTTTCCATTGGGTCGGCTCGCCGCCGATCCGCCGCAAACCTTCGAGCGACCCCAGCCGCGAGGGAAGGGTCTCGACCGTCAGGGCTCTGAATGTAGAGGCGCTGTTCACGAGGTTCCTCCCGCAATATCTGAGCCGGCCCTCCTCGCCGGCGTCGGACGTCTCTAGCGACCGCAGCATCATCTGGACAGGCTCCGGTCGGATCGCGTGTTCTAAAATGTTCCTCCTTGCGCCGGGCGAGATCGGATATCCGCCAATCCTTGTCCTCGCCGTCACTCTGCTCTTGGCGATATTTATTACTATTAATGATAGGAGATGGTCGGTTTTGTCCAGAGAGGAATTTCAAATGACGGTCTGTCCTGCGCGCTCTGCCGTTTTCAGGCGCCCTCAGCCTCTCGAAAGCGCGGCGCCGGCGATCGGATAGACTCGCTTCAGCCCGAGCATATAGGCGAAGAACGACGCCTGGTCGAAGAGCCCGGCATAGGCACGGTCGAGCACGTTCAGCATGCCTGTATAGGCGCCGAAGGCCGGCATGATCATCCGCTTGCCATCGCTTGCGAAGCAGGGGCGGCGGACCGAACGGCCGCTCTTCACCAGCCTTGCGCCGGGATGGAGATGGCCCGCCACCTCCCCGGTTATACGTGAGGCTGATGGCTCATGCCGGAAAATCAGGCCGCCGAGCGCGATTTCCTCGACGCTCTCGCCGGGGAGGCGCTGAGGCGGTGCCGGGTCATGGTTGCCGGCGACCCAGAACCAGTCGCGCCCGCGCATGATGTCCGTCAGGAAAGCGCGAAAAAAATCGGGCATCGCCGCCGCGCCCTCGCGGTCGTGGAAGCTGTCGCCGAGGCTGATGACGATTGCCGGCTCATAAGCGGCGATCACCGCGCCGACCTTCTCCAGCGTTTCCACCGTGTCATAGGGCGGGATCATCTGCCCACGGCGAGCATAGGCCGCGCCTTTCTCCAGATGCAGGTCGGAGACGACGAGAAGCTTGTGATCCGGCAGGTAGAGCGCGCCGCTCCGGTCGCAAAGCGCGCATTCGCCGGCGATCTCCACCGCCGCGATCCGCTTTTCACCGGACCTCATGCTTCCGAGAGAAGTCATCTCTCGCCCATCGCTTCCTCGATCAGCGTTTCCGCCGCCTCGTGCAGCAGGCTGTCGCTTGCTTCGCCATTGACCGATTCGCGGCCGATTTCAAGCATGATCGGGACGGCAAGCGGCGAGATATGGTCGAGGTCCTGGTGCCTGATATGGCCCTTGATCCGCGCCAGCATCTCGCCCAGGCGATAGATGTCGAGCAGGCCCGTGGCCGCGTCGGCGCGCGTCGCCTGCAGCAATATGTGGTCGGGTTCATGGGTCCTGAGCACATCATAGATCAGGTCGGTCGAGACCGTGATCTGCCGTCCGGTCTTTTCCTGCCCCGGATGCCGCTTCTCGATAAGGCCGGAAATAACGGCGCAGTTACGGAAGGTGCGCTTCAGCAGCCAGCTTTCCGCCAGCCATGCTTCGAGGTCGTCGCCCAACATGTCTTCGGAAAAGAGTTCGCCGAGCGGCAGTTCGCCCGTCCGGAACATCCGCCCCATATCACCGAGCGACCAGATGGCGAGCGAATAATCCGTCGCGACGAATCCCATGGGCCGTGCTCCGGCCCGTTCGAGACGCCTGGTCAGGAGCATCCCAAGCGTCTGATGCGCCAGACGGCCTTCGAACGGATAGGCCGTCATGTAATAGCGGTTGCCGCGCGGGAAGGTCTCGACGAGAAGATCCTCCCGGCGCGGCAGGACGGATTTGTCCTTCTGGATCCTGAGCCAGTCCGCCACCTGTTCGGGCAGGATGCCCCAGCGCGCCGGGTCGGCGAGGATCGAGCGCACCTCTCCCGCGAGAAAAGTGGAGAGCGGAAACTTGCCGCCCATATAGCTCGCCACTTTCGGGTCGTTTCCCGCAGCATTGGACACGACGCATTCGGCTTCGCGAATGCCCTCGAAACGCACCACGCGGCCGGCGAAGAGGAAAGTGTCGCCCGGCGCCAGCGTCTCGACGAAATATTCCTCGATCTCGCCCAGCACGGGACCGCCGCGCACCGCGCCGCCCTTGCCGCGGTGACGTGTGAGCCTGACCTTCAGCATCGGCGCTTCGACGATTGTGCCGACATTCAACCTGTATTGCTGCGCGATGCGTGGATGGCTGACACGATAGCGCCCGTCCGGCGTCTTCCGGATGCGGGCATAACGCTCATAGGTCCTGAGCGCGTAGCCGCCGGTCGCGACGAAATCGACCACCCGGTCGAAGGTGGCGCGATCGAGCGCGGCATAAGGCGCGGCGCTCCGCACCTCCTCGTAAAGTTCGTCCGGATCGAACGGCTCGCCGCAGGCGCTGCCGAGCACATGCTGCGCCAGCACGTCGAGCGCGCCTTCGGCGAGCGGCGGCGTGTCCTGCGCGCCGAGATAGTTCGCGTCGAGAGCGGCACGGCATTCCAGAACCTCGAAACGATTCGCCGGCACCAGTGTGGCGCGGCTCGGCTCGTCCATGCGATGATTGGCGCGGCCGATGCGCTGCGCCAGACGGCTGGCGCCCTTCGGCGCCCCGACATGGATGACGAGATCGACATCGCCCCAGTCGATGCCGAGATCGAGCGTCGAGGTGGCGACGATGGCGCGGAGCGCGTTTTCTTCCATCGCCTTCTCGACGCGCCGCCTCTGCCCGACATCGAGCGAGCCGTGATGCAGCGCGATCGGCAGCGAATCCTCATTGATGCGCCACAACTCCTGGAAGAGCAGTTCGGCCTGGCTGCGCGTGTTGACGAACAGGAGCGTCGTCCGATGCTTCTTGATCGCCTCGTAGATCTCGGGAATGGCGTAGCGCGCCGAGTGCCCCGCCCAAGGGACGTGCTGTTCCGATTCCAGGATCGATATTTCCGGCTTCGCGCCGCCCGCGACGGTGATGAGATCGGCCAGTTCGGCCTGGGGATTCCGGCTCACCAGCCAGCGCCGCAACTCGTCGGGCTCCGCCACGGTGGCGGAGAGGCCGGCCGTCTGCAAGCCGGGCACGAAGTTTCGCAGCCGCGCCAGCCCGAGCGACAGGAGATGGCCGCGCTTCGACGTGACGAGCGAATGGAGTTCGTCCAGCACGACGTAGTGCAGGCCCGAGAAGAAGCGCTTTGCGTCCTTGCTGGCGATGAGAAGCGCCAGCTGTTCGGGCGTGGTCAGCAAGATGTCGGGCGGCGCCTGTCTTTGCCGCTGCCGCCGATGCGAAGGCGTATCGCCGGTGCGCGTCTCGATCGTGATCGGCAGGCCGATTTCCTCCACCGGCTTGCCGAGATTGCGCTTGATATCGACGGCCAGCGCTTTGAGCGGCGAGATGTAAAGCGTGTGGATGCCACGCCAGGCCTCTCCCGGTTTGCGCCGGGGGCGTTGCGAGAGCTCGACCAGCGAGGGCAGGAAGCCGGCCAGCGTCTTGCCGGCCCCGGTCGGGGCGATGAGGAGCACGGAGGAGCCGCGCTGCGCCCGCGCCAGAAGCTCGATCTGATGCGCGCGCGGCGACCAGCCGCGCTCCGAAAACCATTTCAGGAACGGCGCAGGGAGGAAGGCGGCGTTGTCTTCCGCGAGAGGATGCGATTGCTCGGTCAAGCCGCAAGAACTAAACCAGAACAGATTGGAAGCCAAGATGGGAGGCGGCGTTCTTTCGCCGCTTCGCAATGTCTGGAAGCTCGCTTAATCCGCTTTCGCGACGACGATCAGCCCCGCGACAGGCTGCCCCCGATCCCGCCGGATCACGGCTTCTTCCATGATCTCGATTCGGAAGCCCGCCGACCCGAGAATTCTTTCGAGGTAAGAGCGGGAATGGGCATAGCGCCGCGACGGCCTGAGGATGAAATCCTCCGGTCCGTCATGCCTTTCGACGGAAAAGGCAAAAAACCCCGGCCGCTGAAGCATCGCTCTCGCCGTCGCGACAATCCCGTCGATCGGGCCGAGATACATGAAGACATCGGCGGCGGTGACGAGGTCGCAGGCATCTTCTCCCGGCCGGAAATCGTTGAGATCGTCTTTCTCCAGCCGGTCGTAGATTCCCTTGGCTTCCGCCCGCTTCAGCATTTCGGCCGAGATGTCATAGCCTTCGAGGACGCCGGTCCGATCGCGTAACCTTTCGCCCATCAACCCGGTGCCGCAGCCGAGATCGGCCACGCGACTGAATGATGATCGTCCGGCGCGCTTGAGCGCCGCGTCGATGAATTCCGGAACCCGATAATCCAGCCTGTCGACCAGCGCCTCCTCGAAATCTTCGGCATATTGGTCGAACAGCATCTCGACGAAATGCGCCGGCGGCGGTGCCAGTGCGATCGCTCCGCAGAGCGCCAGCTTCAATGAGGCTCCGAGACGATCCTCGGGATCGAGGCGGATCGCGATATGCCACGCTTCCACTGCTTCGGCGATGCGGCCGGCCGCTTCCAGCATCTCGCCGAGGCGGAACTGACCGGCGACCCAGAGCGGCACGAGCAGGACCGCGTCGCGCATCAGATCGGCTGCGGCTGGATAATCGCCTTCGGCAAAGCACATTTCCGCATAATCGGCGCGCCGGTCGGCCAGCAGATCACCGGAGGAAAGCTGAACGCGTCTCATCGAACGACTTCATGAAGAGAAAGGCCGCCTCGTGGCGGCGGCGCGGCTTATGATCCATGTCAGCAGCGTTTTCAAGAGGCTTTTCGAGGCAACGCCGAGGCGTTACCTATGTGCGATGCAGCCGCATGAACTTCTCTGCCCGCGTCCCGAAGGCCTCTATTGCCCGCCGGGCAATTTCTTCATCGATCCGGTACGGCCGGTCGATCGCGCTCTTGTTACGCACGGTCACTCCGACCATGCCCGCTCCGGCCACCGGGCGGTGCTCGCCACACGCGAGACGCTCGACATTATGGCGCTCCGCTATGGTGAAGACTTTGCCGACAGGACGGAGACAGCCGAACTGGGCAAGACCATCCGTATTGGCGATGCGGCCATAAGCTTTCATCCAGCCGGACACGTACTCGGCTCGGCACAGATTCTCGTGGAGTGCAACGGGCTGCGCATCGTCGCGTCAGGGGACTATAAGCGCTGCCCCGACCCGACCTGCGTTCCCTTCGAACCGGTGCCCTGCGATGTCTTCATTACCGAGGCGACGTTCGCGCTTCCGGTCTTCTGTCATCCCGACGCTTCCCACGAAATCGCCACGCTGCTCAAATCGGTGCGTCAGTTTCCGGAGCGCGCCCACCTTATCGGGGCCTATGCGCTGGGCAAGGCCCAGCGCGTCATCCGCCTGCTGCGGGATGCCGGTTACGAAGAGCCGATCTTCATCCACGGCGCCTTGGCGACGCTCTGCAACTATTATCAGAGCCGCGGTATCGATCTTGGCCGTCTGGAGCCCGCAACGGTGGAAGGCGGCGATAAGGACGGATTCGCCGGTGGCATCATCGTCGGCCCACCTTCGGCCTTCGCCGATCGCTGGGCGCGGCGCTTCGCCGATCCGGTCGCCTGCTTCGCGTCGGGCTGGATGCGCATCCGCCAACGCGCCAGGCAACTCGGCGTCGAACTGCCGCTGATCATCTCGGATCATGCGGATTGGAACGAACTGACGAAGACGATCCGTGACACAGGCGCGTCGGAGGTCTGGGTCACGCATGGCCGCGAGGAGGCGCTGGTGCGCTGGTGCGAACTCGCCGGCATTCCCGCCAAACCGCTGCATCTGGTCGGCTACGAGGACGAGGGCGACTGATGCGCGCCTTCGCCGAACTTCTCGATCGCCTGGTGCTGACGCCGTCGCGTAACGGTAAGCTGAAACTGCTTGTCGACTATTTCGCGGCGACGCCGGATCCCGATCGCGGCCTGGCGCTTGCCGCCATCACCGGCGACCTCAACATTCCCTCGGTCAAGCCAGCCATGCTGCGGACGCTTGTCACCGAGCGCATGGACCCCGTTCTTTTCGCCTATTCCTATGATTATGTCGGCGACCTCGCCGAAACCGTCTCGCTCGTCTGGCCCGTCGCCGAAGGGCGCGCCGGGGAAAGCGAGGTGCGCCTCGCCGATGCTGTAACGGCGCTGCAGCGGGCGGGGCGGGCGGACGGGCCGGCAATCCTCGCCAATCTGCTCGATCGCCTCGCCATTCCCGAGCGTTTCGCCATCATCAAGCTGGTGACAGGCGGCCTGAGGATCGGCGTCTCGGCACGCTTGGCGAAACAGGCGCTCGCCGATCTAGGCGGAGTGGATGTCACGGAGATCGAGGAATTGTGGCACGGCCTTCAGCCACCCTATGTCAGCCTTTTCCACTGGCTGTCGGGTGAGGGCGAGAAACCGACACAGGCCGCCGCCGCTCCCTTCCGGCCTGTCATGCTCTCCAATCCTGTCGGCGATGGCGATCTCGAAAAGCTCGATCCCGCGGATTATGTCGCCGAATGGAAGTGGGACGGCATCCGCGTCCAGGCCGTATCCGAGGCAGGGGTGCGCCGCCTCTACTCGCGCACCGGCGACGATATCTCCGGCGCTTTCCCGGATGTCGTCGAGGCTATGTCTTTCGAAGCCGCGCTCGACGGCGAACTGCTTGTCGGCCGGCCGCCCGAACATACCGGCGCCTTCTCCGATCTGCAGCAGCGGCTGAACCGCAAGAGCGTGACGGCCAAGATGCTATCGCAATATCCCGCCTTCATCCGCTGCTACGATATCTTGCAGGAAGGCGAGGAGGATACGCGCGGTCTGCCATTCACCGAGCGGCGGCAACGCTTGGAAGCCTTTGTGGCGCTGCTCGACCCGCATCGTTTCGACCTCTCGCCGCTCGTTCCTTTTCCGGGATGGGAAGCGCTGGAGGATTTGCGCCGCAAGCCGCCGCACCCGATCATCGAGGGGGTGATGCTGAAGCGGCGCGATTCGCCCTATGTGCCCGGCCGTCCGAAAGGACCCTGGTTCAAGTGGAAACGCGATCCGCACACGGTCGACGCCGTCCTGATGTATGCGCAGCGCGGCCACGGCAAGCGCTCCAGCTTCTATTCGGATTTCACCTTCGGGGTCTGGACCGGCGCCGAGGACGAACTCGAACTCGTGCCGGTCGGCAAGGCCTATTTCGGCTTCACCGACGCGGAACTGCGTCAACTCGACAAATATGTGCGCGACAATACGATCGAGCGTTTCGGGCCGGTCCGTTCGGTGCGTGCCGATCCTGAACATGGCCTCGTCCTCGAAATTGCCTTTGAAGGATTGGCCCGCTCGCAGCGCCACCGTTCCGGCGTCGCGATGCGTTTTCCCCGTATTTCAAGGCTTCGCTGGGACAAACCGGCGGCGGAGGCCGATCGGCTTGAGACGCTTCAATCCCTGCTCGACCGGTAGATCGCTCCTTCGTCATTTCTGACGGGTCGAAACCCTTATCTCGTAAATATCGACCGCCTTTCCCTGCTTGTCGATGTCGGAGACGATGGAGATCTTGCCCGCATCGGCGGGATTTGCGTTCGGCATATCCATCTCGAACAGGAAATCGCTGCGCTGGTTGCCGACCTCATAGCGCTTGCGTTCGCATATGCCGAGTGTACCGAAATCGCAATTGACAGATATCTGCGTATCCTTGCCCTCCTGGGCGCGCGCAACGACGTCGAACAGCGCGTGCTTGCCGGCGATCTGTTCCAGCACGCCCTTGCCGACGTCGAATGTCACCCCGCCATTCTGTGCGCCGGAGATGATGCGGAGGAATTTCGCGTGGCCTTCCTGCATGATGCTCGCCTGGGCGCCCGCTCCAGCGGTGGCGGTTGTGGGGTCATCGGGGGTGAAAATGATGATCCAGCTTTGTTCCGCGTCGGCTTGCCCTTCCTTTTTGGGCGCTTCAGCGGCTCCGCTGGAGCTTTCCTCCTGAAGCGTCTGCGGCGGATGCCAGCCTGGCGCCCCACTTTGTGGGCCTTTCGCGAGCAGATCGCCTTGCAGCGCCCACCAGCCGCCGACAATGATCAGGACGAGAACGGCAAGGCTGGCGAGAGGCGCAACGAAAAAACGGCGTCGGCGGCGCGACGTGCGCCGCTCGGCAACGGGCGGTGCGCCGTCACTCGGGAGATCGCGGAGATCGGGATAAGCAGGCCGCGCGGCGGGATCGGGATCGATCCTGGGGTCGGCTTCGGGCGAAGCGTGCTTTGCCCGCATGTTCTCCCGACGCTCCGCCTGGATTTCCGGCGCGACGGGAGGGGTGGCGCAAGCAGGGCCTTGCTCTGGCTCGACCTGGATGCTCGGAGCCTCGCCCGTGGCAATGGGAGGGTCTATCTCGAATGGGGATGCAGGAGCGAACCCGGCTTCGATTTCACTGATGCGCGCCTTCAGATTGTCGCGTCTGGCCGCGGCTTCCGCCGGCGTGATGCCATCGCCTTCCTCCAGAACGCGATGCAGCGCGTTGAAGGCCGAACGATAGACACGCGCGCGAAACACACGGTCGCCCGCATCGCCTTTCTGGAGGGCGTTCCTGATCGCCGTTTCGATCGGATCCAACCGCAATTCCTTTCCTCGTCACCCCGTTGCAGCGTTAACCATGCGAATTCGATTGTGCAACGGCACTGAAAGGGCGAATCACAGATGAAGCTTATGAATCAGGCAACTCTTTGCCGAATGCCGCCGGTTGCCGGCTTTCGTCTTTTGCTACAAACAGCTTTGCTGAAATCCGCTTTTGCGACGGAGCAAACAAACGCATGGCCTTGCCCGACATTCTCAAGCACAAATTGCGGCTTCCTGTCATGGGATCGCCGCTTTTCATCATCTCCCACCCGCCCCTGGTTCTCGCTCAATGCGAGGCAGGCATCGCCGGCGCTTTTCCCGCCTTGAACGCGCGGCCGCAATCGCAACTCGACGAATGGCTGGCGGAAATCACGGAAGAACTCGCCCGTTACGACAGCGCCAATCCGGATCGCCCGTCAGCGCCATTCGCCGTCAACCAGATCGTGCACAAATCCAACACGCGTCTCGACCACGATCTCGGCGTTTGCGTGAAATACAAGGCGCCGATCGTCATTTCCTCCCTCGGCGCGGTCGAGGAGGTGAACCAGGCGGTGCATTCCTATGGCGGCATCGTCCTGCACGACATCATCCATGACCGGCATGCGCGAAAGGCGATCGAGAAAGGCGCCGACGGGCTGATCGCGGTGGCGGCCGGCGCCGGCGGCCATGCCGGCACGCTGTCGCCCTTCGCGCTCGTGCAGGAGATCCGGCAATGGTTCGACGGTCCGCTGCTGCTTTCCGGCGCGATCGCCAATGGCGGCGCCATCCTGGCTGCCGAGGCGATGGGCGCTGATATGGCCTATATCGGTTCGCCCTTCATTGCCACGGCCGAAGCCCGCGCGCCTGAAGCCTACAAGCAGATGATTGTGGACTCGCGGGCGGCCGACATCGTCTATTCCAACCTCTTCACCGGCGTTCACGGCAATTACCTGAAGGCCTCCATCCGCGCCGCGGGCATGGACCCCGACAATCTGCCGGTCTCCGATCCCTCGACGATGAATTTCGCCGACGGCTCCTCCAAGGCGAAGGCCTGGAAGGAGATATGGGGCTCCGGGCAGGGGATCGGCGCGGTGGACAAGGTCGTTTCGGCCGGTGAACTTATCGAGCGCCTGGCGCGGGAATACGAGACTGCCAGGGCGCGATTGAAGCTTTCGCAAGAAAGGCACGGCATGGGCATAGTGGTTACGACCTGATCGTTGGCTGCCGATCGGATGACCGGAAAGGGTGGGTTGCGGAACGACGGCTTTAGGAGACCGAAGGCGGAAAGCGGACATGCTCGCGTCCAAGCGGCCAGTAGTTTGCAACCTCGTCAGGACGCATGCACGATGCGCTGTCCTTCAAAGTCCGGACTGTTGCTTCGCTTCACATTTGGAGCCGCTACGCCGGTCGCGACGGCATCAAGCACTTGCCCTGACACGGAGTCGGCGATCTTGAGGACGCGGTTAAGTAGGCTTTCGCCTCCCGTGTCGGCGCTGGCATAGACAAGCTTAACGTTCTCCGGCAGCAGGCGGTTTTGAAAGAATGGCTTACGCCGCGCGTTGTAGTCGATCAGATTTCCCAAATCGGAGTCCACGACCATGCCGATACGCATCTCAGGCGTAACAAGCCTGCGATGATGCAACTCTTCCAGCGCGGCCAGCCATCCAAAGTTCTCCGGCTTTTCCACCTTGAGGCCTACAAATTCCCAGCAAAACGGCACGTCAAGCGCCCAGTATTCGCTTGCGCCTTGCGGCGGCGGAGCCCGCTTAAACGTGACAACGCCCACTACTGAGACCTTTTGGTCGTTGATCATCCGCGTGTTCGTATCGACTGCGCAGAGAAAGTCATAATTCTTGAAGAGGGCTGTCGAACTGTGAAACGTGAGGGTTGGGATAGCCTGCGGTATGCGCGATACAACTTTTGGCCCCTTGGGCCGTTCGTAGCTCACCTCGGAGTAGGTGTTAACCATCGCGCCGCCGAACTGGATCTCACCAGTCTGTTCGTCGATCGTTACTACGATTTCAGTCACGTCGCCGCTAGTCGTTCCGTAGAGATGTTCGGTACGCTTTTTACGCGGCGGTTTCTTAGGCATATGGCCCCCTATAGCCAACACAGATAAAAGTTTGTTTTCGTTGCGCTGCCACAGAGATTCATTCTTGCAATCTCATCCACGACTTGTCCCAGGCCGTCACTGACTTCCGTGAGCGGGATCGTTCAAGCGGAGTGAAGCGGCGCTGATACTTCTTGCCTTCATACTCTACGATCTCCTTACTGCGTGCGTTTGGAAACATCCGGTCAAGCGCGCTTTCGATCTGTTCGTGCTCGCTCTTAGAAATGGCGCCGGCCGTCTTGAGCGCTGATTCGATCTCGCGAACCCTCGCTCGCGCAGATTTTATGTTAGCCTGATACTTGTCCGGATTGTTACCGGTGTAGTCATCAAAGCGTCTATTCCAAGCAGTCAGTTCGTCTCTCGCCGCTTCCAGGTCAGCGAGCGTGTAATTCGTCATGCGATAGTTTCTCCTTTTGACTACGCGCTGCAGCGCGTATGGCTGCCGACTATCCGCTATTGGGAAACTTCCCTCCCCTGGACTAACGGCCGCAACGAGGTCGAAAGCGGAATCCACATCGCCAGCAATGATTAATGCTTTGTCGTTGGAAAAGCATATCGGCGCTTGGAAAAGAACCAGCCGCTATCTTGAGAGACAGCGGCCGGCGTTTGCTCCAGCTGTTCGCTCTACTGGAACAGCTTCATCGCGTTAATCAGGGTCTGCAGGACGCCCAGCACCAGCGGGATGCCGACAAAGCCCCAGGCAAGCACCAGATGGAGGGCCGTGGTTCCGTTCTGATTGTTGCTCATATCGATCCTCCTCAGGCCCGTGCCGCTGCTTCGCCGGCGACGTCGAGCGCGGGCTCGTCCGCTTCCGGCTTCATATGGTATTTCTCATGCACCGCCTTCACCAGGAGATTGCAGATGAAGCCGATGACCAGCAGGCCGGCCATGATGTACATGGTGTTGTTGTAGGCCTGCGCCTTCGGCACGCCGTGGGCGAGATTATACTGACGCAGATAATTGACGATGACCGGACCGAAGATGCCCGCCGCCGACCATGCGGTCAGGAGCAGGCCGTGGATGGCGCCGACATAGCGCGTGCCGAACATGTCCCTCAGATAGGCCGGCACGGTCGAGAAGCCGCCGCCATACATCGAGATGATGATCAGGAAGCAGACGACGAACAGCGCCACGCTGCCGATCGCGCCGGCATGCGGCACCGTGCAGTAGAGGACGAAGCCGAGCACCATGAAGACGAAATAGGTGTTCTTGCGCCCAATATAGTCCGACACGGTCGCCCAGCAGAAGCGCCCGCCCATATTGAACAGGCTCATCAGGCCGACGAAGCCGGCGGCGGCGACCGGGGTGATGACGCCCGGGAACATTTCCTGGCTCATCGCCGAGGCCTGGCCGAGAACGCCGATGCCGGCCGTGACGTTGAGGCACAGCACCCACCAGATCAGCCAGAATTGCGGCGTCTTCAACGCGTCATAGACATAGACGTCGTTCTTGCTGATCAGCTTGTTCTGCCGTGGCGGCACATAGCCTTCCGGCATCCAGCCGGCCGGCGGGACGCGCACGATGATCGAGCCGACGATCATGAAGATGAAATAGACGATGCCGAGCACGACGAAGGTTTCCATCACGCCGATATGGCTGGCCGTGGTGAACTTCCTCATCAGCCATACCGAAAGCGGAGCGGCGATGAAGGCGCCGCCGCCGAAGCCCATGATGGCCATGCCGGTCGCCATGCCCGGACGGTCGGGGAACCATTTGATCAGCGTCGAGACCGGCGAGATATAGCCGATGCCGAGCGCGATCCCGCCGATCACGCCATAGCCGAGATAGATCAGCCACAGATTGTGGATGGAGACGCCGAAGGCGGAGATCAGGAAGCCGCCGGCCCAGCAGCAGGCGGCGGTGAACATCGCCTTGCGTGGGCCGCCTTCCTCGACCCAGCGGCCGAACACGGCCGAGGAAACACCGAGAAAGAAGATGGCGAGCGAGAATATCCAGCCGAGCTGGGTCAGTTTCCAGTCGCCGGGTGCCGATTGATGGATGCCGATCAACTTGGTCATCGGCAGGTTGAAAACGCTGAACGCATAGGCCTGCCCGATGCACAGATGCACACACAATGCCGCCGGCGGCACCATCCACCGGCTAAAGCCGGGGCCGGCGACCGTCCGGGAGCGATCGAACCAGGCGCCCGATCCGCCACTTGCCGTTTCCATTGGGTTCCTCCACTTTTTGGTTATGGCGAGGGGTAGGTTATTCGGATTCTCCTACCCCGCAAATCACATTTGCCATATTTAAACCATCTTTCGACCAGCTTGCCGCCTCACTTGGGCGTAGGTGGCTACCCCCTGCGGCAACCGCCATGATTGACCATGTACTGAATTACCGCGGGAAATTACGGGAGACGGAGAAGAGACGGCAAGACGACTTGAAATCGCTTTGCATTGCGGCTATCACGCGCCGCACCAACACACTGTGGATCGCCGCTTTAGCTCAGTTGGTAGAGCACGTCATTCGTAATGATGGGGTCGGGTGTTCGAGTCACCCAAGCGGCACCAACAATTTCAATAAGTTAACGCGAACCGATGGTGACGCTTACCGTCAGGCTGTCGCCTTGCCGCTCCCGTCGAAGCGGTAGATTTTTGCCTTGTCGGGCGTGAGGAAGACGACATCGTCGTCATGGAAACGGTGTTCGCCGAACAGTCGCACTGTGATCAGCCCCGCTTGTTCCGTCTCGACATAGAGGATGGTATCGGCCCCGAGATGTTCGGCGTGCGTCACCGATCCCCTCCACGATCCGGCGTCGGCGCTGACGGAAATGTGCTCCGGCCGGATGCCGATCGTTTTGGCGCCGCTCGAGCCGAGTTTTGCCGCATCGATGAAATTCATCTGCGGCGAGCCGATGAAGCCGGCGACGAACAGATTGGCGGGGCGGTTGTAAAGTTCCATCGGCGAGCCGACTTGCTCCACGACGCCCTTGTTCAGCACCACGATTCGGTCGGCGAGCGTCATCGCCTCGACCTGGTCGTGGGTGACGTAGATCATCGTCGATTTGAGCTCCCGGTGCAGCCTGGCGATCTCAATGCGGGTGTTGACGCGAAGCGCGGCGTCGAGATTGGACAGCGGCTCGTCGAACAGGAAAAGCTTCGGCTCGCGCACGATGGCGCGGCCGATGGCGACGCGCTGGCGTTGACCGCCTGACAGTTCCGCCGGCCGCCGGCCGAGATAGTCCTCGAGCGACAGCATTGTCGATGCGGCCTCGACGCGCTTCGTTATGTCCTTCGCCGGCGCGCCCGCCTGCTTCAGGCCGAGCCCCATATTGTCGCGCACGGTCAGATGCGGATAGAGAGCATAGGACTGGAACACCATGGCGATGCCGCGCTTCGCCGGCGGCACGTTGCCGACTTCCTTTCCGTCGATCTTGACCGATCCGGATGTCGCGTCCTCCAGGCCGGCGATGACGCGCAACAGAGTCGATTTCCCGCAGCCCGACGGACCGACGAAGATGACGAACTCGCCGTCCTCCACCGCGAGATCGATGCCTTTCAGCACGTCGACCTGCCCGAAGGATTTGCGGATATTGCTGAGCGTCAGCGAACCCAAATCATTCTCCTCACAGCCTCACCGCTTTTCCCGTCCTGACGCTCTCGTCCGCGGCGAGGCAGACGGCGAGCGACTGCACGGCGTCGTCCATATGCCTCTCCAGATCGATGTCCTCGCGGATCGCTTTCAGGACGAAAGCCTGCTCGCGCTCGCAAAGCTCCTGATGGCCGGGTTCGCCCTCCATGCTGAGCATTTGATCCGGCACGGTGAAGCGGCCGTTCGCATCGGTTGCGGCGCGATGGATCTTGATGCGCGCGGTCTTGGTATGGGTGTCGATGTCGTCGGACTTGGCGTTCGCGTCCATGACGATCGAGACGCTGCCGTTCGGAGACATGACGTCCTTCACGAAAAACGCCGTCTCGGAAATCATCGGCCCCCAGGCGGCCTCATACCAGCCGACAGAACCGTCCGCGAAAAGCACCTGCAATTGCCCGTAATTGTACATGTCGGGCGCGATTTCGTCGGAAAGGCTCAGGCCCATGCCGCGCACCTCGACGGGTTTTGCATCGGTGATCTGACACATGACATCGACATAATGCACGCCGCAATCGACGATCGGCGGCGTCGTCTGCATCAGTTGCTTGTGCGTCTCCCATGTCGGGCCGCTCGATTGCTGGTTGAGGTTCATGCGGAAGACGTAAGGACCGCCGAGAGCGCGCGCTTCCGCGATCAGCCGCATCCAGGAGGGATGATGGCGCAATATGTAGCCGACGACGAGCTTGCGGCCGTTGCTACGTGCTGCATCCACGACCCGCCTGGCGTCGGCGACCGTCGTCGCCAGCGGTTTTTCGACAAAGACATGGCAGCCCTGCTCAAGCGCCGCGACCGCGTAGTCGGCGTGGCTGTCGGAATAGGTCGCGATCGAGGCGAGGTCTGGCTTCAGTTCGTGCAAAGCCTCGAAAAAGTCCGGCTGGATACCGTATCGATTCAATTCTTCCGGGAGCGTGACTTCCGAACGGTTCACAAGGCCGGTGATCTCGAAGCCGGGATTGCGGTGATAGGCGAGCGCATGGCTGCGGCCCATATTGCCGAGTCCGGCGACGAGAACGCGAACAGGTTTCTCCAGGACGGCGCTCATTTGACCGCTCCCGATGTGATGCCGCGGATCAGCTGGCGCGAGAAGATGAGATAGAGGATCAGCACCGGCAGGATGGCGAGCGACAGCGCGGAAAGTACCGCGTTCCAGTTGGTGACGAACTGGCCGAGGAACATCTGCGCCCCGAGCGTCACCGTCTTGGTCGCTTCGCTCGGCGCCAGGATCAGCGGGAACCAGAGATCGTTCCAGATCGGGATCATGGTGAAGACCGCCACTGTCGCCATCGCCGGGCGGATGAGCGGCAGGACGAGGCGGAAGAAGATCCTGTATTCCGACAGGCCGTCGATACGGCCTGCGTTCTTCAGATCGTCGGAAACGCCATGCATGAATTCCGACAGGATGAAGATCGCAAGCGGCAACCCTTGCGCCGTATAGACGAGGATGAGCGCCGTCAGCGTATCGACCAGATGCGTCGCCACCATGAGCTTCAGGATCGCGATGGTGCCGAGCCGGATCGGGATCATGATGCCGAGCGCCAGATAAAGGCCCATCAGCGTGTTGCCGCGGAACCGGTATTCCGAAAGCGCGAAGGCCGCCATCGCCCCGAAGAGAAGCACGAGCGCGATCGAGACGATTGTCACGATCAGGCTGTTCTCGAAATAGGTGAGGAAGCTCCCCTGCGCGAAGACGGCCTGGTAGCCGACGAGGCTGAAGCTCTTCGGGCCGGGCAGGGCAAGCGGATGTGAGAAGATCGCTCGGCGGTCCTTGAAGGAATTGATGATGATGAGCAGCACCGGCGCGACGGCGATGATCGTATAGAGGATCAGCGCGCCATGCATTGCGGCGGAGCGGGGAAGGGAGAAGCGCGCGCGGCTCATCCTATCCTCCTCAGAACTGGTAACGCCGGAGGCGCCGCTGGACGCCGAAGAGGTAGACGCACACGCCGATGAGGATGATGGCGAACATGACGGTCGCGATCGCCGCGCCCATATTCGGGTCGCCGAGCTGCAACTGGTAGCCGAAGAAGGTGCGGTAGAGGAAGGTGCCGAGAATGTCGGTCGAGAAATTCGGCCCGGCAAGCGCCCCCTGGGTGACATAGATAAGGTCGAAGGCGTTGAAATTGCCAACGAAGGTGAGGATCGAGATGATACCGATCGTCGGCAGGATGAGCGGCAGCTTGATCTTCCAGAATTGCGACCAGCCGGTAATGCCGTCGATCTCGGCCGCCTCGAGCACTTCGTCGGGAATGGAAAGCAGCGCCGCATAGATCAGCATCATCGGGATGCCGATGAACTGCCATACCGAAATGAGTGACACGGTGGTCAGTGCGCTGTCGGCCATGCCGAGCCAGGGATGGAACAAATGGCGCAACCCGACCGACTTCAACAGCGACGGCGCCACGCCCCAGAGCGGCGACAGGATCAGCTTCCAGATGAAGCCGACGATGACGAAGGAGAGGATTGTCGGCAGGAAGATCGCAGTACGGTAGAAGGCGCGGCCCCTGAGCGTCGGCACGGAAAGGAGTGCGGCAAGAGCGATGCCGATCGGGTTCTGCACCACCATGTTGATGATGAAGAACCAGATATTGTTCCTGAGCGCGTTCCAGAAGGAGGCGGACCAGCGCGGATCGCCGAAAAGGGTGTCGAAATTGGCGAGGCCGGCGAAAAAGGACATGTTGGTCTTGGGATCGACTCTCAGGAGAGACAGCCACAGCGTCTCGACCAGCGGTACGATCATGACCACCGTATAGATCAGCACCGCCGGCGCGAGGAAAACGGCGATATGCCAGCGCCGCGGCCTGGCTGCCGCCTGGGCGTCGAGGTCGGCCATGTCTGTGGTGTCGAGCGTCGTCATCGGCCCACGAAATCTCCGGTCGGTCCATGGCCGGTCATTTCCGGCCGGCCATAGCGTTTCGCAAAGGGCTGTTACTTGTTCGCCTTCTGCGGACCATACCAGCTTGCGAGACCGTCCTGCAGCTTCTTCGCTGCTGCCTCCGGCGTCTCCGTGCCGTTGATGACATTGGCCGATTCGACCCAGCTCTCGTTCTCGAGATTCGGCGTGCCGCGCGACAGGATCTGATAGGTCATGCGGATCGTCGGCGTGCAGGTCTGCCTCCAGCTCAGGAATTCCTTGGCAAGCGGATCCTTCAGGTCCACCTTCTCCTTGGTAAGCGGGAAGAAGCCTGGCAGCGCATTGCCGTAAAGCTCGGCGAAATCCTTGGAGGCGACCCACTCCAGGAACTTCTTGGCGGCTTCCGGATGTTTGCTCTTGGCGTTCATGCCGAGCGCATGGTCCGGCTGGTCGGAGATGTAGCAGGTGTCGCCCGCCTTCGGCAGCGGCGGCGGGAAGGCGCCCATCTTGAACTGCGCCTGCTTCTCGAATGTGGTGATTTCCCACGAGCCGGCCGGATAGATCGCGGCGCGGCCGAGTGTGAACATGTTCTGGCTGTCGGGATAGGCCTGCGCCTGATAGCCGTCGCCCATATAGGGCGCCCATTCCTTGAGAACCTTGAACGGTTCGACGAATTCCGGATCGGTGAGCTTCGCCTTGCCGGCGATCAGTGCCTTGCGGCCTTCCTCGCCATGCCAATAGTCGGGGCCGATATTCTCATAGCCCATGGTCGCGGCTTCCCACTGGTCCTTGGTGCCCATGGCGAGAGGAACATAAGTGCCGTCGGCTTTGATCTTCTTCAAATCCGCCATGAACTCGTCATGCGTCTTGGGCGGTGTGATCTTGAGGTCCTTGAAGGCATCCTCATTGTAGATGAAGCCGTGGATCACCGACGCCATCGGCACGCAGAAGGTGGTCTTGCCGTCGTCCGTCTGCCAGGCGGCCTTGGCGACATCGCCGAAATTGTCCATGCCCTTGATGTCGTTGACCGACGTCAAATAGCCCTTCTTGTAGAGTTCGAGCGAGGCGTCGAAAGGACGGCAGGTGATCAGGTCGCCCGCGGAGCCGGCGGCGAGCTTGGCGTTGAGCGCGGCGTTATATTCGGTCGGCGCGGCGGCGGCGAAGACGACCTTGATGCCGGGATTGGCCTTCTCGAAGGCCGGGATGATCTTCTGCTGCCACACGCCGGTGTCGTCGTTGCGCCAGCTTTCGATCGTCAGTGTGACGTCGTCGGCACGCGCCACGCTGGCGATGCTGATGACGCTTGACGCCACCAAAAGCGCTTTGATGAAGGTTTTCGTCATATCGTTCTCCCTGTTAGCGGCGTTGAAGCGCCGAATTGCCGGAGCGCCGCGGCTCCCCTCGAAATGAACCGGCGATATTGCCGGTCAGGCGATTGACCGCCATCTCTTATGTTTCGTGGAATAATGCCAAAAAAATACCACTTGTCCAGACGCTGTTAACGAATTAATCGAGAATAAAGGCCAGCGCATAGGAAAACCTCATATTCTCCAAGGCATTGGCAGAAAAGAACGATGAGCGAGCATGAATCCCTTGGTTATTGGTAGTTAATTGGTATGATAACCGAAAGAGGGTCGCTCGCTTGGATCATTTGATCGCCATAGATGGTGGTGGCACCGGGTGCAGGGCGTTGATCGCCAGCATGGACGGCTTCGTGCTCGGCCGTGGCGCCAGCGGCTCGGCCAACCTCATGACCGACCTGGACGGCACCTGCCGCAGCATTGTCGAAGCGGTCGAGGCGGCGTGTGCCGACGCCGGCCTGCCTGCCGAAGCCATGCGGGCAAGCGGAGCCTTTCTTGGGCTCGCCGGCGCCAATGTCAGCAAGAGTGGCGAACGTCTGGGTGCGATCCTGCCCTTTCTGGATTGTATCGTCGTGACGGATTCCATTATCGCCCTTGAGGGCGCTCTTGGCGATGCGGATGGCGTCATCGCCATTCTCGGAACCGGTTCGGTGTTCGTGGCGAGAAGCGGTGGCGCCATCAAGAGCATCGGCGGATGGGGCTTCATCCTGAGCGATCTGGCAAGCGGCGCCCGTCTCGGTCAGGCGCTTCTGCAGGAGACGCTTCTGGCCCATGACGGCGTCCATCCGGCTTCCACGCTGACTGAAGAGGTGCTTGGGCGCTTCGGCGGCGAGCCGGGCGGGTTGGTCGAATTCGCCAAGACCGCCACGCCGCGCGATTTCGCTGCCTTTGCCCCGCTTCTGTTTTCCTTTGCCGATCGGAATGACGCAGTGGCCGCGCGGCTGCTTGATGACGCGGTGAAGAGCATCGGCGAGGCGCTGGACACGGTTAAGCCGGAAAATTGCGAGCGCATATGCTTGCTCGGCGGGCTTGCTCCGCTTTATTCGAAACGGCTGGAGAACCGGTTTCAGCATCTTTTAAGGCCACCGCGCGCCGATGCGTTACAGGGAGCGCTTGCTTTGGCTCGGAAGTCCTTTGCGCCTTCCGCAAACTCATCCGGGAGAGGCGTTGGCCATGAATGAGCCGCGCCATGCCATATTCTCCAGCCGGGTTCCGGGCGGCAGTATGTCCGGGCCGCTTTACCTCGCCTTGAAGCGCAATATCGAACAGGCGATTGCGGATGGTGTTTTGAATCCAGGCGAAGCGTTGCCGTCGGAACGTGATATCGCCGCCATGGCCGATGTCTCGCGCGTCACGGTGCGCAAAGCGGTGCAGGATCTTGTGGAAGCGGGTTTGCTCGTCCAGCGCCATGGCTCGGGCACATTCGTCGCCCAGCGCGTTGGCCGTGTTGAGCAATCACTCTCTTCGCTCACATCCTTTACCGAGGATATGGCCCGGCGCGGCCTCACCGTGGAATCGGTCTGGCTCGACCGCGGCATCCATGCGCCGTCGCCCGAGGAAACGATGGTGCTCGGCCTTGCGGCGAACGACACGGTCGTCAGGATCGGCCGCCTGCGCAAGACGAACGGCATACCGATGGCGATCGAACGTGCGACGGTTTCCTGCGCCTTCCTGCCCGATCCCACCGAGATCGGCGATTCGCTTTATGTGGCGCTCAGAAAGCGCGGCAACCATCCGGTGCGAGCGGTGCAGCGCATTTCCGCCGCGCTCCTGGAGCCGCAGGATGCTGAACTCCTGGAGGTTGCCGCCGGCTCGCCCAGCCTCAATATTGTGCGCATATCCTATCTGCCCTCCGGCCAGGCGATCGAGTTTACGCGCTCGCGCTACCGCGCCGATACTTATGATTTCGTCGCCGAGTTGCGGCTCGGCGAGAATTGACTGGAAGAGAAAATGCCTGAACCGACCTTCATGCAGCGCGAGATCGGCGAAATCCCGAACGCCGTCGAAGCGCTGCTCGCCAATTCGAAAGCGACGCTGGGCGAGGCCGGAAAGAAGCTGCGCGAAAGAAATCCGGCGCTGCTGGCGACCATCGCGCGCGGCTCCTCCGATCATGCCGCGGCCTATCTCAAATATGCCGTCGAACTATCGGCCGGCATTCCTGTTGCGTCGATAGGCCCGTCCATCGCCTCCATTTTCGGAGCGAGGCTGAAGCTCGCCGGCGCCGCCGCGATCGCCATTTCCCAGTCGGGCAAAAGCCCCGATATCGTCGACATGGCCAAATCCGCCGGCGAGGGTGGCGCCCTAACCATCGCGCTCACCAACACGGCCGGATCGCCTCTGGCCGAAGCGAGCGATGTCGTGATCGACATCATGGCCGGTCTGGAGCGCAGCGTCGCGGCAACCAAGACCTTCGTGACTTCCGTCGTCGCCGGCCTTCTCCTGCTTGCCGAATGGACGGAGAACGACGGCCTGCGCGCCGCACTCGAAAAGCTTCCGGCGCAACTCGAAGCCGCCCGTCTTTGTGACTGGACGAGTCTCTGTGAGGCATTGGACGGACACGAATCGCTTTTCATTCTTGGTCGCGGTCCCGCGCTCGCCATCGCCAATGAGGCGGCGCTGAAATTCAAGGAAACCTGCGCGGTTCATGCCGAAGCCTATAGTTCCGCGGAGGTGATGCACGGCCCTGTCTCGATCGTCGGAAGGGGCTTTCCGATCCTGGCGCTGATCGGACGCGACGCGGCGGAAAAATCGGTCGCCGGAACGGCGGACGAACTGGTCGGCAAAGGCGCGCGCGTCTTCGCGACAAGCGCGAAAGCCCAGGCTGCGCGGCAACTGCCTTTCGTCGCCACCGGCCACAGCCTCACCGACCCGCTGGCGCTGATCGTCTCCTTCTATTCCTTCATCGAAGCCTTCGCGCGCCGGCGCGGCCTCGATCCCGACCGCCCGACCAATTTGAAGAAGGTGACGGAGACCCGATGACCGGTATGTCTGCATTTTCCGGCGCGCGGATATTCGACGGCCATGACTGGCATAGCGGCAAGGCGCTTCTTGTTGGTGACGGCTCTGTCGGGGAGATCGTCGAGGAAAACAATATACCTTCCGGCTTTGAAAGCATTCGGCTGGATGGCGGCTTTCTTGCGCCGGGTTTCGTTGATCTTCAGGTCAACGGTGGCGGTGGGGTGCTGCTCAACGACCAGCCGAACGTCGAGGGCATCAGGACGATTTGCGGGGCGCATGCGCAATTCGGCACGGTAGCGCTTCTGGCGACGCTCATTACCGATACGCCCGAGATAACGGAAAAAGCGATTGCCGCCGGGCGCGCCGCGGCGGTTGCGAAAGTGCCAGGCTTTCTCGGTCTCCATCTCGAAGGCCCGCACCTTTCGCTGGCGCGCAAGGGCGCCCATGATCCGGCGCTCATCCGGCCTATGCAGGAAAGCGATCTATCACGGCTGAAGAAAGCTGTCGCCGACCTGCCGGTCCTGCAGACGACCGTCGCGCCCGAGACCGTGACGCCGCAGCAGATCGCGGCTCTTGCAGGGGCTGGAATTGTCGTCAGCATCGGCCATTCCGATTCGAGCTTCGAAATGGCGAGCGCGGCGATTGCAGCCGGCGCGCGCCAGATGACGCATCTCTTCAACGCCATGAGCCAGTTGGGCAATCGCCAGCCCGGCATGGTCGGGACTGCTCTCGAATCGCAGAGCCTCTATGCCGGGGCGATCGCTGACGGCATCCATGTTGACCGCCATGTGCTTGCCATCGCCTTGCGCGCCAAGCGCGGGCCGGGACGCATCTTCCTCGTCACCGACGCCATGGCGACGATTGGCACGGATATGACGGAATTCACGCTGAACGGCCGCACGATCAAACGTACCAATGGCAGGCTGACGCTCGAGGACGGCACGCTCGCCGGCGCCGATCTCGACATGATTTCCGCTGTCCGTTTCATCCATTGCGAGATCGGTCTCAGCCTCGATGAGGCGCTCAGGATGGCGTCGCTCTATCCCGCAGAAGCGGTCCGCCAGGATCATCACCTCGGCCATCTCCGCCCTGGGGCTGCCGCATCCTTTGTGCACCTGTCCGACGATCTCGCGATCCGGTCTGTCTGGATCGACGGGAAGAAGGTTCACGGACAGGCCTAACGCCGCTGCAGTTCTTGCTACTCGGTCACGACCGGCGTCGCCTCGGCGCGGCCTTCTTCGACGGCGTGGCAGGCAACCACGGCGTCGCGCGAGGGCAGAAGTTCCGGCCGTTCGCGCGGGCAGCGCTCAAAGGCGAGCGGACAGCGCGGGTGGAAGGGACAGCCGGACGGCGGCGCGATCGGAGAGGGGAGTTCGCCCCTGAGCACGATCCGCTCCTTCTTGCGCTCGGGATCGGCGACCGGCGTCGCCGAGAGCAGCGCGCGCGTATAGGGATGCTGCGGATGGGCGAAGATCGCCTCGCGCGGGCCATGCTCGACCGGCCGGCCGAGATACATCACCATCACCTCGTCGGCGATATGGCGCACCACGGAAAGGTCGTGGCTGATGAACAGGAACGCGAGGTTCATCCGCTCCTGCAAATCGCCGAGCAGGTTCAGCACCTGCGCCTGGATCGATACGTCGAGCGCCGATACAGGCTCGTCGAGGACGAGGATTTCCGGATCGAGCATCAGTGCGCGGGCGATGGCGATGCGCTGGCGCTGCCCGCCCGAGAACATATGCGGATAGCGCTCGTAATGTTCCGGCCGCAATCCGACGGCCCGCATCATCGCGATAGCGCGATCCCGCCTCTCCGAGGCCGAGAGTTTCGTATTGACCAGAAGCGGCTCCTCCAGCGCCGTGCCGATCTTCTGGCGTGGGTTGAGCGATCCATAGGGGTTCTGGAACACGATCTGCACCTTCGGCCGAAGGGCGCGCAATTCCGCCCTGCTGGCGGTGGTCACATTCGCGCCGCCGATCAGCAATTCTCCGGAGGTTGGAGGCTCGATCATGGTCACGACGCGGGCGAGCGTCGACTTCCCGCAGCCGGACTCGCCGACCACCGCAAGCGTCTTGCGGCGGGAAAGGGTGAAGCTCGCACCGTCGAGCGCCTTCAGTTGCAGCGGCTTGGCGAAAGCGCCGCGGTGGATCGGATAAAAGCGGGCGAGATCGTTCGCCTCGAGAACAATATCGCCACTCATGCCGCTTCCCGTCCCGGATGATCCTTCGGAACGCCGTGTTCGAGCGGATAGTGGCAGAGCGCGCCGCCATGCGCCTCGTCCTGACGCGGCGGAGGCGTCGTATGGCAAAGCTCCGTCGCGAAACGGCAGCGCGGCGAAAACAGGCAGCCGCGTGGGCGGTCGAATTGTCCGGGCACCATGCCCGGGATGGAAGGCAGGTGGCGCGCCGAGGCGCGTTCCGGCAAAGCCGCGAGCAACGCCTGCGTATAGGGGTGATGCGGATCCCGGAAGAGCTGCCGGACCGGTTGCTCTTCCACCTTCTGGCCCGCATATTGAACCGAAACGCGCTCGGCCGTTTCGGCTACGACGCCCATGTCGTGGGTGATCAGCATGAGCGCCATCCTGGTGTCGCGTTGCAACTTGAGCAGCAAATCCAGAATCTGCGCCTGGATCGTCACGTCGAGCGCGGTCGTCGGCTCGTCGGCGATCAGGAGCTTCGGATTGCAGGCGATCGCCATGGCGATCATCACCCGCTGGTTCATGCCGCCCGACAGTTGATGAGGGTAGGACGAAAGGCGCTTCTCCGGCGCGGGTATGCCGACCTGCCGCAGCAGTTCCAGCGATCGCTCATAGCGCGCCCTCCGGCCGAGATGAAGATGTGTCTTCAGCGCCTCGTTCAACTGGAAACCAACGGTGAAACAGGGGTTGAGGCTCGACATCGGCTCCTGGAAGATCATCGCCATGTCGCGGCCGACAAGGCGGCGTCTTTCGCGCGGCTTGATCGTTTTCAGGTCCTTGCCCTGGAAATTCATGCGTTCGGCGGTGATCGTGGCCGTCCAGGGCAGCAGCCCCATGACGGCAAGCATGGCGACGGACTTGCCGGAGCCGGATTCGCCGACGACGGCCAGCACCTCGCCTTCGTCGACCGAGAAGGACACATGATCGACTGCACGGAAGGGGCCGCTTGCGGTGGCGAATTCGACGGAGAGGTCTTCGATTTCAAGAAGGGCCATGGCGTCACGACCTCTTCAGCTTGGGGTCGAGGGCGTCGCGCAAGCCGTCTCCCATCAGATTGATCGCGAGCACGGTGAAGAGGATGGCAAGGCCTGGCATCGTCACCACCCACCAAGCGCGCAGGATGAATTCGCGCGCTTCCGCCAGCATCGTTCCCCATTCGGGCGTCGGTGGTTGCGCTCCCATGCCGAGGAAGCCGAGCGCGGCGGCATCGAGAATGGCGTTGGAAAAGGAGAGCGCGGCCTGCACGATGAGCGGCGCGAGACAATTGGGCAGGATTGTCACGAACATCAGCCGAAGCGGACGAACGCCCGCCACACGCGCCGCGGTCACATAGTCCCGGTTCTTTTCGCCGAGCACGGCCGCACGCGTCAACCTGACATAGTGCGGCTGCTGGACAAGGGCGATGGCGATCATCGCGTTGGTCAGGCTTGGGCCGAGGATAGCGACCAGCGCCAGCGCTAGGAGCAGACTTGGGAAGGCGAGGATGATATCCATCACGCGCATGATCAGCGTGTCGATCCAGCCGCCGACGAAGCCGGCTATGAGGCCGAGCAGAATGCCGGAGACCAGCGCCAGCGAGACGACCACGACGCCGACGAAGAGCGAGTATCTGCTGCCGAAGATGATGCGCGACAGGACATCGCGCCCGATGTCGTCAGTGCCGAGGAGGAAACGCCATTCGCCTCCCATCTGCCAGACCGGCGGCTTGAGGAGTGCGTCGCGGAACTGGTTGTCGGGATCGTGCGGAGCGATCAGCGGCGCGAATATCGCCACCAGGCAGACCAGGACGAAGAAAGCGAGCCCGATCACCGCGCCGCGGTTCTCGCTGAAATAAGCCCAGAACTCCGCGAAAAGGGCGGCGCGCCCTGTCCGTCTGGTGTCGGCGGCGATCGGTTCGGCCGTGACTTCGCTCATCGCCTCACCTCGTGTGTCGTATCTTCGGGTTGACCAGCCCGTAAAGCAAGTCGACGGCGAGATTGACGAGCATGACCAGCAGAGCGATCAGCAGCAGCCCACCCTGCACCGCCGGATAGTCGCGCCGGAAGATGGAATCGACCATCCATTTGCCGACGCCCGGCCAGGAAAAGATCGTCTCCGTCAGGATGGCTCCGCCCATCAGCACGCCGACCTGCAGGCCGATCGTCGTGATCACCGGTATCAACGCATTGCGTAGCGCATGGATGCCGACGACGCGCAGCGGTGACAGGCCCTTCGCGCGCGCCGTGCGGACATAATCCTCGCCGAGAACCTCCAGCATGGCCGAACGGGTTTGCCGTGCGATGACGGCAAGCGGAATCGTGCCCAGCACGATCGTCGGCAGGATGAGATGCGAGACCGCGGACTGGAAGGCGCCCTTCTGTCCCGACAGCAGGCTGTCGATCAGCATGAAGCCGGTGACGCGCGGGAAGAAGTACATCAGCGAGATGCGGCCCGACACCGGCGTCCAATGGAGCACGCCGGAAAACAGGATGATGAGCAGGAGCCCCCACCAGAAGATAGGCATGGAGAAGCCGACGAGCGCGCTTCCCATCAGGGACTGGTCGATCCATGAGCCGCGCCGCGTCGCCGCGAACATGCCGGCTGGAATGCCGAGCACGATGGCAAAAATGATAGCGCAGATCGACAGTTCGAGCGTCGCGGGAAAGAGCGTCAGGAATTCCGATACGACGGGTCGGCGGGAAACGATCGAGACGCCGAGATCGCCGTGCAGGAGCCCCCACAGGAAATGCAGGAATTGCAGCCAGAACGGCTGGTCGAAACCATATTGGTGCATCAGTTCGGCGTGCCGCTCGGGCGTTACGCCATGTTCGCCGGCCAGCAGAAGCACCGGGTCGCCCGGAAGCAATCGGATAAAGGTGAAGGCCGCGAGCGCCACACCGATGAAGGTCGGAATGAGCAGCCCGATCTTGACGAGGATGAATCGAAACATTCTTCTTCCCCGCCCGCTTCCGCCTTACCTTAATGCTCTCGCCGTGAAGGCATGAGCTTCACGGCGAGAGGATGAAGAGGCGAGGCGCGGGCGACGGGGGCCTAATCGGCGATGTCGACGCCGTCGAACCGATGCGATCCGAGCGGGTCCATCTTATAGTTCTTCACCGTTTTCAGCATCGGCATGAAGACGGTCGAATGCGCGATGGTGAGCCAGGGCGCCTGCTCCTTGAAGATCACTTCCGCCTGCTCGTAAAGCTGCGCGCGCTTTTCCTGGTCGGAGACGGTCTTCGCCTTCTGGATCAAATCCTCGAACGGCTTGTAGCAGAACTCGGCATTGTTGTTGCTGGTGCCGACGCCGTCGCAGCCGAGCAGCACGGCGAGGAAATTGTCGGGATCGCCATTGTCACCCGTCCAGCCGAGGATGATCGCACCGTCATGGTTCTTGTCGGCGGCCCGCTTCAGATACTCGCCCCATTCATAGGAGATGATGTCGGCCTTGACGCCGACCTTGGCGAAATCCGACTGGATGAGTTCCGCCGTGCGGCGCGCATTCGGCATATAGGGGCGCTGCACCGGCATCGCCCAGATCTTCATGTGCAGATCATTGACGCCTGCCTCCTCCAGCATCTTCTTGGCTTTTGCGGGATCGTAGGGATCGTCCTTGATGTCCTTATTGTAGCCCCACATGGTCGGCGGGATCGGATTGATGGCGACCTGGCCCGACCCCTGATAGACCGCGTCGATAATCGCCTTCTTGTTGACGGCCATGTTGAGCGCCTTGCGCACCTTGACGTTGTCAAAGGGTTTTTGGGTCGTGTTGTAGGACATATAGGCGACGTTGAGGCCGGCCTGCTGCATGACCTGAAGCTTCGGGTCCTTCTTCATGGCCGCAACGTCGGCCGGCGCCGGATAGCCCATGATCTGGCATTCGCCTGACTGAAGCTTCTGGTAGCGCACGGCCGCATCGGGCGTGATGGCGAAAACGAGATCGTCGATCGGTTGCTTGCCGCGGAAATAATCGGGATTGGCCTTGTAGCGGATGACCGCATCCTTCTGATAGCCGACGAATTCAAAGGGTCCGGTGCCGAGAGGCTGCTGGTTGAGCATTTCCTTGTGGCCCTCGGCGGCCAGCTTGTCGGCATATTCCTTGGACATGATGGAGGCGAAATCCATCGCCATGTCTGCGATGAAGGGCGCCTGCGGCTTGTTCAGGACGAATTTGACGGTGAGATCGTCGACCTTGTCGATACTCTTGATGATCGATGGCATCGACATCGCCTCGAAATATTCCCACTGCCCGCCGGCGTAATTGTACCAGGGGTTCTTCTTGTCGAGCATGCGCTCGAAAGTGAAGATGACGTCATCCGCGTTGAGATCGCGCGTCGGCTTGAAGAAATCCGTCGTCTGGAATTTCACGCCCTTGCGCAGGTGGAACGTGTAGGTGAGGCCGTCATCCGAAATATCCCATTTTTCCGCCAGGCCCGGAATGGTCTTGGTGGTGCCGCGGTCGAACTCGACGAGACGGTTGTAGACTGGTCTCGACGAGGCGTCGAATGTCGTCCCGGCAGTGTAGAGCGCGGGATCGAATCCCTGGGGCGACCCCTCCGAACAATAAACCAGCGTCTTGGCGCTGGCAGCGCCGCAAAACATCGTCGCCGCCAGCAGCGCGGCCATGAAACCCACTCTTTTCATCGAGATGCTCCCACTTTTCACTCAAGGCGCTTATTTGTTTTCGCCCTCGGTGCGGGCCATATAAGCACCGAAAACAAGCCATGGGAATGCCTGCCGACAGACAAAATTTTGTCAGTCGAAATTAACCGGATTCCAGCGCGGGAGAGCTTGATGACGAGTGACGCAAGGGAAAAGACTTGGGTGGATGCTGTTCTCCAATATTGGTTCGGTCAACTGGGTCCCGACGATTGGTTTACGGTGAAAGACGAGACGGACAAGGCAATAACAAAGCGGTTCCTTCCTCTCTACCGTTCATTGATGGAAACTGTTCCGGAAGAAGCTTGTGGCGAGCCGCGCGCCGCCCTGGCCGCCATCATCGTTCTTGACCAGTTTCCGCGCAATATGTTCCGCGGCGAGGCCGAAGCGTTCGCGACCGACGACCTGGCGCTCGCTTTGGCGCGAAACGCGCTCGACCGCCAGTTCGACGCCTTTCTGGAAGAGCGGATGCGGCATTTCCTCTATATGCCCTTCATGCATAGCGAGGTGCTGGCGGATCAGGAACGCTGCGTCTCGCTCTTCAAGTCGCTGGGCGATGGCGAAGGTGGGAAATATGCGATCGAACACCGCGATATCATCGCGCGGTTCGGTCGCTTTCCTCACCGCAACAAGGCGCTTGCGCGCGAGACGACGCCTGACGAAAAGGCGTTCCTTGCGGGACATGAGGGATTTGGGCAATAGCGCGACCCAGAAGAAATCGCGCCTTGTTTTTCCAATCGCGAGGGGTGCCGTTCAGCCTCTTTCCGCAAGCAGCGCCGGCAGGTCCGCCACGGACCCGATGACGGCGTCCGCAAGTGGTTCAAGGGCTCCCCTTGTCCCCGTTCCGCTCAGCACCGCGACCGCCAGTCCGCAATCGCCGTTCCGCGCCATTTCGAGATCATGCCTGTTGTCGCCGACCATGGCGATTTCCGACGTTTTGAGACCGGTGAGATCGCAAAACGCCCTGATCGTGTCTGGCGCCGGCTTCGGATTGGCCACCGCGTCGTAGCCATAGGCCGCATCGAAGAGTTGCGCCATGCCGAGCGAGGCAAGGGTTCTTTCGACGCCCGCGGTGGAATCGTTCGTGGCGACCCCCAGCCGGTATCCGGAGCCGTGCAGCGCGGTCAGCGCCTCCTTGACGCCGGGAAGAGGATGCGGATTGCTCCCGCCCGTTTCGGAGGTAAAGCGGTTGCATTCCGCAAGTGTGGCGGCGCGTTCGGCCTCCGTCTGGTGTGGATACCAAAGCGCGATGATGTCGGCATTGGTGCCGGCGGCGAAAATGGAATCGCCGCGGAAACGCCTTGCCGCGAAATCGTAACCGGCTATGTCGAGCAGCCTGTCGGCTTCCTCGCGGGAGCCGTTGGCCGCCTGGAGCGCCATCAGATCGGCGATGGCGAACCACGTGCGATCGAAATCGATCAGTGTCCCATCCTTGTCGAAAAGGATGCCCTTGATTCGTGCCATCAGGCTTTGCTCGTCTCTCCGGAACAATTCCAGCAAAAGCGCACAGCGGTTTTGCGTTCGGAATTGCGTAAAAACAATGAGATAGAGCATTTCCGCGATTCGGAGAAAAGCGGAAATACTCTACACTGCGATCGGGTTGGAAAATCAGGATCCGTTTTCCGGATCATGCGCTCAATTCCCTTATCCAGGCGAGGAGACCGGCGGTAGAGGAATCCGCACCTGTGGCATTCTTTTTCCCTTCCACGACGGGGAGAAGTTCGGTCGCGAGTTCCTTGCCGAGTTCAACGCCCCATTGGTCGAAGGAATTGATGCCGAAGAGCGCACCTTCGACGAAGACCCGATGCTCGTAGAGCGCGATGAGTCGGCCGAGAGCGAACGGGTCGAGCTTGCGGTAAAGTATGGTGATCGACGGCCGGTTGCCGACGAAGACGCGGTGCGGCGCGAGCCGAGCCGCCTTTTCCTCGTCCATGCCCTTCGCCAGCAATTGTGCCTTCGCTTCGTCGAGCGTGCGGCCGCGCATCAATGCTTGCGATTGCGCCAACACGTTGGAGAGCAGGAGATCCTGATGCTTTTTCAACGCGGGCTCATGGCTTTCCGCCCCGGCGATGAATTCGATCGGGATGACGTCGGTTCCCTGGTGCAGAAGCTGGAAGAAGGCGTGCTGGCCATTGGTTCCGGGCTCGCCCCAGACGAGCGGGCCCGTCGGGGTCTCGACAGGCATTCCATCGAGCGTGACATGCTTGCCATTCGATTCCATATCGAGCTGCTGCAGATAAGCGGGCAGTCTGGCCAGCCGCTGGTCGTAGGGGATCACGGCGAGGGCGGGATAGCCGCAAACGACGCGATGCCAATAGCCGACGAGACCGAGCACGAAAGGCAGGTTTTTGAGCATCGGCGCGGTGCGGAAATGCTCGTCCATCGCATGGCCGCCGGCGAGGAAGGAATGGAAGTCGTCGGGCCCGATCGCGATCATGATCGGCAGTCCGATCGCGGACCAAAGCGAATAACGGCCGCCGACCCAGTCCCAGAAACCGAAGACCCGTTCTTTCCGGATGCCGAAGGCGGCGACCTTGTCGAGCGCGGTTGAGACGGCCGCGAAATGGTGGCCGACAGCATCAGGGCCGAGCGCCTTGGCGACCCAGTCGCGCGCCGTTCCGGCATTGGTCATGGTCTCGACCGTCGTGAAGGTCTTCGATGCGATGATGAAAAGCGTCGTTTCCGCCGAGAGGCCCTTCAGCGTGTCGGCGATATGGGCGCTGTCGATGTTGGAGACGAAATGCGCCCGCGGTCCGTCATGATAGGGCGAAAGCGCCAGCGTCGCCATGACCGGGCCGAGATCGGAGCCGCCGATGCCGATATTCACGACGTCGGTAATCGCCTTTCCAGTGGCGCCCTTGATCGTGCCGCTCCTGATCCCGTCGGCGAACTCGGCCATCCGCTTCAGCACCTCGCGGACTTCGGGCATAACATCCTTGCCGTCGGTCATCACCGGCTTGCCGCCTGTGTTTCGAAGCGCCGTATGCAGCACGGCGCGATCCTCGGTGCTGTTGATGTGCTCGCCGGCGAACATCTGCGCACGGCGTTCCTCGACCTTCGCCTCCGTCGCGAGCTTCGCCAGCAAGGCCATTGCCTCTTCGGTGACGGCCGTTTTCGACCAATCGAGCAGGAGATCGTCGAGCGACAGGGAGAATTTCGCGAAGCGCTGCGGGTCTTCCGCAAATGCCTCGCGCATGTCCTTCGGCGCCTTGTTCTTCCGGTAATCGTCAAGGGCGGCCAGCGCCGCGCGGAACGATGGGGTGGACATTGTTTTCTCCCTCGATTCCCTGATGAGGCTTGTGGCTGGAAAGGTCGATGCCAACTCGCGGCGAAGATATAGCGCCGGTCCGCGGTCCGGAAGGACCTTATCCTGGCCCAAAAGGCAAAAAATTTGGCCTGCAGGTGGGCCAATAGCTTATGCCAATCTTGCCGAACTTTCGGACCAGGATTAAGGTGATGGACCGAAAGGTTGGTACCATGTCGATAAGAAATGATTCGGCCATCTGGTCGGGGCTGTTCAGGATTTCAGCGGATTCGGGTCAGACGCTGCAGGCACAGATCAGGCAGGCGATCGTCGCCGCGATCCTCGACCGTCAGATTGCCGCCTCCATGCCGCTCCCGTCCTGCCGTATCCTTGCGGAAAAGCTTGGCGTCGCACGCGGCACCGTCGTTCTCGCCTTCCAGCAACTCGTCGATCAGGGATTTTTGATCGCCAGGGAGCGGCGTGGCCATTTCGTCAATCCGGAGGTTCTCGCCTCGCCGGCCAAGCCGGCGCAGAAGCCGAAAAATGATGAACAGACGATCGACTGGAAGGCGCGGCGGCGGATCAAGGCGAGCGAATTGCCGCGTCCCTCGCGGCAGGAAAACTGGATCAAATCGACCTATCCCTTCGTCTATGGCCAGTTCGACCCGGCTCTTTTTCCGACGGCCGAGTGGCGCGAATGCAACCGCATGGCGCTTGCCGTGCTCGAAATTCGCAACTGGGCGGCCGATATGGTCGATCGCGATGATCCGCTCCTGATCGAGCAGATCCAGGCGCGGCTTTTGCCGCGGCGGGGCATCTTCGCCAATCCGGACGAAATCATCGTTACGCTCGGTGCGCAGAACGCGCTCTATATGCTCTCGACGCTGCTGATGAGCCGGGGGTCGCGCGTGGCGATGGAGGATCCGGGCTATCCCGACGCACGGTCGATTTTCCAGCTTGCCGGGGCGGAAACAACCCCGGTGCGCGTCGATGCCGAAGGCATCGTAACCCAGGAGATTCCTGCCGATTGCGGTTTTGTCTTCGTCACGCCGAGCCATCATTGCCCCACAATGGTGCCGCTCAGCACGAGACGGCGGCAGGAATTGCTCTCCGATGCCGTGCGGCACGACCAGATCATCATCGAAGACGGCTATGACGGCCAGCTTCTGGACGATGCGCCGCAGCAGGCCCTGAAAAGCATCGACCGGTCCGGACGCGTCATCTATGTCGGTTCGCTGTCGAAGACATTGGCGCCCGGCTTGAGGCTTGGCTATATCGTCGCCTCCGCCGATCTGATCGCCGAACTGAGAGCGCTGAGGCGCTTCATGCTTCGGCATCCGCCCGCCAACAACCAGCGCGCGGTCGCGCTTTTCCTGTCGCTCGGCCATCACGAGGCGCTGGTGCGCAGGCTGTCCACCGCCTTCGCGGAAAGGCGGCGCCGGCTGGTGCAGGCAGTCTCGGCATTCCTGCCGGAGTGGCAGCCCACCGATTCGGCCGGCGGCTCCTCGGTCTGGCTCAAGGGACCGCCGGGAGTGGACACGAAAGCGCTTGCCGACGCTGCCCTGGCGCGGAGCGTCATCATCGAACCTGGAGAACGCTTTTTCGCCGAGCGCGAGAACCACACCCGCTATATGAGGCTCGGCATATCCTCCATCGCGCTCCAGCATATCGAGCCAGGCATCCGTGAACTCGCGACCGCGGCGGGGCGACGTCCTGCCGCCGCATGAGTGCTGGAAGGCTCGGTAGGCCCCGCCACTGGCATATGCGCGTTGAAATGGCTGGCTCAAACATGGCCATATTCGGCACGGCATAGTCAGCCTCGGAGTGGGAGCAAAGCAGGATCGCGGGGCCGCAGAGCCGCCGGCCTGCCATCGAAGGGAGCCGGCCATGCCAGCTGTGCTGGAGCAGAACGACGTGCAGTCCGATAGTCGCGCGCGACGCTCGGGAGGTCGAGAGGCGAGGCGTGCGCTGAGAGCCGCGCCTTTGGCTGACGATATCCGGCCGGTACGCTCGGGCCTTGAGGGCGGGCGCTATCGGCCGCTTGCCGAGAACGATATCGAACGCATCCACGAAGCCGTTCTGACGGTGCTGGAAACGGTCGGCTTCGCCAATGCTATCCCATCCTGCATCGAGGCCTGCACCCGCGTCGGCGCCGAATTGGGCGAGGATGGCCGCTTGCGCTTCCCGCGCAATCTGGTGCTCTCGACGGTTAAGAACGCCGCGCGACACTTCACGCTTCACGGCCAGGACCCCAGGCATGACATGATCGTGCAGGGAAAGCGCGTCCATTACGGCACGGCCGGCGCAGCGGTTCATGTCGTCGACGTGGAAAAGCGCGAGTACCGCGAATCCCTGCTGCAGGATCTTTACGATGCGGCCCGCATCGTCGATTGCATGGACAATATCCATTTTTTCCAACGTCCCATGGTGGCGCGCGACATGGTCGATCCCGCCGATCTCGACCTGAACACGCTCTACGCCTGCGTCATGGGCACCTCGAAACATGTGGGCACCAGCTTCACTGTGCGCGAGAATGTCGGGCCGGCGCTGGAAATGCTCTATGCCGTCGCCGGCGGCGAGGAGAAATTTCGCGCGCGGCCGTTCGTTTCGAATTCCAATTGTTTCGTCGTACCACCGATGAAATTCGCCGAGGATGCCTGCGGCGTGCTGGAAGCCTGCGTCGCCGGCGGCATCCCGATCCTTCTCCTCTCCGCCGGGCAGGCCGGCGCGACCGCGCCCGCGGCGATCGCCGGCGCCGTGGTGCAAGCCGTGGCGGAAGTGCTCGCCGGCCTCGTCTATGTCAATGCGCTAAAACCCGGCCATCCGGCGATTTTCGGCACCTGGCCCTTCGTATCCGATCTGAGGACCGGCGCCATGTGCGGCGGATCGGGCGAGCAGGCGCTCCTGACGGCGGCCTGTGCGCAGATGGCGCAATTCTACGACCTGCCCGGTGGCTCGGCGGCCGGCATGGCGGATTCCAAGCTGCCAGATATCCAGTCCGGCTACGAAAAGGGCATCACCGATGTCATGGCGGGGTTGTCGGGCCTGAATCTTGTCTACGAATCGGCAGGAATGCACGCTTCGCTCCTGGGGTTCAGCCTCGAAAGCCTTATCGTCGACAACGACATGCTCGGCCAATGCCTGCGTTGCGTCCGCGGCATCGAGGTTTCCGATAAAGCGCTTTCCGTCGAGACCATCACCGATGTCTGCCTCAACGGCCCCGGCCATTATCTCGGCCATGGCCAGACGCTTGAACTGATGCAGACGGAGTATTTCTATCCCGCGGTCGCCGACCGCTACAGCCCGAAGGAATGGGCGGAGAAAGGCAAGCCGGACCTGCTTCAAAAGGCGATAGAGGAGAAGAGGCGCATTCTGGCGAGCCATTTTCCCACCCATGTGCCGCGTTCGATCGATGATCGTTTGCGCAGCCGCTTCCCGAATATTCATCTGCCTCGTAAATCGATGGGTGGGTGAATTTCCTCTCCTCTTCAAAGGTTTCAACGCCGCTCGCCATGCGTCTGAGCGCGTTATCGCCGGAGGCGTCCGGCGACGATTTGACGTTTACGCGAACGTCAAATAATTGTGGGCCTTCCGTTGGAATTGCCTTGAGCTTGCCGTGCTGCCGGTTCAGGTTATTTATCGATCCATTGGAGGAATGAATGCCGACCTACCGGGCTCCCGTTCGCGACACGCTTTTTGTCCTCAAGGATCTCCTCGGTTACGAGCGCTACGCCAATCTTCAAGGCTTCGCCGACGCGGGCCCCGACGTTCTGGAAGCAATATTGGAGGAGGGGGCGAAACTCGCGGAGAAAGTCATGCAGCCTCTCAATCGCGTCGGCGATAAGGAAGGCTGCGTGCGCCACGATGATGGCTCCGTCGCGACGCCGGCCGGATTCAAGGAGGCCTATCGCCAATATTGCGACGGCGGCTGGATGGGCCTTTCCGCCCCCGCCGAATTTGGAGGGCAGGGACTGCCCTATGTCATTCACACCGCGATCGGTGAATATCTGTCTTCCGCCAACATGGCGCTGATGATGTATCCCGGCCTCACCCAGGGCGCCATCGCCGCTATCCTGACCCACGGATCGGAGGAGCAGAAGGCAACCTATCTGCCGAAGCTGGTCGAGGGTGCCTGGACGGGCACGATGAACCTGACCGAGCCACATTGCGGTACGGATCTCGGCATGCTGCGGACGAAAGCCATGCCGGCCGGCGACGGCAGCTACAGGATTTCCGGCCAGAAAATCTTCATCTCGGCCGGTGAGCATGATCTTTCCGAGAATATTGTCCATCTCGTCCTTGCGCGGATCGAGGGTGCGCCTGCGGGCACGAAGGGCATCTCGCTTTTCATCGTGCCGAAATTCCTCCCCGGCGAGGATGGCGGTGTGGGCAAGCGCAATGGCGTTTCCTGCGGCTCGATCGAAGAGAAGATGGGCATCCACGGCAACGCCACCTGCGTCATGAATTACGACGAGGCGACCGGCTTCCTGATCGGCCCCGAGAATGGCGGCCTGAGAGCTATGTTCACCATGATGAACGAGGCGCGACTCGGCGTCGGCTTGCAGGGATTGGCGCTCGGCGAGGCCGCTTATCAGGCTGCGGCTTCCTACGCCAGGGAACGCCTTCAGGGACGCTCGCTTTCCGGCGCGAAGGCGCCGGACAAACCCGCCGATCCGATCATCGTCCATCCCGACATCCGCCGCGCGCTGATGACGATGCGCGCGTATACGGAAGCTGGCAGGGCGCTTCTGCTTTCGACGGCGCTCCGTGCCGACATCGCACGTCGCTCTGGCGACGAAAAGGAGCGCGAAACGGCGGATGATTGGCTGGGTCTGATGACGCCCGTCATCAAGTCCCTGCTGACGGAGAAGGGCTTCGATCATGCCGTCGCCGCGCAGCAGGTTTTCGGCGGTCATGGCTATATCGAAGAGCATGGCATGAGCCAGTTCGTGCGCGATGCGCGCATCGCCATGATCTATGAGGGCGCGAATGGCATCCAGGCGCTTGATCTCGTCGGCCGCAAGCTGGCGCAGAACAATGGCCGTGCCTTGCAGGGATTTTTCAAGCTGGTCGGCGATTTCTGCGAGCAGAACCGCTCCGACGAGAAGATGAAGCCGTTCACGAAAGCGCTGAAGAAGGGCTTGAACGACCTCTACACCGCGACCATGTGGTTGATGCAGAACGCCACCGCGAAGCCGGACAATGCGGGTGCGGCTTCGGCGGATTATCTCGATCTGTTCGGGTTGGTGGCGCTCGGCTACATGTGGGGTGAGATGGTGAAGGTCGCACATAGTCGCGTCACGCAAGGCGGGGAGGATAAGGCATTTTATGAGCACAAGCTGATTACGGGGCGCTATTTCATGGAGCGCATCATGCCGGAAACCGCGCTGCGTCTGGCGCGTATCTCCAGTGGCGCGGAACCGATTATGGCCCTTCCCGACGACGCTTTTTGAACTCGCCCCGCTTGGGCTCTGCACGCACAACGAATTCCCCCTTGATGAAAGTGAACCGATGGCTGAATTCACGCTTTATGGCTTTTCGGAATCCGGCAATTCCTACAAGCCCGCCCTGATGCTCGAGCTTTGCAAGGCGGACTGGGAGATACGCCGCGTCGCCTATTTTGCCGGCGAGACGCGCCAGCCGGAGTACCGCGAAATCAACGTCATGGGGGAGGCGCCCGTCCTGGTGCATCACAAGGAAGGAGTGAAGGAGACTTTTTCCCAATCGGGCGTGATCCTTCTCTATCTCGCCCGTTACTTCAAGAAATTCGCCCCCAAGGGCGAGGCGGAGGAATATGAAGTGATGCGCTGGATCCTATTCGACAATCACAAGCTGACGAGCTATACGGCGACGTTGCGTTTCCTGCGCACGCTCGCTGGCAAGCCCGACGATCCGGCTGTGCCTTTCCTCGAAGGACGCGCGCTTGGGGCCTTCAAGGTGCTCGACACGCATCTGAACGGCCGTGACTGGGTTGCGGCGCCACGGCCGACGATCGCCGATCTGTCGCTCTGCGGCTATCTCTTCTGGCCCGATGAGATCGGCGTCGACTGGAACGATTATCCCAACATCCGCGACTGGCTCGACCGCATCAAGCTTCTGCCCGGCTGGAAAATGCCCGAGGCGTTGATGCCTTCGGGGAGAAATCCGGAGACGGCGGTCGCCTGAGCGCCACAGAGGAGTGTGATATGGCGGATGCCTATGTCTATGACGCCGTGCGGACCCCGCGCGGCCGCGGCAAGAAGGACGGGTCGCTTCATGAGGTTCCGGCCGTGCGGCTTGCAGCGCGGACATTGGAGGCTATCCGCGACCGCAATGGTCTCGATACGGCGGAAGTGGATGACATCATTTTCGGTTGCGTCGATCCGGTCGGCGAGGCCGGCTCCGTCATCCCGCGCGCCGCGGCCTTCGAGGCGGGCTACGACAACAAGGCGCCAGGCATGCAGATTTCCCGCTTCTGCGCCTCCGGCCTCGATGCGATCAATCTCGGCGCCGCCAAGATCGCCGGCGGCCTGGACGATATCGTCATCGCCGGCGGCGTCGAATCGATGTCGAGGGTCGGCATGGGAATGTCCGGCGGCGCATGGTTCATGGACCCGTCGGTCGGCCTTCCCGCCTATTTCGTGCCGCAGGGCGTGTCGGCGGACCTGATCGCCACCAAATACGGCTTTTCCCGTGATGATGTGGATGCCTATGCGGTCGAAAGTCAGAAGCGGGCGGCGAAGGCCTGGAAGAAAGGCTGGTTCAAGGACAGTGTCATTCCCGTCAAGGACCAGAACGGTCTGACAATCCTCGACCGTGACGAGCATATGCGGCCGGGAACCGACATGCAGGCGCTCGCCGCGCTCAATCCTTCCTTCACCATGGTCGGCGAGATGGGCGGTTTCGACGCCGTCGCCGTCCAGCGTCATCCCGAGGTCGAAAGCATCAACCACGTCCATCACGCCGGCAATTCGTCTGGCATTGTCGATGGAGCCGCCGCTGTCTTGCTCGGCTCGAAGAAAGGCGGCAAGGCGATGGGCCTGAAGCCGCGCGCGAAAATCCGCGCTTTCACCAATATCGGCTCTGAACCGGCGATCATGCTGACCGGGCCGGTGGACGTGACGGAGAAGCTTCTGAAAAAGGCGAAGATGAAGCTTTCCGACATTGATCTTTTTGAATTGAACGAGGCGTTTGCGTCGGTGGTGCTGCGCTACATCCAGGCCTTCGACATCGACCGCGAGAAGATCAACGTCAATGGCGGCGCCATCGCCATGGGCCATCCGCTGGGCGCCACCGGTGCGATGATCTTCGGCACGGTGCTGGACGAACTGGAGCGGCGTGATTTGAACACGGCGCTTGTGACACTCTGCATCGGCGCGGGCATGGGCACCGCGACGATCATAGAGCGGGTTTGATTCTCTCCCCCTTGAGGGGAGGGTGGTCCGCGCAGTGGACCGGGTGGGGTCCTCGCAGCAGCGCGCGATCTTCACCTTGGAAGAATGAGCGTCGAGCACGTCCGAGGCAACCCCACCCGCCTCGCTCCGCTCGGCACCCTCCCCTCAAGGGGGAGGGATACGTAGGCCAATCGGGAGACATTTCCAATGACCGATTACACCAACTTCACCCTCTCCACCGACGCGGACGGCATCGCGCTTGTCGTCTGGGACATGCCCGACCGCTCGATGAACGTCTTCACCGAGGCGGCGATCGGTGAATTGGAGGCAATCGTAGAAGCCGTGACGGCGGACGAAGCGGTCAAGGGCGTCGTCATCACATCGGGCAAGGAAAGCTTCTCCGGTGGCGCCGACCTCAACATGCTCAAACATATGCTTTCGCTCTTCGAGGTGGAGAAGGCGAAGGATGAGAACAACGCGATCCGGCTCCTCTTCGACAATGCCGGGCGCATGAGCCGGCTTTTCCGGCGCATCGAGACGAGCGGCAAACCGTGGATTTCCGCAATCAACGGCACCTGCATGGGCGGCGCCTTCGAACTGTCGCTCGCCTGCCATGGCCGCGTCGCGGCGGATTCGGAAAAAGTGAGGATGGCGCTGCCGGAAGTGAAGGTCGGCATTTTTCCGGGCGCCGGAGGCACGCAGCGCGTGCCGCGCCTGGCCGACACGCAGGCCGCGCTTGAAATGCTGACTTCCGGCCGCAGCCTGACGCCGCAAAAGGCGAAGCAGATGGGGCTCATTCATGATGTGGTCGCGCCCGAAAAGCTGATCGAGGCAGCGAAGGCGATGATCGCCGCCGGCCTGAAGCCGGTAGCGCCATGGGACGAGAAGGGTTTCAAGCTGCCGGGCGGCCCCGTCTATTCGGCGGCCGGCGCCAATCTCTGGCCGCCGGCCATCGCCATTTTACGCCGCGAGATCTACGGCAACTATCCCGGCCCCGCGGCCATCCTGAAATGCGTCTATGAAGGGCTGTTGGTGCCCTTCGATACGGCGCTCCGGATCGAACAGCGCTATTTCGCCGAAATCCTTCGGTCGAAGGAAGCGGCGATGATGATCCGCTCCCTCTTCGTCTCTTTGCAGGAACTGAATAAGGGCGCGCGCCGCCCGAGTGGCGTTCCGCCGACGAAATTCGGGACAATTGGCGTGGTCGGGGCCGGTTTCATGGGCGCCGGCATTGCCTACGTGACGGCCAAGGCCGGTATTCCCGTCGTCCTCATCGACCGCGACATGCCCTCCGCCGAAAAGGGCAAGGCGCATTCGGCAAGTCTGATGGATGATCTCATCAAGAAGGGCCGCGCCAAGCCGGAGGAGAAGGAAAAGCTTCTCTCTCTCATCGCTCCTACCGACGATTTCGCCAGGCTCGGCGGCTGCGATCTCGTCATCGAGGCCGTGTTCGAGGATTCGGAGGTGAAGAAGGGGGCAACGGAAAAGGCCGAGGCGGTTCTGAAGCCGGCGGCGGTCTTCGCCTCCAACACCTCGACCATTCCGATCACGTCGTTGGCAAAGAATTCGAAACGGCCGAAAAACTTCGTCGGCATTCATTTCTTCTCGCCGGTCGATCGGATGAGCCTTGTCGAGATCATCCTCGGCAAGAAGACCGGCGAAAAGGCGCTTGCGGCGGCGTTCGACTATATCCGCGCTATCGGCAAGACCCCCATCGTCGTCAACGATACGCGCGGCTTCTATGTCAACCGCTGCGTGTTGCGCTATATGTCGGAAGCCTACAAGATGCTGATCGAGGGCGTTCCCGCGGCGATGATCGAGAATGCCGCGAAGATGGCCGGCATGCCGGTCGGGCCGCTGGCGCTGACCGACGAGACCGCCATCGATCTCGCCCAGAAGATCATGAAGCAGACCATCCGCGACCTCGGCGAAAAGGCGGTCGATCCGGAGCAGTTGAAACTCATCAACACGATGGTGGACAAGTATGGCCGCTTCGGGCGCAAGAACGGCAAGGGCTTTTACGATTATCCGCCGAAGCCGGCGAAAAAGCATCTGTGGCCGGGGCTGAAGGACCTCTATAAGCAGCGGGACCCCGATAGTGTCGACGTTGACGAACTGAAGAAGCGTTTTCTCGTGGTGATTGCGCTGGAGGCCGCGCGCGTCATGGAGGAAGGTATCCTCACCGATCCGCGCGAGGCGGATGTCGGCTCCATCCTCGCCTTCGGTTTCGCGCCTTATACGGGTGGTGCGCTCTCCTATATCGACGGCATGGGCGTGGCTAAATTCGTCGAAATGGCGAAGCGTCTGCAGAAGCGTTACGGCCCCGAATTCAAGGCGCCGAAGCTCCTGTTGGACATGGCCGCGAAGGGCGAAACCTTCTACGAGCGCTTCGATCCATACGGAAATGGGGAAGCGAAAAAGGCGGCGTGAATTCCCTCCCCTTGAGGGGAGGGTGGACGATCGCCAAAGGCGATTGGACGGGTGGGGTCGGTGGAGGCCGCACTCTGCCGCGACGACCCCGATCGATCCTCTCCTCACGGGGGGAGGGAAAGAGGAGCAGTCACTTCTGGACAAAGCCCCGCCTCGCCGGTAAAACACCTCAAAAGGTATTTTTTCCTGTCTGCAAGGGAGCACCCATGCTCTCCCACGAACGCGTATGGGCGGCGATCGACGCGCTCGCCGAGCGTTATTCGCTTTCCCCGTCGGGCCTCGCCAAGCGGGCCGGCCTCGATTCGACAGCTTTCAACAAATCCAAGCGCCAGTCGGTGGATGGCAGGCCGCGTTGGCCTTCGACGGAATCGCTCGCCAAGATCATCGAGGCGACGGGCGCATCGCTCGACGAGTTCCTGCGTCTCGTGGAAGATCGGCCCTTCGGCACAACTGATGCTCCTGTCGGCGTCCTGCCTCGCCAGACGACGCCGGTGCCGCTGATCGGCTTCGCGCAGGCAGGTCCTGGCGGTTTCTTTGAGGATGCCGGCTTTGCGCAAGGAGAGGGCTGGGATCTGGTCGAATTGCCGGAGCGCGCAGGCGAGGGAACTTATGCGCTAGGCGTGCGCGGTGATTCCATGCTGCCGCTTTACCGCCATGGCGATATCCTGATCGTCGACCCGAATGCCGCCGTCAGGCGCGGAGACCGGGTGGTCGTGAAGACCAGCGCCGGAGAGGTCATGGCCAAGGTGCTTGAACGGCGATCGGCGGCAACGGTCGAACTGATGTCGCTCAACCCCGAGCATCCTCCTCGCATCCTCCCTTCGACGAATGTCGAATGGGTCGCACGCATCGTCTGGGCAAGCCAGTAGGCTGGGTTTGAACCATCCCGTTCGTATCGTCGTCCTTGCCTTTTGTGGGCTTTGCCTGGTTCTCGGAATTTGGCTGGGCGGCCGCGTGGTCATCGAGGCACAGAATTCGAAATCGGCAAAGCTCGGCGCCCCGCAATCACTCTCCCCTTCTGGAATGCCCGGACAGAAGATGTCGCCAACTTTGGAGCACAAAGAGGTACGCCGTGTTACGCAGGGGGAAAAGGATGGCTCAGTGGTATCGAGCGATCTCGAACGTCGGCCGCCGCGCTCGTCGTTACGGCAGCCACCCGCCAAGCCGGCCGAAAAATCTGAGGTTGGGAATACCACATCAAAAACCCCCGCTGCGCGTGCTGATCCGAACCAACGCAAGGAGACAATCCTTTATCAGCCGGTTGCCACTGCCGCCGGCGTGCTCGATGCATCAGGCTATCACGTGACATTGGCTGGCATTGATCCGGTCGGCAAGGATGAAAGTTGCCGCCGGTCCACCGGCGGTACCTGGCCATGCGGGCTCGTGGCGCGCACGGCTTTTCGCGCCTGGCTGCGCGGGCGGGCAATGACCTGCAACGTGCCCTCGGCAAAAGGCGTCGTCACCACCTCCTGCAAGATCGGCGATGACGACCCGGCGCTCTGGCTGGCCGAGAACGGCTGGGCCAAGAGCGAGGATCCGCGCTACAGTGATGCAGTCGCAAAAGCGAAAGAAGGGAAACGCGGCGTGTTCGGCGATCCGCCGAAGGCCTATTCCGCGATGCCCGCGCTTCCTCAGCCGCCGCTCCCCGAGATAGACGGGGATGGGGGCGAAGAGACGCGGTAACAAATTCAGGCCGCGGCCAATTCTCCCGCCAACGCCCTGCGGATCAACGCTACCGTCTCGTTCCGTCCATAAAGCGCGGTGAAGGAGCCGAAGCGTGGCCCGCGTTCCTGTCCGAGCAGAACCTCATAGATCATCTGGAAGAAAGCGACGGAAACACCGGGTCCTCCATCGGGACCCTTGCGGTTGTGGTCCTGGTAGCGCGGCATCGCGCGCGCGACGTTGAGCGACAGGTTCTGTAGCTCCTCCGCGCCGGCATCCGCGGGCGCCGCCTCCAACCGGTCGGCCAGTTCCGCCAGCGCCTCTGCCTCTTCCGCATCGGGCGCACGAAAGACTTTCGACGGCTTCACGAAATCATCGTAATAGCGGATCGCGTAACCGGTCAGCCGGTCGAGTTCCGGATGCGTTTCAGGCGTCACGCCGGCGACATGGCGGGAGATAAAACCCCACAGCACCGCCTTGTTCTCGGCATTCGAGGCGCTGACGAGATTGAGCAGCATCGCAAAGGAAACCGGCAGGTCGATTGCTGGAGGGCGGCCATTGTGGATATGCCAGACCGGGTTGCCGAGCCGCTCCTTCCATCCCTGCCGGGAATAGGCCGAGAGAAAGGAATAATATTCGTCGACCGCCTTCGGGATGACGTCGAAATAGAGCTTCTTCGCCGTCTTCGGCCGCTGGAACATATAGAGCGAGAGGCTTTCGGTCGGCGCGTAGGTGAGCCATTCGTCGATAGTGAGCCCATTGCCCTTCGACTTGGAGATCTTCTGGCCCTTCTCGTCGAGAAAAAGTTCGTAATTGAAGCCTTCCGGCGGCTGTGGGCCGAGTGCGCGGCAGATCTGTCCGGCGAGCTTGACGGAATCGATCAGATCCTTGCCCGACATTTCGTAGTCGACGCCGAGCGCCGCCCAGCGCATCGCCCAGTCCGGCTTCCATTGCAGCTTGGCATGGCCGCCGGTAACGGGCGTCTCGTAGCGTTTGCCCGTCTCTGGATCGTGCCAGACGATTGTTCCGGCATCGACATTGCGTCCATCGATCGGCACCTGCATGACGACGCCAGTCTCGGGATGGATCGGCAGAAATGGCGAATAGGTTTGCGCACGTTCCTCACGCAGGGAGGGAAGCATGATCTCCATCACCTTGTCGAAACGGGCGAGCATCGAAAGCAGCGTCGCGTCGAAGCGGCCGGACCGGTAATAGTCGGTGGACGAGGCGAATTCGTAGTCGAAACCGAACGTGTCGAGGAAGCGCCGCAGCATCGCATTGTTATGCTGCCCGAAGCTCTCATGTGTCCCGAAAGGGTCGGGAATGCGCGTCAAAGGCTTGCCGAGATTGGCCGCAAGCAATTCCTTGTTCGGAACATTGTCGGGCACCTTGCGCAGCCCGTCCATGTCGTCGGAAAAGCAGAGCAGCCTCGTCTTCACCCTGTCTTCTGTCAGAACGCGAAAGGCGTGACGCACCATCGACGTGCGCGCCACTTCGCCGAACGTACCGATATGCGGCAGCCCTGAGGGACCATAGCCCGTCTCGAAAAGGACGGTTTCGGGAAAGCCCTTCTGTTTGTACCGCTCGACGATCTTGCGCGCTTCCTCGAAAGGCCATGCCTTGCTGGCGGCGGCCTCGGCGATGATTTCAGGCGTAAGTTCGATCGAGCCGCTCGGGCCTTCTGGCATTTTTCGTTTGTCCTGTTTGGTCATTCGGTCTGGAGCGAGCCAGGGACCGACCTCTCCGGAATGCTCTAAGCGCCAACGCGGCGGCGGTCAATGCGGGCTTTCGGCGCGAAATCGGCCTGTTTTCGATTGCGGCTGCGTCTCTGCATCACTACCTTGCGCCGAACACAAGCGAAGGATCGTCTATGTCTTCTCCCAGCGTGCATGAGGCTTTGGTCTATATAATGGTCGTCATGTCCGCGGCGGACCGCAACATGACGGACGAGGAACTTGTCCGCATCGGCAACATCGTCCGTACCTGGCCTGTATTCGTCGATTTCGATGAGGAGAGACTGGTCGAGGTTTCGCAAGATTGCCAGAAGCTTCTGCAGCGGGAAGATGGATTGAGCCGGGTACTCTCGCAGATCAAAACAGTCGTTCCGAAACGGCTTCACGATACGGCCTATGCGCTTGCCTTCGAGGTCGCCGCGGTCGATCTCGAAATGCGGCTGGAGGAATTGCGCGTTCTTCAGTTGTTGCGTGAGAGCCTCGTCATTGAACCTTCCATCGTCGAAGCGATCGAGCGCGCCGCCAAGGCGCGCCACCGCATGCTGCAGTAAGGCAGGTTGCGGATCGATCTTCCGTCAATAGAAGCTGACAGGGAAGTAGCGCAGATAAAGGTCTGAAAAAACACCTTTCACACCGATCTCATGGAGCGCATAATTCAGCGCTGCCAGCAACGCCTGGTCGTCCGGCCTGACGGCGATGCTCATTCCCTCGCCGAGATAATGGGACGACAGATAGGGTCCGCCGGCGAAGCGGCAACAATCGGCGGAATCGGTGCCCGACAACCAGAAGGCCAGCCGCATTCCATCACCGAAGATGCCTTCGATCTTTCCCGATTTCAGGTCCGCGCGCATCGCATTCTCGTCGGTGTAGGGAATGGCGACGGCATCCGGGAAATAAGCGCGAAGCATATGTTCATGCTCCGATCCCGCGAGCACGCCGATATGCTTGCCTTTGATATTTCGGTAGACGGGTTCGCCGATGATCGATTGGCGCGTGACGACCAGCCGCGCGGGGAATCTGAGATAGGACCGCGAAAAGGCATAAGTTCTCCGCGCTTGCGGCGTCACGGCGAAGCCGGCGATGATCGCGTCGCCCTGCTTTTTTCCGAGCGCGTCGGATAGCTCGTTCCACGGAAGAGCCTGTATCTGGCATTTGTCGAGAATATTGAGTTCCGAACATATGGTGCGCGCCAGATCTACATTGAAGCCGGCGAGCCGCCCATTCTTGTCGAGGAAATTGAAGGGTGGAAAATCGACGGTGGTGAGGAAGCGGATATGCCTCACATTGGTCAGGTCGGGTTTGGGGAGTCTCTCGCGGCTATCCCAAAAATGCGGGATGGCTGGCCCATCGGCCCTCGCGGCGACCAGCATTGGAAGCAAAAGCGCGAGCGCAAGAAATATTGCGCCTCGTCCTCTCCGACAAGGTTCACATCTTTTCGCTTTCATTTCTTTGTTGATCCTCAAACCGGGCTTTCCTATTCTTGCCTTGGGGGGAGTGCATCATGGATAAAGTCGAAGCTGTCACGGTCTGCCAGAGCCGTTTGTATTCGGCATATGACGGGCTCTTGTCATCATTTTTCCTTTGGCCTCGTCACGGAAAGCCGGCCCGGCAGCATACCGCCTCGCCGTGTCCCCGCAAGATCGCAGCTTTGTAGCGACCGTCATGCCGTTCGGCCTCCAGGCTCCCCCTGAGAGCGCAGGAGAACGTGACGTTTCAGCGGGAGTTTCGGGCGCTTCGGGAATATCGTTCGAAGCGTTTGCGCCCGAACTTGCAGGCTGGATCGATTTTTTCCTTCGGATTGGCCTGACAATGGAGCAATCCGCCGCGCTCGCCCGTCGCGCCGAAGTGCAGCGGACACCGATTTTACGGGAACTGGCGGTATCGGGCCTCGTGCCGGAGGTGCGGATTTACCGCGGACTGGCCAGCACGGTCGGATTGCCCTTCGAGGATGATATCGATCCCGAGAAATTGATCCTGCGGGGAAGGGATATGGATGTCCTTCTTCGCCAGAACGGCAACAAATCGCTCATCGTCAAGATGGAGGCCGCGCCCGGCGCGATGCTCTTTTTGTGTGCGCCTGTCATCATGGATCTCGCCGCGATGATTGAGCGGGTTCGCCTCAGCCCATCGCTTGCTTCGCGCATCCGCATCGTTGCTCCGAGCGCCCTCAGGCATGCAATAGCCGTGCGCGCCGAACGCCGCTTACAAACGCGGGCGGAAGAAAATCTCTTTCATGAATTTTCCAGCTGTTCCGCCCGTTTCGTTGCGACCGGTTGGCAGGGGGTACTGGCCGGTGCGGCCCTGGTCGGTTTTCCCGTTGCGATCACGGCTGCTCCATACGCGGTGGAACTCGGTATTCATCTCTTTTTCTCCGCGTTCTTCTTCCTGTGCGTGGCATTGCGGCTTTGGGCGGCGGCGTGCTTCGAGCCACAGCCTCTTGCCGGCATCAAGGCCTATACGCCGGACCAGTTTCCGACCTATTCGGTTCTCGTGGCGCTCTACAGGGAAGCGCAAATCATTCCCGACCTGTTCATTGCTCTTGGCCGTATCGTCTGGCCGCGCAGCAAGCTCGAGATCAAGCTCGTCTGCGAAGCCGATGACGTTGAAACGCTGCAGGCGATCGAGGCTCATGGCTTGAGGCCGTTTACCGAGATCATCCGCGTTCCCGCCGGCGCATTGCGAACGAAGCCGAGGGCGCTGGCTTACGCGGTCGCGATGACGAGCGGCGAATTCATCGCGCTCTACGATGCGGAGGACCGGCCGCATCCCCTTCAGCTTATCGAGGCCTGGCAAAGACTTGCCGCTGCCGGCCCCGCGCTCGCCTGTGTTCAGGCGCCGCTTGTCGTTTCCAATCACCGGCGCAGCAATGTCGCGCGGATGTTCGCCTTCGAATATGCCGCGCTTTTCCGTGCGCTTCTCCCGGCCCTGGCAGGGCGGAGGCTTGTTTTTCCGCTCGGTGGCACCTCCAATCATTTCCGGCGCGCGGCACTGGAGGCGGTCGCCGGATGGGATCCGTATAATGTGACGGAAGATGCCGATCTGGGACTCCGCCTCGCGCGGTTCGGCTATCATACGGAGACGATCTCCCGCCCGACCTATGAGGACGCACCCGGCACGATAGCGATTTGGTTGCCGCAGCGAACGCGATGGTTCAAGGGCTGGGCGCAGAGTTGGCTCGTTCATATGCGTCGGCCTTGCATGCTCTGGCGCGAACTCGGACCGGCTTCATTCCTGGTCTGCCAGATCCTTTTCGCCGGGATGATTCTTTCGGCGATCGGCCACCCGATCTTTCTGGCGACGATAGCCTATGCGCTGATTCGGATAGGTGAAGGCGCCGGGCTTGACGGCTGGCAGTCTTCCCTCTTCGCCTTTGATTGCTGCAATATCTTTTTGGGTTACACCGCTTTCCTGGTGCTCGGATGGCAAGCTTTGGGAGAGAAGGAAAGGCAGGGCTTCTGGAAGACGGTCCTGCTCACGCCTTTCTATTGGTTTCTGATGTCCGTGGCCGCCTTCCGGGCTGTCTGGAAGCTCTATTCGGCGCCGCATCAATGGGAGAAGACACCTCATTTCAGGCGGGAAGGCGCGGTCGATCCGTCCAGTCAGCCGAAGCCCAAGGAACCCGTTATCAACCAGCCGCCAGGAAATCCGACCCCTCGCCGATGATCATGGGATCTTCGTCGCCGATGGCCGAAAGATCCCGATCAGCATAGGGGAGCGAAAGCAGCACGCGGCGGATCACCGCCAGCCTTGCGCGCCGTTTGTCGTTCGCCTTCACGATCGTCCATGGCGCGAAGGCGGTGTGGGTCTTCCGGATCGTCTCGTTCCGTTTTGCTCCATATTCGTCCCATTTGCTTATGCCGGCGATATCGATGGGCGAGAATTTCCAGGTCTTGAGGGGGTCGTGCCTGCGGTCATGGAAGCGCTTCAGCTGCATTTCCTGTCCGATATTGAGCCAGAACTTGAAGAAATGAATCCCGTCATTGACGATCATGCGCTCGAAATGCGGGGCTTCCTCCAGGAAATGCTGATTCTGTTCGGGCGTGCAGAAGCCCATTACGGGCTCGACGATCCCCCGATTGTACCAGGAGCGGTCGAAGGTCACGAATTCGCCTTCGGTCGGGAAATGCGTGACATAGCGCTGGAAATACCATTGCCCGCTTTCCCGCTCTGTCGGCTTGGGAAGCGCGATGTTGCGGGCCGTGCGCGGGTTCATGTATCGGCGAAGAGCAAAGATGGTGCCGCCCTTCCCGGCTGCGTCCCGACCTTCGAACAGCGCCATTACGCGGCTGCCGTTTTTCTGCATCCAGTTTTGCAGCTTGACCAGTTCCACCTGCAGGCGCTCGAGTGTCCTTTCGTAATCGCGGCGCGGCATTTTGTGAGGATAGGGATAGTTCCCTGAAGCGAGGGCCTTCTTCTTCACCCAGTCCGGCAGTTTCGGTTCGTCAACATCGAAGATGCGCTTCTTCCCGCCGATATGAAGCTCCATCGGCTTGGTGTCCGGAAAATCCGGAATCGTTTTCTTTTTCGTCACGCTGCCCTCCTTCCAGATTTTGCCTATCATGCTACAAGCAAAGAGATTGAGGATTTTTGGGTCAAGATCATGCGGGAAATCAAGGACTTGCTGACGAAGGTTCCTTTATTTTCCAAGCCTTTTTGCTTTCAAGAACAGGCAATGGTTCCGAGTCGTTTCGGGCGAATGAGGCCATGAACGAAGGCGACGAGACGGAAAAGCGGCGCTGGGCAGCGGCATTTGCGGATCGCCTCGCGACGAACCGTTGGATGCCCCTCGCGGCAGCGCTGGTCTTACTTGTCGCAACATGGCTGACCGCCTGGGCCGGTCTCGCGGTTTTTCTTGTGCTTTGCGCGGCGGTTTTGATGGCTCCGCTTGGGCGCAGGCGTGCCGCTCCCGCTGAAACGCCGTTCTCCGCGCCGGTTCTCCAAAACGTTGCGGCGCTCGATCTTGCGGCCGCCATTCCTGATCCTGTCATTTTCTTCGATGCGGGCGGTACGGTCGTCCATGTCAATGCCGCGGCGTTTGACGCGTTTGGTCCTTTGAGGCCGGGTTCGCCGATACGCCTGACATTCCGCACGCCGGAGATGCAGGATCTGGTTTCCCGTGTGGTGGAAGGAGCGGGGGGAGACGGGGTCGATTTCGCCGAGAGAATACCGGTCGAGCGATTGTTCAGGGTTACGGCTGCGCCCGTCGGCGAGACCCGCAATCTTTTTCTTCTCGTCTTCAAGGACCAAAGCGAGGCGCGCCGGATCGACCGGATGCGCGCGGATTTCATCGCCAACGCCAGCCATGAGCTCCGTACACCGCTCGCTTCGATTTCCGGTTTCATTGAAACGTTGCGCGGGCCGGCGAAGGACGATGTCAAGGCGCGCGCGCATTTCCTGGAGATCATGGAGGCGCAGACGGGGCGCATGGCGCGTCTCATAGACGATCTGTTGTCGCTGTCGCGTCTCGAAATGAAAACATATTCGCGCCCCGGCGAGACAGTGGATATCGCCGCCATTCTGGAACGCGTGGTCGATGCGCTGAGGCCTCTGGCGAACGAGTTGGGAGTTGTTGTGGAGAAGGAGATCGATCGAGGACCGCTGACGGTGCGGGGCGACCGGGACGAGCTTTTCCAAGTCTTCGAAAATCTGGTCGAGAACGCGTGCAAATATGGCCAGGCCGGCAAGCGCATCATCGTTTCCGCGACGCGCCGGCAGGAAGGCATCGTTGCGGCGGTAAGGGATTTCGGACCGGGTATTCCGAAGGAGCATATCCCTCGGATCACCGAGCGCTTTTATCGGGTGGACGTCGAGAACAGCCGGGCTCAGAAGGGAACCGGTCTCGGCCTTGCCATTGTCAAACACATATTGACCCGACACAATGCGCGCCTCGACATCTGGTCGCAGCCAGGCGAAGGTGCCCGTTTCAGCGTTTACTTTCCTCAGGATTGATGGCCAGCAAGGAACGGGGACACGAAGCTCCATTTTTCTCGCGCGCGGGTCTTTTGCGGTTTTATTGTCACATCAGATTCAGGGAAGGATAAGAAACTAAGCGGAATCAGCGCCATCCAAGCGAAGCCGCGTCGAGCGGAAGAAGCAGCTTTGGTTGGTTGGTCAATTCGGCGGGGCCGGTAAATGAGCACGCATACACAACATGCTTTCGATGAGGATCTGAAATTCCTGACGAACCGCATCGCTTCCATGGCCGGCCATGCCGAACGCATGGTCGATCAGTCGGTGAGGGCGCTTGTGGGATCGGACACCGGTCTGGCGGAAAAAGTCATCGAGGATGACCAGCTTCTCGATGCGGCGCAGCGCGAGATCGACGACAAGGCGATCTCGATCATCGCGCGGCGCCAGCCCATGGCCGACGATCTGCGTGAGGTCATCGGCGCGATCCGCATCTCCGCTGATCTCGAGCGGGTCGGAGATCTCGGCAAGAACATCGCGAAACGAGTCGTCGCCGCGACCGGAACGCAGCAGCCGATGAGCCTCTTCCGGGGCATAGAGGCCCTGGCGGAACTGGCGCTGATGCAGTTGAAGGATGTCCTCGATGCCTATGCGTCACGTTCCGTCGAGCGCATCGGCATGGTGCGCAATCGCGACGACCAGATCGACGCCATGTACACCTCGCTCTTCCGCGAGCTTCTGACCTATATGATGGAAGACCCGCGCAGCATCACCTCATGCACGCATCTTCTCTTCTGCGCTAAAAACATCGAGCGCATCGGCGACCACGCCACTAATATCGCCGAGACGCTCTATTACATCATCACCGGCGAACAGATGCCCGTCGAGCGCCCGAAGGAAGATGAGAGTCACAAGGTGGTCGCAAGCGTCGAGAAGGCTCCGAATTCCTAGCTTTATGAGCTACTCGTGCTTGAGTGCGTCCTTCGAGACTCGCTCCGCTCGCGCCTCAGGATGAGGGGTCTAGCGCTATCGGTCCTCATCCTGAAGTGCTCGCGAAGCGAGCCTCGAAGGGACGCAGAAAGCCTGAGCCGGCCTACCGGTTACGCCGCCTGTCCGCCGGCGGCTGGAAGGCGATGCGCGCGTGATAAGAGCAATAGGGGCTGTTTTCCTTCGAATCATTGCCGCAAAAGCTGAAATCCTCGGTAAGCGGGTCGCCGCTCGGCCATTTGCATGTGCGCTCGGTGAGTTCCACCAGCTTCAGTTCCCGCGATGCGGGCATCGCCACGTTTTCGATCACGCGCGGCATCGGCCTCGCGACCGGATCGGCCTCGAACTGCACTTGGAGCGCGGTGGCTCCTACTGTCGTCGCGACGGTCCGCATATGCGTCACGCGTGCGGCTGCTTTCGCGCCGCTCGTGGACTGGGCGGATTTCTTCTGCCGTGCCGGCGCCGCCGCGCGGCCCCGGTTGGAGAGCTTCAGGCGATGCACCTTGCCGATCACGGCATTCCTGCTGACGCCACCCATTTGTGCCGCGATCTGGCTGGCGCTCAAGCCCTCCAGCCAGAGCTTCCGCAGAAGTTCGACACGCTCTTCGGTCCAGTTCATCGACCAGGCTCCCAATATTGCCCAGCGGAATCCGAATCCCTCCACCCGCCCAGCACAACGCCAGGGTGACAACTACATCTATCGGGTTTGTAGGTTCGCCGCACGAAATCTAGTTCAGGTGCCAAATTACCGTATGGGTTGACTCCGTGACAAGAGTCCGGGGCCGGCTGTGAATCGCTTTTTGGGGTTTTCCCCAACTTGCCCGCTGGTTGTACGAAATTCTTTTCGGCCAGTGTGATTCTTATGCAACGTGCAGCCGGCGGCGAGGAACAGACAGAACATTTCTCGCCGATTGGCCTTGTCAACCTGTCTTCGAGCTTCGCGTTGACAGAGCCGGCGAAAAAACGGATATAGGATGTGCAGGCCGTCCTCGGGGGCGGCCTTTTTGGTTTTTTCGGCCGGTTTTAACCGGGTTTTCTGCTTCTTGCAGCCAAAGCGGTCTGTCGGGAGATGATGCTGATGAACGACACGGCAATTTACGGAACATTCGCGCGCGCCCCTCTCGCGTTCGAGCGCGGAGAGGGTACCTGGCTCTATACGGCCGATGGCGAGCGATATCTCGATTTTGCCGGCGGCATTGCCGTCAATTCGCTCGGCCATAGCCATCCGCACCTCGTTGCCGCGCTCACCGAGCAGGCCGGCAAGCTCTGGCACGTGTCGAACCTCTACGAGATTCCGGACCAGGAAAGGCTCGCCCGGAGGCTCGTCGAAAACAGCTTCGCGGACAGGGTCTTCTTCACCAATTCCGGCGCCGAGGCGCTCGAATGCGCGATCAAGACCGCGCGCCGCTATCACTATGTCAACGGCCGACCGGAAAAGTTCAGGATCCTGACATTCGAGGGCGCATTCCATGGCCGCACGCTGGCCACCATCGCCGCCGGCGGCCAGAAGAAATATCTGGAGGGCTTCGGCCCGAAGGTCGAGGGCTTTGACCAGATTGCTTTCGACGATATCGAAGCGGCGAAGAAGGCGATCGGCCCCGAAACGGCGGCCATATTGATCGAGCCCATCCAGGGCGAGGGCGGCATCAGGCCGGCGCCGGCGCAATTCCTGCGCGATCTGCGCAAGCTTTGCGACGACAACAATCTTCTCCTCATCTACGATGAGGTGCAATGCGGTATCGGCCGTACCGGCAAGCTCTTCGCCTATGAATGGTCCGGCGCGAAGCCGGACATTATGGCCATCGCCAAGGGGATCGGCGGCGGCTTCCCCGTCGGCGCCTGTCTGGCGACGGAGGAAGCAGCCTCGGGTATGACGGCCGGCGTGCATGGCACGACTTTCGGCGGCAATCCGCTTGCCATGGCCGTCGGCAATGCGGTGCTCGACGTCGTCCTCGCCGATGGTTTCCTGGAGGACGTCGCTCGCAAGGGGTTGGCGCTCAAACAGTCGCTCGCGGCGGTCGTCGACGAATATCCGGCGGTGTTCGAGGAGATCAGGGGGCTTGGCCTGATGCTCGGGCTCAAATGCCGCATGACCAATACCGCGATCAACCAGAAATTCCGTGACGCGCATTTCCTGGCCGTTACCGCCGGCGAGAACGTCATCCGCCTGCTTCCGCCTTTAACGGTAACGGATGAGGAGATCCGGCTGGCGGTCGATCGGATCCACGAAAGCGCATCCGGGCTTGCCGGCAAGGGCGGTCACGGATGACCGCGGCAGCGAACAACTCGGGCGAGCCGCGCCATTTCACCGATCTCTCGACGGTTTCTGCCGGGGATTTGCGCGCGATCCTCGACGATGCCGGCCGGCGTAAGGCCATGATCAAGGCGGGCGAGAGGGAAGCGCCTTTCGCCGGCAAGGTGCTGGCCATGATCTTCGACAAGCCGTCGACCCGGACCCGCGTCTCCTTCGACGTGGCCATGCGCCAACTCGGCGGCGAGACGATCATGCTGACCGGCACGGAGATGCAGCTCGGCCGCAGCGAGACCATCGCCGATACCGCCAAGGTCCTGTCGCGCTATGTCGACATCATCATGATGCGCACGACCTCGCATGATCGCCTGCTCGAAATGAGCGAATATGCGACGGTTCCTGTGATCAACGGGCTGACGGACGACACCCATCCGTGCCAGATCATGGCCGATGTCATGACTTATGAGGAGCATCGCGGCAGCGTGAAGGACAGGCTCTTCGCCTGGTCAGGCGACGGCAACAACGTGCTGCATTCTTTGCTCGAAGCTTCGGCGCGTTTCGGCTTCAGGTTGAACGTGGCCGTCCCGGAGGGAAGTGAGCCCAATCCTCGCTATCTCGACTGGTCGAAGGTGAATGGTGGCCGCATCGAGATCATGCGCTCGCCGGAAGACGCGGTGGCCGGCGCGGATTGCGTCGTGACCGACACATGGGTGTCGATGGGCCAGGAGCACCGGGCGCGCGGCCATAATGTCTTCATGCCCTATCAGGTGAATGAGCGCCTGATGAAGCACGCCAGTGCTGACGCTCTTTTCATGCATTGCCTGCCGGCCCATCGCGGCGAAGAGGTAACGGACGAGGTCATCGACGGGCCGCATTCGGTGGTCTTCGACGAGGCTGAGAACCGGCTCCACGCGCAAAAGGCGGTGCTGGCCTGGTGCCTCGGAGCTTGATCGGCGGCGGCGCTCTTCTTATCTACCGGCCATCATCCTCATCTTTTCAGAAAATGCGCGTCCGCCTGAACGCGGACGGTGCGAAAGGATTGCCTCATGGCTGAACAGGAAAAAAAGCTTGGCGATTTCGGCCATGCGGGGGACGATCACGTCGTGCCTTTCGAGGTAGGGCCGCTCGATATACGTGGCCGCGCCGTGCAACTCGGAGCCGCGCTCGACCAGATTCTGAGCCGTCACGATTATCCCGAGCCGGTGGCGCGGCTTCTCGCGGAGGCCGCCGTGCTGACGGTGCTGGTCGGCACATCGCTGAAATTCGACGGGAAATTCATTTTGCAGACGCGCTCCGATGGGCCGGTCGATATGCTGGTGGCGGATTTTTCCACGCCGCAATCGCTGCGGGCCTATGCCCGTTTTGACCGTGACCGGCTTGAGGAAGCGGTGGCGGCGGGCAACGCGACGCCGGCCGATCTCCTCGGCAAGGGCGTGTTGGCGCTGACGATCGACCAGGGCGAATACACCCAGCGCTACCAGGGCATCGTGCAACTCGACAGGACCTCACTCGAAGACGCGGCGCGCGTCTATTTCCGCCAATCCGAGCAGATCCCGACAGAGGTGCGCCTCGCGGTCGGCCGGATGGTGTCGCGCGGGAAGAATGGCGCGGAGGAACGCTGGCGCGCCGGCGGCGTGCTGGCGCAGTTCCTGCCCACCGCCTCGGAGCGGCAACGCCTTCCCGATCTTCCCGGCGGCGATCCTGCGTCCGATATCGAGGTCGAGGATCGGACCGATGCCGCGTGGAAGGAGACACAGGCCTTGATGGCAACGATCGAGGCATCGGAACTGGTCGATCCTACGGTCGGTGCGGAGCGGCTGCTCTTCCGGCTCTTCCACGAGCACGGCGTCCGCGTTCATGAGAGCGTGCCGGTACTCGACGACTGCTCCTGCTCGCGCGAGAAGATCCGCGCGATCCTGGATGGATTTTCGGCCGAGGAGGTGGAAGAAAGCGTCGAGAATGGCGCCATCCGCGTCAATTGCGAGTTCTGTTCGAAGGAATATGAATTCGATCCCGACGAGTTCCTCGCCAAAAGCTGATCTTTCGTCAGGCGAGGCGCCTCAGTTGACCGTGCGCGCCTCGCCTGGAATATCGAGCGAGAAAGCCGGTATGGCGACCTCGAACAGGCGCCCATCCGCCTGGCGCAGCGTGTAATGGCCGACCATGATGCCTGAAGGCGTCGAAAGCGGGCAACCCGACGTGTATTGGAAGCTGTCGCCCGGATTGAGTTCCGGCTGTTCCCCGACCACGCCCGGCCCGCGCACCTCTTCCACATTTCCGATGCCGTCGGTGATGTGCCAGTAGCGTGACATCAACTGAACGAAACCGTCGGAATTGTTGGAGATGGTGATCCGGTAGGCCCAGACATAGTGATTGTCTTCCGGCTCGGATCGGTCGGACATGTAGAAGGGTTCGACCTGAACCTCGATCCCCTCCGTTGTAGCGCGGTACATGGCGCAGCTTCCTTTCGCTCAGGGAAGATTCGCGCAGCCGCGCCCTTCGGTCAATATTCGCAACGACCGGAGCCGTCTATGCGGCGGCTCTCAGAGCATTTTCTATATCGTCCATCAGATCGTCTGCGTCCTCGAGGCCGACGGAAAGCCTGAGCGTGCCGGGATTGATGCCGAGTTCGCCCCGCGCCTCGTCCGTGAGGTTCTTGTGCGTCGTGGTGCCGGGATGCGTTATCAGGCTTTTGGCGTCGCCCAGATTGTTCGAGATGCGGACGATCCTGAGCGCGTTCTGGAAGGCGAAGGCCGCCTTTTTCCCGTCCTTGAGGTCGAGGCAGATCATTGTCGAGCCGCCCTTCATCTGCTTTCTGATGATATCGGCTTGCGGGTGGTCGGCACGCCCCGGATAGATGACGCGGGAGATCGCGCTTTTGCCGGCAAGGAAATCCGCGATTTTCGCCGCGCTTTCGGTCTGCTGGCGTACCCTGACGGGCAGCGTCTCCAGGCCTTTGAGGAGCGTCCAGGCATTGAAAGGCGACATGCCGGGACCGGTGTGGCGGAAATAGTCGTGCAGGTGCTCGTCGATCCAAGCCTTGTCGGAAAGCACGATGCCGCCGAGGCAGCGCCCCTGGCCGTCTATATGCTTAGTGGCGGAATAGACGACGACATGCGCGCCGAGTTCGAACGGCTTCTGGAAAAGCGGCGTCGCGAAGACATTGTCGACGACGAGGCGCGCACCAATCGAGTTGGCGAGCGTAGCGACGGCCTTGATGTCCACGACTTCCAGCGTCGGATTGGTCGGGCTTTCGAGGAAGAAGAGCTTGGTGTTCGGGCGAACGGCCCTTTCCCACTCCTCCTTTTTCCTGCCGTCCACAAGCGTGGATTCGATGCCGTATTTCGGCATCAGCGTCTCGATGATCCAGCGGCACGAGCCGAAAAGCGCGCGCGCTGCGACGACATGGTCGCCCTTTTTGAGCGAACAGAGAAGGGCGGTGGCGACGGCAGCCATGCCGGAAGCCGTCGATCGTGCGTCTTCCGCGCCTTCGATTGCGCACATGCGCTTCTCGAACATATCGACGGTGGGGTTGGCGTAGCGCGAATAGATGAAGCCGGGTTCCTCGCCCTTGAACCGGGCTTCGGCGGCTTCCGCCGTGTCATAGACGAAACCCTGTGTGAGATAGATCGCTTCGGATGTCTCTCCGAATGCGGATCTGAGCGTCCCCGCATGCACCGCTGCGGTCTGGGGCTTCCAATTCTGTGTCGTCATGTTCGTCGCCTCTGTCCGATAAAAGAGCCCAATAAAAAAACCGGCCGCGAAGCCAAATCGCGTACCGGTCCCTCAGTGGCCCCTTAGCGACTTGTTTAACGTGGCTGCAAGCCGACCGGCCAAATCACCACGGGATAAAAGCTGCTTTAGTCCTCGCATCGGCTTGCGTCAATCATGGAGTTCGCTAAACGATGGGGCTTGGTTGCGTGAGGCCTAGGGCGAGAGCGTGCGTCAGTCGGGAATCTTGCCGGATCGTGAAATTGCCGCGCTCTTTGGGAGCGGCAAACTTGCAGCGCCGCGTGTTCTCGATGCCGACCAGATCCAGCCTGCAAGCCTCGACCTGAGGCTTGGCGCAAAAGCATGGCGCGTGAGGGCAAGCTTCCTGCCTGGCCCAGAAAGCACGGTCGCCGACAAGCTCGACAGGCTGAAACTGCACGAGATAGACCTTACCGCCGGCGCCGTCCTCGAAACGGGATGCGTCTATGTCGCGCCGCTCCTCGAAACGCTCGACCTGCCCGGCGATGTCGCCGCGTCCGCCAACCCCAAGAGTTCGACCGGGCGGCTCGACATCTTCACTCGTGTGATGAGTGATCGTGGGCAGGAGTTCGACAAAATTCCCGCAGGCTATTCCGGGTCGCTCTATATCGAAATCAGCCCGCGCACCTTCCCGATCGTCGTACGGACGGGCTCGCGCCTGTCGCAGATCCGCTTTCGCAAGGGAAGTGCGACGCTATCGGAATCCGAACTCGCCGTCCTGCACGAGCGAGAGAAACTGGTCGCTGCGGAGGCTCCCAACATCACAGGTGGCGGCATCGCGCTTTCGATCGATCTCTCTGGAGATCGGAACGGTCTGGTCGGCTATCGCGGCAAACACCATACAGGGCTGATCGATGTCGACCGCCGCGCCGCCAATGATGTGCTCGATTTCTGGGAGCCGCTTCACGCGCGCGGCGCCCGCGAATTGATCCTCGATCCAGACGAATTTTACATCCTCGTCAGCCAGGAGGCGGTGCATGTTCCGCCGCACTTTGCGGCCGAGATGACGCCCTTCGATCCTCTGGTCGGCGAATTCCGCGTCCATTATGCCGGGTTCTTCGATCCGGGCTTCGGCCATTCGGCAGTGGGCGGCACCGGTAGCCGCGCGGTGCTCGAAGTAAGAAGCCATGAAGTGCCTTTCATTCTGGAGCATGGGCAGATCGTGGGCCGGCTCATCTACGAGCACATGCTGGCCAGGCCGGAGACTCTCTACGGCAGCGGACTCGGCTCCAACTACCAGGCCCAGGGCCTGAAACTCTCCAAGCACTTCCGATAGGGGAGCCCGCCGCCGATTTGGGCGCGCTCTTCTGGAATTGGATCGTCCTCCCTGTTTTCATGGTGCGGATTACCCAGGCATCCGGCATGGATCGAATGCGCCTTGGGAGCGTTCGGCCTTCGAGCGCGAGGGAGCAGGATGATACAGCGTATCAGAAAGGGGCGTACGCGAGGAGGAATCGACCAGGAGCGTGCGCGCCAGACGGGTCGCGGCCGCGAAGCGGAAACGCCTTTCCAGATCCCTCTTCGCGGCCTGCTGGATGTGGCATGGCGTCTCTGGATACAAATCGGCCAGGATCGCATCCTGCTGGTGGCGGCGGGAACGACGTTTTATGTGCTTCTGGCGATTTTTCCCGCGCTTGCGGCATTCGTCTCCCTTTACGGTTTCGTCGCCGATCCAAAGACGATCGAGGACCACATCGCTTTCCTTGGCGAATTGCTGCCTGCCGACGGCTTCGATCTGATCCGCAACCAACTTCATGCACTTACCGCCCAGGCAAATGGTGCTCTCAGCTTCGGGTTTCTGTTTGGCCTCGTTGTTGCTTTGTGGAGTGCCGACAGCGGGGTCAAAGGCCTGTTCGAGGGCCTGAACGTCGCCTATGGCGAGATGGAGAAACGGAGTTTCATCAAACTTACCCTTGTCTCCTTCGCCTTCACCCTCGGCGGCATTCTCGTCGGCATCTGCTTTATTCTTGTTATCGGCATCATTCCCGCTGTGCTCTCATTTTTACAGCTGGATCCGAAGGAAAAAATGCTGGTTGATCTGCTTCGCTGGCCGCCGGTATTTCTCATGGCCATTGCGGGGATCGTTCTTCTTTATCGCTATGGTCCAAGCCGTGAGCGGGCGAAATGGCGCTGGCTCAGCTGGGGCGCCGCCTTTTCGACGATCGTCTGGCTCGCCGCTTCATGGGCATTCTCATTCTACCTCGCCCATTTCGCCAATTACAACGCGACCTATGGAACGTTGGGGGCGGTGATCGGCTTTTTGATGTGGATATGGATTTCCGCGATCATCATGCTTCTTGGCGCGGAACTGAATGCCGAACTCGAGCACCAGACGGCACGTGATTCCACGACCGGCGAGCCGCTGCCCATGGGCGAGCGTGGCGCGACTATGGCGGACACTGTCGGCAAGGCCTCGAACGAACCCTCCGCTACCGGCCGGGAATAGGCGCATTCTTTGCTTGACAGGAGCCCAACGGCTCATGAATTAATGGCGCCCGCTGCGGGTGTAGTTCAATGGTAGAACAGCAGCTTCCCAAGCTGCATACGAGGGTTCGATTCCCTTCACCCGCTCCATTTTCTGCCATCCATCGTCGCTTCGCCGCTCATCTTCCCAATGCGGCCGAGCTACGCTGACTCCGCCTCGGGCGTGCACTCCGAACGGAATTCC
>DASZUG010000076.1:0-1575 GCA_035547755.1 Rhizobiaceae bacterium
TAGCGGCCCAGCGCCAGCGCGATCAGGCCGAGCGTGCCGACGATGACGCGCCACCAGGCGAACAGCTGAAAGCCGTTACGCGTCACATATTCCAGGAACGTCTTCACCACGATGATCGCGGTAACGAATGAGATTATGAAGCCGATCGCGATGATACCGAGATGATCGGTCGTCATGTCGGCGCGGTTCTTATAGAAATCATAGGCGAAGGCGCCGACCATGGTCGGGATCGCCAGGAAGAACGAGAACTCTGCGGCCGCGCGCTTGTCGGCACCGAGCAGCATCGCCGCCACGATGCTGGCGCCGGAGCGCGAGACCCCGGGAATCATCGCAAAGCACTGCGCGACGCCGATCTTTAGGTAGGTCAGCATCGGAAACTTCATTGCATCATGCTCGTGCGGATTGTGATCGAGCTGATCGACCCATAGCAGGATCGCACCGCCGACGATCAGCGAGAAGCATACCACCCATGGATTGAACAACTGTTCCTTGATGAACTTGCCGGCGATCAGGCCAATGACGACCGCAGGCAGGAACGCGACCAACAGGCCGATCACGAAGCGCCGGTCATCGGGATTGGTGAACATGCCGAGCGCGACCTTCCACAGCCTGGCGAAATAGAGCACGACGATCGCCAGAATCGCGCCAAGCTGAATCAGGATATCGAAACTCTTCCAGAAGTTGTCCTCGCCAAGGTCGAAGAAGCGCCCCGCCAGCAGGAGATGGCCGGTGGAGGAAACCGGCAGAAATTCGGTGACGCCCTCAATAATGCCGAGAATCACCGCTCTCAATGTGTCAGACATCATACTGGCGCCCTGCTCCAGAGTTCGTGCCGTTGCTCGCTTGGATGTCCCTGCTACGTGTTGTCGTAACGATGTGGGAACTCCAAACCGGTGGACCGTCCGCCGTTATGATCTAAATGCGTCAAAAAAGCCGCGTTCTTCTCGCTTATTCGCCCCGTCGTCGCAATCGCAAAATGCAAAAACGCGGGTTGCCTCATCTCACTTCTTGGGTAGTTTGACGCGCTTCTCGGACGGCCCCGCGCAACCCTGCGCTGCGGTGAGAGATTCTTAAGCATCGTAAATTTATTAGGGACTGCATGTTTACGCTGTTTCACCACCCGTTCTGTCCGCATTCGCGCTTCGTCCGACTGATGCTCGGCGAATACGGCCTCGACCTGCAACTGGTGGAAGAGCGGGTCTGGGAACGGCGCGAGGCTTTTCTGCTGCTCAATCCCGCCGGTACCACACCGCTGCTGACGTCCGATGGCATCCCGCCGGTGCCTGGGGCCGGCATCATCGCCGAATATCTCGATGAAACCTACGGCGCCAAGATGAATGGCCGCCGGCTGCTGCCGACGACGTTGGCGGAACGCATCGAAGTGCGGCGGCTGATGGCATGGTTCAACGAAAAATTCTTCGAAGAGGCCTCCAACCCGCTGGTCACCGAGCGCATCTACAAGCGTTTCATGAGCGAGGAGAATGGCGGGGGCGCCCCGGCCACGGACGTGATCCGCGCCGCGAAGGCCAATATGCGCTATCATCTGGCCTATATCGGCTGGCTGGCGCAGACCCG
>DASZUG010000077.1:0-97439 GCA_035547755.1 Rhizobiaceae bacterium
CGAGAAGCAGGTCTGCGTGCCGGGGATGTAGTAGAAGCCCGATCCGTAGGCGTCGCAAACCTTCACGTAGTTCGCCGGCTCCGGCTCCGGAGCGACGACTGCGTCCGCGGCGCGAGCGCCGGAGACAGCGAGGAGCGCCGCCGCCGAGCCGAGCATAAGGCTCTTGAACTTCATTTGTGACCTCCAGTCAAAATAAGAAAAGCAACGGGAGCCGGGCTCATCGTTAAAGGACAGCGTTCCCGCGCCCCATCCCCGTATGTAAAAAAACGAAGCACTGTCGTGTCCCCTTCATGGAAGGCAATTTATGCTCGCTCCGCTCCCCCTCCAATATGAAAGAGGTTCTAAACGGAGGCATCCTCCATCTTCCCTGGAGACAGTGACATAAATGACACGGCCGCTAGAGCCTTTCATGATCGGATGAAATCGTTCTGCCGGAGGCAATTCGATCCGAGGCCTGTCCTCGGGCCGGCCAAAGGCCGGCCCCGGGGGCCAAGGCGCTCACCGCAGGAATTGGGCCGAATTGACCCGGCCCGCAAGGATTTCCCGCCGGCGGGCGTCCGCGACGGCGGAATTCCCTCCGACGCCTGTCGCGTCGCTATGCCATCAGCTTCCCGGTGGCGATTTTCACCGCATGGCCGCCGATCCGGGCGCCGTCCAGGCTGCCGTTTCCCACATCAAGGGCAAGCCGAATGCGCGACGGCCGACCCATTTCGACGCCCTGCTCGATCCAGATCTCGGACGGCCCGTCGACCGGCCGGTCGAATCGCATCGCCGCCCCGGCGAAGGCTGCCGCGGCCGATCCGGTGGCGGGATCCTCGGCAATGCCGTCATAAGGTGCGAACATGCGCGCATGGAAAGCACAATCCCGGCTCACCGTATCGCGGCAATAGACATAGGGAGAGGCGATAAGGCCGCCATGACGCGGCGCGTTTTTCAGCCACAGGCTCGCGTCGAGCGTTGCCTTGGCAGCGGCATTTAATCCCGCGACGGGAATACAGACATAAGGCACCCCTGCCGACCAGGCCGACACGACATGATTCTCAAAGCCGACCTCGTGCGGTCCAAGTCCGAGGCACGCCGCGGCGATTTCCTGCGTGATGGTGAGGCTGATCGGCTCCGGCAGGCGCGGCAGGTCGAATTCCGCAAAAGCCGCACCGTCCTTTTCCTGTGAGACGACGCACCGGACCATGCCGATTTCTTCCTCGAGCGCCAGAATGGCGCCCTCGCCGGTATCCGACGCCAGCCCTCCCCGCTCGACAAGCGCCACCGCCGTTCCGACAGTCGGATGGCCGGCGAAGGGAAGTTCGAGCTTCGGCGTGAAAATATTAACGTGCGCCGTATGGTGCGGCGCGCCCGGCGTCGACACGAAGGCCGTTTCCGAGAGATTGAACTGGCCGGCAATGCGTTGCATGGCTTTTTTGTCGAGGTCCGCCGCGTCGAAGACCACGGCCAACGGATTGCCCGTCAGCCGCTCGTCGGTGAACACGTCATAGATGGCATAGTCGTGCTCGGGCATTCCGGTTCTCCTCTCGAGGTGATGAGAGTTCATGCGGCGGCGTTGTTTCCGCTGGCTCTTGTCCGATTGTGACGCAGCCTCCGGCCCCGAAGTCAAGCGCCGGCCATTCCATCGACCGGATTGGCGAAATGCCACTCGACGATCGCCGGAATGTGAAGCGCCAGATTGTCGGGCAGATCGGCGGGACTGCGCACGATCACGGGCTCGACGATTTCCGGATCATCTTCCGCCGCGATGAACGCCTTTATCCGTTCCGCCACCTGCTCAGCCGGTTCGCCGAGGAAATAGCGGCGGAAGATCACGGTCGCTCCGGCGGTCGAGCGCAGATGATAATGGGGGTCGCGCCTCAGCCCCTTCAGGTCGATGCCCGTCTCCTCCCGCACCTCGCGCATCATGTTGAAATCGATATCGGCCTTGCCTTCCGGAAAATCCTGGGGGTCGAAGGAGCCCGCCGCGAAATAGACACGGTTGGCATTTGCCGTATGAGGGCCCATGCGCACGAGGATCAAAGCATTATCGCTCGTCACCGGCATTGCATGCGTGTAGGCATGTTCAGCCGAACCGATCGGCTGGGACCGCCGCCACAGCAGAAAAGTGGCGTAGCGGACCATGTGGCACGAACCTTCGAGCATCGCCCCACGGTAGCGCAGCCTCGAGAGGAGCATGACCTCGCCGTTGAAAAGCGCCGGTTTCGCGGCCTTCTCCCGTACCCAGTTTTCCGCGATCGCAGCGCCGTTCGCCGCCTCGAACGGGTGAGGCGCAGGATCGAGATCGATTTCGGCCGCAAGGACGGGAACGACCGCGTCACGCGGAAGATCGAAAGCCAAACGATGATCCTTTCATGCAATGACAAGGAGTGGCGGCAACAAACGGCCAAAAGCGAACAGCAGTGCCGATACAGTTGGTTGAGATAACTGGAAAAATCGAATTCTCATAGTCCGCAAGCTGTTATCATCATGCAACTGCAACCGAAGTTTCTGCGTTAAAATCGCGAGATTGTCCCACGGCGTCATGCCTGTCGATTCATCGCATTGCACGAAATGCCGGCATGGAGGAAAATCTCCTCAGAAGGGATTTTGGAAAGGAGATAGTCATGAAACGCGCACTAGCTCTTGCATCCGCTGCGCTCATGGCGTTCGGAACCATCGGCCTGGCGACCGTGCCGGCTTCGGCCCAACACTGGCACCATGGCGGCGGTGGTTGGCATCATGGCGGCGGTGGCTGGCACCACGGCGGTGGCTGGCATCACGGCTGGCACGGAGGCGGTTATTATTATGGCGGCGTCGGCGCCGGGATTCTCGGCGGCCTGATCGTCGGCAGCGCGCTCGCCGGCCCTGCTTACTATGGTTGCGGCTATTACGGCTGCGATCCCTATTATTACGGTCCGTATTACGGTCCGCGCTATTATGCTCCGGCCGTGACTTACAGGCCACGCGTGATCTACAGGACGAGAGGCCGCCTGAGCGCGGCGCATGTGCAATGGTGCTATGACCGCTACCGCTCCTACAGGGCGTCGGACAACACGTTCCAGCCCTATAACGGTCCGCGAGAGCAATGCTATTCGCCCTACGGGTGAGGAACAGCAAAGAGGCCGGTCCGAAATATACCCAAAGACCGGCCCCGGACACGCAGAGCCACGGACGCCGGTCGCGACAGCGGCTGGCCGCGAGGTGAAGAATATTGGCGCCTTCCGATGCCGAGAAACGGTTTGAACATCGCAAACGCGTCCTGAAAGGCGCCTGCATTATCGGTAGCGTCACGACCTCGGAAATAAGATGCACCGTCCGCAACATGCATGCTCGCGGCGCGGAACTGGTTGTGCCGCCTGAAGCGCGTATTCCGAGTGAATTCCTCCTCTATGTCGGCGTCGACGGGATGGCCTACCGCTGTGAACTGCGATGGCGGCGCAACGATCGATGCGGCGTCCGCTTTCTCGGAACGGAACCGAAGCCGCACTGGCATTACGGATAGGACGTCGGGTTCGGCCGAGTGGACGGTTAGGGTTTTTGCACCGACGGCATATTCGATCCGCCTGATATCGACGGCTTGAACGTCACCTGCATCCGGATGTCGCCGCTCAGCATGAGTTGCAGTCCGTGGCTGCCCCTGTTCGTAACATTCACATTGGTGCTGACATGAGTGATCGCGCAACTCGTCGCGATGCTATCCGTCAGCAGGGCGCAACTATTGCCGGCGACGCGGTAGAAGGATTGCAGCGCCGCCTTTTGCTGCTGCTCGGTATCCTCGCTGCGGGCAAGAGGAAAGTTCATCGACAAGCGCTGCTCGACCATGGACGACCCGTCGGCGCCTCCTTGGCCGTAGAGGAACGGTTGCGATAGTGCCGGTGTGGCCGCTAACGAACATGCTGCCGCTGCCAAAACGTGCCCGAAACGGAAAATCATCCCGATACCCCCGATTGCGGTTCCCCCCATGCCATGGAGCCGATCACCGTCGGGTTAGGATTTTTCTTCAAATCGGAACGATCCGGCGACCGCGCCAATCAGCGGCCGCCTTCCCGTTTGTCGTCTTATCGACCACTTTGTTTTGGATATCCCCCGCGCGCCCGCAGGACCTGCCCGAGGACGCGCAATCAGGAAAACCGCGGATCGGCTCAGTTGCGGGCCTTGTCGACCAGCTTGTTCTTGGAGATCCACGGCATCATGCCGCGCAGCTTCTCGCCGACCTGCTCGATCTGGTGGCCGTCGTTGAGGCGGCGGGTCGCCTTGAAGCGGGCGAGGCCGGAGCGGTATTCCTGCATCCATTCCGAGGTGAATTTGCCGCTCTGGATGTCCTTCAGAACCCGCTTCATCTCGGCCTTGGTATCGGCGGTGATGATGCGCGGTCCGGAGACATATTCGCCCCATTCGGCGGTGTTGGAAATCGAGTAGTTCATGTTGGCGATGCCGCCCTCATAGATCAGGTCGACGATCAGCTTCACCTCGTGCAGGCATTCGAAATAGGCCATTTCCGGCGCGTAGCCCGCCTCGACCAGCGTCTCGAAGCCGGCGCGGATCAACTCCACCAGGCCGCCGCAGAGCACGACCTGCTCGCCGAAGAGATCGGTCTCGCACTCTTCTTGAAAGGTCGTCTCGATGACGCCCGAGCGGCCGCCGCCGATAGCGGAAGCATAGGAAAGGCCGAGGTCGAGCGCGTTGCCCGACGCATCCTGCGCGACTGCCACCAGGCATGGCACGCCGCCACCGCGCTGATATTCCGAACGCACCGTATGGCCGGGGCCTTTCGGCGCCACCATGATGACATCGACCGTCGATTTCGGCTCGATCAGACCGAAATGGACGTTGAGGCCGTGAGCGAAGGCGATCGCGGCGCCGTCGCGGATGTTCGGCGCGATTTCGTTCTTGTAGATGTCGGCCTGGAGTTCGTCGGGGGTCGCCATCATCATCAGATCGGCCCATTTCGCCGCGTCGGCGACCGACATGACCTTGAAGCCGTCGGCCTCCGCCTTCTTGGCGGTAGCGGAACCCGGACGGAGCGCCACGGCGATTTCCTTGACGCCGGAATCCTTCAGGTTGAGCGCATGCGCCCTGCCCTGGCTGCCATAGCCGATGACGACGACTTTCTTGCCCTTGACGAGATTGAGATCGGCGTCACGATCGTAATACACACGCATTTCAGTTTCCTTCCTTTCGTTGAACTTCAAATCTGTTGTATGTCCTTCGAGGCTCCGCTTCGCGGAGCACCTCAGGATGAGGATCGCTAGTGCTAACCTCCCTCATCCTGAGGTGCGAGCAGAGCGAGCCTCGAAGGACGCACGATCCTTTCTCTCGCCCGTCCCGAAAAGGGCGAGAAACTGTCGCGCCGCTTCGCCGGCCTCGCGGTCGATGGAAGCGGATGCCATCTCCAGCCGGTCTCCCAGAAGCAGCCTGATCTGCACGTCGCGGCCGACCAGACCGAAAAAGGTGCGGAATGCTTCCTCGCTGTCCTCGAAGGCGAGGAGACCCGCGTCGCGAGCCGCATCCAGGAGGGGCTTCAATCTTTCCCCCATGGCGAAGCGCCCATTGGCGAGCACGACGGCGCCGAGGCGGGCCTTCTCCGAGCCGGCATGGCTTATGGCGATGCGATTGAGGGCGATGGATGTCTGGCCCGATATGACCGTCAGCCAGTCCGCCGCGAATTGCTTCAGCCCGGCCGACAGCTTCGAAATGTCGAGATGGGCCCGGTCGAAGCCAACGGCGCGGACCTTCGATGCCTGCCACTGAACCGTTGCCGTCAGCAGGCCGTCGCGACCGCCGAACCATTTGTAGAGCGTTTCCTTGGAGCAGCTGGCGCGCCGCGCGACATCCGTCATCGTCAGGCCGTCACCGGACTCGACCAGAAGGGCGAGCGCAGCATCCAGAACGGCCTTTTGCCGCTCCGTCAGATCCGCCTCGCCATGCTTCAGCCGCGCGTCCACCAAAACACTCCCGTCTTCCCGGATCGGCCATTCAGAAGGGGAGATTAGAGCCGTACCGTACGTTACGGTTCGGTCTATGCCCCAGAATATCCGGCCGCGCAACGGTCATTCGGGATGGAAGCGAAGAAAGTGAACGAAAGGGAGAGAGCTTCGTGCGGATCGGCGTCAGATCACCACTTGCGTGCCAATCTCAACGACACGACCGCTCGGGATCTGGAAATAGGCCGTCGCGTCGGCGGCGTTGCGGGCAAGAGCGATGAAAAGATGATCCTGCCAGAGCGGCATGCCGGAGCGTTTTGACGCCTTCAGCGAACGGCGCGACAGGAAGAACGAGGTCGTCATGATGTCGAACTTCCATCCCTGCTTGCGGCACTGCGCCAGCGCCCGCGGCAGGTTCGGCTGCTCCATGTAGCCGAAGGTGATCTTCACGCGCTTGAAAAGGTCGTTGATCTTCTCGATCTCGACACGCTCGCCGTCGGGAACGCGCGGGGTCGGCGCCGTGACGATGGTGAGGATGGCGTTGGTTTCGTGCAGCACCTTGTAATGCTTGAGGCTGTGCATGAGCGCCGTCGGCGTCGAATCGGGATCGCCGGTCAGGAAAACAGCCGTGCCGGAGACGATCACCGGCGGCTTGCGCTCCATCTCCTTGACGATGACGTCGAGCGGCACCTCGGATTTTCGCGTTTTGTCAAAGAGATAGCGGCTGCCGCGCACCCAGGTCCACATGATCACGCACATGGTGAAGGCGATGCAGAGCGACACCCAGCCGCCTTCCACCACCTTGATCGCATTGGCGCTGAGGAAGGTCACGTCGACCACGAGGAAGAAGAAGACCACGCCGATTATGGCGGCGAGCCGCCAGCGCCAGATGCGCAGCATGACGATGAAGAGCAGAATGTTGGTGACGACCATTTCGCCCGTCACCGATATGCCGTAGGCCGAGGCGAGATTGCCGGATTTTTCAAAGCCCACGACCAGCAGCATCACGGCGATGCCGAGAATCCAGGTGACACGCGGAATATAAATCTGGCCGAGCTGCGTCTCCGACGTATGCAATATGCCGAAGCGCGGCAGGATGTTCATCTGCACGGCCTGGCGCACCATCGAATAGGCTCCGGAAATGACAGCCTGGCTGGCGATGACGGTCGCGATCGTTGCAAGCAGAACCATCGGCAGCACTGCCCAGCTTGGCTGCATGTCGAAGAAGACGTTTTGCGGCAGACTGGTATTCGCCAGTACGAAGGCGCCCTGCCCGAAATAATTGAGAAGCAGGCAGGGAAAGACGAGCGACAGCCACGCGGTGACGATGGGCTTGCGGCCGAAATGGCCGAGATCGACATAAAGAGCCTCGGCGCCGGTCACGGCCAGGAAAACGGAGCCGATCGTGGCGAAAGACAGGCCCGGATTGGAAATGAGAAACCGGACGGCATGATAGGGATTGACCGCCCAAAGCACGCCCATGTCGTCGGCAATGTGGCGCAATCCCGCCAATCCCAGCACGATGAACCATATCAGCATGATCGGTCCGAAAACGGTGCCGACCGTGCCCGACCCGAAACGCTGCACGGAAAAGAGCACAAGCAGGATGACGAGCGTGATCGGTACGACATAGGGCTGGAAGGCGGGCGTGACGGTCTCAAGGCCCTCGACCGCCGAAAGCACCGAGATCGCCGGCGTTATCACCGAATCGCCCATGAAGAGCGACGCGCCTATTATGCCTATTCCCAATATCAGCAGGGGTTTGCTCGGGAAGCTGTTGCGCGCCAGCGTCATCAGCGAAAGCGTGCCACCCTCGCCGTTGTTGTCCGCCCTCAGGACGAAGCTGACATATTTCACCGTGACGATGAGCGTAAGCGCCCAGACGATAAGGGAAAGCACGCCGAGCACGTCTTCCCTGACGATACTGCCGTCCGACGCGGCGACGCGCAGCGCCTCCCGGAACGCATAGATCGGGCTGGTTCCGATATCGCCATAGACGACGCCAAGCGCGCCTATCACGAGCAGTGGCAGCGAACCGCTTTCCGGTTTGTGTTCCTGCTCAACCACGTCCGGCGAGAAGGAGCCGTTTTGGGTAGAACTCATTGAATGTGCATCGGCCCCGGTTTGGCGCCGGGCCTCTTTAGTCGATGTTGCACTGCAATATCAACCCGAAAGTCACAATTTCGCCCAAAGCGTTGACTGCGGCCGCAGCCGCGCAGCGGGCGCGCGTCGGGTTTCGACAAAATATAGGAATGAAGAGGCCGATTTCATCGGCACGCGTGAAGAAGAGTTACCAGCCGCAGGCCGCGAGAAAGCGGCGGATCGTCCCGGCCATGCCATATTCAAGCGCGTCCGCCGTCAGGCCGTGGCCTATGGAAACTTCCGCGAGATGCGGGATTCGTTGCGCGAGGGCCGGAAGATTGCGGACCGTCAGGTCATGACCGGCATTGACGTCCAATCCGGCGGCGGCGGCGGCGTCTGCCGTTTTCCCAAGCAAATCCAAAGCCTTTTCCGCTTTTCCTGCATTGTCATATGCGGCTCCGTAGGGGCCGGTATAGAGTTCGATCCGATCCGCGCCTGTATCGCGGGCAGCCGGAACGACCGTGGGATCGGGATCGGAAAACAAGGAAACGCGCATGCCGCCACGCGTCAGCCGGCGGACAACCCCCGAGAGAAATTCCTGTTCGGCCGCAAAATCCCAGCCATGGTCCGATGTCGGCTGGGAGGGATCGTCGGGAACCAGCGTCACCTGTTCCGGCTCGGTCTTTTCGACAAGGGCAAGGAATTCCTCGCTTGGATAGCCTTCGATATTGAACTCGGCCGCCGGGAATTCGTCATCGATCAGCGCCCGGATCTCCGGCAGGTCGGAAAAGCGGACATGCCGCTGGTCCGGGCGCGGATGCACCGTCAGGCCATGCGCGCCAGCGGCGAGGGCGATGCGTCCGAGCCCGGTGACGCTCGGCCATGGCAGGTCGCGCCGGTTCCTCAGCATAGCGATCGCGTTGAGATTGACGGAGAGCTGGGCGGGCATGACTGACCTGTCGGAGCATAATCTGCACGGGCGCCGAAAACCGGAAAATCGCGGTGTCGGCCGCACTTCTATATAGGCTTTTCATGGAACTGACACCGTTTTCGGGTGTTGCAGGTGAAGCAATTGATGAAGCCAGCCGGCACGCGAGCGGAGAGCAGGATGAACATCACGGATCCCCCGGTCAGGGTGCGCCGCCTCGATACGGACAGGCAGGATGTCCTCGCATTCGAGGCTTGCGGGCGCCTCGATGTGGCCGACGTCGAGAATATCTACGGTCTCCTGGAAGGAGCCTGCCAACTGCATCCGAAAATCGATGTCCTTCTGCGCATTCGAGACTATGAGGGCATCGACTGGACCGCGATTGCCCGCGACTGGACACTGCTTGGCCGCAATCGCGCGATCAGGCATATCCGCCGTTATGCCGTCGTTGGCGGGCCAGGCTGGATCGGAGCCACAATCGGCCTGTTCAAGCCCTTCTTTTCCCTGGAAATGAGGCACTTCGACGCTGCGGAAGAAGGCGCCGCATGGGAATGGATCGGCGCGAGAGAGATTCCCGAGCACATCTGACCGAATTGGTCGTTCCCTCCTCCCCTTATGGGCGAATATCGCTATCCACAGGATGGATATATGGCGGTAGACGCATTTTCGAGCTAAGTTTCGGGCTTGGGGAAGAATGGTCATTCGGGGGAACGGTCATGAAAAAGATCGACGAAACTTATCTCATGTTGTCTCTTCTGTGGCTGATCGCCGGCATGGTGTTCGGCATCTGGCTTGGCGCATCCGGCCATTTCGGCTTCGCCGAATCGCACGCGCACATGGCCCTTGTCGGCTTCGTCGTTTCAGCGATTTTCGGCGTGATGTACCGGTTCTATCCGGCGATGAAGCAGTCGAGGCTGGCGACATGGCAGCTGTGGATTTACCAGGTCGGCGCCGTCATGCTGGTGGCGGGCAAGATCACCGTCGATGCGGGCGGCAGCCCGGCCCTCGTGGTGGCGGGATCGTTCGTCATTCTCGCCGGCGTCGTCCTGATGCTCTACATCTTCGCGACCAAGCGCGCCGAAGCCGCCAGTCCGGCGGCGAGACCGGCGCTTACCTGACGACGGTCAGTTTCTCTGCCGCCCGCGTAATCGCGGTATAAAGCCAGCGCTGGCGCGTCTCCTTGAAGGCGTAGCTTTCGTCGAAGAGCACGACATTGTTCCATTGCGAACCCTGCGCCTTGTGGACGGTGAGCGCGTAACCAAAGTCGAAATCGTCGTAACGCTTCTTCGTCGACCAGGGTATCTCGGTCTCCTGGTCCTCGAACACGGCCTTCAGAAGCTTGATCTTGGCGACGCCACGATCGGGATCGTCCTCCTCGGGCGAGACGAGCAGGTTGATGCCCGGTTTCACCGTCTCGCGCGACGAAGTCATGACCTTCCAGAGCGAGCCATTGAGCAGGCCCTTGGCGGGATCGTTGCGCAGGCAGACGAGCTTATCGCCGGCCTGCGGATAGGCGGCGCCAAAACCCTTCAATTGCCGAAGCCGCTGGTTGTAGCGCCGTCTCGTACGGTTGACCCCGACCAACACCTGGTCCGCCGACAGCACCAGGTCCTGCGTGACATCCTCCCGGCCGATCACCTGGGCGGTTCCATAATCGCCGCGCATGAACTCCCTGCCCTCGCGCACGTCGAGCGCAAGCCGGATAATCGGATTGTCGCGCGCCTGGCGGTGGATTTCCGTCAGGAGGAAATCGGGCTCATGCTCGGTGAAGAAGCCGCCGCCCGATATGGGCGGCAATTGTGCCGGATCGCCGAGCACCAGCACCGGCGTGCCGAAGGACAACAGATCGCGGCCAAGCTCCTCGTCCACCATGGAGCATTCGTCCACGACGACCAGCTTCGCCTTGGCGATCGGGCTCTGGCGGTTGATGGAGAAAGTAGGCGAGATGCTGGTCTTGCCGGTGACGCCGTCCTCCACTGCCTCTTCGCCGCGCGGCCGGTAGATAAGGGAATGGATCGTCCTGGCGTTGACGGCCCCCTTGGAGCGGAGCACCTGCGCGGCCTTGCCGGTGAAGGCGGCGAACTGCACCTGCCCGTCCACATGTTCGGCGAAATGGCGCGCAAGCGTCGTCTTGCCGGTCCCGGCATAGCCGAAAAGCCGAAAGATTTGCGGCCGCCCGGCCTTCAGCCAGCGCGCGACAGCCCTCAGGGCCTCATCCTGCTGCGGCGAAAATTCCATGTCATCGTGAGACAGGATTCGGAGGGACAAGGCAAGCGCGATCGTCCCACGGCTTGCCTGGAAGTAAAATTGACGTAGTTTCGCCGAGAGGGATAACGGTACGATCACGGTGAAAATGAGACAATCCGAGGTAGAAAAACTTCGCGAGAAACATCGCAACTGGCTGGGCCCGCTTGGCGTCCTGGGCAGGCCCTGGCTTGTGCTGGGCTCGGCTCCCGGCCCAACCCTTCCCGCGGAACTGATCGCCGAATCCGCTCGTATCGACATCAACAATGTCGGCCGCACCGCCGCCGCTCTCGGCCTTGGCCGGGCCGATCTCACGATCAGGGCGCACCGGAAATCCTGGACGGAGCATCCCGATCTCGACAGCAAAGGGCTCCTCTGGGTGAGCGACTATCCGACGCTCTGGATGCGCTGGCAGTTGTCGCGCCAGAAGCGGGCGCGCGTCGATCATTTGCGAAGCTGGCATCGCAAGGAACGCGATGCGATCGTGGAATACGTCGTCGGCGAGCCAATGGAAGGCGTTGGCAATTACGGCAAGGCCACGAACGGCATCGCCGCGGCTTGCTATGGTCTGTTCCTCGGCGTGCCTCGTATTGTTCTTGCCGGAATATCGGCGGGCCTGCCTGGGCATTCCTATGACAGCCTGGACCGGCCGCGCCGCCAGGTCGAGGAAGATATCTTCGTCCTGGAGCGCATCGGCAAAAGGCGCGAACTGATGACGACGGAAGCGACCCTTGCCGCCGCCGTCGATATGGCGCTGTGGACGCCTGACTCCGCCGCTCAAATGCTACCCGAAAGCCGCGAGCGCGCCTGATCTTCTCCAGAGAGCAGATAAAGCGTCTCATATCCAGGGCACTTTTCCGTCAACCGACCCCACCCGCCTCACTTCGTTCGGCACCCTCCCCTTGCAGGGGAGGGAAAGACCCGCCGCTTTCCTCCACCTTCAGGGGGAGGTGGTCCGAAGGACCGGAGGGGTGGTTCAAAATTCGCATAGACCATCTCATTCCGCCGCCGGCCGCAATTCCTCGGGGACAGGCTTGTTATTATCCGTCTCGTCTTCGACCGCTTGCGGCTCCTGATGCTTGCCGTGCGACGGCAAATGCCTCAGCAGGAAGCCGGAAAGCCATTCGAAATAGAGATAAATAACCGGCGTCACGAATAATGTGAGAGCCTGCGAGACGATGAGGCCGCCTACCACCGCGACGCCGAGCGGCTGGCGCAGCTCCGCGCTGGCGCCCGTGCCGAGCGCGATCGGCAGCGTTCCCATGAGGGCGGCGAGCGTCGTCATCATGATCGGCCGGAAACGCATCACGCAGGCGTCATGAATCGCCTGGAAGGGAGACCTTCCCTCTCGCCTCAGCACCAGCGCCACGTCGATCATCATGATGCCGTTCTTCTTCACGATACCGATCAGCATCAGAATGCCGATGACCGCGATGACCGACAGGTCCAGCCCCGCCACCCGGAGCGCGATCAACGCACCGAGCACCGCCGAAGGTAAGCCGGTCAGAATCGTCAGCGGATGGATGAAACTCTCATAGAGCATGCCGAGCACGATATAGATGGTCAGCACCGCGCCGCCGATGAGATAGCCCTGGTTGGCGAGCGACTGTTCAAATGTCTTGGCGTTGCCGGCGAAAGCCGTCGAGATCGTATTGGGCATACCGATCTGCTGCTTTATCGCGGCGAGACGCTGCACGCTTTGGCCGAGCGCGACACCCTTCGGCAGATTGTAGGATACGGTAACGGCGGGCAATTGTCCGAGTTGGTTGACGGTCAGAGCGCCGGCTGTTCTCTCGACGCGCGCGAAGGCGCCGATGGGAACGAGACTGCCGCTCGTGGTTCTGACCTGGATCGCCAGCATCCTCTCCGGCGACCAATTGATCCTCGGATCGAGCTCCATGATGACTTCGTAACTGTCGGCCGAACCGAAGATGGTCGAGATCTGCTCCGCGCCGAAGCCGCCATAGATACTGGATCGGAGCGTATCGGTATCGACGCCCAGCGACGATGCCTTGTCACGATCGACGACCAGCGTCGCCTGCAGGGCATTATTCTGGAGATCCGAATTCACGTCCGCGAAGTTCGCGTGGTCGGCGGCCATCGCCGCTTCGAGCTTCTGGGCCCATTTGTCCGTTTCGCCATTGTCCAGCCCCTGCACCACGACCTGATATTGGCTGGCGGACATACGCGTGCCCAACCTAAGGTTCTGGACCGGCTGCATATAGGTGCTGATACCAGCGATATCGGCTAGCTTGGTTCTCAGCGACGACAGCACCGTTTCGAGGTCAGGCCGCTGGTCCTTCGGCTTCAATTCGACGAACATGCGTCCCTGATTGAGAGGGGTGCCGGAATAGGGGTTGCCGCCGACGGACCACGCCACATGGGCGACATAGGGGGAATGCTCGAAAACCTTCGCCACCTCATTCTGCAATTTGACCATCGCATCGTAGGAAATATCCTGGCGCGCGATAGTGGTCACTGAAACCTGGCCGATATCCTCCTCCGGGAAAAAGCCCTTAGGCGAATTCTTGAGCAGCCAGCCGGAGGTGGCCGCCGTGGCGAGGAAGATCAGGAACACAATGAAATGGTGCTTGAGGCACAGCGTCAGCAGCCAGTCATAGGCGCGGACGGAGAGGCCGCGCTTGTGTTCGTGCCTGGCCTCGCCCTCACCTTTGCGCATCTGCTTGCGCGGCAGCGTGAGCAGCCGCGAACACAGCATCGGCGTCAGCGTCAGCGAGACGAACATCGAAGCGACGATCGCCACCGTGACCACGACGGCGAACTCGTTGAAGATACGGCCCACGACCCCTCCCATCAAAAGGACGGGGATGAAGACCGCAACAAGCGAAATCGAGATCGAGATGATGGTGAAGCCGATTTCCCTCGACCCCTTGAGAGCAGCCTGGAAGGCCGGCAGCCCATCTTCCTCCATATGCCGGAAGATATTTTCCAGCATGACGATCGCATCATCGACGACAAGACCCACCGCGAGCGTCAGGCCCATGAGCGAAATGTTGTCGATCGAGAAGCCGAACAGATACATCGCCCCGAGCGTCGCTATGAGCGAGATCGGCACGGCCACGGCGGGAATGATCGTCGCCGTCACGCGACGCAGGAACAGGAAAATCACCAGAACGACGAGCGCGATGGTGAGGAGCAATGTGAACTGCACGTCCGACACCGCTTCGCGGATCGAGGTCGAGCGGTCGTTCAGAAGCTTGATGTTGGCGGCCGCCGGCAACTGACTGTTGAAGGAAGGCAGCATGGCCTTCACGCGCTTCACGACATCGACGGTGTTGGCGCCGGGCTGGCGTTGGACGGCAAGAAGAACCGCGCGCGTGCCGTCATACCAACTGCCCGTGGTCGTGGTCTCCACCGAATCGACCACCCGCGTCACCTCACCCAGGCGCACAGGATGGCCGTTCTTGGTGGCGATGATGATGTTTGAGAATTCCGCGGCATCGGTCAGCGGCGTATTGGAGGTGATGGTAAGCTGTTGCTTCTGGTTCTGGATGATGCCGAGCGGCGTGGTGCTGTTCGCAGCGGCGACGGCCTGTTGCAACTGGTCGATTGAAATGCCGCGCGCGGCGAGCGCGGTCGGATCGATCTGGATGCGCACCGCATATTTCTGTTCGCCGAAGATCAGCACCTGCGCCACGCCGTTGATGGTCGAAAGCGATGGCGACATCACATTCTCGGCGAACGCGTCGAGATCGGTAAGCGGGATGGTGTCGCTGACGAGCGACAGGATGAGGACGGGCGCGTCCGCCGGATTGACTTTTCTGTAGCTCGGCGGACTGGTCATTTCGGGCGGCAGGTTCTTCTGCACGCGCGCGATCGCCGCCTGCACGTCGGCCGCGGCGGCGTCGATGTCGCGGTTCAGGTCGAACTGGATGGCGATCGCGGTGGTGCCGAGCGAATTCGTCGTCGAAATGGAATCGATGCCAGCGATGGTCGCGAACTGCTTGATCAGCGGAATGGCGACCGACGTCGCCATCGTCTCCGGCGACGCGCCGTTAAGCTGCGCCGACACGTTGATGACCGGGAATTCCGCTTCCGGCAATGCAGCGACGGGCAGGAACTTATAGGCAAAAACCCCACCCAGAATGAGGGCGAGCGACATCAAAAGCGTGGCGACGGGGCGCCTGATACAGAATTCAGGTATCATTTGCCCGTCCCATCGGCGGCATCTTCCGTGGCGACCTTCTGAGAGGCGCGCGCGGTTGACGCGGTGTCGTTCATTATCCGGACATGCGTTCCCTGCTTAAGGCTTTTCTGGCCTTCCGTAACCACCTTCTCGCCGCTCTTTACCCCCTTGCTGATGGCGCTGTTGTCGCCTTCCGTCATTGCCACCGTCACGGGAGTTTCCTCGACCGTGTTATCCGGCTTCACCACATAGACGAACGAGCCCCTCTGGCCGGGCTGGACCGCCACGGTCGGGATGGACGTCATCGACGGCATCGTACCCGCCTCCAGCACGACGTCGACGAACTGCCCCGGCCAGAGCGCCAGATCGTCGTTCGGCATACTGGCTTTGACTTCGACCGTGCCGGAAGCGGTATCGACGGTGGAATCGACGAAATCGAGATGACCGGTTGCCAGAAGTTTCTGGCCGTCATTGCGATAGAGGCGCACTTCGGCCGGAGGATTCGTGGCGAGCGCCTTCTTCAGCAGGGAAAGGTCGCTTTCGGGGAGGCTGAAGGTCGCCTCGAGCGGATTCATCTGGGTTATCGTCACCAGCGGCGAGGAACTTCCATTGTTGTTGCCGGTGGAAACCACATTGCCCTTGGTGATTTTGATCGCCCCAAGCCTGCCGGTGATCGGCGCCTTTATGGTGGCATAGCTCAACTGCACCCGATCCGCCTCGATTGCCGCCTCGTCGGCATTGACCGTCGCCGCCGCGGCCTTGGCCGACGCATCGGCCAGGTCATAAGCCTGTTTGGTGCCGGTGCCCCGCGCCATCAGATCCTTGGCCCGGCTGAGGTCGGCTTGAGCATTCACCAGAAGCGCCTGGTCCTTCGCCAGGGTCGCCTGATCCTTGGCAAGCGCGGCCTTGAGCGCCCGGTCGTCGAGCGAGAAAAGGAGATCGCCGGCATGAACCATCTGTCCGTCACGGACATGGACCACTTCGACCTGGCTCGAGATGCGCGCGCTCACATCGACCACAGCCGGCGAGGAAACGAAGCCAATGGCATAGCGGCGGATCGGAAAGTCGGTCGTCTTGGCGATGGCGGTCGTCACGGCTACGCCGCGCGGCGCCTTTTTTCCGGCCTCGGCGGTTTCCCTGGCGCTGGCCGAATCCGCAAGCCTGGTATTCGAGCGGACGATATTTTCCACCCAGCCGCGCGCTTGCGGCGAAAAATACCACGCGCCCACTGCGGCAAGGGCGACCGCCACGATCGACAGAGACACAATACGGCGCATTGCCACCTCGTCCAAAAAGCACCCGTATAACGGGCCCAAGCTGCATGTTCTGCAAAAAGCGCGGTACCGCTATTCGATCCGCGACTTCCCCACCATCCCGGTACTGGCGGCGAGAACGCCGCAAAATGACATTATGCGCGCAAAATATGCGAAATCATCGTCGAAAAAATGAAAAATACATACATTACAAAGATTTAATTCGAAGCGACTGACGCCATTCCCGGCAGGCGGCGACAAATAAAGGCAAAGGACCTAACTCCATCAACCCAAACGGATTTTAATTGCCGTCCTCCCCCCGGTCTATGCCGGTTTCCGCTTGGGCATCACGATGCGATCACGCCGAATTGCATGACGATCCTGCCCGTGGAGTGCCGATAACCGCCATCCGACTGATTCCTTCATGCAGCATCACGGGCGATCGCATGACGGTAGACGGCCGCCTCGAAATCGGTGAACCCCTGAAGGACCGCCTTGTCGGCAAAGGGGAAAATCTGGGTCGCCCAGAAGCCGCCTACCCCGTTCAGGCGGTCGATCCAGTAATAGAGATTTGCCAGACCGGCCCAGCCCAGCGACCCGGCTGGACGCCCTGTCGGCGCATCCTCATCATTGATCATGAAGCTGTAGCACCAGGACTTGGGGACGCCGGGGAAGAATTCGACGTCGTTGGAAAGCGAGGGAATGACGCCCGGCAGGCTGGTGACTTTCTGGCCTTCTCCCAGCCCGTTCTTCCCCGCCCATTCCACCGTCTCGGGCTTGAGGACACGGCCTTTCGGCCCGTCGCCGTCATTCAGCCACATGCGGATGAATTTCATGTAATCGCCAACGGTCGCGTAGAGGCCATGGCCGCCCATCTCGACTTCCGGATCCTGTCTCAACTCGAAGTCCCGTAGCGGGTTGAGGCTGCCGTCGGGCCGGCGTTTATGAATACGCGCAAGTCTTTGCCGCATCGCCGGCGTCAGCTTGAAAGCGGTGTCCTCCATGCCAAGCGGCCGGAAGATCCGTTCCTTCATGACCGCGCCGAGGCGTTTGCCGCGGATCTGTTCGACAATCAGGCCGCACCAGTCGATGTTGCTGCCATATTCCCATCTCTCTCCAGGATCGAACAAAAGCGGCGTCGTCAGGGAAGCCTGCGTCGCGGTGACGACACTTGGCTGCCCCTTTTCGCGCGCCAGCCGGCTATAGGTGGCGTTGAAAAAATCATAGCCGAACCCTGCCGTATGCAGCATCAGCATGCGGGCCGTGATGTCGCGCTTCGGCGGCCGTAGCTTCGGATTGCCCTTCTCGTCGAAGCCGGTGATGACGTTGAGCCGGCCGAGCGCCGGCAGCCAGGTCTTGGCCGGTGCGTCGAGATCAAGCAGCCCTTCCTCCACGCATTGCAGCACCGCGGTTCCGGTGATCGCCTTTGTGGCCGAATAGATGGCGAAGACCGTATCCACCGTCATCGGCTCACCGGATCCGATCACCCGTTCGCCCGCCGCTCCTTCATAGCTGTTGGCCTGCCGGCCAGTAACCATCGCGACAATCCCCGGAACCTGCGGATTGCCATCGACCACGCGCTCCAGAAGCGCATCGGCGTCTTGTCTGAAACCGGTCATTTCCACTCCTCCCGGACTGGAGCGTCGACCGAAGGCTGGATGTTATCCGTTCGTTTTTCCCGCCTGGTCGGCTCGGCCAATCAGTTCAACAATCGTATCGATGAAACAAGATATGCTTTTCAGCGAAAATCGCCAGTTATCGGCAAAATCCGCACCTGCCGGATGGAGTGAATTCGCCTTACATCCCCGCCGGACCCCTGTTCATCGCCGCGACGCCGGTGCGGCAGACTTCCACCAGCCCGAGCGGCTTCATGATTGCGATGAACTGCTCGATCTTGGAGACGCGGCCGGTGATCTCGAAGATGAAATGTTCGGTGTTGGCGTCGATCACCTGGGCGCGGAAGGCGGTGGCGAGCCTCAGCGCCTCCACCCGGTCGTCGCCGCTTCCCGCGACCTTCACCATGGCAAGCTCGCGTTCGAGCGGCCGGTCATGGCCGAGCTCACCGGCCACCACCGTCAGGTCGATGACGCGATGCACCGGCACGATGCGCTCGAGCTGGTTCTTGATCTGCTCCAGCACATGCGGCGTCCCGCGCGTCTTGATGGTGATGCGCGAGAGATGCTTCTCATGCTCGGTCTCGGACACGGTAAGGCTGTCGATATTATAGCCGCGCCCGGAAAACAGCCCGATGACGCGCGCCAGCACGCCGGGTTCGTTATCGACGAGGATGGATAGGGTGTGCGTTTCCGGCTTGGCGGTTTCGCGTGAGATGAAATAGGCGGAGCCTGTGGCTTGGAGATGGGCGTTCATGGTTTTCTACCGTTACTTCCTAAATTGTTGAAGCTGAAAGCCAATCTCACACCAGTTCCCTCCCCTTGGTGTCTATGGCGTTGGCGATCGCTTCGTCCGTCGCCTCGTCCGGCAAAAGCATTTCGTTATGCGCCTTGCCCGAGGGGATCATCGGAAAGCAGTTGGCCAGCGCCGCCACCCGGCAGTCGAACAGGACCGGCTTCTTCACGGAAATCATTTCCGCGATGGCGTCATCCAGCTTGTCCGGCTTGTCACAGCGTATGCCATGGCCGCCATAGGCTTCGGCGAGCTTGACGAAATCAGGCATCGCCTCGGTGTAGGAATGCGACAGACGGTTGCCGTGCAGCAATTGCTGCCATTGGCGCACCATACCCATATATTGGTTGTTGAGGATGAAGATCTTGATGGGCGCGTCGTGCTGGACCGCGCTCGACATTTCCTGGATCGTCATCTGGACGGATGCGTCGCCGGCAATGTCGATGACCAGCGCATCGGGATGCGCGATCTGGACGCCGAGCGCCGCCGGCAGGCCGTAGCCCATCGTGCCGAGGCCGCCCGAGGTCATCCAGCGGTTCGGCTGCTCGAAGCCGAAATGCTGCGCCGCCCACATCTGGTGCTGACCGACTTCGGTGGTGATGTAGACATCCTTGTCCTTCGTTGCCTCATAAAGCCGCTGGATGGCATATTGCGGCATGATGACGTCCTTGTTCTTCGTGTATGCGAAGGAATCGCGGGCGCGCCAGCGCTCGATCTGCTCCCACCAGGGCTGCAGGCCCTTCTTGTCCGCTTTCGCCGACGCCCGCCACAACCGCACCATGTCCTCCAAAACATGGCCGACATCGCCGATGATGGGCACATCGACCGGGACGTTCTTGTTGATGGAGGAAGGATCGATGTCGATGTGGATCTTGCGGGAATAGGGCGAGAACGCGTCGAGCCTGCCGGTGATGCGGTCGTCGAAACGTGCGCCGACGCAGAGCATCACGTCGCAATCGTGCATCGCCATATTGGCTTCATAGGAACCATGCATGCCGAGCATGCCGAGCCAGTTCCTGCCTGAAGCCGGATAGGCCCCGAGCCCCATAAGCGTCGAGGTGATCGGGAACCCGGTCAATTCGACCAGTTCCCTCAGGAGATGGCTGGCCTCCGGTCCGGCATTGACGACGCCGCCGCCGGAATAAATCACCGGCTTTTTCGCGCCGGCCATCAGTTCGACCGCGCGACGGATCGCATCGGCATCCCCCTCCACCTTCGGATGATAGGAGATACGGGGCGCCGTCTGCGGCGGCGTGTAGATGCCCTTCGCGAACTGGACGTCCTTCGGGACATCGACCACGACCGGCCCCGGCCTGCCGGTGGTGGCGACAATAAAAGCCTCGTGCAGGACGGAAGCGAGTTGGTTGACGTCCTTCACCAGCCAATTGTGCTTCGTGCAGGGCCGCGTGATGCCGACCGTGTCGCATTCCTGGAAGGCGTCCGATCCGATAAGCGTCGTCGGCACCTGGCCGGAAATGCAGACCAGCGGAATGGAATCCATCAGGGCGTCCTGCAGCGGCGTGACCGCATTGGTCGCGCCGGGGCCGGAGGTGACGAGCATGACGCCGCACTTTCCGGTCGAGCGCGCATACCCTTCGGCCGCATGGCCCGCGCCCTGCTCGTGCCGCACCAGGATGTGCTCGACCGCCTCCTGCTGGAAAAGCTCGTCATAGATCGGAAGGACCGCGCCGCCCGGATAGCCGAAGACATGCTTCACGCCGTTGTCCTTCAACGCCTGGACGACCATTTCGGCGCCCGTCATTTCGCGGCGTCCGGTTTCGCTATGCTCTTTGCTCATTTCATCGGTCCCGTTTGATCTGCGTCTATCGCGACTGAAAAGTTGAAATCCAGGAAATAAAAAAGGCCCCCGAGGGAGCCTGATCGAAGCGCATGAGCGGCTGACGCCCGGCGGTCACACCGCCTTGCCCATGCGCCTTCCTACGAGAATGAGTGCCGTCTTCATGGCCGCGGACAATAAAAGCGCCCCGGCAGTCCTGTCAACGGCTTTTCGTGCGCGCCAGAGGACATGCGGCAATCTGGTTACTGGTGCCGGCGGAGAGGATCGAACTCCCGACCTTCGGTTTACAAAACCGCTGCACTACCGCTGTGCTACGCCGGCCCGCAGACGCCGTGATCCGGCGCCGCGGATCACGACCTAGCATAATCGCCGCCCCAGTAAAGGGCGAAGAAGCGTCAGGAGCCGACTTTCATCGCTCTGAACAGGCAGACATCGATCGAGAAGCTGCCGTCCGGCTTGGTCTCGAAATAGCGTGTGACGCTCTCCGAAACGCTTGCCTGCAGCGCCCGGATCGCGTCGACGAATACTTTCGGCGTCTTCATCCGCTCGACCCAGGAAGCGAAATCGAGGTGAACGCGGAAATAGGTGGCCGAGACGGGCAACAGCCCGGCGCGCGCCATCGCTGCATCCCATTCGGCGCGGGAATAGTCGCGCACATGCGAATGGTCGCGCAACATCTCGAGCGTCTGGAAATAGGTGTCGAGCAGAGGCGACGGCGGGGCTATCGTATCAGCGAACCCCGCCACGCCACCGGGTTTCAATACGCGCGCGGCCTCGCGCAATCCCGCATCGAAATCCCGCCAATGATGGGCGCTATACCGACTCAGCACCATGTCGAAGCTTTCGTCCGCGAAGGGTACTTTTTCCGCCACGCCTTCCGTTGTGGTGACGTTGGAGAGCCCCCTTTCCGCCGCCGAGCGAGCGACAACCTGCAGCATCTCCCTGGAGAGGTCATAAGCGACCACTTCCCTGACATGCGGGGCGACATTGAAGCTGACATGGCCGCCGCCGCAGCCCAGATCGAGGACGCGCGCCTCGGACATGCCGGCGGCGAGGTTGACGATGGCTTCGAGATCCGCGCCTTGCGCGTGCACGGCGCTTTTCAGATAGGCTTCGGCGCTCGACCCGAACTGGCCGCCAACCAGGGCTTCGTGACTTTTTCCATCAACCATTTCTCTTATCCCGATTTGAAAACCGATCGTGGAGGGTATAGCGAACGAAACAAACTGGTTTAAGCCTCTAATTTATACTGGTATGTTTTGACACCATGGTAACGAGCGTAACGGAGCAGCGGCGGGAACTCGGCGATTTCGTCCGTTCCCAGAGGGAAAGGCTGAAGCCGGCCGTGCTCGGCCTTTCCGCCGAGGGGAGACGCCGCACGCCGGGCCTCAGACGCGAGGAAGCGGCGCAGCTCGCCGGTCTCAGCGTGACCTGGTACACCTGGCTTGAACAAGGCCGGGAAATGTCGCTCTCGCCTGCCGCGATGGCCCGGCTGGCCAAGGCGTTGAGGCTCGACAGGGCCGCACGGGCCTATCTGTTCAAGCTTGCGGGCAAGCGCGATCCCGAGCAGGACAGAAGCGAAAGCGGACGGCTACCGGCGCCGGTCCTCGCAAGCGTCGCTTCCATCCGTACACCGGCCTATATTCTCGACCGCGAATGGACGGCGGTCAGCTGGAATGCGGAAGCGGAGGATCTTTTCGCCGGTTGGCTCGACCAGCCGGGAACGCACAACCTTTTGCGTTTTATCTTTACAGACCCGGCCGCGCGCTCTCTCATTTGCGATTATGAGCAGCGCGCCAGGCGGGTCGTGGCTGAGTTCCGTTCCTCCTGCAGCGCCCACCTCGACGATCAATCGCTCAAGGTCTTCATCGCGGAGCTACGGCGCGCGAGCCCGCTCTTCGCCCAGTTCTGGGACCAGCGCGACGTCGTCGAGCGCGAAGGCGGTGAACGCACCTTCAATCACCCGCTGCATGGATTTCTTCGTTACGAGCAAGTCACGTTCGATGTGGCGGGACATCCCGATTTCAAGCTTACCTTGCTCGTCTCGGCTTAGCCGGCAAAAAGCGTCGCTCGCGCGGGAACTGCCTGCTCTTTTCCAGTACCGCTTGCCATGCTACCTGCACGGCACGAACGATTTGGCGGCCCAATCATGACGAATGCCTCAAAAGCAATCGCTGCCAAGGCAATCGCCCCACAGGCAATTGCCTTTGTGTCGGCCGATACGGATGATGCCCGCGAAGCGGCGGAGCGGCTGTCTGACCGGTATGGCAATACATCCTCCGCCGAGGCGGACGTGATCGTGGCGCTTGGCGGCGACGGCTTCCTCCTCCAGACCCTGCGCGACACGATGAGCACCGGGAAGAAGGTGTACGGCATGAACCGTGGCACGGTCGGCTTCCTGATGAACGAATACCGGGAAGACGATCTGCCTGCCAGGATCGCCGCGGCGACGCCGGAAACGATCCGGCCGCTGGAAATGCGGGCCGTCACGGCGGACGGCGACGTGGTGCTGGCGCTCGCGATCAACGAGGTCGCGCTTTGGCGGCAATCCTACCAGACCGCCAAGATCCGCATTTTTATCGACGACCAGATGCGCCTGGAGGAGTTGAGTTGCGACGGCGTGATGGTGGCGACGCCTGCTGGCTCCACGGCCTATAATCTATCCGCCCATGGACCGATCCTGCCGCTCGACGCGCCGCTCCTGGCGCTCACGCCCGTCAGCCCCTTTCGTCCGCGTCGCTGGCGTGGCGCCCTTCTCTCGAACAAGGTGACGATACGTTTCGACATGCTTGAAGCTGGCAAGCGCCCTGTCAACGCTTCGGCCGATCACACCGAGGTCAAATCCGTCACCGCCGTCACGGTGCGTGAGTCGCAAAGCACGACGGCAACCCTGCTGTTCGATTCCGGCCATTCCTGGAGCGATCGGATCGTATCGGAGCAATTCCGCTATTGAAGAGGGCCGAATTAACGGTTTCTACGGGTTTTTTCGGCTTAAAATCCGGCCTTCCCTTACTATATATTGACAAACGCGCACGCGCCGCGTAACGGCGGGAGCAGATAACCTTGCGTCACCTGCAAGGTTTTGGCGCATAATCCGGCCAGACGGGCCAGCCAATACAATATAAAGACAGCCAGACACGTGTCATCAGACGATCAGACCGCACAGCAGGTTTCCACTTTCGCTGAATTAGGCCTTTCGGCCAAAGTTCTCTCAGCCGTGAAGGATGCGGGCTATGTCACGCCGACGCCTATCCAGGCCGGCGCCATTCCCCATGCCTTGATCGGCAAGGATGTTCTCGGCATCGCACAGACGGGAACGGGCAAGACCGCATCCTTCGTGCTGCCGATGCTCACCCGCCTCGAAAAGGGCCGAGCCCGGGCGCGCATGCCGCGCACGCTCATTCTTGAACCGACGCGCGAGCTTGCCGCTCAGGTGGAAGAGAATTTCGTCAAATACGGCAAGAACCACCGGCTGAACATCGCGCTTCTCATCGGCGGCGTTTCCTTCGACGATCAGGATCGCAAGCTCGAACGCGGCGCCGACGTGCTGATCGCGACGCCGGGCCGCCTGCTCGATCATTTCGAGCGCGGCAGGCTTCTGTTGACCGGCGTCGAAATCCTCGTCATCGACGAAGCGGACCGTATGCTCGACATGGGTTTCATTCCCGACATCGAGCGCATCTGCAAACTGATCCCGTTCACGCGGCAGACGCTTTTCTTCTCCGCGACCATGCCGCCCGAAATCACCAAGCTGACGGAACAGTTCCTGCACGCGCCGGTGCGGGTTGAGGTCGCCCGGGCCGCGACGACGGCGGAAAACATCACCCAGCGCCTTGTCAAATCGGGGCACAAGGCCTGGGACAAGCGCGATGTCCTGCGCAATCTCATCCGCCAGGAAGAGGCTGATCTCAAGAACGCGATCATCTTCTGCAATCGGAAGGTGGAAGTCTCGGAGCTTTTCCGTTCCCTCACCCGTCACGAATTCGATGCAGGCGCGCTCCATGGCGACATGGACCAGCGCGCGCGCATGACCATGCTTTCCAATTTCCGCGATGGCAGGCTGAAGCTCCTGGTCGCATCGGACGTCGCGGCGCGCGGGCTCGATATTCCCGACGTCAGCCATGTCTTCAATTTCGACGTCCCGACCCACGCGGAGGATTACGTCCACCGCATCGGCCGCACCGGCCGGGCCGGCCGCGCAGGCAAGGCCTTCACCATCGTGACCCGTTCGGACAGCAAGTATCTGGACGCCATCGAAAAGCTGATCGGCCAGGACATCGAATGGCAGGACGGCGATCTCTCGACGATCGAGGAACATGCCGACGATGCCTCGCACGACCGGCGCAAGCGCGGCCATCGCGACGACAAGGGCAGGAAGCCACGCTCCGATCGCGGCGCCCGGCACGACCATGGGGCGGTTGAGAAATCCACCGTCGTCTCGGCGGAGGACGTCGAGGAACGCCGCGCCCGCAAGGCTGCGATCAAAGACCGGAACGCCGAGCGTCGCGGTGCGACATCGCATCAAGGCGAGACGGCCAAATCGCATCGCGGAGGCCGGGCCTATGACGAGGTCAACACGACCGTGGGCTTCGGCGACGATGTCCCTGCTTTCATGAAAGTCGCCGTGAAGGTCTGATACCAAGAGTTCTGAGTTGCAGTGCGTCCTTCGAGGCTCGCCGTTCGGGCTCACACCTCAGGATGAGGGCTTTTGGTGTCGACGATCCTCATCCCTTGAGGACGTCATGCCAAGACAATAGAGCGGTCGGACAGACCGGCGAATTTGACAACTTGGTTGGTCATAAATATTCGCCTTGCTGGCAATATAGGTGCAGCGCACACCCACGTCGATTCAGGATAGTTATTGTTTTTCGTGAATCTCGTTTTCATTTGCAGGCGCTTCACGTCTTACAAAAACATAACGCCGCCCGGATTCTCCTTGTTTCCGTCCGATATTATCGATCAGGCTTTACAAGCGAAAATCTCTTTAGCTTATATTTAATTACATTTGCCAGGACATCTAGCATACCTTTTTCAGGTAATTGTTGGGTTGCGCCACTAGCACGGCAGAAGTTTAGGAATTTGTAGTAATAACTGTCCCTTGTATAGCACCAATTGCGCCTTCCAGCCCACACTGCAGCCCAGGTTATATTTTGGCTGAAACTGATTTTATCAACAATGTTTTCTGGTAATGCAATTGTTACTTTTTGATTTTCGCCAACTCGTAATGTGTCGCGCAGATTTATTGGTGAAATGATCTCTACTACATGAAGGGATGTATGTTTCCATCTATATAGCCAAACTGGGATGCCGTTAAGGGTAGCCGGCCATAGCATCCGGAAGCCGTTATCGAAAAAAGTCGCTTCAGATTCCACAAAGCGCACGGGCTTATCCAAGACCAAGTTTAGCGATCCCGCGAACGGTTGTGCGCCTATGGCTTTCGCTATCGCTTCGCTGTTCTGGGCAATTTGAACTGCAGCCTTGCCGCGCCCGCCCACGACTTTACCGTGTATCAGCACGTTCAATCTCTGCGAAAAACTCGAACGATCATAGTGTGACAGCTTTATGACAGCAAGCAAGAAGAACTGTTTGGCGGCCGCGGCTATGCCGTGCATCTTGAGCTCCTGAGCATGGTCAGAGTCCGTGGATACGGAAGGTTGGCCGACCGGAGAGTTCGCGCACGGCGCTGAGTTAATTCATATCGCTTCACGCCTATTCATAGCCTTCGCTCAATCACCGAACCCTATGAATCAGCACTGAGGCCGCTTGGGAATCCCCGAATGTCGATCCGTCCTAGCCCCAAGCTTCTGCTTGTAGACACCAGAAACGAGGCGATTGTAACGCGCCAGTCTTCCTCATCCTGAGGCGCTTGCAAAGCGGCCTCGAAGGACGCACCCAACACAAGTTTCATGAGGAAAAGAGGGGCCGGTCGGCCGTCTGGCAGCGGTACGAGGAGGCCACTATGCGCCAGCGGCCGGCCGGCCGACCCCACGGACCCAGGAGATGCGGCGGACCTGAGCATCATGGGGTATGCGTCGGGCGGCAATCGCCTCTAGCTATGCCAGATTGTTACCCGCCCCGATGGCGAGGACACTCGCGCAGACTTCCTGCAAAATCAACAGTTTCTTAACCAAGAAGCGGAAGTTGCTGATGTTAAGGTTAAACCGCGCGCTGAAGCGGCGCGGGATATAGCCTCTTTTTCCTTCCTGGTTGTCAGGCCGCCTTCGCCACCACCCGGTTGCGGCCGCCGCTCTTCGCCTCGTAAAGCGCGACGTCGGCCCGCTTCATCAGGTCTTCCATCCTGTCGCCATAGGGTTTTAGCGAGGACACGCCGACACTAACGGTAACGGCGATCCCCTCACCCTCATTCCCGCTCGTGAAGAAGGGAGCCTTGGCGATTTCCGCCCTCACCCGCTCCGCGACTTTTTCCGCCACTTGCTGGTCGGTGTCGGGCATCACCACCACGAACTCCTCGCCGCCGAAGCGGCAGGCGAGATCGATCCCCCGGACATTCTGGCGCAGCCGCCGCGCGAATTCCCTGAGCACGCGGTCGCCTCCGTCATGGCCGTAGGTGTCGTTGATCGACTTGAAGCGGTCGAGATCCGTTATCATGACCGACAGCGGACGCCGCCGCGCCATGGCCCGATCGAACAGGGTCTGCAGATGACTGTCGAGATAGCGGCGATTGTGCAGTCCGGTCAGCGGATCGATGACCGCCATTTCCATCGTCTCGGCGACGCTCGCGCGCAGTTGTTCGTTGTAGCGCTTGCGCCTGACCTGCGTACGCATGCGCGCAACCAACTCCTGCTGATCGACGGGCGTGGTCAGGTAATCGTTGATGCCGAGTTCAAGGCCGCGGACGACACGCTCCTCCTCGCCCGCGCCGGCGATGAGAATGATCGGCAGAAAACGGGTCCGGTCGAGCGAGCGCAATTGCGAGCAGAGCCGCAGCGGATCGAAAGCCGCGAACCCCGTGGAGACGAGGAGGCATTCATAGCCGCCCTCGGCGGCTTCAAAAACAGCGGCATGAGGGTCGGCGACGACGGCGCATTCGCAGGCATTGCGCAGCATCTTCTGCGTCCGGCTGGCGGATGCCTTCTGCTCGTCGACCAGCAGCACCTTGGGCGTCGCATCCGATACCTGCCTGCGGCTCAGAAGTTCCTCGATGCCGATATTGCGTGTGGTCGATGCCCGCAAACGGAGTTCGTCGGTCAGCATTTTCAACCGCACCAGGCTCTTTACGCGGGTGAGAAGCTGAAGATCGTTTACCGGCTTCGTCAGGAAATCGTCGGCGCCTGCTTCCAACCCGCGGATGCGATCGGAGGTCTGGTCGAGCGCGGTGACCATAACGACAGGAATATGAGCGGTCGCCGGATCGGCCTTCAGGCGCTGGCAAACCTCGAAGCCATCCATGCCAGGCATCATGATGTCGAGCAGCACGACATCGACCTTGCCGTCCTCGCATATTTCGAGCGCCTCGGCGCCGTTGCTTGCGGTCAGCACTTCGAAATATTCCGCAAGCAGCCTGATTTCGAGCAATTTGACGTTGGCGGGTATGTCGTCGACGACCAGAATTCGTGCAGTCATGGCGCCCCTCGCTCCACTTTCAACAGCCGGTCCGCCATCACGCGTCGCCCAGATAGGATTTGATCGTTTCGATGAATCTGGTGACGGAGATCGGCTTCGAGATATAGGCTTCGCAGCCGCCCTGGCGGATGCGCTCCTCGTCCCCCTTCATGGCGAAGGCCGTCACGGCGATGACGGGGATCGTGCGCAGATCATCGTCTTCCTTCAGCCATTTGGTCACCTCCAGCCCCGAAACCTCCGGCAGCTGGATATCCATGAGAATGAGGTCCGGGCGATGCTGCCGCGCAAGATCGAGCGCTTCCAGCCCGTTGCGCGTGCGAACGGTTTCGTATCCACTGGCTTCGATCAGGTCGCGGAAGAGCTTCATATTCAGCTCATTGTCCTCGACGATCATGACTTTCTTCGGCATCGGCTCCTATCCCGCCAACCGGTCCGGCCGATCGAAACCGGCCGCCACAGCTTTTAATCCCCAATCGCCTTTCTAACGCAACTTGATTGACGAAACGCAAACCGTCTGAAAGCTGCCGATTTTGTGGCTTTCCAGACAAGCCTTACATATGGAACCCAGATCGGACAAAGTGCGAGACGCGAAGGATGGGTTTCCGAATGCAGAAGATGGATTCCAACAGCGCCGAGCAGATCGCCATCATGGGCCTTGCATTCATCGCCGGAGATCCCGAACTGCTTCGCCGTTTCCTGGCGATAACCGGGATTGAAGCCGCGAATATCCGCGCTTCGGCGCGCGAACCCGGCTTTCTCGCAGGCGTTCTCCAGTTCATCCTCGCGCACGAACCGACGATCACGCGCTTCGCGGAAGAAACCGGCATCGATCCGGCCTCCATCCAGATCGCAAGCCGCGCCCTGCCGCTCGGCGACGATCTTCATGACCGCTCCATCTGACGCATGGAGCGGCGGGCGAGCGGCAATCGTCAAAGGATCAGGCGCATCAGGGGGCGTCCCTGTTTGCGCTCGACAACGCGTTCGAAGCCCGCCTTCTCGAACACGCGACTCGATCCCACGTAAAGGCCCGTGGAGCGGGAATTCTTCGCCTGATCCATCGGACAGGCGTCGATCGCCTTCGCTCCCGACGACCGGGCATGCGCTATTCCCGCCTCGACGAGGCGGTGCGTAAGCCCTTTTCCGCGCGCCGGGGAGCGGATGAAGAAGCAGGAAACCGCCCAATAGCGGTCGTCGTTCTCTTCGCCCGGTTCGAGTGGCGCGGAAGCACGGCCGGCATTGTTCCATTGCGGCACGTCGGCCTTGGGTCCGATCTGCATCCACCCCATGGCCTTATCGCCGTCATAGGCCAGCAAGCCGGGTGGAGGCCCCTCCTCGACGCGCCGTCTCATGAAATCGCGATTCCGCTCGCGATCGTTCTCCCGCCGCATCGCCGGAGGCAAGCGGAAATGCGTGCACCAGCACCCATAGCAGGCGCCCTGTTTGCCGAAGAGATCGGTGAAATCCGGCCAGCGCTCCGCTGTCAGCAGCGCCGTGGTAATCGGCATCATCTTCCTCTTTTCCTCGATAATCCGTGATATGATTGCAAGAATCCTGATCACGTTCTTGATATGTTCGCATCACAGTTGACAGCTGTCAACAACCCAGAAGCCGGCTTCTGTCGCGACTGCCTGGCGCTCCAGAGGGAGAGGCAGCCCAGATGCGGCGTATGCGGCAGCCCGCGCCTGGCGCGCCATGCCGAACTTTACAGCCTCGCGATCGCGCATATCGATTGCGACGCCTTCTACGCCGCGGTGGAGAAGCGCGATAATCCGGACCTGAAGGACAAGCCTGTTATCATCGGCGGCGGCAAGCGGGGCGTGGTCTCCACGGCCTGTTATATCGCCCGCATCCAGGGCGTGCGTTCGGCGATGCCGATGTTCAAGGCGCTTCAGGCGTGCCCCGAAGCGGTGGTGATCAAGCCCGACATGGAAAAATATGTGCACGTCGGGCGCGAGGTGCGCGCCATGATGCAGACGCTGACCCCGCTCGTCGAGCCGCTTTCGATCGACGAAGCCTTCCTCGATCTCTCCGGCACACAAAAACTGCATGGAGCGCCGCCAGCCGTCGTCCTCGGCCGTTTCGCTGCCGCGGTCGAGAAGGAGATCGGCATCACCGTGTCGGTCGGCCTTTCCTATTGCAAGTTCCTCGCCAAGATCGCCTCCGACCTTCAAAAGCCCCGCGGATTTTCGGTCGTCGGCGAAGCGGAAGCGGTCGAATTCCTCGCGGGCAAGCCGGTATCCTTCATCTGGGGGGTGGGAAAGGCATTCGACGCCACGCTCGAAAAGGACGGCATCCGCACGATCGGCCAGTTGCAGCGCATGGAGCAAGGCGATCTGATGCGGCGCTATGGCGTCATGGGTAATCGACTCTATCATCTTTCGCGCGGCGAAGACGACCGCCGCGTCCACCCGGAACGCGAGGCGAAGAGCGTTTCCGCCGAGACGACGTTCGAAACCGATCTGGCCTCGGCGGACGACCTCGTCCCCATCCTGCGGGCATTGTCGGAAAAGGTTTCCGGGCGCCTGAAGAAATCAGGGATTGCAGGGCGGACAGTCGTCCTGAAGCTGAAGACGCAGGATTTCCATATCCGCACCCGCAACCGCCGGCTTTCCGATCCGACGCGTCTCGCCGACCGGATTTTCGCCACCGGGCTCGAACTTCTGGGGCGGGAAACGGACGGCACGCGCTATCGCCTTCTCGGCATCGGGGTCACGGAACTCTCGGATGCGGAGAAAGCCGACCCGCCCGACCTCATCGACGTGACGGCTCGCAAGCGCGCCATGGCGGAAGGCGCGATGGATTTGTTGCGCGAGAAGTTCGGCAGGCAGGCGCTCGAAACGGGCTATACGTTCGGCCGCAAATCGCGGCGAGACAGCAAGCCGGAACAGTGATGTTGCTGGCCCTTGTTTCCGGTGCGTCCTTCGAGGCCCGCTTGCGAGCACCTCAGGATGAGGACCGCTGGCGCCAGACTCCCTCATCCTGAGGCGTGAGCCCGAAGGGCGAGCCTCGAAGGACGCACCGTGGCGACGAAAGGTCAAACGTCAGACCCTTGGTATAGCTTAGCCAAACGTCCATCGTCACCACTCGGCCTGCCGAAGCAGAACGGCGCCCATGAAGCTTTTCAGCTGAAGCGCCGGCCTCGTCTCGCCATAGAGATAACGCGGGAGGAGCCGGACCGTGTGGCGGCCGTCCGTCACGGTCAAAGGCCGAGGCTGTTTTCCCCGCGCCGAAACAACCGCGGCCAGTTGGGCGGTATCGAGCGGAAGCCGTGTTTCCATCTCGCCATCCGAGACGGTGACCGCATCGCCGGCAAGCGCAAAGGTCAAAATCTTGCCCGACGGCAGATCGACCGTCTTCCCATTAGAGTTATAGAGCGTCAGTTGCAGGTCGGGGACGACCATATCGAACCCCGCGCTTGCGATGCCGGCGGCCCGGTTCACGGTGAGACTGAAACTGTCATTCGGGCGGTTCCCGGTCGAATGCTGGCGAATGCCATAGGCATCGGCCACCCGATCGAACAGGCCAAAACCGGTCTTCGGCGGATTTGCCGCGACGGCCAGCGGCGCCACCCGCGCAACGGCGTCATGCGCGGCAAGAAACCGCAGCGCCGAAAGAGCAACCTCATTATGCTTGTTGTCGAGCGGCTGGATTTTCACGGCCTCGGTAAATCGCGCGGCCTGATTGCGGATCGATGTCGCGACCGCCCCTTGCGGACCGAAACTGCCGATCAGGAGCACAAGCGCCGGAAGCGCCGCGAGAAGGCGGATATCGCCCCGTATTCTTCGGGAAAGCTGTAGAATGAGGATGGCGATTACGGCCGCCGCGAAAAGCCCGAGCAGAAAGCGCTGCGGCGTCAAGCCATAGGCGTGTACCCGGACTCCGAGCGCATAGAAGAGCAGGATGAGCGGGACCGGCAGGGTAAAGGGCCACAACTTCACGAAGAGGCGCGTCGGCGGCCTCCTCGAATGCAGGAAGGGATGGCAGACGATCAGCGCCGCGAAGACACAGAAACCATAGGCGAGAACCAGCCAGCCGATCTGGCCGGGCGGAACGTCGCCCGTCAGCAGAATCTTGAGCGCATAAAGGTGCAGGATGGCGGCATAGGTCAGAAGAAGCGGCGCGGCGACGAACTCACCAAGCGCGCGCATGCCGAGCGCAGCGAACTTCGCCTCGTCGGCGTGCAATTCGGAATCAAAATCGCGCGGAATGCGGCCAAGCCCGAAAAGCGGCGCGGCCAAAAGCCCCGTCGCCGTCCACACATGTTCATAGGCCTGACGGGGAACCGGAAACCCAAACAGATAGGTCAGGCTCGCCAATATGGCCGATATGCCGCCGGCGAACAGGAGCAGCGCAAGCAGCGAAAGGAAGATCGCGAAAACCAGCCTCGTGCCGAAGAGCCAGCAGGCGGCGCCCGAATGCCTTCCGGCGATCGGAGCGACGAAGATCAGGCCGACCAGCGCCGCCGCGAAGGGCCAATAGCTCAGCGCGAAAGATTTGTCCCACCATGCGATAGCAAACGCCGCAAGGCCCGCGACGAGCGCCGCGCCATGACGAAAAACGGCGTTCGCACCTTCCGCCTCGCAAGCAAGCGTCGCCGCAAGCGATGCCGCGGCCATGGCGAAAAGCGGCTCCAGCAAATCCTCGTTACCGCCCCAAAAACCATGGGAATCCGTCAGGAGAAGATTGGCGTCGACAGCAAAAATGAGAATTGCGAGCGCGGTGATGGGAAAACGCGCGACCGCGTCCCAAATCCCCACCAGCATCTCGATCAGCACCGCCTTCCATCCAGCGGCGGTTTCAGAAAGTCCTGTTGCGGTTCCGGCGGTCATCATCCCTCTCCTGATGGCCATGGCTGCCTCGGCTCTAGCGCCATCCCCACATGGCGTGGCGGAACACGGTCCAGTAACGACGCAATTGCGATATGTCGGCGATTTCGCGCACGGGATCAACCTTGCCGCCGGAAAGCCTGGAGAGATAGCGGCCGGCAAGCGTCGCGGGCAGATAGGCCGGCCGCAGGCCCGCCGGAAGCGTCTTCGTCTCCCGCCTGAAGGCAGAAAGATGCTCTCTCGCCAGCGCGATCATCGCCTCGATCGCTCGTTTGGCCGCCGCGTGCTCCTCGCGCGCGACGAAGGCTTCCGGCGTCGTGCCCGCTGCGGAAAGAAGATCGCGCGGGAGATAGCATTGCCCACGCGCCAAGTGGATCGGAAGCAGCCGCAACAGGCCGGTCATCGCCTGTGCGCAGCCCGCATGGCCGGCGGCGGGGGCAAAGTCCTGCGCCTTTTCAGAGTCGAGCACGAGCGACGCCATCTGGATCAGCGCCGATGCCGTCTCGCCGCAATAGCCCTCGAGATCGTTCCTGGATGGCATCGGATCGTCATAAAGATCGAAGATGCGCGCATCGAGATAATTGCCGAAAGCCGTGCGCGGCAGATCATAGGTTCGGATCGTTTCCAGCAAAGCCGCGGCGACGGGATGGCCGGCGGCCGCTTCGGGCGCGCCGTCTTCGATGACGTCGCGCCACCATTGCAGCCTGATCTCGCCCGGCAGCGGCTCGTGGATGATATCACGGATGCGCGCGACCTCGGCATTGAAGGCATAGAGAGAACAAAGCGCGCCGCGCTTTTCCTCCGGCGCGAAGAGCACGGAAAGATAACGGTCGCGGTCGGCCTCGCGGACGATCTCCATCGCATGCTGCTGATCGGCATTCATAGCCGCGACGATCAATCGACGGCGATTAGCGCGGCGGCGACTGCACGGTCTTCGGCGAGCAAGACATTGAAGGTGCGCACCGCCGCGCCCGTGCTCATCGGATCGACGAAAATGCTTCCCGTCTTCAGCGCTTCGCGAAGCTCTCGCGGCAGGAGCTTCAGTTCGCGGCCCATTCCCACCAGAAGGATTTCTATCATCTCGGCTTCGGCAAGCACCTTGTCGAAATCGGCGGCGGTCAGATTCGATGCATCGGCCGGCTGCCATCCATAAATACCGGATGGCAGGCACAGGATCGAGCCTCTGTGGGACATATCCGCGAAACGGAAGCCGCCATTGCCATAGGCCTCGATCGGTGCGCGGCCGGGGAAGTGCGCCTCCCGGATTTCTATGCCGCTCATTTCGCCCGTATTTGCCGCGCCGGATCGGCGCCAGCGGGTTGCTTCGCGGCGCCGGCCGGCTGTTTCGGATCATCCGGTACGGCTGTCCAGGTCGGGCGCAGATGGAAGACGATCAGCACCGGTGCGGCGATGAAGATCGAAGAAAAGGTGCCGATGAACACGCCGAAAAGCATCGAGGCGACGAAGGATCGTATGACCTCCCCGCCGAGCAGATAGAGCGCGAGCAAGGCTAGGAAAGTGGTCATGGACGTCATCGTCGTTCTCGACAGCATCTCGTTGTCGGAAAGGTCGAGCAATTGTCCGAGCGGCATCTTCTTGAATCGTCGCAGATTCTCTCGCACGCGGTCATAGATGACGACCGTATCGTTCAGCGAATAGCCGACAATGGTGAGGATGGCCGCGACTGTCGAGAGATCGAACTCCAGTCGCGTCACGGCGATGAAGCCAAGTGTCAGGATGATGTCGTTGATGGTGGCGACAATCGAGCCGATGGCGAACTGCCATTCGAAGCGGATCCAGACATAGACCAGGATCGCCGCCATCGCCACCAGAATGCCGATGATCGCCGCGCGCGCCAATTCGCTGGAGACGGTCGGGCCGACCAGTTCGGTGCGGCGGATATCGTATTTGGAAGCGAGCGCCTGCTGTGCCTTCTCGACGATCACATTGCCCGAATTCTTGCCCGTGTCGGCAGCGGCGCCGAGACGGATCAGCGCATCGGTCTTGTCGCCGAAGCCCTGGACCTGGAGTTCCTTGATGCCGGCTTTCGTCAACGTCTCACGGATGTCGCCGACATTCGCATCGCCGGTCTTGGCGCGGACCTCCATGATCGTGCCACCGGTGAAGTCGATGCCGAGATTGAAGCCTTGGGTAAAGACGTAGCCGACAGAAGCCGCGCATAAGCAGAGCGAAAGCACAAACACCTGCAAGCGCACCTTCATGAATGGGATGCGCGTGACCTCCGGAACCAGGCGGAAATAACCCTTCGGCAGTTCCTTCGGACGGCTCCGGCGCACCCACTCCGCCACGACCCATCGGGTGAAGGTGTAGGCCGTGAAGACCGTTGTGATGATGCCGACGGCAAGCGTGACGGCGAAGCCGCGCACCGGACCGGAGCCGAGGAAGAACAGCACGACCGCCGCTATTAGCGTGGTGATATTCGAATCCAGAATCGTCGCCAGCGCGCGTGCGAAACCGCTGTCGATCGCCTGGATGATCGAACGGCCGTTTCGTCGCTCCTCCCGGATACGCTCGTAGATCAGCACGTTGGAATCGACCGCCATGCCGATGGTGAGCACGATGCCGGCAATACCGGGCAGGGTCAGCGTCGCGCCAAGAAGCGAGAGCACCGCGACGATCATGGCGAGGTTGGCAAGGAGCGCGAGATTGGCGATCCAGCCGAGCAAACCATAGGCCGCCACCATGAAAGTGACGACGAGAAACGCCGCCACGAGCGCCGACAGCTTGCCGGCGTGGATCGAATCCTGCCCGAGACCCGGTCCGACGGTCCTTTCCTCGACGATGTTGAGCGTGGCAGGCAGTGCGCCGGCGCGCAGCAGAACGGCGAGGTCGTTGGCGCTTTGCGCGGTGAAATGACCGGAAATCTGCCCCGATCCGCCAAGGATCGGCTCCCGGATGACCGGCGCCGAGATCACATGATTGTCGAGGATAATGGCGAAAAGCTTGCCGACATTCTGCTGCGTCGCCTCGCCGAAACGCGTCGCCCCCTTGCTGTCGAAGCGGAAGGAAACGACAGGCTCGCCCGTGCGCTGGTCGAAGGTCGCCTGCGCATCGACGAGGTTTTCACCCGAGACGATGACGCGGTTCTCGATGAGATAGGGAACCGGCGGCTTGTCGGTCGAGTACATGAGCGTATCGCCGGGCGGCACGTTTCCTTTGAGCGCGTCCTCTACGGAAGCGGACTGGTCGACCATCTGGAAGGTCAGCTTGGCGGTCTTGCCGAGGATGTTCTTCAGCCGTTGCGGATCCTGCAGTCCAGGCACCTGCACCAGAATGCGATCGGCGCCCTGGCGCTGAATGATCGGCTCCGTGGTGCCGAGTTCGTTGACGCGGCGGCTGACGACCTCGATCGACTTCGTGATCGCGGCGGAGATGCGGTAGTTGATCCCCTCATTGGTCAACGTGTAGCGCAAGACGTTGTTGCCGGGCTCGGATTCCGCCAGCTCGCGCACCGAGCCGCCGCCGAACAGACCCGACGCTATGGGCTGGGTCAGGGAATCGAGCGCCTTGCGCGCCGCGTCGAGCTGTTTCGGGTCGCTGATACGGACCTGCACCGAATTTCCACTCGAGATCAGGCCCGTATACCCTATCCGCGCATTGCGCAGCTTCGTGCGGATGTCGTCGCGCGTCGTGTTCAGCCTGTCGTGGATGAGGTCCTTGTGGTCGAGCTGCAGCAAGATATGGGAGCCGCCCTGCAGGTCGAGGCCGAGCGTCATCTGCTTGTGCGGAATCCATGCCGGCACCCGAGCCAGGAAGGATTCCGGCAGAACGTTCGGAATGGCAAAGAACACGCCGGCCAGGACGGCAAGCCAGATCAGAACCGTCTTCCAGCGCGTAAAGTATAACATTGCCCGTTGTCCGTTATGTTATTGGGAGGCCGGTCGGCTCCGAATGCGGCTATTTCTTGGCGTTCTGGTTCGCGACCGGCTCGCCCCGCACACGCACTTCGGCGATGGTGGAGCGCACGGCGGTGACTTTCGTTCCGCCGCCGAGGTCGATCTCGACCTCGTTGCTGTTATCCGAAACCTTCGTCACCTTACCAACAAGCCCGCCTCCCGTCACGACGGTATCGCCGCGCCGCAGCGCATTCAGCATGTCGCCGCGCTTCTTCGCCTGCGTGCGCTGGGGCCGGATGATCAGGAAGTACATGATGACGAAGATCAGGATGAAGGGAAGGATGCTGATCAGCGTTTCCGGCGTACCGCCGCCAGTGGCTGCCTGCGCGTAGGCCGGTGTCACGAACATGAAGAACTCCCTGGTAAGAGGACAGCCCGGCGGGGCCGGTCGAAAAGTGGCCGGAATATAGACACTGACGCCACCTTTGCAACCGCGCAAAGAAACGTGAACGGCGCTTTTCCCCGTTCCTTCCGCGTGTTAGAGCGCCTTCCGACAAAAACATGCCGATAGCGATGACGAATATGACCGATGCCGCCACCAAACTGCTTGCCGAGAAGATAGATCGGCTGATCGAGACGGTATCGCGGCTCGCGCCGCCGTCGCCGCCCGAAACGGATATTTCGCAGGCGGACTGCTTCGTCTGGGTAGCGGATCCCGGCTATCTCGATCCGGTGGAGAGGGTCAACCGCGTCGACATAGAACTGATCCGCGGCGTCGACCATGTACGCGACATCCTGCAGGACAATACGGAACGGTTCGCCGCCGGCCTTCCCGCCAACAATGCGCTTTTGTGGGGCGCGCGCGGCATGGGAAAATCCTCTCTCGTCAAGGCGGTGCATGCGACCATCAATGAAAAGCTTGAGAAAGGTGAAGCGCCACTGAAGCTGATCGAGATCCATCGCGAGGACATCGATACGCTGCCGATACTGATGGGAATCCTGAAGAAGGCGCCCTTCCGCTTCATCCTCTTCTGCGACGACCTGTCGTTCGACCATGACGACACCTCTTACAAATCGCTGAAGGCTGCGCTGGAAGGCGGCGTCGAGGGGCGTCCACAGAACGTCATCTTCTACGCCACGTCGAACCGGCGGCATCTCCTCCCGCGCGATATGATCGACAATGAGCGCTCAACCGCGATCAATCCGTCGGAAGCGGTCGAGGAAAAGGTGTCGCTGTCAGACCGCTTCGGCCTGTGGCTCGGTTTCCATAAATGCTCGCAGGACGAATATCTCGATATGATCGCCGGCTATGCCGCCTATCACGACCTCAGGATCGGGGAGGAGGAACTGCGCGCCAAGGCGCTTGAATGGGCGACGACGCGCGGCGGCCGCTCAGGTCGCGTCGCCTGGCAGTTCGTTCAGGATCTCGCGGGAAAGCTCGGGCAGCAGCTGAAGGATTGACAGCCAAGGCTGGCCTCATCCTCGCGGCGTTGCAGTGCGTCCTTCGAGGCTCGCTCCGCTCGCGCCTCAGGATGAGGGAGGTCGGCGCTGCCTTCGCCAATGCTGCAGCCGAACGTCGCCATGACAGGACGCAACCGAATGAGGACCGCTGGCGCTAATCTCCCTCATCCTGAGGCGCTCGCCCAACGGGCGAGCCTCGAAGAACGCACCGTTATCTATTACTCGAGATATTTGGTTGGGTTGACGGGCGCGGAGTTCTTGCGCACTTCGAAATGGAGCCGCGGCGAAGGCGTGGTTCCGCTCATGCCCGACAAAGCGATCTCCTGGCCCCGCCGAACCTTCTCGCCGCGCGTCACTTCAAGCTTGCTGTTGTGGCCGTAGACCGTGACGAGGCCGTCATCATGGCGGATCAGGACGGTGTTGCCGAAGTCCTTCAAACCATTCCCCGCATAGATGACGACACCATTCTCCGCCGCCTTGACCGACGTTCCATCGGGAACGGCAATATCGATGCCATCGCTTGCCGCCCCGCCCGAGCCGCCAAAGGGCGTGATGATCCGGCCCCGCACGGGCCAGCGCATCTTGCCGATGCCCGTCGTTTCGGGAGCGACAGCGGCCTCCTTCTGCCCTGTATCGGCTATCACCTTCTCCGTCTTCTGCGGCGGCGTGTAAGCTGCGGGATGGGATTCGTTCTTCGCATCCGGCGTCGGCTGCTGGCTCGCCGAGGAAGAGGCCGTCCCCGTCACGACGGGATCGACATTTTTCGGTGCGGCGCTCGCAACTTTCTGGTTGCCTGAGCCCGGAATCGTCAAGACCTGGCCGACGTGAAGGAAATCCGTCTTCAGATTGTTCGCCTGTCGGATCGCCTCGACGCGCGCCCCGGTCTTCCTGGCGATACTATGCAGGCTGTCGCCCGACTGGACCTTGTATTGTCCGGCGCCAAGAGCCGAGGCCGAACGCACCTCCTCATGCCTGCTCTTGTCGACCTTTTTCGCCGCGGCAGAAGCGTTTTCATCGAGATGCATCTTCTCCCGCTGCCTTGGCGATTGCGGCAGGACTCCGAGATTTCGAGGAGCGAGGTCTTCGCGGGAAGGCTCTCTGCGCTCCGGTTCGCGCGCAGGCCGCGCTTCGGCAACACGTGTCTGAGAACCATGCGCATTGCTCGAATAGACGAAGGTCGGAATAATGATCTTTTCACCGGCCGCTATCCGGTGAGAGGGAGAGAGACCGTTGGCGCGAAGGATTTCGCGCTCCGGAACGCCGAAACGCCGCGATAGGGTTTCGACGTTTTCGCCCTGCCCGACGGTAATCTCCGTGCCGCCGGCCCGCGACCAATGGCTTGCCCCGCTCCGCGATGGCGTTGGAACGTTCTCCGCGCGATACGTGGCGCCGGTTACGGTCTGGTCGAGACGAGCGGAGCGATGGACCGGCGCCGGCCCGACATCCTGCGACGAAACCGGCGGCAGACTGCCGGAAGAAACGGGGCCGAGATTCGACTGCTGGACGTTCGAGACGCGATAGGATGGCTGCGAGACGCCACCGCCAAGCGATGTCGAAGGCGAACGCACGCTCGACCCGACATCCCCTGGAAATGGCTGATTGGCGGGAGGCGAGACCACCGGCCGGCCTGTCGAGCCGGTCGTCAGGCCATCGGCAAAGCGCGCCGTATCCGAACTGCACCCAGCGGTAAACCCGCCGATGATAATAACCGCCGCGCCCAGCGCTAGATTGCGCTGGAGCCTGCCCAGAATCCGAACACGCATCTTTCTACCCGTACCCTGTACCAGAACGGATATGATTAAAGCGCGTTAATCTTACTGGTCGGTTAAATGCAGCGCGAAATTGTCGAAATTTTTAAGGAGCGGCGATCGCCTCGTTATTCTTCGCTCGGCATGTGCAGATACATGGACTGGATGCCGACGCGGCCGGGGCCGGTGAAGCGATTGACGATGAAGTTCATGCCGGCGCCGAAGAAGCCGCTCGACAGCTTGTCGATCTTCGTCTCCATCGTGACCGAAACATCCTTGAACAACCAGCCGCCCGGCTCGATATCGATCGTTTCGCCCGGCGCCAGCACCTTCTCGAAGACGTTGCCGTAGCCGTGCAGCCAGACGACGCCGTCGCCATTCTCGCCATGGAAACGATCGATGAAGAAGCCGCTTTGGCCGAACAGCATGCTGCCGATGCCGCGCACCCGTTCGAAGCTGTAGCCGACATTGCCCGTAGCGGCGAGAAACTGGTGCTCGCGGACGTGAATTTCCTCGCCGCGCTGAAGATGGATCGGCACGATATGGCCGGGCCCGTCGCGGCTGAAGGCGATGATGCCCTGCCCCGAGGCTTCGGTGACGAAGATCTGGATACCGGCGACCATCCGCTTGAGCGCGCCCTTGAGCGACTTCAGCCCGATTTTGACGCTTGGATTTTTCCACAACAGGATATGGTGCTCGAAATAGACCGGCATCCGGGTCACATCGACTGACAGGACGGGCACCAATTCGCCGTCGATATGATATGTGACCCCGCCAAAATTCTCGCCCGAGACCTGGCTCGGCATCAGACGCGGCAATTCAGGCATTACCAGCCCTCCCCCTAAACCGGCGCGATTCTTACGCCCGTTCGAGAAGGCCGTCGAGGTACCTGTTATTCGATTCCGAGCTTTTCCTTGACCAGCGCGTTAACCGCCTGGGGATTGGCCTTGCCGCCGGTCGCCTTCATGACCTGGCCGACGAACCAGCCGGCCATGGTCGGCTTCGCCTTCGCCTGCTCGACCTTGTCCGGGTTGGCGGCGATCACCTCGTCCACCGCTTTCTCGATGGCGCCGGTGTCCGTGACCTGTTTCATGCCACGCTTGTCGACGATCGTCTTCGGGTCGCCGCCCTCGTTCCAGACGATCTCGAAGAGATCCTTGGCGATTTTGCCGGAAATCGTGCCTTCCCTGATCAAATCGATGATGCCGCCAAGCTGGTCGGGTGAAACCGGCGTTTCCTCGATGCCCTTGCCGTTTTTGTTCAGCTGGCCGAGCAAATCGTTGATGACCCAGTTCGCCGCAATCTTGCCGTCGCGGCCCGCCGCCACCTTTTCGAAATAATCGGCGATCGCCTTTTCTGAGACGAGGATCGAGGCGTCATAGGCCGACAGGCCGAGGCTTTCGATCAGCCGTGCCTTCTTCACGTCCGGCAGTTCCGGCAAATCGGAGGCAAGCGCGTCGACATAGGCCTGGTCGAATTCGAGCGGCAGGAGGTCCGGATCGGGGAAATAGCGGTAGTCATGCGCCTCTTCCTTGGAGCGCATGGAGCGCGTCTCGCCCTTCACGGCATCGAACAGGCGCGTTTCCTGGTCGATCGCGCCGCCATCTTCCAGAATGGCGATCTGCCGGCGCGCTTCATATTCGATGGCCTGGCCGACGAAGCGGATGGAATTGACGTTCTTGATCTCGCAGCGCGTGCCGAAAGGTTCGCCCGGCCGGCGCACCGAGACATTCACGTCGGCGCGCATGGAGCCTTCGTCCATATTGCCGTCGCAGGTGCCGAGATAGCGTACGATGGTGCGCAGTTTGGTGAGATAGGCCTTGGCTTCGTCGGATGAGCGCATGTCGGGCTTCGACACGATCTCCATCAGCGCCACGCCCGAGCGGTTCAGATCGACATAGGACATGGTGGCATGCTGGTCGTGCAGCGACTTGCCGGCGTCCTGTTCCAGATGCAGGCGCTCGATGCCGATCTCGATATCCTCGAAATTACCCTGCCGGTCGGGGCCGACCGAAACCACGACGGCGCCCTCGCCGACAATCGGCTGCTTGAACTGGGAAATCTGGTAGCCCTGCGGCAGGTCGGGATAGAAATAGTTCTTGCGGTCGAAGATGGATTTCAGATTGATTTGCGCCTTCAGGCCAAGCCCGGTGCGGATGGCCTGCCTAACGCATTCCTCGTTGATGACCGGCAGCATGCCGGGCATCGCCGCATCGACCAGACTGACATTGGCGTTCGGCGCGGCGCCGAAAGATGTCGAGGCGCCGGAGAAAAGCTTGGCGTTCGACGTGACCTGGGCATGCACTTCCATGCCGATGACGATCTCCCAATCGCCGGTCGCGCCGGGGACGAGGCGCTTCGGATCGGGCGTGCGGGTGTCGATAAGGGTCATGGCAGGTCCGTCGGAACAGGTTTCGACCGTTGGCTAGTGGAAAGTTTGCCGCAACGCAAGCGGATGGCTTTCCTCTATCTCCCCCTTGCGGCGCCCTCACGACGCAGCCAGCAGGCTCGCATTGCCGCCGGCGGCGGTGGTGTCGACGCAGATCGAGCGTTCGTGGGTATAGGCGGCCGGATTGAGCATCTCGCTGACGATACCGACGATGGGCCCGGCGCGCGCCGCGAGAACGCGGCGAACCGCCCGAAGCGCCTCAGGATTACCTGAATAGGCGACGAGATCGAGCGGTAATTTCACCAGGTCGGAAGGATCGATTGAGCCGTCCAGCGCCGCAAGCGAAAGGTCCTTGTTGAGAAGCGGCTGCAAGGTTTTCGGGGCATCCGGCGCAATGGCAAGAACGCGGTTGCCGGCGGCAAGCGCCTGAATGGCTTGGGCGAGAAGCGCTTCGGGATCCGGCCCGAGGCAGAGCACTTTTCCGCGCGGCGCCAGCACCAGCGTGTTCGCCTCGCCCGTCGGCCCCGGCAGATCGACCGGGCCGTAGTCGAGAGCGCCGACGGCGGCCATGGCGGCAGCCGCCTTGCCGCGCAGAAGCTTGCGCAGAACCGGGATACGATCGTTCCTGGAAGCCCAATCGCCGTTTTTGTCTGCCGGGAAGGCGCGGGCGAGCGCTTTCGTTTCAATGGGTGGAGAGGAAAATCGCGCATAGGATTGCGCAGCCGTTGCCTTGCGAAACCTCCTCAGATAATTCGGGCCGCCGGCCTTCGGGCCGGTGCCGGAAAGCCCTTCGCCGCCGAAGGGTTGCGACCCGACAACGGCGCCGATCTGGTTGCGGTTGACGTAGATATTGCCGGCGTGGACGGTATCGATCATGTGCTGGGCGCGATCGTCGATCCTCGTGTGGAGCCCGAATGTCAGGCCGTAGCCCTTGCGATTGATGTCGGAAATGACCCGGTCGATCTTCTCGGCGTCGAAAGTCGCTACGTGCAGGACCGGGCCGAAAACCTCGCGCTCCATGTCGCCGATGCCGCCGGCGCGGAAAATGGCGGGCGCAACGAACCGACCATCGGTCGGCGCATCGAGCCGGGCAACCAGACGGCCGTCCCCCTCCATCTTGTTACAATAGCCGTCGATCGAGGCAAGCGCGTCTTCGTCGATCACAGGCCCGACATCGGTCTCGATATGCCAAGGATCACCGAGCGAAAGCGCTTCCATGCCGCCTTTCAGCATCGCCAGCACCTTCTTTTCCACATCCTCCTGCACATAGAGGATGCGCAGCGCCGAACAGCGCTGGCCGGCGCTCTGGAAGGCGGAAGCGAGAACGTCGCGCACGACCTGTTCGGGCAGCGCCGTCGAATCGACGATCATGGCGTTGAGGCCGCCGGTTTCCGCGATCAGCATGGCGTCGGGCGTGGCGGTTTCAGCAAGCTGGCGCTCGATGCCCTTTGCGACATCGGTGGAGCCGGTAAAGCAGACGCCCGCGATACGCGGATCGGCGACGAGCGGCGCGCCGACCGACGGGCCGTCGCCCGGCAGGAGTTGCAGCACGTCTTCGGGAATGCCCGCCTGCCGCAGAAGCTCGACCGCGCGATGGGCAATCAGCGGAGTCTGCTCCGCCGGCTTGGCGATGACCGCATTGCCGGTGACGAGCGCCGCCGCGACCTGCCCGGTGAAGATCGACAGCGGGAAATTCCAGGGCGAGATGCAGACGATGACGCCGCGCGCTTCGGTTCCCGCTTCCGCCCTCGCCGCCTCGCCGGCATAGAAGCGCAGGAAATCGACCGCCTCGCGCAGTTCGCCGACGCCGTCGAGAAGCGTCTTGCCGGCCTCGCGCGTCGCAAGCGCGAAAAATTCCGCGGCGTTTTCCTCATAAAGATCGGCGGCGCGGAAGAGACAGGCGGCGCGCTCGGCGACGGGTGTCGCCGCCCAGGCCGGCTGCGCGGCAAGTGCGATGCCGACCGCCGCCTTGGCCTGTTCTGCATTCGATTGGACTACTTCGCCGACGATTTCGTCGGGTTTTGCCGGATTGCGGACCGGCACTGCCGCGCCCTCGCTACTCGCCCGCGTCATCGGCGCGGCATGCCAACGATAGGGCGCGGCAAAAGGCGCTCTCGCTTTATCCAATTCGGCCAGTTCGACGGGATCAGTGATGTCGAAGCCTTGCGAATTCTTCCGTTCATTTCCGAAAATGGCGGCGGGAAGCGGGATGGCCGGGTTTTCCGTCGGACCTTGTGTCTCGACGGCCTCGAAGGGATCGCGGGCAATCGTCGCGGCGCTCACGTCCTCGTCCACGATCTGGTGAACGAAGGAGGAATTGGCGCCGTTTTCCAGGAGACGGCGCACGAGATAGGCGAGAAGATCGGCATGGGCGCCGACCGGCGCATAGATGCGGCAGCGCGTCCCCTCCGTCTTGCGTACCGTCTCATGCAGCGCCTCGCCCATGCCGTGCAGGCGCTGGAACTCGAAATGATCGCGCTCCCCACCCGCCATCGACAGGATCGCGGCCACGGTATGGGCGTTATGGGTGGCGAATTGCGGATAGATCCTGTCCGTCATCGACAGAAGCTTGCGGGCGCAGGCGATATAGGACACATCCGTGTTCGTCTTGCGGGTAAAGACCGGATAGCCGGCGAGGCCGAGAACCTGCGCGCGCTTGATCTCGGTATCCCAATAGGCGCCCTTGACGAGGCGCACCATGATCCCGCGGTCGAGCTTTTGCGCTAGCGCATGCAGCCAGTCGATAACAAACGGCGCGCGGCGGCCATAGGCCTGCACCACGACGCCGAACCCGTTCCAGCCGGCAAGGGAGGGGCTGGCAAGGACCTGGCCGATCACGTCGAGCGAAAGATCGAGCCTGTCCGCCTCCTCGGCATCGATGTTGAGGCCCATGCGCGCATCCCGCGCCGCCTCGCAAAGCGACAGGAGCCGCTCCGCCATCACCGGCAGCATGCTCGCCTTCTGCGTCTCTTCATAGCGCGGGTGGATGGCGGAAAGCTTGACCGAAATACCGGGATTGCGGCGGATGTCGTCACTTGTGGACGATCTTTTCAGCGCCGCGATCGCGTCGGCATAGGCCTTGTGGTAGCGTAGCGCGTCCGCTTCGGTGCGCGCCGCCTCGCCCAGCATATCATAGGAATAGAGATAGCCCTTCGCCAGCATCGGCCGCCCGCGCTTCAGCGCCTCGGCGATGGTGCGGCCGAGCACGAATTGCTCGCCCATCTCGCGCATGGCGGCGGAAACCGCGCGGCGGATGACGGGTTCGCCCAGGCGCCGCACCATGCCCCGCAGCGTCTCCTCGATACCGCCCTCGCCCTCCTCCAGCACACGGCCGGTCAGCATCAGCGCCCATGTCGAGGCGTTGACGAAGATGGAGGCCGATTCGCCCGAATGCGCCGACCAGTCATGCGGCGCGATCTTGTCGCGGATGAGATCGTCCATCGTCTCCGCATCGGGAACGCGCAGGAGCGCCTCCGCCAGGCACATCAGCGCCACGCCTTCCGATGTCGAGAGGCCGTATTCCGAGAGAAACGCTTCCATCAGGCGCGGGTCGGTCGATTTCCTCACCGCTTCCACCAGCCGGACGGCGCGGGCGGAGATTGCCGCGCGCTCTTCCGGCGACAAATCGGCCGTCTTTACGAGACGCCGGAGCGTCTTTGCTTCATCGGCCAGAATGTGCGCGCGGATGTCGGCGCGGGCCTTTTCCAGATCATCGAGAGGTGCAACAGAGGCTGTGTTCTGCATGGGATTTCCGCAAGAAGAGAACGTTTCCTCAAAATAGCACGGCGTCATTCAGCGAACGCGCCAAAAAAATGGCCTTTTTAAACCAGATCGCCTATCTTTCAGCTCTTTACAGCTCTTTTCTATATGGATTTCTGGTGTCTATAGATCAATTGGACCGCATCGACAGGAACATCCTCGCGGCGCTGTCGCGCGACGGCCGACTCTCCATGGCCGATCTTGCCGGCAAGGTCGGCCTGTCGAAGACACCGGTGCAGGCGCGGGTCCGCCGGCTGGAGCGCGACGGCTATATCCGCGGCTACTCGGCGCTCATCGACCACAACCGCATGGGCGAAGGCCACGTCGCCTTCGTCCAGGTGAAGCTTTCGGACACGCGCTCGGCCGCGCTCGACGCCTTCAACAAGGCCGTTCGCGCCGTGCCGGAGGTCGAGCAATGCCATATGATCGCATCGAGCTTCGATTATCTCCTGAAGGTCAGGACGAAGGACATCGCCTCCTATCGGCGGGTGCTCGGCGAAAAAATATCCGCCCTGCCCCACGTCGCCCAAACCTCGACCTTCGTGGCAATGGAGACGGTGAAGGACAGGTAGTTTTCATCGTGCCTCCGTCTCTCCGGCTTGAGGCAGGGCAATCTCACATGAAATGACTCCGCCCCCTACCCCCTCTCCGTCCGCTTCGCGGACACCTCTCCCCCACTTCGTGAGGGAGAGGATAGGCCTCGGCCGCAGGCTCGGCGCCCATCCGCCACCCGCGAAGCGGGGGGAGGTGGCTCGGGCCCCCGGGTCCGGCCGTTAGCCGGCCCGAGGACAGGCTCCGCCCGAGATGGAGGGGGGATAATAGTCTGTTAACGTGAATTGAGAGCCATGCTCAGGGTCGGGGGCCCTATTGGCCTCCTTCCCGGCGGCGTGTAGACAAGCTCCGACATCAGGATGGAACAGCAGATGAGCGTGAGCGTCGCGTCGGTCGGGGAATGCATGCTGGAGCTTTCCGGCCGCGGCAGGAACTGGGACATGGGTTTCGCCGGCGACACGTTCAACACGCTCTGGGCCATCCGCGCCCTGCTGCCGCGGGATTCCGTGACGGACTATGTCTCCGCCTTCGGCGACGATCCGTTTTCCCATGAGCAGCGTGCGTTCATGGAGGGTTATAGTATCGGAACTGCGCAAAGTCCGGTGATCGCCGGCGCGCGCCCCGGCCTCTACGCCATCACACTTCAGGGCGCGGAACGCTCCTTCACCTATTGGCGCAGCGATGCCGCGGCGCGCCTTCTGGCAAGCGATCCTGAAAAGCTGGGACGAAGTCTGGCCAATCGGTCACTGGTCTATTTTTCCGGTATCACGCTCGCTATCCTCGAGCCCCCCGCGCGACGGTTTCTTTTCGAGGCACTGCGTCAGGCTCGCAGCAGCGACGCTCTGATCGCCTTCGATCCCAACTATCGCCCGCGTCTGTGGGCATCGGCCGAAACCGCGCGGGCGGCGATCAAGGAAGCGCTCGATCTGGCGGACATTGCTTTGCCGACCTATCCCGACGAGCAAATGCTTTTCGGCGACGTTTCTCCGAACGAGGCCGCGAAAAGGCTTGCCGGCCATGGTGTCGAGGAGATTGTCGTGAAGAACGGGTCGGAACCAGCCTGGGCTGCCTGGAAGCTGGAAACGAATGCGATTCCCGCGATCAACGTCACGCCTGTCGATACGACCGGCGCGGGCGATTCCTTCAACGGCGCCTATCTCGCCGCGCGGCTTCTCGGCGCAGCGCCCTTCGAGGCAGCGGCAAAAGCTCACCGCGTCGCCGCCGCGGTCGTTCAGGTCAGGGGAGCGCTTGCGCCGTTTGAGGTCTTGCAGGCCGCCTTCACAGATTGAGGGCGAAACCTCAGCGCAGCCAGTTTCCGATGCGCTTTACCGCTTCGGCCATGTCGTCGAGCGCGCCGGCATAGGAAAGGCGCATGGTGCGATGCCCTTCCACCGTATCGAAATCGAAGCCGGGCGTCGCCGCGACATGCGCCTCGGCCAGCATCCGGCGGGCGAAATCCATGCTGTCATTGGTGTGGGCGGACACGTCGCAATAGGCATAGAACGCGCCATCCATCGGCGCGGCGATCCTGAAACCGATCTCCGGCAGCTTTTGCATCAGCATGTCGCGGCTGGCGCGATAGCGGCCTTTGACGCGGTCGAGTTCTTCACTCGCCCCAAACGCCTCGACAGCGGCGACCTGCGAAAGTTCCGGCGCCGAGATATAAAGGCTCTGCTGGATGCGCTCGACCGGCCGGAGCAGGCTTTCCGGCAGCACCATCCAGCCGATGCGCCAGCCGGTCATGCAATAATATTTGGAGAAGGAGTTGATCACGACCGCATCCCGCGCAAGCGAGAGCGCCGTGACATCAGGACCGGAATAGTTCAGCCGGTGATAAATCTCGTCGGAAATCGGCGCGATGCCGTGTTCGGCGCAGGTTTCCAGGATGCGGCGGAGCTCCGCTTCGGGAATGACAGCGCCGGTAGGATTGGCAGGACTGGCGAAAAGGACGCCCGCGAGCTTTTGCGTCTTGTGTGCCGTGAGAAGCTCTTCGGCCGTCAAATAGCCTTCCTCTCCGAGAGGAATCTCGACCACTTCGAGGCCGAGCGCTTTCAATATGTTGCGATAGGCGGGATAGCCCGGCGCGGTGATCGCCACGCGATCGCCCGCGTCGAACATGGCGAGGAAGGCGAGATTGAAAGCCGCCGACGATCCCGTCGTCACGGCGATCCTGTCAGGTGAGACTTCCGTTCCGTAATGATCCGCATAATGGCGGGCAATCGCCATCCGCAACGATCTGATGCCGAGTGCATCGGTGTATCCCACGCGCCCATCGGCCAGTGCTTTCCGCGCCGCTTCCAGCGCGACTTGCGGGGCGGGATCGGAAGGTTGTCCGACCGCCATCGAAATCACGTCAGCGCCCGCAGCCTTCAGGCGGTTGGCTTCAGCAAGCACATCCATGGCATGGAAGGGTTCGATCCGGCTGCGGGTCGAGGGCGTATATCTCATAATCTGTCCCATGGCTCGGTCGGAAAGCGCTACACCGGATCAAACCGGTTTCGCCGCCCGCTTCCGTTTCAGGAAATCGTGAAAACATGACAGTCGTCTAGCAAGACAGAGCAGGTTCCGGAAGCGGATAAGGCTATGATAGAAGGGGCGGGCTAGATTAAGATCCCGATTTGCCTCATGGGTCGTTGGAACCGCTGGTCCTCACGTTAAGAAACCATCGGGCAGCCGGGATCGTATAAAAAGGAATGGACAAGGTGAAAAAGAGAACTCTGCTCGGCATCGCCGGAACCGGGCTCGCCATGGCGATCCTCGCGGCGGGGGTAAGTGGCAGGCAGTCGGTGGCATTTTCAGCCGCGCTCCCGCAATTCGTCACGCCGGCCGCGGCTGCCGAACAGAGCGTTCCCGCGCTCGACAAGGCGCAGGTGGAGGCCATCATCCACGATTATCTCGTCAATCATCCCGAAGTGTTGCTCGAGGCGCAGGCGGCGCTCGAGAAGAAGCAGAACGAACAGCAGCAAGCCGCGCAGGCCGCGGCAATCAAGGATTCCGCGCAAGAAATCTACCATGCCAAATGGGATGGCGTTCTCGGCAACCCCAGCGGCAAGGTCACGATCGTCGAATTCTTCGACTACAATTGCCATTTCTGCCGCGGCGCGTTGAAGGACATGCAGAACATCATCGCGAACGAGAAGGATGTGCGTTTCGTCCTCAAGGAATTTCCGGTCCTCGGCCCGGATTCACAGCGGGCAAGCATCGTTTCGATGGCTTTCAAGAAGCTGATGCCGCAGAAATACGGCGAATTCCACCAGAAGCTCCTTGGCGGCGAAGGCCGCGCCGACGAAGCCGGCGCGATCAAGATCGCCGTTTCGCTCGGCGCCAATGAAAAAGCGCTGCGCCAGGCGATGAAAGATCCTTCGATCATTCAGGATTTCAGCAAGACGTTCGAACTGGCGGATAAACTCGCCATCAACGGGACGCCGACCTATATCGTCGACAATCAGGTGATATCGGGCGCGCTCGGTCAGAAGGTGCTCGATGAAAAACTGGCGCAAGCGCGCGCCTGCGGGACCGGTAGTTGCTGAACAGGCCGAAATCAGGCCGAATTTTTCGGGTAGAACTGTGGACGGGGAAAGAATGGGCTTGCGCTCCTTGCGCGCGCGCTTAAGCCCGCTATAGAGATGGCTCACATTATTCAGCAAATCTGATGGCGAAACCTGTCTTCATCCTCAACGGTCCGAACCTGAACATGCTCGGAAAGCGCGAGCCGGGCATCTATGGCGGGAATACACTTCTATCAATCGAAGAGAACTGCCGGGCGGCCGCCGACGAATTGAATCTCGAAATAGACTTTCGCCAGACCAATCACGAGGGCGAACTCGTGACCTGGATCCAGGATGCGGGCGAGCAGGCTTCGGGGATCGTCATCAACCCCGGCGCCTACAGCCACACATCGATCGCATTGCATGACGCCATCCGCGCAATCGCGCCGCTGCCGGTGGTGGAAGTGCATCTTTCCAACATTCATGCACGCGAAGCATTCCGCCATGTCTCCATGGTTTCGCCAGCGGCAAAGGGCGTTATCTGCGGTCTCGGTCCGCTGGGCTATGTGTTCGGTCTGCGGGCGATCGCGGCATCTCTGTAAGGTTCATCGACGAGGGGTCAGTAATGTCGACCAATAAGAAAAACGATATCGATCAGCAACTCATCCGAGATCTTGCCGGTATATTGAACGATACCAATCTCACGGAGATCGAGGTCGAATATGGCGAGATGAAGTTGCGCGTGTCGCGCCAGTCGCCGGTCATGCAGGCCTATGCCGCTGCCGCGCCGACGCCCGCACCCGTCGCGGTTTCATCGCCGCAGCCGATCGCCGCGGTGGCCGCCTCCGCAAGCGGGGAGCCAAACCGCAACGCCGTCCCCTCGCCGATGGTTGGGACGGCCTATTCCGCGCCGGCTCCCGGCTCCGCCCCCTTTGTCGAGATAGGCCAGAAGGTCAAGGAAGGTCAGACATTGCTCATCATCGAAGCAATGAAGACCATGAACCAGATCCCCTCGCCGCGCGCCGGCACGGTGAGCGCCATCCTGTTCGAGGACGGCCAGCCGGTCGAATATGGCGAGCCGCTCGTGGTCATAGAGTGACGGCAGGACGGCACACGACATGTTCCAGAAGATCCTGATCGCCAATCGCGGGGAAATCGCGCTCAGGATACTGCGCGCCTGCAAGGAACTCGGCATCCAGACGGTGGCCGTCCACTCCACGGCCGATGCCGACGCCATGCATGTTCGTCTCGCGGACGAAAGCGTCTGCATCGGACCGCCGCCATCGCGCGAAAGCTATCTCAACATCCACCAGATCGTCGCCGCCTGCGAGATCACCGGCGCGGATGCCATACACCCAGGCTATGGCTTCCTCTCCGAGAACGCGAAGTTCGCCGACATCCTGGACGCACACGGCATCACCTTCATCGGCCCGTCGGCGGAGCACATCCGCATCATGGGCGACAAGATCGAGGCGAAGAAGACTGCTAAACGGCTCGGTATTCCGGTAGTTCCTGGCTCCGAAGGAGCCGTTTCGGACGAGAAGGAAGCCAGGCGCATCGCCGCCGAGATCGGTTATCCCGTCATCATCAAGGCATCCGCCGGCGGCGGCGGGCGCGGCATGAAAGTGGCGCGCAACGAGGACGATCTTGCGGTGGCGCTCGCGACGGCGCGCTCCGAAGCGGGCGCGGCCTTCGGCGACGACGCCGTCTATATCGAGAAATATCTCGAGAAGCCGCGTCACATCGAGGTTCAGGTCGTCGGCGACGGCATGGGACGGGCGGTGCATCTCGGCGAGCGCGATTGCTCCTTGCAGCGCCGTCACCAGAAGGTCTGGGAAGAGGCGAATTCCCCTGCCCTCAATGCCGAGGAGCGCGACCGGATCGGCATGACGGTTGCGAATGCGATCGGCGATCTCGGTTATTCGGGCGCGGGAACCGTCGAATTCCTTTACGAGGACGGCGGTTTCTATTTCATCGAGATGAACACCCGCCTGCAGGTCGAGCACCCCGTCACCGAAGCCGTGACCGGCATCGACCTCGTACACGAGCAGATCAGGGTGGCGTCGGGCGGCGGGCTTTCGGTGCGGCAGGAGGACATCCATTTCAACGGCCACGCCATCGAGTGCCGCATCAATGCCGAGGATCCCAGAACTTTTACGCCGTCCCCCGGCACGATCACCCATTTCCATACGCCTGGCGGGCTCGGGATAAGGGTCGATTCGGGGGTTTATTCCGGCTACCGGATTCCGCCCTATTATGACAGTCTGATCGGAAAGCTGATCGTCCACGGCCGTAACAGGGTCGAGGCGATGATGCGGCTGAGACGGGCGCTCGACGAGTTCGTCGTCGACGGGATCAAGACCACTCTGCCGCTCTTCCAGGATCTGATCGGCAACCCGGACATCGCCAATGGCGATTACGATATTCACTGGCTTGAAAAATATCTGGCCGGAGAGAAAGAGCGTTAGGTGCGTCCTTCGAGGCTCGCCCAGAGATGTTCGCGTGTAAACGTCAACGCCGTGCAGGCTCGCACCTCAGGATGAGGGCGCCCGACGCCTGTCATATATTCGCCTCGGACAACGAGTCCTACAAATTCGGCGGTTCGGGCAGATTTGACGGCGAGGCACCGGCCTTCCTCATCCTGAGGTGCGAGCCCGCACGACCACTGCGACTGGGCGAAAGCGCTGGCGGGCGAGCCTCGAAGGACGCATTTGAGGCGTGCCGGACCCGACGATGACCCGTCCCTTCGCCCCCGGATACAGAATACCGCCGGACCTGCTTCTCAAGGCTTATGCAAGCGGTGTCTTTCCGATGGCGGAGAGCGCCGACGACCCGGAAGTCTTCTGGGTTCGGCCGGAAACCCGCGGCGTCATCCCGCTCGATGGCTTTCATCTGCCCAAAAGCCTGAGGAAGATCATTCGCCAGAACCGGTTCGGCATCCGGTTCGATCACGATTTCCCAGGCGTCATCGCCGGCTGTGCCGAAAGCAGGCCCGGACGCGAAAGCACATGGATCAACCGGCCGATCCGGGAAGCCTATGAGCGGCTTTTCGAGCGTGGCCATTGCCACACTGTCGAAGCCTGGCGCGACGAAAAGATCGTCGGTGGGCTCTATGGCGTGACGCTCGGCCGGGCCTTCTTCGGCGAAAGCATGTTCTCGCGCGAGCGCGACGCCTCGAAAGTCTGCCTCGCCGCCCTCGTGGAACGCTTGAAAGAACGCCGCTTCATTCTGCTCGACACGCAATTCACCACCGAGCATCTCAAGCGTTTCGGCGCGGTCGACGTGCCGCGCGGCAAATATGAGAAGATGCTGGAAGAGGCGGTCAGGGGTGAGCCAGCGTCGTTTGCGTGACATATCCATGCGATCTTCGTTCATTTTCTGAATAGAACGCCGAAACCTTTCGGAAACCATGTTTCCCGAACGGATTGGACCTGTGGGAACTTCCGGATAACGATTTTTCTTAAGGGGGCGTGTTGCACGGAGATCCGTGATGAACCCGCGTGAACCTGATATCCACCGAACCGGCCTGGATCCCGACAAGATGCACGAGACCGGCGACGCCCAGCCGACAGGCGATCTTGGCGGTCCCTATGGCTATGGCCGCCCGGCGCATCGGCCCGATCCTTCCGGGCACTATCGTTTCGAGCCGCGCACGGTGCGGCCCCTTCCCGCCAATCCGAAGATCAGATGGCGGTGAAAGCGCGGCTCATACGTCCGATATTTGTCAGGAGCATCGATAGCAGCCTCCCTCGCCTTCTGGACCTCAAGGCAGTTCCCGCGCCATAAAGGCTGCCGGAAAACCGAATGCAACCGGGAGCGATGAGCGATGACGAATTCCGGCACGATCCGGGCGGGAATGGGCGGCTGGACGTTCGAACCCTGGGATGTATCCTTCTATCCCGAAAAGCTGGCGAAGGCGAAACAGCTCCATTATGCCTCGCGGCAAGTGCCGACCATCGAGATCAACGGCACGTACTATTCGACTTTCAAGCCGGCGACTTTCGCCAAATGGGCGAAAGAAACGCCGGAAGGCTTTGTTTTCTCGCTGAAAGCCATCCGTTTCGCGACCAACCGAAGGGTGTTGGCCGAAGCCGGGGAATCCGTCGAACGCTTTCTAGCCTCCGGCGTGTCCGAACTCGGCCACAAGCTCGGGCCTATTCTGTGGCAGTTCGCACCCACCAAGAAATTCGACGCGCAGGATTTCGGCGCCTTCCTCGCATTGCTCCCGGAAAAACAGGACGGCGTGAAGCTCAGGCACGCCGTCGAAGTTCGGAACGACAGCTTCGTCGTGCCGGAATTCCCCGCGCTGTTGAGAAAGCATGACGTGGCCGTGGTCTATGCCGACCACGAGAAATACCCCGCTATCGCCGACGTGACCGGGGATTTCGTCTATGCCCGCCTGCAGACCGGCGCGGACGACATTCCGACCTGCTACACGCCGAAAAGGCTCGACGAATGGGCCGCGCGGGCAAAGCTCTGGGCGGAAGGAAAGGCGCCCGACGATCTGCCGCTCGCCGATCCGGGTCACAAGGCTCCGGTCAAGGCGCGCGACGTCTTCGTCTATTTCATCACCTCGGGAAAGGTGCGCGCCCCGCATGGCGCGATGGCATTCATGCAACGCATCGGCAGATAACCGGATCGACTCGGCCAGAGGATCGGCAACGCTGTTCCTGTTATGCAAGGCGCAAGGGCGGCTGCGGATCGGGATTGGGCCCGGGGAACGGTTCCGGCCGCGGTGGGATCGGGTTCGGCACAGGCTTTGGCTGCGTGCCGGCCTGCTTCGGCGGTTCGCGATTCTCGTCCGGATTCGGATTGGGATCCTCATCGGGCAGAAGATCGGGTTCGGGTTCCTTTACGTCCGGCATCCAGTTCGGGGCCGGAGGCGGCGGGGTCGAAGGCGATTCAGGCGGATGTGGATCGGGCATGGCCAACTCCTTTGAAGCATAACCGGAGTTGGCCGGCGCGGTTCCCTCCGATCGACCAGTGGATACCGCCTGTTTCCGCTCAAACCGTTCCGCTAAGGGGGTGGCCATTCCTCATATTGGGGCAAGCCGTCGTCGAGCTTCAACCATGGCTGCTTGCTGGCGGTAAAGATGTGCATCTGCGGCCTGAAGAGCGAGGGATCATCCAGCGTACCGGAACCGACGCCGATGACGCCGTTCGACAGGCGACGAGTGAAGAGCGTCGTACCGCATTCGGCGCAGAAGCCACGCTGCAGGTCCGGCGACGAATGCGACCAGTCTACGGGGCCTGTTATTTCCACATCGACGCCATGGAAGAGCACACGCGCATTGAAGGCAGCGCCGACAGCCCTTTGGCAGAGCCGGCAGTGGCAGATACGCTCATTGACGGGCTCGGCATCCGCCCGATAGCGCACATGACCGCAGAGACAGCCACCTTCGTAGAGCATACGCTCCTCTTCAGTAGGTGGCGCGGCCGCCGGACAGGTCGAACACCGCGCCGGTGGTGAAGGAATTTTCCTTCGACACCAGCCAGGCGATCATCGCCGCGATCTCGTCGACGCCGACGAAGCGGTTGCGCGGGATTTTGGCAAGCATGTAACCGATGTGCTCCTCCGTCATCTGGTCGAAGATGCGCGTGCGCGCGGCGGCGGGCGTCACCGCATTGACCGCGATATCGAAGCCGGCCGTTTCCTTGCCGAGCGATTTGGTGAGCGCGATCACGCCCGCCTTGGACGCGCTGTAGGCGGCGGCGTTGGGGTTGCCCTCCTTGCCGGCGATCGAGGCGATATTGACGATACGGCCGTAATTACCGGCCTTCATGTCGGGGATGACGGCGCGGTTCACAAGGAACGCACCGGTCAAATTGATCGCCAGAATCTGCTGCCACGCAGCGACGTCATACTCCTCGACCAGCGCGTTCGGCCCGGCGATACCGGCGCTGTTCACCAGGATCGACACCGGGCCGAGCTTCTTCTTCGTTTCAGCGAGGGCACCGCTGACGGAGTCCCAATCCGTGATATCACAACGTACCGCAATCGCTTCGCCGCCCAGACCGGCCATCGAGGCTTCATTCTCTTCCGCGACGTCCCAGCTGGCGACTTTCGCGCCGCTCGCGGCCAGCCTTTTCGCGACCGCCAGGCCTATGCCTTGCGCCGCGCCGGTGACGACGGCCACCTGACCGGAAAGATCGATCCTGTTCATGCATTCCTCCTGCGCGGTCGGTGTCGCCACCTTCCTAACGCCCTCCGAAGGACGTGACAACGCCACTGCTCTTATTTGGCGTCCTCGCGATAAAAAGCGGCCGCATCGGCGGTGAAGGCTGCGCGCGAGCCTTGCGTCAGATAAAACATATGCCCGCCCTTGTAGAGCCTGAGTTGTAGCCGGCCCGGCGCGCCGATCGGCGGCAGGTGGTCCAGAATGTAACGGCTGACGGAAAAGGGCGTGACGAGGTCGTCGCGGCCATGGGCGATCAGGATGTTCAAGCCCGGATCGAGCGCCAGCAGCTCCCTAAGATCGCGCGTGGCGCTCGCCTGCCCCATGCCGCCATGACCCCAATCCCATTTCTGCGCCGTCTGGCGATTGAGGAGATTGTAGGTCATCTCGGTTTTGAAGCCGAGCACGTCGCGCGCATAGCCGACATAGAGGCCGCCCAAAGCCTGGGTGTAGCCATCCAGCACCGGGTCCGGCCCCTCGTCCGTGGTCATCTCGGGAAACGGATCTGGCGCCGACGATGCGCCATCATAGGGGCTGACGATTTCGCCCGTACCGTCCGGCCCGGATCGTTTGGCGTATTCATCGCGGATCAGGCCGCGCGTGCGCGCCACGACATCGAACGGCACGCCCGTCAGGTCGGCGACCCGGTGATAGAACGATTTCGCGGCATCTCCTGTCGGCGTCGGTCCGGCGAGCGTCGCGAGATAATCCGTCATGGCGAAATGTTCGGCGGATTGAAGCGCTTGCGGCGTGAACTTTCCTTGCCGGTCGAGCGCGGCAGCCGCCAGTGACGGCAGCTTCAACGCCGCGCCGAGCGCGAAGCGATCGGCATTGAACTGCAGCGCGCCTTCGAGGAAGGGCGACAGCATGACGATGCCGTTGATGATAATCCCCTGTTTGCCCTGCAGCGTTTGCGCCACCTTGACGGCGCGGAAGCCGCCATAGGATTCGCCCAGCAGATATTTCGGCGAAGCGCCGCGGCTGTTCTTCGCCACGTAAAGCGCGATCACCTTGGAGATCGTCTCGGCATCGGTATCGACGTTCCAGTAATCATCCGTCTTGTCCGGTTTGGCGGCGCGGCTCCAGCCTGTTCCAACCGGATCGATCATCACGAGATCGGTGAATTTCAGCCAGGTGTCGGGGTTGTCGTGCAGCTTCGCCGCACTGCCCTCATTCCGCGGCCCGAAATCCACGACCTGCGGTCCGACCAGTCCGAGATGCAGATAGGCCGAAGCCGCGCCGGGCCCGCCATTGAAAACGAATGTGATCGGGCGATCGGAGGGTTTCGCGCCTTTCAGCACATAGGCGTTGTAGGCGATCGCGGCCTGCGGCTCGCCATTCAGGTCGTATAGGGTGAAGGTTCCCGCAGTCGCGGTATAGGCGAGTTTCCGCTGACCTACGTCGAGCATGTGCTCGGTAACAGAATCGGGCGGCAGAAGCGACAACACGCCGCCGGCAGCACGCGCCTCGACCGAGCTTTTGGCGTTTGACGGCGCGCGGCTCTGGCTCGGGTGGCGTTGTGCAAATGCCGGCGCGGCCGAAATCGACGAGAGGAGAACGAGAGCAAGAAGAGCGTGGATTCGATGCTGGCTCAAGAGGACCCCACAAACGCGACGGCCCTTCCATATAGATCACGGTGCCGCAGCTTCCAGCGGCCGAGACTTGCGGCGGGATCATTCGGCCGCCGAGATCCTGGCGTTTCGCTTCTTTAGCCGTCTTTTCCTCGCCTGCATCGGCAAACAACCCTTTCCGGCCTCAGCGGTAGGAAACGGAACTCATCCGAACTTGCCCGTCCTTGGAAATCCCTTCGGCGCAAGACGGCCGGCGGCGGCGCGGTCGCCCATCCATTCGGCCAATTCCTCCCGGGAGCGCGTGAAAGTACGGCCGGAAGAGTCGAGCCAGGTCAGGCCCTCCTCGATGCCGAACGTCTTGACGTCGGAAAGCCCGCCATCCTTGTAGCGTTGCAGGCGCACGCCCTTGCCGCGAGCCATTTCCGGGACCTGGACCAGCGGGAAGACCAGCATCTTGCGGTTCTCGCCGACCGCCGCGACATGATCGCCCGTCAGGAAGACCGCCTTCTGCGCCTCGTCCGGCGCCTTGACGTTCATCACCTGCTTGCCCTTGCGCGTGTTGGCGATGACCTCGTCTTCCGGCACGATGAAGCCATAGCCCTGATGGCTGGCGAGGAGAAGCTTCCGGCCAGGTTCATGGACGAAGGCCGTGGCGATGTCCTGGTCGTTCTCCATATCGACCATGATCCTGACCGGCTCTCCATGGCCGCGCCCGCCGGGCAGCCTGTCGGCGCCGATCGTGTAGAACTTGCCGCCTGTCGTGAACAAAAGCACCTTGTCCGTCGTCATGGCGTGGAAGGCGAGCTTCAGCCTGTCGCCCTCCTTGAAGGAGAGCCCTTCGAAATCGGCCATATGCCCCTTCATGGCGCGCAGCCAGCCCTTCTCCGACACGATCACGGTGATCGGCTCCTTCTCGATCATGGCGTGATGGATGTCGGTGAGATCGTGCTCGGGCGCGTCGGCAAAGGTGGTGCGGCGCTTGCCGAGTTCGGTCTCCGGGCCGAATTTTTCGCGCACCTTGCCGATTTCCCAGGCGATCGTCTGCCACTGCCTGGCGTCGGAGGCGAGCAGCGCCTCGATCTGCTTCTTCTCCTCAGTGAGCGCGTCGAATTCCCTGCGGATCTCGAATTCCTCGAGCTTGCGCAAATTACGAAGGCGCATGTTGAGGATGGCTTCCGCCTGTACATCGGTGAGGCCGAAGCGGGCGATCATCTCCTGCTTCGGCTCATCCTCCTCGCGGATGATGCGGATCACCTCGTCTATGTTGAGGTAGGCGATCAGATAACCGCCGAGGATTTCCAACCGCTTCTCGATCTCGCCGAGACGATGGCGCGACCGCCGGATCAAGACTTCCTTGCGGTGATCCAGCCATTCCTTCAACGCATCCTTGAGCGAGAGCACGTTCGGCACCTTGCCGCGCGAGAGAACGTTCATGTTGAGCGGGATACGCGCCTCGAGGTCGGAGAGCTTGAAGAGCGATTCCATCAGGATCGAGGGATCGACGCCGCGGCTTTTCGGCACGAGCACGAGCCGGATATCCTCCGCGCTCTCGTCGCGCACGTCTTCCAGAAGCGGCACCTTGCGCGCCAGGATCAGTTCGGCAAGCTTCTCGACCAGGCGGGCCTTCTGCACCTGATAGGGGATTTCGGTGACGACGATTACCCAGGTTCCCCTGCCCTGGTCCTCCTGCTCCCATCTGGCGCGGACACGGAAACCGCCACGGCCTGTCCGATAGGCTTCGACGATCGATGCGCGGCTATCGACGATGACGCCACCGGTCGGAAAATCCGGCCCCTCGACGATCTGCATCAGCCGGTCGACATCGGCCTCCGGATTCTCGATCAGATGCAGCGCGGCATCGCAGATCTCGGCGGCATTGTGCGGCGGGATCGACGTCGCCATGCCGACGGCGATGCCGGTCGAGCCGTTGGCAAGCAGGTTCGGGAAGGCGCCGGGCAGGACGACCGGCTCCTCGTCCTCCTCATTGTAGGTCGGGCGGTAATCGACGGCGTCTTCGGTGATGCCGGAAAGGAGTTCCGTCGCCACCTCTGTCATGCGCGCTTCGGTGTAGCGCATAGCGGCGGCGTTATCGCCATCGATATTGCCGAAATTGCCCTGCCCGTCGACGAGCGGATAGCGCACGGCGAAATCCTGCGCCAGGCGCACCAGCGCGTCATAGATCGACTGGTCGCCATGCGGATGGAACTTGCCCATCACCTCGCCGACGATGCGGGCGCATTTGGCGAAGCCCTGCTCCGGATTGAGGCGCAGGAGCCGCATGGCGTGCATGATGCGGCGCTGGACTGGCTTCAGCCCGTCGCGCATATCGGGCAGCGCGCGGTGCATGATGGTGGAGAGCGCATAGGCGAGATAGCGCTCTTCCAGCGCTTTCTTCAGATCGACCGGCTCGATATGGTCATCGCCCCCGGAAGGCGGAACAAGAGATTTTCCCATGCCGTCCGGTTATCGGACATGCCGATTCGCGGCAAGAGGCACGCGGGTGTGGCGGCGTCAAGGAAGTACGGGAGAGTGTCTCTTGGCGATCAGCGAGCGAAATTGCTCCATCACCTCGATGTTTGCCGGACTATACACCATCATGTTGAGGTCGGATCGGCCTTCGACCGAGAAGGTCGAGAACTCCAGTTCGATCGTTCCAAGGTCAGGGTGGTGAAGTCGCTTGACGCCTTCGCGCATACTTGTGATCTCGTTGTCGTCCCACATCGCCTTGAATTCGGGGCTTCTGGCGGAGAGTTCATCGACCAACTGCCGGATTTCCGCCCCCGCGCCGGCGCGCGCGGCGTCGGCCCGGAATGCGCCAACGACGTAACGGGCGACATTGCGCCAGTCGTCCTGCGCAGCGCGCACCCGCTCGTCGGAGAACATCCTGCGAAGAATATTGCGCTGGTCCTTCGGCAGCTTGGCATAGTCCGTCAGGACAATGGTCGCGGCCTTGTTCCACGCCACGACATCCCACGTTGCCGTCCTGATGATGGCAGGGCTGAAGGGCATGGCGTCCAGCACGTGCTGAAGCCGCGGCGTGATGCTTTCTCGTTGGTGGTAACGCTGTTCGGGAGGATGGCCGAAGGCGAGGATGTGCAGGTGATCGCGCTCGGGCTCGGTCAGCATCAGTCCCCGTGCGATACGGTCGAGCACATGGGCGGACGGCGCCCCGCCTCGCCCCTGCTCCAGCCAGGTATACCAAGTCGGGCTTATATTGGCGCGCTGGGCGACTTCTTCACGGCGCAAGCCCGGCGTACGTCGGCGGCCGACCTCGAAACCGAATGCAGCCGGATCGAGGCGCATGCGCCGGTCGCGCAGGAATGTGCCAAGAGCATTTTCGGAGATGTGTTCGCTCATGCGATCCGGGTGATAGTTATACTATGATAAAATCACTACTTTAACAGGACAACCTTCCATGAGATCACCCGGCGCGTCAATGCAGGAGATTTCGCATGCGTGTTTTTCTGACAGGCGCCACCGGGTTCATAGGATCCCGTATCCTTCGCGAACTTACGGCCGCGGGCCATGAGGTGATCGGCCTTACCCGTTCTGACTCCGGAGCGAGTGAACTGGCGCGCGCCGGTGCATCCGCCTATCTCGGGACGCTGGAAAATCCCACGGCTCTGGCGAAAGGAGCCGCGAATGCCGACGCCGTCATCCACACGGCGTTCGACCATGATTTTACAAATTTCGTCGCCAATTGCGAAAAGGATCGTCGCGTCATCGCCGCGCTCGGGTCTGTTCTGAAAGGATCGGACCGGCCGCTGCTCATCACGTCGGGCGTCGGCATCGGCGATCCGGGAAATGGCGAACCCGCTCGCGAGGATGTGTTCGACGCTCATCATTTCAACCCACGCATAGCCTCGGAACTGGCTGGGCAGGAACAACTCGAAGCGGGGGTCAACCTTGGCGTTGTTCGACTTCCGCAGGTGCACGACACCCTCAGACAAGGCCTCATCTCGCCCTATATCGAGATGGCGCGCCAGAAAGGCGTGGTCGCCTATGTCGATCAAGGCGCGAACCGCTGGGCCGCAGGTCATGTGAGCGACGTGGCGAAGCTCTACGTTCTGGCGCTTGATCGCGCCGAGCCGGGCGCCCGCTATAACGCCGTAGCGGAAGAGGGGGTCGCCGCGCGCGATATCGCCGACGCCGTTGCCGCGGGGCTTGGGCTGCCCGCCGTCTCCCTCTCAAAGAATGAGGCCGAAGCCCATTTCGGCTGGTTCGCAATGTTCGCTTCCGCGGATATTGCAGCTTCCAGCACACAGACCCGGCAGAAACTGGGTTGGACGCCGACGGGGCCGGGTTTGCTCGACGACCTGAGGGACATGGACTATTCGGCCACCCAGGTCTGACCTCACATCACACTACGCAAAAAGCAACTCGACCGGGCAGGTTAACGACGAGCTCGAACCAGACCCGGAACCGTCTCTTCCGAAAGCCGACGATCTGCTAGACGAACGGCGGTTTTCGGCGGCGGTGGAAGCATCTGAACGGCGTGACCGCAACTGCGTCAACGGAAACTCAAACGAAAGCCTTTCCGAACACGCTTTTGTTCCAGCAAGACGCCTTGCAAATCCACGGTGCAAAAGAGAATATCCGGCGCAGTGCCGCCAGATGCGGCCAGTGCGGAAGCATGAAACATCTTCGGTCCCTCCTTTGCGTTGCGGCGCTCGCTCCCTGTTTTCTCGCCGGGGTGGCTGCGCCCGCGCACGCCCAGGCGCTTCACGAAATCCTCGCCCGCCCTTTCGACCATCCATTGACGCTGGCGCGCGGAACGCTCGATCCGATCGGCCCAGGCGCGGAATATTATACGCATGAGGATGCCTGCCGCGTGCTGCACAATTGGGGCTGGACGCACTGCAAGGGCGTGGACGCGATGGTGTCGGAACGTTCCGCCGGAATCGCGACGCTGGTGGTGGAAAAGCCGAATTCGGACGGCCATGTCACCTTCGCCAATTGGGACCATGCGGATCGGCGCCTCGCTGTCGCATCACTCTGGGATGGCTTCGTCGCGGGGCTGAGAAGGCAGGCGAAAGAAACCGGCTCCTTGATCACGCCCTCGGGCTGGGCTGTCGAGCCGACGCTCGACCGCGACCACGATCTGCTTTTCTACGCGTTCTCAATGGACTGGGACGGACATCCGCTCATGAACGCCAAGGCCGCGATCTTCGACCGCCGCGGCTATATCGCGTTCCGGATCGTTCCCGTGGACGAAAGCATCTCCAAGAAGGGCCTTGAAAAACTCGTGCGGACGATCAGCGCCTCCTATCGCCCCGCGGAAGGCGAGGCCTATGACGATTTCGAAAACGGAGACAATATCGCCCCGGATGGCGCGCTTGGCGCCGTCGCCGAGATGGTCGACGTTCCGCTGCATCACAGGCAAAGAACCTTCACGCACAGTGTCGAAAACGTGGTGCGCCGCGGCTGGCTGCCGCTTCTTCTCATTCTCCTGGCAGGCATGATCTATCTGGCCACGGGGAGAACGAAAGCCGATTGAGGCTTCGCGCCGGCCGATTCCGCGGCAGGCCGTTTTCAACCCGCGTGCAATCTGCTTCTGTCCGTGCCCGCGCAATAATGCTATCAAATGCCTTTATCAGGCCTTTTTCGTCGGGACACATGCGTAGCCGACATCATGCGGGGAGACTTCATGTCGATAAAGCGCTGCCTTTTGCAGGGTTCCATTCTCTCGGTCTTGATTACCTACGGTGCGGCGGGCGCGCAGGCGGCCGACCCCAACGACGTTGCAGCGCGCCTGAAGGCTGCCTTCGCGGAACAAGGCGTAACGCTTTCCTGGAGGAGCGTCAGCGGAAACGATGCTTCGATGGTGCTGAGCGGCGTGACGGCGAGCACATCTGCCAGTACGCAACCCGCCGAGATCGGCGATGTCACGCTTTCGGGCGTAAGCGAGGAGAATGGCGGCTACCGGATCAACAAGGTCACGATGCCCGACTACAGCGTCACCAAGGATGGCACCACACTCGACGCTACCGGCATAGAGATTTCCGGCCTCAGGCTCCCGGCCCAGGGCAAGAATGACGATCCCATGGCCGGCCTCATGCTCTACGACCATGCGCGTATCCAGGATATAAATGTCAAGAAGGGTGGCGATGCGGTCTTCGACGCCAGCAATTGCCATGTCGACATCACGCCGCCCAGCGGTGACAATCCGTTGAAATTCACCGGCGCGGTCGACCATTTCACCGCGGACCTGTCGGCGACCAAGGATCCGAAAGCGAAAGCCGTCATCCAGGCGCTGGGCTACGAGACGATCGATGGATCGGCCGACATGGCGGGCAGTTGGTCGCCGAGCAATGGCCGGATGGACATCGACAAATACGAGGTCGCCGTGAAGAACGCCGGCACGCTGGCGATCAGCCTCGACATGAGCGGCTACACAAGGGACTTCATCAAGTCTGTCCACCGCGTCCGCATGGAAATGGCGGCGCATCCGCAAAAGAAAAACTCCGCCCAGGGCTTGGTGCTGCTCGGCCTGCTGCAGCAATTGTCGTTCACCGACGCGAAGATCAGCTTTACCGATGACTCGCTGACCGGCAAGGTGATCGATTATCTCGCGGCCAAGCAGAACATGCGCCGGGAAGACATCATCAACCAGGCGAAGGCGGTTCTGCCCTTTGCGCTCGCCAAAATGCACAACCCTGAATTCTCGGCCAAGGTAACCGCTGCGGTATCGAAATTCCTCGACGATCCGAAGAATTTGACCATCAAGGCCGCTCCTCCTTCGCCGCTTTCGCTCGGCATATTGATCGCCGGCGCCATGGCCGCGCCGGAGCAGATACCGAATCAGCTCGGCGTGACGGTGACGGCCAATCAGTAGGAGCTTCTCGCTATTGAGAAGCTATGGAGCGGCGGACCTGCCGCTCTATGCTGACAGGGAAACATTCCAGGCCGCCACCGACTGCGCGATGGCGATGCGCGCGCCTGCGAGGAGTTCGGCGCGCGCAAGCCCCTCTCCCGCTTGCGTCAGCGGCACATGGATAAAGCCGCTCATCGCCGGGGAAAAACCGTCGCACGCATGCGCGCGCGACAAGGTAAAGACCATGTTGCAGAGATAGGCGCCGGCATTGTCCGACCATTCGACCGGAAGGTCTTCCGCGGTAAGCGCATCGTGGATCGCCTGGAGCGGCAGGTTGGACGGCAGTTCCGCCGGCGCGTCGCAAATTTTCTCAGCAGAAGGCATCGCGCCGGCATTGTCGGGCCGCGCCCCGGCGAAACTGTTGCGGGCGATGCGCTCCAGCCGGAAACCATGACATTGCGCGGCCAGTCCGAAATGGATGGCGATGTCGGGCCGGAATTCACGGCCGATTTCGGAAAGCGCTGCCCCGACTTTCGTGTAATCGACCGGCAGCACCTCCGCCCGGAAGGCCGATGGTCCTTGCGGCGGCTCCTTCCGCAAGGTCTGTACCAGCCCCTCGGTCGGGTTGACCGGCGCCCCCGGAAACGGCTCGAAGCCGGTGACGAGGAGGCGCGGGGCAGCCTTCATCATTCGGCCTTCGATGCTACCGTGCGCAGGCTGAGTTCGCGCAATTGCTGCGGCGTGGCAGGCGACGGCGCGCCCATCAAGAGGTCGTAGGCCTGCTGGTTCATCGGGAACATCGTCACCTCGCGCAGGTTTTTCGCGCCGACGAGCAGCATGACGATGCGGTCGATGCCAGCCGCCATACCGCCATGCGGCGGCGCGCCATACTGGAAGGCGCGGTAAAGGCCGCCGAAGCGCTCCTCGACCGTATCGCGCGACAGGCCAGCAATCTCGAACGCCTTGACCATGGTTTCGGGCAGATGGTTGCGAATGCCGCCCGAAGCGATCTCGAAACCATTGCACACCACGTCGTATTGGAATGCCTTGATGGTCAGCGGGTCCTGACTTTCCAACGCGTCGAGGCCGCCCTGCGGCATGGAAAACGGGTTATGCGAGAAATCGATCTTCTTTTCCTCCTCGTTCCATTCGTAGAACGGGAAATCGACGATCCAGGCGAGTTCGAAACGGTCGCGATCGACCAGGTTAAGCTCTTCGCCCGCCCGCGTGCGCGCCGCTCCGGCAAAGGCGGCGAATTTCGCCGGATCGCCGGCGACGAAGAAACAGGCATCGCCCTCGTCAAGGCCCATCTGCGTACGGATCGCCTCGGTACGCTCCGGACCGATATTCTTGGCGATCGGCCCGGCGCCTTCGAGCACGGCGCCTTCCTGCCGCCAGAAAATATAGCCCAGCCCCGGCTGGCCCTCGCCCTGCGCCCATGAATTCATGCGATCGCAGAAGGCTCTGGAGCCGCCCGTTTTCGCGGGAATGGCCCAGACTTGCGCCTTCGGATCATTGGCGAGGATGCCGGCGAAGACCTTGAAGCCGGAGCCGCGGAAATGCTCCGACACGTCCTGCATCTCGATCGGATTCCTGAGGTCCGGCTTGTCCGTGCCGTATTTCCGCATCGCCTCGTCATAGGGAATGCGGCGGAATTTCTGCGTCACCGGCTTGCCCTCGGCGAAGGCCTCGAAGACGCCGCGGATGACGGGCTCCATCGTGGAGAAAACATCGTCCTGCGTGACGAAGCTCATCTCGACGTCGAGTTGGTAAAACTCGCCCGGCAGGCGGTCGGCGCGCGGATCCTCATCGCGGAAGCAGGGCGCGATCTGGAAATAGCGGTCGAAGCCCGACATCATGATCAATTGCTTGTATTGCTGCGGCGCCTGCGGCAGCGCGTAGAAAGTGCCGGGATGGATGCGCGACGGCACGAGGAAGTCGCGCGCGCCCTCAGGCGAGGAAGCAGTGAGGATCGGCGTCGAATATTCAGCGAAACCGGAATCCGTCATCTTTTTGCGGATTTCGGCGATGATCTTCGTGCGCTGCACGATGTTCCTGTGCAGCGTTTCGCGGCGCAGATCGATGAAGCGGTATTTCAGCCGGATGTCCTCCGGATAATCGGGCTCGCCAAAAACAGGCAGCGGCAATTCCTTCGCCGCCGAAAGCACTTCTATCTCGCGCGCGAAAACCTCGATCTCTCCCGTCGCGAGGTTCGGATTGACCGTCTCGGGCGTGCGCGCCTTGACCTCGCCATCGACGCGGATGACCCACTCGCCCCGCACCAGTTCGGCGGCCTTGAAGGCAGGCGAATCCGGATCGGCGACGATCTGCGTCAGGCCGTAATGGTCCCTCAGGTCGATGAAGAGCAGTCCGCCATGGTCGCGCACGCGATGCACCCATCCGGAAAGACGGACGGTTTTACCGACATCCGATTTCCTCAAGGCGGCGCAGGTATGGCTGCGGTAACGGTGCATGGCCGATGCTTTCTGTTCAGGCGTGCAAGGGAGAAGGCGCGAGGCCCTCGAAATTCGCGCGGAAAAGCGCATGTGGGTCCGCTTTTGTCAAGACAAAGACGCAATTCGGGGCGTTTCCGACGATCTCGCCAATAGAAGCGGGATCGTCCCTCGTACCGACGGAATTTTGCCGGCATCTGACGTTCTCCGGCTATCGATTCGCCCATCGGCGTCGTATAGGGAGCGGACGACGCACAGGGCCGAAAATGTCATCCATCCGCCCTCTCCTTCCGCTTTACGTCACCGTCGGCATTCTCCTTGGCGGCAACGGGCTGCAGGGGACCTTGATCGCGCTCAGGGGAGCGCAGGAGGGCTTTTCGCCCGCGACGATCGGATTTTTCGGGACCGCCTATTTCGCCGGCTTCCTCGTCGGCTGCCTGACCGTCGCGCGCATGCTGCGCGCCGTCGGCCATATCCGCGTCTTCGCAACGCTCGCGGCGCTTGTCGCATCCGGCTCGCTGATGCTGGTCATCCTGATCGATCCCGTCAACTGGGCGATCATCCGGTTCCTGTCCGGCATCTGTTTCGCCGGCCTTTTCACCACCGTGGAAAGCTGGCTCAACGCAGGCTCGACCAACGAGAACCGCGGGCGCGTGCTGGCGCTCTATCGCGTCGTCGACATCTCCTCCGTGGTCGGGACGCAATATGTCATGGCCGCAACGGGAACAGGCGGGTTTCTGATCTTCGCCATCATGGCGATGATGTTCGCATTGTCTCTCGTCCCGGTTTCTATCGGGGACCGCTCGAATCCGAAGCCGCCATCCGATATGCGCGTCGATCTCTCCGGGGTCTGGGCGATCTCGCCGCTTGCCTGTTTCGGCTGCGTCGCGATCGGGATGACCAACAGCGCCTTCCGCACGGTGGCGCCCGTCTATGGCGAGTTGATCGGCTTCAGCGTCACCCAGGTCGTGACGTTCATGAGCGCCGGCATTATCGGCGGCGTGGTGATGCAATATCCGCTTGGTCTCCTCTCGGACCGTTGGGACCGCCGCTGGGTGATCATGGCCACGGCCGCCGGAGCAATGCTGTCCGCCTTCGCCATCACGCTTTTCGCGGGCCAGGACGCCCTCAGGAATTTTGTCCTCATCCTCGCCTTCGGCTCCTTCGCCATGCCGCTTTATGCACTCTCGGTCGCCCATGCCAACGACTTCGCCCGTGAAGACCAGTATGTGAAGCTCGCGGCAGGCCTGCTCTTCTTCTATTCCATCGGCGCGGTGATCGGTCCCCTGCTCGCTTCCACCGTCATGCAGAAACTCGGGCCGCCCGCTTTGTTCGGCGTGAGCGGCGTCATCTATTTCGTCCTGATATCGGTGATCCTGATGCGGATTCGGGCCCGCAAGCCGGTTCCCTCCGCCATGCGCACGCGCTTCATGCCCTTGCTCAGGACCTCACCGCTCTTCATCCGTCTTGCGCGCAAGGCGCAGGTGAAAACCGCCAAGCCAAAGGATGGCGGCAATCGCCGCAACACGAACTGAGCGGATTCAGCCGATCAAGTCGCTCGCGAAAGGGCCCGCAACTTGGCAGCGCCGTGTTTGCGCTATATCCAGGGGATGGGGGATCGACGCAGCATATCGACATGAGTCGTAAGGGACACGCGTCCCGCGACATTCGGAATTTGGGAATTGCCAATTGGATGACGTTCGGAAAAACCTTCTTCACCTGATCACCACCACCGGCGAGCTTGAAGAGGTCATACGGCAGCTTTCGAAATCGGATTTCGTCACCGTCGATACCGAATTCATCCGCGAAACCACCTTCTGGCCCGAGCTTTGCCTGATCCAGATGGCGGCGCCGGGCGTGACCGCGCTTGTCGATCCACTGGCGCCAGGCATGGACCTGAAGCCATTCTTCGAACTGATGGCGAACGAGAAGGTGACGAAGGTCTTCCACGCCGCGCGGCAGGACATCGAGATCATCTTCCATCTCGGAGACCTTATTCCGCATCCTGTTTTCGACACCCAGGTCGCGGCCATGGTTTGCGGCTTCGGCGACAGCGTCTCCTATGACCAGCTGGTCCAGAAAGTCACCGGCACCCGCATCGACAAATCGTCCCGCTTCACCGATTGGCGCCGCAGGCCCCTCAGCGACAAGCAGCTTTCCTACGCGCTCGCCGATGTCACCTATCTGATCGATGTCTATCTCAAGCTGAAGGACGAACTGGAGCGCGAAAAGCGCGCCCATTGGCTGAAGGAGGAAATGGAAGTCCTCACCTCGCGCAAAACCTACGATCCGCATCCGGACGACGCCTGGAAGAGGCTGAAGATGCGATTGCGCAAACCGCAGGAACTTTCGATTGTCAAGCATGTCGCCGCATGGCGCGAGCGCGAGGCGCGCGAGAGGAACGTTCCACGGCAGAGGGTCGTCAAGGACGACGCCATCTACGAAATCGCCCAGCAGCAACCGCGCGACCAGGAAGCCCTCGCCCGATTGCGGATGACCCCAAAGGGGTGGGAACGGTCCGCGACCGCCGTCGACTTGCTCGAAGCCGTCAACGCCGCGCTCGCTATTCCCCGCGAGGAGATGCCGCAGCCGCCGAAGATGATCCAATCGCCCGAAGGCACGGGCGCGGCGGCCGAACTCCTGAAAGTCCTTCTCAAGCTCGTCGCGGATGAGGAAAACGTGGCGCCGAAGATGCTCGCGTCGAGCGACGACATCGATCGTCTGGCGGCGGAACAGGAAAAGGCGGACGTTCCGGCGCTGCAGGGTTGGCGCCGCGCCGTCTTCGGCGAAAAGGCGCTCAGGCTGATTCGTGGCGAGATCGCACTGAAGTTCGAGAACAGGAAGATCGCTGTGTTCGAAGTGGGCGCATAGGATGGGTAGAGCCGGAGCTGGGCGGCGGGAATGGTGTGGAAGGGCCGATCATGAGTGGAAATGCCTCTGAAATAGTCGCTGCCTTCCTGCGCGCCTTCATGTCCGGCGACATAGAGACGGCGAGACGACAGGTGGCGGAGGATTTTTCCTTTGTTGCCCCTATGCACGCCGGCAGCGGCGGCAAGCAGGCATATTTCGCCGGAGCAGCAGCAAAGGCAAAATGCATCAGCATGTTCCGTATACTGCATCAATGGCAGGATGGCGGAGACGTTTCCACGCTCTATGAGATCGACGTCAAAGGGCCGGTCGGGACGGCTACCCTGCCCATGCACGAATGGCATACCGTTCGCGAGGGGAAGATCGTAAGGACGCACATGATCTTCGACACGAACGCAAAGGCGGTCCACTTGATGCGCGAAGCGCTGGCACATTCGCACTGAAAGCTGGCTGCAACCCTTTGGGGCTCGGTCCTACTCGCTCACTGCGAATTCCATCGGCTGCCCGACAAGCTTCGACAGTTGCGCAAGCCGGCCGATCGGGCGCTCGCCGATCAGGTCCTCATGGGAGGCGGGAATGGTCAGCACCAGTCTTCCTTCGGCTTCCCGCTTCCATTTCATCCGCGGCATGAGACCGGGCATGGAAGCGGTGAAGAGATAGACGACGCGCAGCAATGCGCCGAGGAGCCTCGCGCGCTCCAGGAGATGCGGTCCCGCCAGCGCCTTTATCTCCGGCGCGGCGGCGTCCTCGAAGATGCCCTCGTGCCGGTAGAGATTGGCGAGCGCGATGAAGGCGCGGCCGGGATGGTCGATGCCGATGAAAGCGCCATGCGCTATGATATTGAGCGATTGGCCGCCGCGATATTCGGGATGCGCGCGCCAGGATGTGTCCGCCATCAGGCATGCCGCTTGCCTGTAGCGCGCCTCGTCTTCCGTTTCCTCAATGCCGAAGGCCGAAAATGCATAACCGGTCCATTCCGCCAGTTCGCGCGCGTGGGTCAGGGAACGAGCGCGCAACGTCGCATATTCGTCCGCGGCGGTGATCAGCGGGTCGAGCTGCTGCTCCTCCGGTGAAAGAAGCGCGTAAAGGAAGCCTTCGCGGACGCCGAGCGCGGACACCACGATCCGCGACGGATGCATGATCTTGATGATCTCCCTCAGCACGACAGCGCCATAGGGAAGGAGCGCGCGGCGGCTCTTCGAGATCCGCTCAATACCGTTCATCTTGTCCAGATTGCCGCGCGCCACCTTCTTGAGGAAATCCGCGGAACCGGCGACCGGAATCTCGTAATTGTGCATCACGGCGAGCGGATAGTTGGTCGCCTGCATATGAAGCCGCGCCAGGTTCCGCCATGTGCCGCCGACGCAGTAGAAGGTGCGGCCTTCGGCTTCGGCCAGAAGCCTCGCGCGGGAGAGTTGTGTGGCGGCGATGCGGCCCGCGGTAACGGTCGAATTCATCGCCATGTCCTGCAAACGGAGTCCGCCGAGCGGCAGCGTGATGCCGTCTCCGACCGCCTCCCGGCTGACATCGATCAGTTCGAGGCTGCCGCCGCCCAGATCTCCGACAATTCCATCAGCATGATGGAAGCCGGAGATGATGCCGAGCGCGGAATAATGCGCTTCCTCGCGACCGCTCAAAACGCGGATTTCCGTGCCGAGGATATCTTCGGCCTGGTGGATGAAATCCATCCCGTTTTCCGCCTCGCGCGCCGCGGCGGTGGCGATGACGTGGAGCGTGTCCGCGCCCGCCTGCACCGAAAGGGCACGGAAGCGCCGCAATTCCTCCACCGCGCGCTTCACCGCATCGGGGTCGAGTTTTCCCGTCGAGACGATGCCGCGCCCGAGTCCCGCCAGCATCTTCTCGTTGAAGAGCACCGTCGGCGAGCGCGCCACGCCTTCATAGACGACGAGACGGATCGAGTTCGATCCGATATCGATAACGGAAAGAGGCCTCCGGTCCTGCAGCCGCCCCTGTGAATCGGCGATCATTCGGCTGCTGCGGCCTGTGCCTTCTTGCGCCTCTTATAGCGCGCCATACGCTTTGGCGCGTGGGATTTAAGCGCCACCCCTCGGCCCGACAGGCTTGGATTCGTCATGAAATATTCCTGGGCGTTGAAGGGGTCTTCTCCCTCTTCCGGCGGCAAGCGTCGGGAGGTCCCGTCAGCCAATACTTCGAAACTCTGCTGGTTGTCCATGATGTTTCCAAGCATGATCTGCCCGAGCACCTGCTCGTGCACAGTCGGGTTGGTGATCGGCACCAGCGTCTCGACGCGCCTGTCGAGATTGCGCGGCATCATGTCTGCCGATCCGATATAGACGATTGCATCGTCGGACGGCAGGCCGTGACCGTTGCCGAAGCAGTAGATGCGGCTGTGCTCCAGGAAGCGCCCGACGATCGACTTGACGCGGATATTCTCCGAAAGGCCGGGTACCTGCGGCCTCAGGCAGCAGATGCCGCGGACGACAAGATCGATCTCGACGCCGGCCCGGCCTGCTTCGTAAAGCGCGTCGATGATGACCGGATCGACGAGCGAATTCATCTTCATCCAGATCTGCGCCGGCCGGCCGGCCTTCAGGTGTTCTATCTCGTCGTGAATGTGATTGAGAATGCGCGTCCTCAGCGTGAAGGGTGAAACGGCGATCACCATTTCCTTGGTCGGCTCGGCATAGCCGGTGATGAAATTGAAGATCTGCGCCACGTCGCGGGCTATATCCGGATCGGAGGTGAAAAAGGAAAGGTCGGTATAGATGCGCGCCGTCACCGGATGATAATTGCCGGTGCCGAGATGGACATAATTCCTGAGGCGATTGTCCTCGCGCCGCACGACCAGCGACATCTTCGCATGCGTCTTCAATTCGACGAAGCCGAAGACGACCTGCACGCCGGCGCGTTCGAGATCGCGCGCCCAGCGTATGTTTGCCTCCTCATCGAAACGCGCCTTCAGTTCCACGAGCGCGGTGACGGATTTGCCCAGTTCGGCGGCGTCGACCAGCGCACGCACGATCGGGCTGTCGTTGGAGGTGCGGTAAAGCGTCTGCTTGATGGCGACGACATCGGGGTCGACCGCCGCCTGGCGCAGGAACTGCACCACCACGTCGAAGGATTCGTAGGGGTGATGGACGATGATGTCCTTCTCGCGGATCGCCGCGAAGCAGTCGCCGCCGTGGTCGCGGATGCGCTCGGGAAAACGCGGATTGTAGGGCATGAATTTGAGATCGTCGCGCGGCAGGCTGACGATCTCCGATATCTGGTTGACCGCGAGCGGCCCCGGCAGGACGCTGATGCGGCCCGGAAGGACGCCGAGTTCCGTGGCGACGAATTCCCGAAGCGGCTCGGGCATCTGGCTGTCGAATTCGATACGGATCACCGAGCCGCGGCGCCGGCGCTTCAGCGCCGTCTCGAAGAAGCGGACCAGATCCTCCGCCTCTTCCTCGACCTCGATATCGGAATCGCGGATGATCCTGAATGTGCCGGACCCTCTCACCTCATAGCCCGGAAAGAGCTTTTCGATGAAAAGGGCGACCACGTCCTCCAGCGTTATGAATCGAACCGTATCGCCCCGATCTGGCAGACGGATGAAGCGGCGGAGCGCCACCGGCAAACGCAACAGCGCGGTCATCACTTCGCCGTCGCTCAAATGCCGGAGCGTCAATGCAACGGAAAAGCCGAGATTGGGGATGAACGGAAAGGGGTGCGCTGGATCGATCGACAACGGCGTCAGCACCGGGAAGATCGCTTCCATGAAATGGTTTTCCAGCCATTCCCGGTCGTCCGCCGACAGAGCCTCGGCGGAAATGATCTCGATCCTCTCCAGTCGCATCAACTGGCGCAGTTTCGACAGGCTCGCCTGCTGGTCGTTCTGCAATCGGCCGACCTCGAGCAGAATCTGGTCGAGTTGCTGGTCTGGTGTACGGCCGTCCGGGCTCTTGGTGACGATCCCCTGCCGGACCTGGCCGGCAAGGCCGGCGACACGGACCATGAAGAATTCGTCGAGATTTGTGGCGGAGATGGACAGGAACCGCACCCGCTCCAGAAGCGGATGGTTTGGATTCTGCGATTCCTCCAGAACGCGCCGGTTGAATTGCAACCAGGAGAACTCGCGATTGACGAAGCGGTCGGGATCGCCCGACGCCGCTTCGCCCCGCGCCATGGGCTCGGTTGCGAATTCCTTCTGAACCGGCTTCAACTCCGTCATTTACCCACCCGTTCTTGTACAGAACCATTATTTCCTGTCCTGACAGGCTTTTGCGACAGTTTCATATCTTATCTTGCATCCTGCCGTCTTATGATACAAACGCAAGCGCGAGATTATCGCGTTGACGGACTGCACGCCCCTACAGGAGACATTCGATGGCCGGCCATTCGATCCCGCATTTCCAGAACGATGCCGGCCATCCGGTCATCGCCATCGGCGTCCGGGAGTTCATGTGCGTGGGCGCCAATCCGCCTTTCGACCATCCGCATGTCTATCTCGACATGGGTGACGATTCGGAGAAGGTCTGTTCCTATTGCTCGACGCTCTATCGCTATGATCCGTCCCTTCATGCCGACGAAACCCAACCGGCGGGCTGCCTCTATGTCGAGCGGGCTGCATAAGGCCCCGGCCAGGCGCCTCGCCCGAACAAGAATTCAGCCGATCCCGGCACTTGGATGAAAAAGACGTCAGGCCGGGTCCTCATCGCCGGCGCCGGCATAGCCGGTTTGACGGTCGCGCTTGCCTTCGCGAACGAAGGCTTCGAGACGACGATCATCGAGCGGGCGGAGCGCCTGAACGAGGTCGGGGCCGGCCTTCAGCTTTCTCCCAACGCAACCCGTATCCTCGCCCGACTAGGCGTGCTGGACCGGCTGTCGCCGGTTTCCACCCATCCGCGATCCGTGGCGCTTCGCGATGCCGTCAGTCTCGCGCTGCTGGCGGAAGTTCCTCTTGGGATAGGGGCGGAAGAGCGATGGAAAGCCCCCTATCTCGTCCTCCATCGCGCCGATTTGCAGGCGTCGCTCCTTGCCACGGTCAAAGAGCGGCCGAATATCCACCTTGAGCTCGGCGCAACGCTGCGGCATGTCGCGTTCAACGATGACGGAACTGCGGCCAGCATTGAGTCGGCGGGGAAAATCGAAGAATCACATTGCGATCTGCTGATCGGAGCAGATGGCGTCTGGTCCACGGCGCGGACCTTCGTGGCCGGAGCGGCGCGCAACCGGCCGTCGGGAAAGATGGCCTGGCGGGCGACGCTCAAAAGCGGCGATGGCCTTGCGCCGTCGGTGCTCGAACTCTTTTCCGGCAGCAGCGTCATGGCTTTCCTGCATCCTGCCGCCCATCTGATCGCCTATCCGGTAAAGGCGGGCTCTGAGATAAATCTCGCGGTGTTGATGAAGGGAAATGTAACCGCGGGCTCCTGGTCGACTCAGCCCGATACCCGCCCGCTCGCTAAAGCAATGGCGAAATGGGCGCCGCCGCTCGCCTCGCTGCCCGAGAAAGCCGGGCCATGGACAGCCTGGCCGATCCATGCCGTCGATCCGTCCGGACGCTGGACAGACGGCAGGGGCATCACGCTGATCGGCGACGCCGCGCATGCGATGACGCCGTTTGCGGCGCAGGGCGCGGCGATGGCGATCGAGGATGCGGCTGTGCTCGCTTCTCTGGTCGCGGCAACACCGGAGAACCTGTCGCACGCGCTCGCCCGCTATGAAGAGCTTCGCCGGCCGCGCATCCAACGTGTAAGCCGTCGCGGCGCCTTCAACCATTTCGCCTGGCACGCGGCAGGACCGATCGCGCTCGCCCGCAATCTCGTCCTGAAAACCCGCCCGCCCCAAAAGCTCGCCGCCGATCTCGACTGGCTTTACGGTTGGAGCGCAGAAATCTGAATTTGGTCAGTGCAGAATCTGGCTCAGGAAGAGCTTCGTACGCTCGTGCCGCGGATGGTCGAAAAATTCCGCCGGGGTGTTCTGCTCGACGATCTGGCCCTGGTCCATGAAGATGACGCGGTTGGCGACCATGCGGGCGAAGCCCATCTCGTGGGTGACGCACAGCATGGTCATCCCCTCCTCCGCCAGGCTCACCATCGTTTCCAGCACCTCCTTGATCATCTCAGGGTCGAGCGCCGATGTCGGCTCGTCGAAGAGCATGATCTTCGGGTTCATGCATAAGGAGCGTGCAATCGCCACGCGCTGCTGCTGGCCGCCCGACAATTGGCCGGGATATTTATGGGCTTGCTCCGGAATCTTCACACGAGTGAGGAAGTGCATGGCGGTTTCCTCCGCCTGCCTTTTCGGGATTTTGCGCACCCAGATTGGCGCCAGCGTGCAGTTTTCCAGGATGGTGAGATGCGGGAAGAGGTTGAAGTGCTGGAAGACCATGCCGACCTCGCGACGCACCTCGTCAATCCTCTTCAGATCGTCCGTCAGTTCGATGCCGTCAACGACGATCCGGCCCTTCTGGTGCTCCTCCAGCCGGTTGATGCAGCGGATCAGGGTCGATTTCCCCGACCCCGACGGCCCGCAGATAACGATGCGCTCGCCGCGCATGACCGTGAGGTTGATGTCCTTCAGGACATGAAAATCGTCATACCATTTGTGCAGGCCGGCAATGTCGATCGCCACGTCGGTATCCGACACATGCATGCGGTCCGCACGGACGCGAAGTTCATCGGCTTTGACGGCGTTTTCTGTCGCCATTCTCCATTCCCTTATTGATGGGCCCTTATCGCTTGCGGTCTCTGTCGAGCCGGCGTTCGATGAATTGCGAATAGCGTGACATCGCAAAACAGAAGCACCAATAGACGAAGCCGGCGAAAACAAGTCCCGAGAGGGGTGTTTGGGGGCTCGCCCAGTTCGAATCGGAAAAATTCTGCGTTACGATGCCAAGCAGATCGAACATGCCGATGATATAGACGAGCGTCGTGTCCTTGAAGAGACCGATAAACTCGTTGACGATGCCTGGGATGATAAGCTTCACCGCCTGCGGCAGGACGATCAGCCCCATCTTCTGCCAGTAGGAAAGGCCGAGCGAATCCGCGCCATCATATTGGCCTCTCGGTATGGCCTGAAGGCCGCCACGGATCACTTCCGCCATATAGGCGCCGGCAAAGATCGACACGCCGACCAGCGCGCGCAAAAGCTTGTCGAAGGTCGTTCCGGGCGGCAGGAAAAGCGGCAGCATGACGCTCGCCATGAACAGCACCGTAACCAGCGGCACGCCACGGACTATCTCGATAAAGGCCACGCACACGCCTTTCACGATGGGCAGCCGTGAGCGCCGGCCGAGCGCCAGCAATATGCCCATCGGGAATGACGCCACGATGCCGACGAAGGAAAGGATGAGCGTCACCATCAGCCCGCCCCAGAGCGGCGTTTCCACATGCGTCAGGCCGAACCGGCCTCCCAGCAGCAGGAAGAAGGAAATGACGGGGTAGAAGACAAAAAACAGAAGCGCGTTCAATCCCTTGCGCGGCACTCTTGGGATCAGCAGCGGAGCGAGAAGGACGATAAACAGTGCTCCGACCAGATCGACGCGCCAGCGTTCCCCGACCGGATAGCGGCCATAGAGAAATTGCTGAAACTTCTGGCCGACGAATGCCCAGCATGCGCCCGACCAGCCGTCCGGATGGATCCCGCCTTGCGCTTTGGTGGCGCAGAAGGTCCGATCGGTTCCCGTCCATTGCGCATGGAGGAAGAGCCAATCCGCCAGCGGCGGCACGATCAGGACGACCAGCGCGACACCCAAGAGGGTGAGGATCGTATCCCCGATCGAAGCGAAGAGGTTTTTCCTGATCCAGCCGATGAACCCCTGTCCGCTCCTCGGCGGAGCCTCGGCGACGGCCATTTCGGCGCGGACGAAAGTCAGGTCGTGTTCCTGCATCGCCCTATTTATCCTTCAGCGCCGTTCTGGCGTTGAACCAGTTCATCAATACGGAAACGGCGAGGCTGATGCCGAGATAGACGACCATCCAGATCGCCACGATCTCCACCGCCTGGCCCGTCTGGTTCAGGATCGTTCCGCCGATCGCGACGAGGTCGGCATAGCCGATCGCCACCGCGAGGGAAGTGTTCTTCGTCAAATTTAGGTACTGGCTGGTCAGCGGCGGAACGATGATCCTGAGCGCCTGTGGCACGATCACCAGGCGCAGGGTCGGACCAGGCGTCAATCCGAGGGAATAGGCCGCCTCCGTCTGCCCCTTGTCGACGCCGAGAATGCCGGCGCGGACGATTTCTGCGATGAAGGCCGCCGTATAGAAGGAAAGCGCGAGGTAGAGCGACAGGAATTCCGGCTTCACCTGGATGCCGCCGGTAAGATTGAAGATCGATGCTTTCGGGACGTCGAAGGAAAGCGGGAAACCTGTCAGTGCGAATGCGGCAAGCGGGAGACCGACGATGAGGGCGATGGAGGCCCACAATACCGGAAACCTTCTGCCCGTCGCCATCTGCCGCTGTCTCGCCCAGCGCGCCACTATGAAAGCGAGCAGAACGCCCGCCAGAAGGCCTGCGCCGGCAAGCCATGCCCCCTCGCCCCATATCGGCGCGGGCATGTAGAAGCCGCGGCTGTTCAGATACATGTCGAAGGGAAGCCGGATGCTGTTCCTCGGCGAGGGCAGCACCGACAGGACGCCGAGATACCAGAAGAAGATGACCAGCAGCGGTGGGATGTTGCGGAAAATCTCGATATAGATCGTGCAAATCTGGCGCACCAGCCAGTTGCGCGCCAGCCGCCCGATCCCGACCAGAAAGCCGACAATCGTCGCCGTAACGATGCCCGTCACCGCGACCAGCAGCGTGTTCAGCAGACCGACCAGCAGCGCGCGCGCCATCGTCGAGTCGGAGGAATAGGGAATGAGCGCATCGCTCACATCGAAGCCGGCGCGGCCGTTCAGGAAGCCGAATCCGGAGGCGATATGCGCGCGCCGGAGATTGGCGATCGTGTTGTCCGCGATCCACCAAACAAACGCCGCCAGGGCGAAGAACAACACTGCCTGGAAAAAGATTCCGCGTATCTTCGGATCGTAGAAGACCGATGCCCGGCCGTTCTGCTGAGACGCCATGGCTATCCTCCGTCGGGAAGACACAGGAACGAAGCCAGCAATTCCGCCTCGTTCCCTTTCCTCAGCGGATCGGCGGCGCGTAGAGGATGCCGCCCTTGCTCCAGAGCTGGTTCAGGCCGCGCTTGATCTTGAGCGGGCTGCCCTGGCCGAGATTGCGCTCGAAGGATTCGCCATAGTTCCCGACGGCCTTGACGATATTGACGACCCAATCCTCGCCGATGCCGAGATCCCGGCCGTAATGCGAATTCGGATCTTGACCGAGCACGCGCCTGATTTTGGGATTTTCCGACTTTTTCATCTGGTCGACATTCGACTGCGTGATGCCGAGTTCCTCGCTGATGATCATCGCATTGAGCGTCCACTTGACGAGGTCGAACCATTGGTCGTCGCCCTGCCGCACAACGGGGCCGAGCGGCTCCTTCGAGATGATCTCGGGCAGCACGACGTGATCGTCAGGGTTCTTCAGCGTGAGCCGGATCGCATAGAGGCCCGACTGATCGGTGGTGTAGACGTCGCAGCGGCCCGAATCATAGGCAGCGTTCGCCTCCACGAACTTCTCGAAAACCACCGGGTTGTACTGCATGTGATGAGACTTGAAATAATCGGCGAGGTTGAGTTCCGTCGTCGTTCCCGTCTGGACGCAGATAGACGCGCCGGAGAGTTGCAGCGCGGAATTGACGCCGGGCAGCTTCTTCGCGTTGATCATGAAGCCCTGGCCGTCATAATAATTCACGCCGGCGAAATTGAGCCCGAGTTCCGTGTCGCGTGTCTCGGTCCATGACGTGTTGCGGACCAGAAGATCGATTTCGCCCGACTGCAGCGCAGTGAACCGCTCCTTGGCGCCGAGAGGCGTGAATTTCACCTTGCTTCCATCGCCGAAAATAGCGGCGGCGACAGCGCGGCACAGATCGACATCGAATCCCTTCCAGTTGCCCTTATCGTCGGGGGCGGCAAAACCTGCCAGGCCCGTATTGACCCCGCATTGCACGTAGCCCTTCTTCTTCACATCCGACAGGGTCGAAGCCGAGGCGGCCGCCATCATCAGCGCCAGCGCGACGGCTCCGAGAACAGCCGTCCAGATTGCTTTGTGCATGTCACGCACCCCTTCGTTTTTGGATCCGGCATGTCGGCCGGTTTGTCCTGATGATTCGGGATTCTTGCGGCAATTGCCGCAGCCGGCCATCCTCCCCGACGACCTCGTTGCCCGGTGGAAGCGGCATCGAAAGCGATTATGAGGGCCGGGTCAAGCGTGAACATTCCAGCTGGGAGCAGGGATAACAGCTTTCGGCGAGGGCTATTTTTCGCCCGTCCGATCTGGCGATCGCGGCCGTCGCCGGGGGCGGAACCTGGGGATGGGGAAAAGATGCTTGCCCTCGAAGCGGAAGACGGCACCGCGCGCGGCGAGCCAGCGGGCCGCCGAGAGCGAGTAAAGCGTTCCGACGAGGAATCCCGCGACCACATCCGAGGGGTAATGCGCCTGCGCTGCGATCCGTGTGCAGGCGGCCAGGACGCACAGGACGAAAACCGGAACGCGCCAGCGCGGGAACCAGATCATCAGCACGATCGCGACCGCGCCCATCGTCGTGGAATGGCCGGAAGGAAAGCTGCCGAAATTGTAGCCAGGCGTGAAGGGCTGGAAATGCAGCGTTCCGAAAGTGTCGAAGAATTTCGGCCGAGCGCGGCCGATGAAGAGCTTGAAGATATCGGTGATGATGCCCGACATCGCGACCGCCAGGAAAGCGTAGCCGGCTTGGCCGAAGAGAAATGTCAACCGCGCCTGCGCCGACCGGCTTTTTCCGCGCCAGTTGAAGAAGGCCAGGACGAGGAAAACCAAACCCGCCGGCACGAGATACCAGTAGGATTTGCCGATATTCGTCACGTCCGCCATGCCACGGATCACGGGCGAACCAGACGAGCGCACGAACCGGATCGCGGCGGCATCGAATCCATGCGCGACCACGATCAAAATCAGCCCGGCAATGAGCATTGCCGTCATGGATCCTGTCCATGTGGCTTGGGGAAATGCCCTTCGCGGGCCAAAAAGGGAGAACCAAGCCCTTTTCAGCGCCGCTCCCCGGTGGGGCGTGGCTCGGGCCTGCAGACCGTTTCTCGTCAACCTCGGTAGGTTCATGCGTTCTTCTCCCGAGGCCGACCCGCTGGACCATTTTGCAATGGTTGCGTGCGGACTGCTCTCTCTTTATGCCTGACTGATCAATAAAGGGCAGCGACTTATGACCAGACTTACGGGCAAGAACAAGGGAATGAACACCCGCCTGGCGCATATCGGCTACGATCCGGCCGAATTTCACGGCTTCGTCAATCCGCCTGTGGTCCACGCCTCGACCGTTCTCTTTCCCGACACGGCGACTATGGCGTCGCGAAATCAGAAATACACCTACGGGACGCGGGGCACGCCGACATCCGATGCACTGGCTGAGGCGATTAATGAATTGGAGGGGTCGGCCGGAACGATCATCGTCCCGTCGGGACTCGCCGCCGTCACCGTCCCGCTATTGGCCTTTCTGTCGTCCGGCGACCATGTGCTCATCACCGATTCGGTCTATCATCCCACCCGCCACTTCGCCGACACGATGCTGAAAAGGATGGGCGTGGAGGTCGAATATTACGCTCCCGGGATCGGCGGCGCCATCCGGACGCAGATGAAGCCCGAGACGCGCGTCGTCTTCACCGAATCTCCCGGCTCCAACACGTTCGAAATGCAGGACATCAGGGCGATCGCCGATGCCGCGCATAAAGGCGGCGCGGTGGTCATGATGGACAATACCTGGGCGACGCCGCTCTATTTCAAGCCGCTCGATCATGGCGTGGACATCTCTATCCACGCGGCGACGAAATATCCGGCCGGCCATTCCGACATACTGCTCGGTACGGTCTCGGCTAATGACCGGAGCTGGAAACAACTCCACGACACCTTTATCACACTCGGCTGCTGCGCCGCGCCCGACGACGTCTATCAGGTGCTGCGCGGCCTGCGCACCATGGGTGTCAGGCTCGCCCATCATGAAAAGAGCGCGCTCCAACTGGCCAGATGGCTCGAGAATCAGGAAGGCGTCGCGCGCGTGCTTCACCCAGCGCTCGAAGGCCATCCCGGACATGAGTTATGGAAACGGGATTTCTCCGGATCGAGCGGGCTTTTCTCAATCGTTCTCGATCATGGAGGCGAAAAGGAAGCCAGCGCCTTTCTCGATTCGCTCGAGATCTTTGGCCTCGGCTATTCCTGGGGCGGTTTCGAAAGCCTCGCGGTGGCTGTTTCCCTCTCTGACCGGACGATCGCGAAAGGCGATTATCCCGGGCCCGTCATACGCTTGCAGATCGGAGTGGAAGATGTGGATGATCTGAAGGCTGATATTTTAAGGGGCTTAGAGGCCGCCCGGCGGGTTTGACCTGACACCAGCGGCCCTTATTTTCGATTTTTCTCTTGGGTGCGTCCTTCGAGGCTCACCCTGCGAGCGAGCACCTCAGGATGAGGACCGTTGGCGCAAGCCGCCCTCATCCTAAGGCGCGAGCGGAGCCTTGAAGGGGGCGCACTGCGGCGGCCCTGATGGACATCAAGTTCAAGCTGGTAAACGGTCAGTCGCGCGAACGGCGCAAAAGAAGGGTTGCCATGAGCCCGACCACGCCGATTGCGACCGCCGTCGCCACGGGATTGTCCCGCGCGGTGTTGCTCGCGCGCCGGCTTGCGACCTTCGCCTGCCTGGCAATCTGGCGGCCCGCCTCGGCGCCGCGCTCGAGCATTTCCTCGTAGAGTTCAGCCGCATTTTCCCGCGTCGTGTCGTAGGCGCGCGATCCATGCTTCGATATGGCCTTAACAAACGCCGCATAGGCATCCGCCGCCTCGTCGCGGCCGCCTTCATAGGCCTTGCCGCCGGTCTTGGAGAGCGCCTTCACGAAGGCCGACCATGCGTCCGCAGCGCCCTCGCGCGCATGATCATAACGTGCAGCGCCGCGCTTCGACGCGCTCTTCGACAAGTGAGCGACTTCCTTGCGCAGTTTCGAAATCTGCGCCTCGAGTTCCCTTATGGTTTCATCGCGCATTTCGGACATTGAAGACTGCATGGACATACCCCTTGTCTTGGAAGAGGAAGTCAAACGACCCAACCATGCGAAAGTTCCCTTTCGCATGCGTTGCTGGGCGATCCGAGTCGGTCAGCGGCCGAGCGGCTTCTTTGATAAAGCGATGAGTTCGGCTTCGTCTTCTATGCCGGCCATATAGTTCGCGATAATGCGGGAGGCCCTGGCTTCCCGTTCCGCCTCGGTTTCACCGCGTTGCTTCGATTGGTCGAAAACGCGCCAGAAAAGTGCGATTTCCGACGCGGAAAAAACGCCCATTTCTTGGGCTTTCCTGTTGATTGGCATGGCGCGTTCCCGTCTCCCGCTGGAGACTATAACGAGGTCCAGCGTATGAAGACAATAGATTTGGTTTTCGGGCGAAACGCCTGCTCTCAGCGCGCGGCGGCGAGGAGCGCATCGCAGTCGATATTAGCTTCAAGGGCGGCGGCGATCCTGTCGAGGGCCGCCTCGACACTCACCCGATAACTGCCGCCGCCAGCGGCCACGCCGAATTCCGCGAGCAGCGCCCGGCGAAACGCATCGGCTCCGAAGAGCCCGTGCATATAGGTGCCGAATACCCTGCCATCCGGCGACGCGGCGCCTTCCTCGACGCCATCGATCAGGGCAACGGGACGTTGCCTGTCCGGACCTGTCGTCTTGCCGAGATGGATTTCATAGCCTTCAAGCGGCGCGTCGAAACGAAGGGAACGCGCCGTCGTGGTCCTTACCGTCTTCTCCGGCTCCATCACGGTTTCGACATCGAGAAGACCGAGCCCTTGCGCTTCGCGGACAGCGCCCTCGATGCCAGCCGGGTCATAAACCACCCTGCCCAGCATCTGATAACCGCCACAGATCCCGATGACATGGCCGCCGGCCTTGCGGTGCTCCGCAAGGTCGCCGTCCCAGCCATTCTCGCGGAAGCGCAGGAGGTCGCCGATCGTCGATTTCGAGCCGGGAATGATGACAAGAACGGCATCTTTCGGCAGGCGTTCGCCCGGCCTGACGAAGACAACCTCGACGGATGCTTCCGCCCTTAGCGGATCGAAATCGTCGAAATTGGCGATGCGGTCGAGAACGGGAACCGCGATTTTCAGGGACTTGCCGTCGCCCGCGACAAGCCTTTCGAGGACGACGGAATCCTCCGCCGGCAGCGCCGACGCATCCTTCAGCCACGGAACGACGCCGAAGGAACGCCAGCCGGTATAGCGGGTTATCGCCCGCAAGCCATCATCGAAGAGCGACACGTCGCCCCGGAACTTGTTGATGAGATAGCCGGCGATCATACGCCTGTCGCTCTCCGGCAAAATGGCGTGCGTTCCGACGAGCGAGGCGATAACACCTCCCCGGTCGATGTCGCCGACGAGCACGACAGGCACATCGGCACGCGTCGCGAAACCCATATTGGCGATGTCGCCCTCGCGCAGGTTGATTTCGGCGGGCGAGCCCGCGCCCTCGACGATCACGAGATCCGCCTCTCGTCGTATTGTCTCCCATGAGGCCATCACCGCATCCAGCAATTCGCCCTTCCGGCGCTGATAGTCGCGCGCTTCCGCTTGGCCGACCGCCCTGCCCTGCAGAATGATCTGCGATCCCCTTTCGCTCTGCGGTTTCAGGAGCACGGGATTCATATGCACCGTCGGCGCTGCCTTGCAGGCGAGCGCTTGCAGCCATTGGCCGCGGCCGATCTCTCCCTCCTCGGTGGAACCCGGTATGGAAGCGACGGCGGCGTTGTTCGACATGTTCTGCGGCTTGAACGGCCTGACCTCATAGCCGCGGTTCCGGGCCAGCCGGCAGAGGCCGGCGACAAGCACGGTCTTGCCGACATCCGAGCCGGTCCCCTGCAGCATGATCGCCCGCGCCATCAGGCTTTCTCCGTCTGCCCGCCGATCGTGGAGCGCTGGTCGAGCGGTCCACCGCGCCACAGATAAAACGCGAGCAGGGGAGCATCTCCGGTCCGCATCGCATGCACCATATTGGACGGGTGATGGATCACCTCGCCGGCTGCCCACTTACGGAAGCCCGTGTCGCCGGCGCGCCATTCGGCCCCACCGGTTAGCGGGATATAGATTTCCTCGGCGATATGGTGATGATCGGGATAGTCGATATGCGGCCCCAGAAGCAGGAAGCCGCCAGCAAACCTGTCATTGACGAAATGGCCGCGTGTCCCGAACAACTCCATCCAACCGTAATTCCGGAGAAAAGCTTCGCCGAAATCATCCGCCCGGTAAGTCTGCCCCCAAGCGAGCGATTGGGCATTTTCGACGATCAACCGGACCAGCGGCCGCTCCTTCTCTCCGGCATGGGCGAGAACGTCGCCGAGATGCGACAGGCAGGGAAGCGGGCGGGGATCGAGCCGGCGCGGCTCCCTCGCCCAATCCAGGGTGGCGACGAAATCATTGACCAGCCTGTCGTCCCTTCCCGCCAGATAGGACCGGGTCGTGTCGAGCAATTGCTGAATGGTCATTGGGCTCATGGCGTATTCATGGTCTCGGCCTGCACAGCGCCTTTGCGAAGGGTCGCGTTGCGCGGCCGCGCCAATGCTTTAAACTGATCCGAGGCGAAGTGAAACGAAAAGGGAAGTTGCCATGGACGCGATTTCCGAGACGGGCGCGGGACAGTTCGAACTGAGCGAGGACCAGCGCGCCATCCGCGAGATGACGGCGGCCTTCGCGGCGGACCGCGTCGCTCCTTATGCGCTCGATTGGGATAAGGAACGCTACTTCCCGGCCAATATCATCCGCGAGACGGGGCCGCTCGGTTTCGGCGGCATTTATGTGAAGGAAGATGTCGGCGGATCGGGCCTTGGGCGCCTCGACGCGGTGCTCATCTTCGAGGCTTTGGCAGCCGCCTGCCCGGCCTTCGCCGCTTTTATTTCCATCCACAATATGGCGACGTGGATGATCGATAGTTTCGGCGACGAGGCGCAGCGGCAACGCTTCGTTCCGCGTCTCGCCTCGATGGAACTTTTGGCAAGCTATTGCCTGACCGAACCCGGTTCGGGCTCGGACGCCGCGGCGCTGAAGACGCGCGCCGTCAGGAGCGGCGGCAATGGCAGCGACTATGTGCTGAACGGCGCCAAGCAGTTCATCTCGGGCGCCGGCGACAGCGATCTCTATGTGGCGATGGTGCGCACCGGCGAAGACGGTCCGAAAGGCATCTCGACGCTCGTGATTCCCAAGGACGCGCCCGGCCTGTCCTTCGGCAAGATCGAAAGCAAGATGGGCTGGCACATGCAGTCCACCCGGCAGGTGATCTTCGAGGATTGCAAGGTTCCGGCGGAAAACCTCCTGTCCGGCGAAGGCCAGGGCTTCAAGATCGCCATGGCCGGGCTCGACGGCGGGCGGCTCAACATCGCCGCCTGCTCGCTCGGCGGCGCCCAGAGCGCTTTCGACAAGGCGCTTGCCTATGCGGCCGAACGCCAGGCTTTCGGCCAGGCCATAGACCGCTTCCAGGCGATGCAGTTCAAGCTGGCCGATATGGAAACCAGCCTGCAGGCCTCGCGCGTCTTCCTTTATACCGCAGCCTCGAAACTCGACCGCAAGGCGGCCGACGCCACCAAATGGTCCGCCATGGCGAAGCGCTTCGTCACCGACACCTGCTTCGACATCGCCAATGACGCGCTGCAGGTGCATGGCGGCTACGGCTATCTCCACGATTACGGCGTGGAGAAGCTGGTGCGCGATCTGAGGGTCCACCAGATCCTCGAAGGCACGAACGAAATCATGCGCGTGATTATCGCGAGGCAGTTATTAGGTCGGCAATAGGCAGTCGGCAATCGGCAGTTGGTAGCAAGCACAAGCTGAAATCCGACTGCCTATTGCCGACCGCCGACTGCCGTCACCAAGAAAGGACCCTCCACCATGACCACCATCGCATTTATCGGCCTCGGCAATATGGGCAATCCAATGGCCGCCAATCTCGTCAAGGCAGGCCATAAGGTGCTGGGCTTCGATCTCGTGCCGGCCAGCCTCGAAACGGCAAAGGCGCGCGGTCTCGAAATCGCCGCCAGCGCCGGCGCGGCGGTCGAGAAGGCGGAAATCGTGATCACCATGTTGCCGGCCGGCAAGCATGTGCTCGCCGTCTATGGCGACATCGTCGGCAAGGCCCAAAAGGGCACGCTTTTCATCGATTCCTCCACCATCGACGTCGATTCGGCGCGCAAGGCGCATTCGATCGCGGCGGCCTATGGCATGCTCTCCGTGGATGCGCCGGTTTCGGGCGGCGTCGGCGGCGCCGAGGCGGGCACGCTGACCTTCATGGCCGGCGGCGCGAAGGACGCCTTCGACAAGGCGGAGCCGATCCTCCAGCCCATGGCCGGACGCATCGTCCATTGCGGTGAAGGCGGCGCCGGACAGGCCGCCAAGATTTGCAACAACATGATCCTCGGTATCTCGATGATCGGCGTCGGCGAAGCCTTCGTGCTTGCCGAAAAGCTCGGCCTATCGCATCAGGCGTTGTTCGATGTGGCCTCCACCTCTTCCGGCCAATGCTGGTCGCTCACCAGCTATTGCCCTGTTCCCGGTCCCGTTCCGAACTCGCCGGCGAATCGTGACTACAAGCCGGGCTTCGCCGCGGCGCTGATGCTGAAGGATCTGAAGCTCAGCCAGGAGGCAGCGCAGGCAGCGGGCGCCGCCACGCCGCTCGGTGCGGAGGCGACCCAGCTTTACGCTCTTTTCAACCAGCAGGGCCATGCTGGCACGGATTTTTCCGGCATCATCAATTTCCTGCGCGGAAAGCCTGAGAGCCGGTGAAAGCTAGCGCTTTCCATTAGCGACACTTGTGTTGGGTGCGTCCTTCGAGGCTCGCCCTTCGGCGAGCACCACAGGATGAGGGAGTCTTGCGCCAGCGATCCTCATCCTGAGGCGCTTGCGAAGCAAGCCTCGAAGGACGCACCGCAACCCGCGGCGATTGGACCTTCCTTAATGCCGCCGTTCAGCTTTGCTTAAGCTCTCGCTAACCGCACGGTAAGGATGTTCAGCTAGAACCTTTCCAAGGCGGTTGCAACACCGTCGCCCGCTCCGGATCAGGTCTCGCGTACCGGAGCCGTAACCTTCGCAGGTGCGTCGTTCGCGAAGGCCAGGCGTAGTTGGCAAAGCCGCGTTCCTTCCAGTTGGCAGGGCGCGGTTTTTGCATTCATGCCAATGGCTTTGCCGCTTTGCGAAACAGATCCTTCAGGATTGCGGGCAGCATGGATGGCAGATCCTCGGCGATCAGTCCGGGACCGAATTGCGAACCTGCCTCCGCATGCATCCACACGGCCGCCGATGCCGCATCGAAAGCCGGCATACCCTGCGCCAGAAGTCCCGCGATGATGCCGCCGAGCACGTCTCCCGACCCGGCGGTGGCGAGAAAAGGCGTGCCATTGGCGTTGATCCTCGCCCGCCAATCTGGCGCGGCGATAACGGTATCCGGCCCCTTATAGACGATAACGGCATTGGCGCGCCGGGCCGCCGCGCGCGCGGCCTCAAGCTTGGAGCCCGCCTCGCCCTCGGCGAGATCGGGAAACAGACGCCGAAACTCTCCGGCATGCGGCGTGAAAACGACGGAAGGAGCGTCGGGGAGCGCGGCGGCGTCGAAAAGCGGCGCTGGATCATCACGGAAGGAGGTGATGGCGTCTGCGTCGATGACGATGCCCTTGCATCCCGTATCCTTCCCCCGCAACAGCGCGAGGGTGAAACGGCGCGCCTCTTCGCCAGCGCCGAAGCCTGGGCCGATCACATAGGAGGACGGCTTTCGCTGCTTGGCGAACGTCAGCAGATCTTCAACCGTTTCGATCCGACGCAGCATGATCGCGGTCAGATGCGCGGCGTTGACCTGCATGGCGGCGGGGGGCGACAAAATGGTGACGGCGCCCGCCCCTGCCCTTGCCGCCGCCAGGGCCGCCAAGCGCGCCGCGCCGGTCGCGGATGGCCCGCCCGAAAAGACGCAGGCATGGCCGCGCGCATATTTGTGCGCGTCGAAAGCGGGAAAAGGCAGTTCGGAGAGCCAGAGATCGGGATGGTTCTCATATGTGAGCGGAGCGATCGTTTCGATGACTTCCCTGCCGATGCCGATATCGGCGACGATCGTTTCGCCGCAAAAAGACCGGCCTGGTTCAAGGAGATGCCCGGGTTTCCTGCGAAAGAAGGTGACGGTGATGTCGGCAGGAAGCGACGATCCGAGAATCTTGCCGCTGTCGCCCGAGACGCCCGACGGGAGATCGACCGCTAGGACGGGAGCCCCACTCTCTCCGGCTTTCTCCAACGCAGAGGCGGCCTCGCCTGTGATCTGCTTCGACAGGCCGGCGCCGAAGAGCGCGTCAATAATCAAGCGCGAATGCTCCGGACGAAACTCCGCGAGCGGCCGCGCCTCGATCGGGCAGGCTTCCGCGGCAAGCGCCGCGTCCGTCCCCGCGCGCGGTGCGCCGAGCGCCCAAATGCAGACCGGAACGCCCGCCTCGCAGAGCAGGCGCGCCACGACATAGCCGTCGCCGCCATTGTTGCCCGGCCCGCACACTATGTCGACGCCGCTTACTTCCGGAAACCGCTCCAGAACCACCGCGGCGATAGCAGCACCGGCGTTGCGCATCAACGCGTATCCGCCGGCGGGCAGATCGGCGATCGTCAGCGCATCGGCCTCGGCCATTTCACGCGGGGTCAGGAGTTCGAGGGGCATCGAATCGTCGATCATTTTGGGTGCGGTAGATGGTCCTGTGGCCAAGGATAGGACCGACTGTAAATGCGGCAACCGAAAATGCGAAATCAAGCGATGGCAACGATATAATCATCCTGCCTGTTTTGTAGGCATTTCCGCCATCCTGCGTCGCCGGCTTTCTGCTTTCGACTCCGCTCTCGCGTCATGTTATGGCGTTCGGAGACAACCCGCCGGGATGTTTGAACAAATTTCGAAAAACGGAACAATATGGGTCGATCTGGCATGCTTCGTGCTTGACGGTTGGCGGAAGCGGATGGTGTCAGTTCCTCCTACGAAAGATATAGAGGCCAAGGCGCATGAAAAAGATCGAGGCAATCATAAAGCCCTTCAAGCTCGATGAGGTGAAGGAAGCTCTTCAGGAGGTGGGGCTCCAGGGCATCACGGTGACCGAGGCGAAAGGCTTCGGCCGGCAAAAAGGCCATACGGAACTGTACAGAGGCGCCGAATATGTCGTCGATTTTCTCCCCAAGGTGAAGGTCGAAGTCGTATTGAACGACGAAAGCGTCGAGGCCGCTATTGACGCCATTCGCAACGCAGCGCAGACAGGCCGCATCGGGGACGGCAAGATCTTTGTCTCCAACGTCGAAGAGGTCATTCGCATCCGGACGGGCGAAACCGGCACCGACGCCATCTAAGACCTGTTCAGCAGCCCCGCGGATTTTTTCAGCCGATTTTCAAGCGTCATCATAGGGAAAGAAGCATGACGACAGCATCCGACATCATGAAGCAGATCAAGGACAACGAAGTGAAATTCGTCGATCTGCGCTTTACCGATCCGAGGGGCAAGCTCCAGCACCTGACGATGGATATCGCAGAGGTGGACGAGGACATGTTCGCCGACGGCGTCATGTTCGACGGCTCTTCGATTGCAGGCTGGAAGGCGATCAACGAGTCCGACATGGTGCTGATGCCGGATACCGAGACGGTCCATATGGATCCCTTCTTCGCGCAATCCACCATGGTCGTGCTGTGCGACATCCTCGATCCGGTTTCGGGCGAATCCTATAACCGCGACCCGCGCGGCACGGCGAAAAAGGCCGAAGCCTATATGAGGGCCGAAGGCATCGGCGACACGATCTATGTCGGACCGGAAGCCGAGTTCTTCGTCTTCGACGACGTGAAGTACAAGGCCGATCCCTATAATACCGGCTTCAGGCTCGATTCCTCCGAACTGCCATCGAACGACGACACCGATTACGAGACCGGCAATCTCGGCCACCGCCCGCGCGTGAAGGGCGGCTATTTCCCGGTTCCCCCTATCGACGCCTGCCAGGATATGCGCTCCGAAATGCTTTCGGTGATGGCCGAGATGGGCGTGCGCACCGAGAAGCACCATCACGAGGTCGCCGCCGCACAGCATGAACTCGGCATGAAGTTCGACACGCTGGTGCGCAACGCGGACAAGACGCAAATCTATAAATACGTCGTGCACCAGGTCGCCAACGCCTATGGCAAGACCGCAACCTTCATGCCGAAGCCGATCTACGGCGACAACGGCTCGGGCATGCATGTGCACCAATCGATCTGGAAGGAAGGCAAGCCGACCTTCGCCGGCAACGAATATGCCGGCCTGTCGGAAACCTGCCTTTATTATATCGGCGGCGTCATCAAGCACGCCAAGGCGATCAATGCTTTCACCAACCCGCTGACCAATTCCTACAAGCGCCTGGTGCCTGGCTTCGAAGCGCCGGTTCTGCTTGCCTACTCGGCGCGCAATCGCTCGGCGTCGTGCCGCATTCCCTTCGGCACCTCGCCGAAGTCGAAGCGCGTCGAGGTCCGTTTCCCCGATCCGGGCGCCAACCCCTATCTCGCCTTCGCCGCGCTCCTGATGGCCGGCCTCGATGGCATCAAGAACAAGATCCATCCCGGCCAGCCCATGGACAAGGACCTTTACGACCTGCCGCCGAAGGAACTGAAGAAGATCCCCACCGTATGCGGATCGCTGCGCGAAGCGCTGATGAATCTCGACAAGGACCGCGCCTTCCTCAAGGCCGGCGGCGTCTTCGACGACGACCAGATCGACAGCTTCATCGAGCTGAAAATGGCCGAAGTACTGCGTTTCGAGATGACCCCCCATCCGGTCGAGTTCGACATGTATTATTCGGTGTGATCGCATCGCATTGCGATCTAACGAAGCCGCGGCAAGCCTGCCGCGGCTTTTTTCTTTCTTGATCTAGTGCGAGCAATATCGGGCCGGGACCCCATTGCCTGGCGCGGCAAGCGAGTCCCAAACATCCACAAAAAAACCCGGCGTTTCCGCCGGGCTATAATGTCGCCTGAGAAAAGACGAGAAATTTATGCGGCCGCCTTCTTTTCCGCGCTGGTCGGCACTTCGGCGATCGTCTTCAGGATCTGCGAGGCGATCTGGTAGGGGTCGCCCTGGCTGTTGGGGCGGCGGTCCTCCAGATAACCCCTGTAGCTGTTGTTGACGAAGGAATGCGGTACGCGGATCGAGGCGCCGCGGTTCGCCACGCCATAGCTGAACCTGTTCCATGGCGCCGTCTCGTGCTTGCCGGTCAGGCGCAGATGGTTGTCCGGGCCATAGACCGCGATATGGTCCATGAGGTTCTTTTCAAAGGCCGCCATGAGCGCCTCGAAATAATCCGTGCCGCCGATCTCGCGCATATAGCTGGTCGAGAAATTGCAGTGCATGCCGGAACCGTTCCAATCGGTGTCGCCGAGCGGCTTGCAATGAAACTCGATATCGATGCCGTATTGTTCGGTCAGGCGCAGCAGCAGATAGCGCGCGATCCACATCTGGTCGGCAGCGGTGCGGGAGCCCTTGCCGAAAATCTGGAATTCCCACTGCCCCTTCGCGACTTCGGCATTGATGCCTTCATGGTTGATGCCGGCCGCCAGGCAGAGATCGAGGTGCTCCTCGGTCAGCCTGCGGGCGATATCGCCGACATTCTTGTAGCCGACGCCGGTATAATACGGCCCCTGCGGCGCCGGAAAGCCGGACTCGGGAAAGCCGAGCGGGCGGCCGTCCTTGTAGAAGAAATATTCCTGCTCGAAGCCGAACCAGGCGCCGTCGTCGTCAAGCACGGTGGCCCGCTTATTCGAGGGATGCGGCGTCGCGCCGTCGGGCATCATGACTTCGCACATGACGAGGGCGCCGTTCTTGCGCGCCGGGTCCGGATAGAGCGCGACGGGCTTCAACACGCAATCCGACGAATGGCCCTCCGCCTGCATTGTCGACGAGCCGTCGAAGCCCCAGAGCGGCAATTGCTCGAGTGTCGGGAATTCCGCGAATTCCCTGACCTGGGTCTTGCCGCGCAGGTTCGGGACAGGCGTGTAGCCATCGAGCCAGATATATTCGAGCTTGTACTTCGTCATTTTCACCTCGCGTCGGAATATGGAACCGGGCGGTTCCGAAAGCATTGTCGCCGGCAAGCCGGCAGCCGACGAATGCCAAGCAACGGACGTGCCAATCCGACGTTGAGCGCGGGAAAAAATGCCCGTGACTCATCGCTGGCGGGGCGCGGAATGCCCTCTCAATCGACAGCGCAAGATTTCGCTGAAAAAATAGGCAAAGACAGACGATATTTTATGCAAGTTGCTTAATCCTCTTGCAAAATTGCTTTCCTTTCCCAGCTAAATGGCGGATAGTTTGAGAAGGAGGGAACTTGCCATGAACAAGACCTCGCATCGGCAGACCGCGCAAATTCTGGCGTTTCCGCTGGCACGGCGGCTGGCTGCCAAAAATTTAAGCAAACGCACCAAATTTGCGGCAGAAATTGCCGCGTTGCGGGCCGAGAAGGCCGTGGCGACGGATGGCTGGTATCATCAGGCGGCCATCGAGGAATCGGAGTCACGCCACAACTGAAACGGTGCCGGAAACCAGCTTTTGAAGCAATGGCGCAAACCGGCTTTGCAGGCGCCGACGGCTTCGAAGTCTATGCAGGTTCCCGCCCGAACGCCTTGCGCAATTCGTTCTTTGCCTCTTCCAGCACTTTCTTCTGCCTGCGAGGCAGATTCTTGCCGGCCCTGTTGATGTAGAAGGTCAGCATCGACATCGCCGACTGGTATGGCTTGGCCTTCCTTCTGTGACTGTGCTCTGCGGAATGCTTCAGCGAGGCCGCGATCTTCGCCGGATCACGAGATTCGAAGATGTTGGGTTCGAGATCGAGCGCGTCGCTGTGTTCGGTCACTTCGGCCGACCACTTCTTTTTATCGGTTGCAGGCATCGGATTCTCCTTTTTGACATCAAGCAGGCCGGAGAGCGGATTGTTCCGGGAATCCGCATTTCCAACATGACTTGATCACCAAAAGGCCCGATCGAAGGCACTGTTAGACCACAATCGAGGTATGCACTGGCAGTTGCGGTGGGCTGAATCGGAGAGGAAGACCCATGCGCATAACTGTCATACTCGCAACAGCCTTTGTCGGCCTCGGCATGTCGGCCGCGAGCGCCCAGCAAAGCACCCAACCGCAACCCCAACCTCCCGCCGCATCGAGCCAGGGCACGCAGGTCCGCAGCCTGAACATCGTCGACATGTCGCAATTGCCGCCCGACACACAGAGCCAGGTGAAGAAGCTGATCGCCAAAACGACGCCTACGGATCTCAAGAATATGCGCAGTGCGATCGATCGCGTGCCGCAGATAAAGGAAGCGCTTCAGCAGAAAGGGCTGACTTCGGCCGAGGTCGTCGTCGCCAGCTTGAGCAATGACGGCGTGCTGACATTGGTCACGAAGAAGGCAGGCTAGACTCAGCGCGATTCTCGAAGAACATCGCTGATTGTCCCCCGGTCGCACCTTCGGGTGCGGCCGGCGCTGTCGCAACTGGGCGATACCTGATCGCTAATCTAAAAATCAGAAAATTATCGGTGTAGTTGAGATAGCCGGTACCATGCGAGCCCATTAGGCCAATTACCAAATTGTAATGCTAGATTTTTCGATCTAATCTTTAAGCGCTTGGGGGAGGTGATGATGCAGGTTTCGTCACCCAATCTACTGGTCGCTTTTTCGTGCGAGCCTTTTTTGGACAGCAACTTCAACCGCTCGACCAAAGATGCGGTCGCTACATGTTCGCACAAAGCGTTTTGCATAACCCATCGCGGCCGCGGGGTTTCCGTCGTGCACCTCGACGATAAACTGCGCAATCTTACGCACATCCGAATTATTGAAGCCAAACTCATTTTCCTGCCCGTCGCCCCCACCTTCTGGAAGGAGAGGTACGGTCCGGGAGATCGTAGACGCCGCCGATAAGCGCCTTTTCAATTCTTCCCAAAGTTCTTCGTCGGTGGGCATTGCAGTCTCCCGAAATGCCCCCGGCTTTGCTGTAGCTTCGATTTCTCACGCATACAATTGGAAGTAGATAGGACTGGTTGCTATGGTTAATTCTCACCTTAACGTGCTTGAATTTGCCGCCCGACATGAAATCCATGAGACATTGGAAAACCTTTCCGCTGATTTCGCAAACCTCGTTGCAGAATTCGGGTTCACTTCGTTTATTTTAACCGGCTTGCCGAAACATGGAATTGACGTTGAACCTTTGGTTGTTTGCAACCGATGGCCAGTCTCTTGGTCAGACCGATATCGGGAGCAAAATTATTTTCCAGACGATCCTGTTAGCAGGTGGTCGCTCGGGCGACGCAAACCATTTCTATGGCGTGAAGCACGGCGGTTCGATGGAACTACTTACCGGACTCGCCAAATAGCGGGCGAAGGATGGGATCATGGCCTTGCGGATGGCATTGCCTTCCCTCTCCGTGACCGACCAGGAGGCGCAGTTGTCTCCCTTGCTGCTGATCACGTCTTCAATATTGATCCACGGGTTCAGGCATCTCTGTTCCTTGCAGCCAGCTACTACAAAATGGCGGCAGAACGGTTTGTGAGGAAACAGGCGGAAACACCGATACTGACCAGAAGAGAGTTGGAGGTACTCCACTGGAAAGCGGCTGGGAAAACCGCTTGGGAAATCTCGTGCATCCTTTCTCTCTCCCACAGCACCATAAAAACTCACCTTTCATCGATTCGCCAAAAACTTGGCGTCGCCACCACAACCCAAGCGATTGCATCCGAGCTTCTGACCGGGAATATTCTCCCATAGGTTGAATTCTATCGATCTTTAGATCAGTAATCGTACACAGCCATCTCGCAGAATTCTGTTCCGGCAATCAACATGCGAGGGGCAGAACAATGAGGGTTCATGTCGTAACGGTCGCAAACCGTGATCTATATCGGAGCGAGTTGCTAGCTTTTTTCCGCGAGCGCCACCGTGTCTACGTGGAGGAGAAACACTGGCGTGAAGGTGACGGTAGTGGTTTGGAGATAGATCAATTCGATACCGACGATGCAACTTACCTGATTGGCATCCAGAATGGTCGGGTGATGACCGGCACCCGGCTCATCTCGACAATGCGCCCTCATATGGCGAGTGAAGTCTTTCCACATCTTTGCAATCTTCACGGTGTCGTTAGATCTCCTCAGATCGCGGAGTGGACGAGAGGATTCATCATTCCCGAATACCGTGAGAGAGGAATCGGCCCGATCAAAGGTCAATTTTGTTCTGCGGTCATGGATTATTGCCTCCAAGAGGGAATCAAACGCGTCGGAGGAATCCAGGACCTCTATTGGCTTCGGCTCTGGAAGCATTTTGGCTGGAAGGTCATTCCTGCGGGCCACCCCACCAAAGTCGACGGGCGGTGGTGTGTAATCGCTTACATGGAGGTCAGCGAAGCTGCGCGTGATGGTGCTATGCGCTCAGGAGCGATCGAGAGATCAATCCTGGTCCGCAAAGGTCCAGCGCGTCCATTTTGCCCGGCAATTCTTCAAGAGGTCAGCAATGCTTAATTCCGGTCTCCAACACGATGCTGCCGAATATATTAGAGAGATGCTTCTCCCGCTTTTGGCGGTTAGCAAGGGCGCAAACCTGCAATTTATTAATTATTTCCTCGCGATGGCGTGGATGGAAACAGAGGAGGTGCTTGCCGACCGACGCGCCGCGATGGTCCAAAAAATAGACGAATCACAGTTGCCGCCAAGCGGCTCTTACTTACAGACCAAGGAATACTTCGCCGAAGAGTGAGATCGATACTTACTCACGCGAGATTGCAACGTCGCGTAATACACTATCGGAAAAATGACGGGGTTGCCTGCTTTGTTGCGAAGAACACAACAAAAGCCGTCGCACCACTAGTTTTTCAGAAACGTGATGCTTTCAATCCGTTAAGCGAAAGGAATGGAAAAATCACTGGTGCGGTCGAGAAGACTCGAACTTCCACGGGTTGCCCCACAGCGACCTCAACGCTGCGCGTCTACCAATTCCGCCACGACCGCTCGTGATGAAAGCGCCGGCCAGAACCGGCTGCGCGCATGTAGCAAATA
>DASZUG010000078.1:0-1774 GCA_035547755.1 Rhizobiaceae bacterium
ACGGGCGGCCGCCATGCGCAAACAGGGCCATGACGTCATCGTACTCGGCGCCGGCGAGCCGGATTTCGACACGCCCGACGCGGTGAAGGAAGCGGCTTTCAGAGCCATGCAGCGCGGCGAAACCAAGTACACCGCGCTCGACGGCTCCCCCGCTATGAAGGAAGCGGTGCGAGAAAAGTTCCGGCGCGACAACGGACTCGATTTTTTGGCGAACGAGATCAGCGTCGCGGCTGGTGCCAAGCAGGTCATCTTCAATGCCTTCATGGCCACGCTCGACCCCGGGGACGAGGTCATCGTGCCCACGCCTTACTGGACGTCCTATGCCGACATGATCCGCATTGCCGGCGGCGCGCCTGTGCTGGTCGCCGGCGACGCGGCCAACGGTTTCCGGCTGACCGCCGACCAACTGGAACGCGCCATCACGCCGACTACACGCTGGCTGATGTTGAACTCGCCTTCCAACCCGACCGGCGCGGCTTATGCGGAAGCTGATTACCGTCCGCTATTGGACGTGCTCCTGCGGCACAAGCAGGTTTGGCTGCTGGCCGACGACATCTACGAGCACATCGTCTATGACGATTTCCGTTTCGTCACGCCGGCCGCTCTGGAGCCGGCGTTGCGCGACCGCATCCTCACCGTCAACGGAGTCTCCAAGGCCTACGCGATGACCGGGTGGCGTATCGGCTACGGCGCTGGACCGGCGGCGTTGATCGGGGCCATGGCCGTGGTCCAGAGCCAGTCTACTTCCAATCCGTCATCCGTAAGCCAGGCGGCAGCCATTGAAGCGCTGACCGGGCCACAGGACTATCTGGCCGAACGACGCGACGACTTCCGCCTTCGTCGCGATCTGGTCATTGATGGGTTAAACGCCATCGACGGCATCGACTGCCCTCGCCCTCAGGGCGCGTTCTACACCTTCGCGAACTGCGCGGGAATGCTCGAACGCACCGCGGCGGATGGCCAGCGCATTGCCAGCGACCGGGATTTCTGTGCCTACCTGCTGGATGCGGCCAAGGTTGCCGTCGTTCCCGGTAGCGTTTTCGGGGCGTCGCCTTTCTTCCGGATCTCCTACGCTTCGTCGTGTGCCGAATTGGAAGAGGCGCTCTCGCGGATCGCACAGGCTTGCAGCAGGCTGCAGCGCTAACGAACGACGTGTTCCTATCGGAAATTTAATTTGCCTTTAGGAGAATATTGCATTAAAATATTCTGACATTCGCGGGAACGCCAGAACCGTTGACCAGACGGCTATGCGGTCCGGGACGGATTGTGGAGATGGGAGGTCTCTGTGATGATGAAAACCATATTCGGCACGCGCGTCTGCGCGCTCGCCCTCGCAGCATCGCTGACACTGGCCGCAGGCGCCGGACAGGCCGAGGAAATCAAGATCGGGTTCACCGCCGCCTTGTCCGGAGATTTCGCCGCATTCGGTCTCAACATGCGCAAGGGTCTCGACCTGGCGTTCGATGACATCAACAAGCACGGCGACGTGACCTACTCGATCCTTGCGATGGATGATCGCGGCGATCCGAAGGAGGGCGTCCTGATTGCCCAGAACCTTTGCGACAATCCCGACATCGATATCGTCATGGGCTACTCCTTCAGCTCGGTGGCGCTGGCAGCGGTTCCGATCATCGACAAATGCAAGCTGCCTGTCCTGGCATCGGCCGTGGGCAGTCCGGAGCTCTCGGGGGCCAGCCCCTATTTCCGGCGCAACCTCCTCACGGACGCGACGCAGGGCGCGCTGATGGGCGAATATGCGGCGAAGACGGCAGGC
>DASZUG010000079.1:0-8735 GCA_035547755.1 Rhizobiaceae bacterium
GGCAAGCCGGTCAACAGCGTCTCGCCGGCGGAACGCAACGTCGCCATGGTGTTCCAGAACCTGGCGCTGTTCCCGCATATGAGCGCGCGCGACAATGTCCGTTTCCCGCTTGTAGAGCGCAAGGTTCCGGCGCCCGAGATCGAGAAGCGGCTCAAGGAAGTTTCGGCCAAACTCCACATCGGCCATATCCTTCACAAGCCGCCTGCCCAGCTTTCCGGCGGTGAGCGCCAGCGTGTCGCCATCGCCCGCGCGCTGGTGCGCGATCCCGCCGCCTATCTGATGGACGATCCGATCTCGGCGCTCGATGCGAGATTGCGCGAGGAGACGCGCGTCGAGCTGAAGCGTATCCAGCGCGAACTCGGCAAGACACTCGTCTATGTCACGCACGACCAGGAAGAGGCGATGTCGGTAGCCGACCGCATGGCCATACTGGAAAAGGGGCGGATCCGGCAGATCGGTACGCCCGAGGACATTTACGATACGCCTGCCAGCGTCTATGTCGCCAAACTCCTAGGCTCACCGGTGATCAACATCCTGGCCGCGACGAGGCAAGGCTACGTCATGGCGGCTGCCGAGGGAGCGATACGCATCGCGGGTTCCGTTCCGCCCGGCGATGCGGCCGAAATCGGCGTGCGGCCCGAGGACATCAAGGTCCATCCCTGGACGGATGGAAGCGAAGGCAGGCCGGCGAAGGTCTTCGAGGTCGAGCCGCTCGGCGGCCACACGGTCGTGACGCTCGACGCCGGGCAATCCCGTTTCAGGGCGCTCTTGCGCGGCCAGCCCGACATCAGGACGGACGCGCTGGTCGCCGTGTCGTGCGAGCCGGCGCGCGTCCATTATTTCAGCGCCGCCGGAAGAGCACTGGCTCGGGGAGCGGCGCCGGCATGAATATGGAGGAGAAGAGAATGGCTGATGCCAATGGGTTCGAGCCCGACGTCAAGGTTCGAACGAGGGAATACAGGATCGGCTGCATCGGCGCAGGCATGATCATGGCGGAATGCCATCTCGCAGCCTACAAGGAAGCCGGCTTCCCCGTGGTCGCGATCGCGTCCCGTACGAGGGCGAACGCGGAGAAGGTTGCGAAGCGCTGGGGTATCCCGAAGGTGCATGACACGCCCGAGGCGCTCATCGAGGATAAGAATGTCGAAATCGTCGATCTCGCCTTTCCGCCGGACCAGCAGCCGCACCTGATCCGCCACGCGCTGAAGCAGAAGCACATCAAGGCGATCCTGGCGCAGAAGCCGCTGGCGCTTTCCCTCGAAGAGGCGATCAAGCTGCGCGACGAGGCGGCGCGCGCCGGCAAGATCCTCTCCGTCAACCAGAACATGCGCTACGACCAGTCGATGCGCGTCCTGAAGCAGATCATCGAAAGCGGCGCTCTCGGTGATGTTGTGTTCGCTCAGATCGACATGCACGCCATCCCGCACTGGCAGACCTTCCTGCGGAATTACGACCGCCTGACGCTCTCCAACATGTCGGTGCATCACCTCGACGTGCTGCGCTTCCTGTTCGGCGATCCCGACGAGATCACGACGCTGACCCGCAAGGACCCGCGCACGGCCTTCGATCATTCCGACGGCATCACCGTCTCCACCTTGAGATTTCCTTCCGGCGTGCTGGCCGTCTCGGTCGAGGATGTCTGGTCCGGCCCAAGGCAGGACGGCTACAAGGACGACCAGCACATCAACTGGCGCGTCGACGGCACGAAGGGCGTCGCCAAGGGAACGATCGGCTGGCCGACCGGCGCGGCGTCGACGCTGACCTACGCCTCGACGGAGACGACGGGCGGCGAATGGGTGACGCCCAAGTGGGACACGATGTGGTTCCCGCACGCCTTCATCGGCGTCATGGAGCAGCTCCAGCACGCCGTGAAGACCGGCCGCCCGCCCGAGCTTTCGGTCGCCGACAATGTCAGGACGATGGCGCTGGTCGAGGCCGGCTATCGCTCCATCGACCAGGGACGCGCCGTCAAGCTCTCCGAGATTTCCATCAACTGAGCCGCCCCAGGCAATTCGAAACCCAACGGGAGGATTTTTCCATCATGATGCAAGCTGGTATTTTCACGGGATATTTCCCGTACGGACTGGAAGAGACCGCAAGGAAGATCCGCGCGCTCGATTTCAATACGGTGCAGCTCGACCTGCATTTCAAGGATATCGATCTCTCCGCCGGTCAGATCACCAAGGAAAAGGCGAAGAAGGTGCGCGACACCTTCCGCGATCATCACCTGCCGATCTGCTGCGTTTCCGGCTATACCAACATCATCCACCCCGACCGGGGGGAGCGCGAGCGCCGCGTCGGCTATCTCAAGGAGATCATCCGCAACGCACGCCATTTCGGCACGCCCTACGTGATTTCGGAGACCGGCACCTACAACACCGAATCCGACTGGGTGCACGACCCGAAGAACAAGACCGAGGAAGGCTTCGAGGAATGCCGCAAGGTCATCGCAGACCTCGCCCAGACCGCCTATGACCATGGCGCGGTGTTCCTGCTGGAAACCTATGTCAACAATGTCGTCGGCTCCGTCGAGGAGACGGTGAGGATGTTCGCACAGGTCGATCATCCGGGCCTCGGCCTCCTGATGGACCCGACCAACTATTTCGAGACCCACAATATCGACAAGATGGACCAGATCCTCAATCAGGTCTTCGATACGCTCACCGACAAGATCAAGATCGCGCACGCCAAGGACGTGAAGCGCTCGGGCGACGACAAGTCCGAGAAGCACGCCGATATCGGCGATGAAACGGCGTCCGAAAGCCACACCTTCCGCGGCGTCGGCGAGATCGAACTGCCGGCGCCGGGCCTCGGCTCGCTGAACTACGATCTTTATCTGCGGCGCCTGTCGGAAAAGCACCCGAATATCGAGGTGATCATCGAGCATCTGTCGGAAGACGACGTGCCGCGCGCCAAGAAGTTCCTCGACGGCAAGTTCCGCGAGAACGGGCTCTGAAAGTTACCGCACGCTCTCTTGGAGGGAAGGAGTGAAGGAAATGTTCAAGCTGGGAATTAGGACTTTTGCCCTGGCGATCGCGGTAAGCGCCGCGCTGGCTTCCTCTGCATTTTCAGCCGACAAGAAGGTATTCTACCTCTTGTCCCATGGAGGGCCGTCCGATGCCTTCTGGATCGACTGGAACGCAGGCGCCATCAAGGCATGCGATCAGCTCGGCGTCACCTGTAAGATATCCTTCAGCGGCGGCGACATGGCGGCGCAGAAGGAAGCGTTCAATTCCGCGCTTGCCGCGCATCCCGACGGTATAGCCACCACATCCGCGCAGCCGGGCTTGTGGAAGGACGAGGTCGCCGATGCGAAGAAAGCGGGCATCCCCGTTGTCTTCTTCAACACCGACGATCCCGCTACTGGACGGCTTGCCTATGTCGGCGCCGATCTCAGGGAAGCCGGCGCGATCTGGGCCAGATACCTGCTCGACCACAAGATGGTGAAACCAGGCGACAAGGTTTTTCTGCCGGTCGAGGTGCCGGGCGCCAGCTATCAGCAGTTGGAAACGCAGGGGATTGCCAGCGTCTTCGATCCCGCGGGCGTGAAATATGACGTGGTTGACTGCGGCACCGATCCCGCCGGGATCATCTCCAAGATGACTGATTACATCATCGCCCATCGCCCGCCGGCGATCATCGCGCTTGGCGACTCCGTTGCCGCAAGTGTGAAGCGCGTCTTCAACGGCGCCGGCATAGCCGCCGGAGAGATCCCCGTCGTGGGCTGGGGCAATTCCGAAGATACCGCCGAAGAAGTTCGCGACGGCTACGTCAACGCGGCCGCATGGCAATATCCGTCGGCGCAAGGCTTCATGCCGGTAGCGTTGTTGTGGTCGGCCGCTTCGGGTGAGCCGATTGGCTACGATATTCACACCTTCAGCCTCTACGATAAGACGAGTGTCGGACCGATCCTGAAGCTATACGCCAAGAAATAGGAGAGAGCCGCATCCCGGCGCCAAGCCGGTTGCGCGAGATGCCATGGTTGAACTGTCCCAAATCAGCGCTGTGAGAGAGAGAAACAGGCCAAGCCTTTTCAAGGCGCCGGAATTTTCCTCCTTTCTCATTCTGTGCGTGGTGCTGGTCGCGTTCGCGCTTGGGAACGAGCGGTTTTTCTCACCGCTCAACATCTCCAATATAATGGCATTTCTGCCCGAACTCGGGATCATCGCGCTCGGCATGACGCTGCTGCTCACTGCGGGAGAATTCGACCTTTCGGTTGGGGCGGTCTTTTCCCTGGCTCCGGTGGTGGTGATGCTGCTTGTGCAGAACGCTGGCATCAGCCTTGCCGTCGCGCTGCTTGCCGGCCTGCTCATCTGTATTGTGATCGGCATGATCAATGGCGTTCTCGTCACCAAGGTTGGCATATCGTCCTTTCTGGTGACGCTCTCGATGCTCCTGATCGTGCGTGGTGTATCGCTCTATATTACGCAGGGTTTCCCGCTGAAGTCATGGGATCAGCCCGGCCCGCTTGTTACTCTTCTGGCGGGAAGCTTCCGTTTAGGCAGCTTCACCTTCTATACGTCGCTTTGGTGGTTTATCGGATTGACGTGTTTGTCGATCTACATCCTGAACTATTCGAAGCTCGGAAACTGGATCAGCGCGATCGGCTCCAATCGCAGCGCAGCAGTGGCGCGTGGCGTTCCCGCTGATGGAGTTAAGATAGGCCTTTTCATTTTCACATCCGTCTTGTCGGGATTGGCGGGAATGATCAGTGCTTTCCGCATCTCGGCGGCATCCCCGGTCGCCGGCTCAGGCTACGAGCTTGAGGTCATTGCCATGGTCGTCGTGGGTGGCACGGCCCTGAACGGGGGGCGGGGTACGATATTCGGCACGATCGTTGGGGCGCTCATGCTGCGCACAGTCAGGAATGGCATCGTCCTGATCGGGGTGCCCGGGCTCGCCTACAACATTTTCGTTGGCGCCATCATCCTTGTGATGTTGGTGCTGCATGCTCTGCTTCAGAAACGCACGGCGGAGCGCTGACCATGCAAGGAGAAATCCTTCGACTCGAGAATGTGGGAAAGTCCTTCGGCAACGTGCATGCGTTGAAGCATGCCTCTTTGTCGCTGAAGCGGGGAGAAGTCGTTGCGCTGCTCGGTGACAACGGGGCCGGCAAATCGACTCTCATCAAGGCCATATCCGGCGTCCATCCCATCGATAGCGGGCGGATCTACGTGGATGGCAAACCGGTGACGATCCGATCCACCCGCGATGCGATCGATCTTGGCATCGAAACGATCCATCAGGACACATCGCTCGCGCCGGACCTTTCCATCGCGCGAAATCTGTTCCTCGGGCGTGAGCCGGTGCGACTCGGCTTCCTCGGCGTTTTTGCTCCGCTTGATTTCGGAACGCAGCATGCATCCGCGGCTGCCCTGCTGCGGCGGGTGGGAATATCCAAGAATCTCGACGCCGAAGCTCTCGTCCGTACTCTTTCAGGCGGTGAGCGGCAATCGATTGCGATCTCGCGAGCCATGCAATTCGCGGCCAAGGTCGTTATTCTCGACGAACCGACCAATAATCTCGGCGTCGAGGAGACGCACGGCGTTCTCCGCTTCATTCAGGATATGAAGGAAGCAGGCCATTCCGTTCTGTTCATAACTCATAATCTCCATCACGTTTTCCAGGCCGCGGATCGAATCGTGGTCATGCGTAGGGGCGAAATCATCGCCGAGCGATCTGTAGCGGATACCGATCTCTTCGAAGTCGAAAGCCTCATCACCGGCACTGACATATCGGCGCTTGTACATGACGCGCGGGCGGCCAAGCGGAAGCACTAGGAAGCTGCGGTATGGTAAAGCTCTACGGCCAGACACTTTCGAGGCGGCAACTCGCCGAACGCGCCGGCGCGCTTTCGCAATTCGCCGGCGTGCGGCTGATGACGCTGGCCGATGGCGTGGAGCGCGGAATCCGCATGCTGGAATTCCGCACTGGCACCGGCCTGCGCTTTACCGTTCTGGTCGACCGGGCGCTCGACATCGCCGATTTCGAGTATCGCGGCCAGGCCATCGGCTGGCATTCGCCGAGCGGCTTCCGCCATCCCGCCCTGCATGAATATGAGGGGGAAGAGGGCCTGTCCTGGGCGCGCTCCTTTTCCGGCCTGCTCCTGACCTGCGGGCTTGACCATATTCTGGGGGCTGCCGAAGTCTCCGCGGAGAATTACGCCTATCCAGGCAAGGACATCGTGCGTCATTCGCTGCATGGCCGCATCAGCACCATCCCGGCGCGGCTGACCGGTTATGGCGAAAGCTGGGACGGCGACCGCTGCGTGCTATGGGCTGAGGGGATCGTCCAGCAGGCGACGGTCTTCGGCGAGGACCTCCATCTTCACCGCCGCATCGAGGCGGAGGTCGGCGGCAGCGAGGTGCGGCTCTTCGATCGCGTCGTCAATCACGGCTTTGCCCGCACGCCGCATATGTTCTTCTATCATGTGAATGTCGGCTATCCGCTTCTCGACGAGGGCGCGCGCTATGTCGCGCCGATCAGGGACACGGTATGGGCGTCGCACGCCGAAGCCTATCGCGCGCAGGAGGTCGGCTACCGCGTCATTCCCTCTCCAAGGGAGCATTTTCGCGAGCAGGTCTGGCAGCATGAGCTTGGCGCGGATGAAGAGGGCAAGGCGCCCGTCGCCGTCATGAATGATCGGATCGGGCTCGGTTTCGAGGTGACGACCCGCAAGGATCAATTGCCCTGCCTGTACCAATGGCAGAATTTCCAGGCGGGCAATTACGCGCTCGGAATCGAGCCTTCCACGCACCATGTTCTGGGTGATAATGCGGCGCGGGAACGCGGCGAAATGATCTGGCTGGAGCATGGCGACGAGCGCCGCTACGAGGCAACATTCCGTATCCTCGACGGTGCGGACGAGATCGCTGGGTCGGAAAAGCGGATCAGGGCGGTCGCGATCCAGCCGGACGATGATTTCCCGGAGCCGTCCCGGCGCTTTCCGCCCCTTCGGGACGGAGGCCGGCAATGAGGGAGGGGTACACGCCGCGAAACTGGCGCAAGAAGAACGGGAGGAGCGGAATTAGAGGAATGGACGGCAGGTGTCGGAGACGATGATGGCAAGCCAAGCAGCAAAAAAGCGGGATTACTCTCTCGTCGGCGAAAGCACGCGCCGCGCCATTGAAACCGGGCTGGCGTCAGCGGAATGGTATCATACGGACGTGCCGCGCAAAGCCATGAAGGAACTGATGAAACGCTCCGACGGGCCGGCGATCCGCGATACGCTGATCTGGTTCGCGCTTCTTATCGGTTCCGCCGCAGGCGCCATCACCTTCTGGGGAACGTGGTGGTGCGTGCCGTTCTTCTTTGTCTACGGCGTGCTTTACGGCTCTTCCAGCGATTCGCGCTGGCATGAATGCGGCCACGGCACGGCTTTCCGTACGCGCTGGATGAACGATGTCGTCTACCAGATCGCCTCCTTCATGCTGATGCGCAATCCGGTTGCCTGGCGCTGGAGCCATGCCCGCCATCACACCGATACGATCATCGTCGGGCGCGACGCCGAGATCGCGGTGATGCGGCCGCCGGACCTGCTGAAAGCCGCGCTGATGTTCACCGGCCTGCTCGATTTCCGCTATTCGCTGCCGGGGCTTTTCCGCCAGGCGTTCATTGGCCTGAATGCGGAGGAGAAGAGTTATATCCCGGAGATGGAATATCGCCGCGCCGTCATGGCCGCACGCTGGCATGTCGCCATCTATATCGCGACGGTGGCCCTCGCGGTCGGACTGCGCTCCTGGCTGCCGCTGATGCTGATCGGCCTGCCGCGCCTTTACGGGACCTGGCACATGGTCCTGACCGGCCTGCTGCAACATATCGGGCTGGCCGACAACGTCACCGACCACCGGCTGAACACCCGCACCGTCTATATAAACCCGGTGAGCCGCTGGATTTACTGGAACATGAACTACCATGTGGAGCACCACATGTTCCCGATGGTGCCCTATCACGCGCTGCCCAGGCTGCACGAGCTGATCAAGCATGATCTGCCCGAGCCGAACCCCTCCATGTGGCATGCTTACAAAGAGGTCTGGCCGGTGCTGCTGAGGCAACTTCGCTATGAGGATTTCTACCTCAAGCGCGAATTGCCGCCGACGGCAAAACCCTATCGCGCCGAGTTCCACGACCTCGTGATCCCGGCGGCGGCGGAATAGAGCATGATCCGGAAAAGTGGAAACCGGTTTTCCGAAAAGATCATGCCCAAACAAATAGATAAGACCTTAATGTGATCAATCTGATCGCATTAAGGTCTATCAACCGGCACTTCGACGGTTGACCCTTTTTTGGAATGGAGAACTGAAAATGGCGGATTGGGTAGCGGCATGCGACGAGGGCGAGGTCGACGAGGAAGACGTGATCCGTTTCGATCATGAAGGCCGCACCTTCGCCATCTACCGCTCGCCGGACGACGAATATTTCGCCACCGACGGCCTCTGCACGCATGAGCATGTGCATCTCGCAGACGGGCTGGTGATGGACGACATCATCGAATGCCCCAAGCACAATGGCCGCTTCAACTACAAGACCGGACAGGCGAAGGGCGCGCCGGCCTGCATCAATCTCAGGACCTATCCCGCCAAGGTCGAGGGCGGCAAAATCATGATCCGGATCGATTGACGGGCGGTGGAGGGCTTCCATGGCATCTGAACCCGGCATGGTGATCGTCGGCGCGGGCGAGTGCGGTGCGCGGGCGGCGCTGACCCTGCGCGAGGAGGGCTATGACGGTCCGGTCA
>DASZUG010000080.1:0-30767 GCA_035547755.1 Rhizobiaceae bacterium
TCACACATATCGATTGACGACATTTTCGAGATATTCCTGGCGGCCGGATCGGGGCTGCGGCTCGATTTTGTCTCTCACCACGCGGCCGGCGATCTCCTCCAGCGTCCGCTGGCCCGACAGCATCGCTTGCGCCTCGGCCGAGGCCCAGCCGGCATAGCGCTGCTCCAGCGGAGCGGACAGCGCCTTGTCCTCGATCATCCTGGCCGCCGCCTTGAGACCTCTCGCGCAGCAATCCATCGCGCCGATATGGGCGACAAGCAGATCCTGCGGGTCGAGCGACTGGCGGCGGAGCTTGGCGTCGAAATTGGTGCCGCCCGTCGTGAAGCCGCCGGCTTTCAGCACCTGATAGTAGGCGAGCGCCATTTCCGGCACATTGTTCGGGAACTGGTCCGTGTCCCAGCCCGACTGGTAGTCGTTGCGGTTCATGTCGATCGAGCCGAAGATTCCGAGCGCGGCGGCGAGCGCCAATTCGTGCTCGAAAGTGTGGCCGGCAAGGATCGCATGACCCTGCTCGATATTGAGCTTCACCTCCTTCTCCAGCCCGAAATCCTTGAGGAAGCCGTAGACGGTGGCGACGTCGTAATCATACTGGTGCTTGGTCGGCTCCTGCGGCTTCGGCTCGATCAGGATCGTACCGTCAAAGCCGATCCGGTGCTTGTAGTCGACCACCATGGAGAGGAAGCGCCCGGCCTGCTGGCGCTCGCGCTTCAGATCGGTGTTCAGAAGCGTCTCATAGCCCTCGCGGCCGCCCCACAGCACATAGTTCTGGCCGTTGAGCCTTTTCGTCACGTCGATGCAACTCTTCACCGTCGCGGCGGCATAGGCGAAGACGTCCGGGTCGGGATTGGTGGCGGCGCCGGCCATGAAGCGGCGATGGGAGAAGAGGTTCGCCGTGCCCCACAGAAGCTTGACCCCTGTTTCTCTCATCTTCTCCTCGAAGACATCGGCGATGCGTTGCAGGCGATCGGCGCTTTCGGCGAAGGTCGCGCCTTCCGGCCTGACATCGGCATCGTGGAAGCAGAAATAGGGCACGCCGAGCAGCGCGAACATCTCGAAGGCGGCGTCGGCCTTCTTCCTGGCATGCTCCATCGTCTCGACCTCGCCCGGCCGGGCAAACCAGGGACGATCGAAGGTCTGGCCGCCGAAGGGATCGCCGCCCAGCCAGGTGAAGGAGTGCCAATACGCCACGGCAAAGCGCAGATGGTCCGCAAGCCGCTTGCCCAGCACCATCTCGTCCGCATCGTAATAGCGATAGGCCAGCGGATTGCCGCTCTCCGGCCCCTCATACCGTACCGGAGAAATGTCGCCGAAAAAACCGCTGGTCATGCTCTCTCCCTTCCCGATTGTCGGGACTTTCCTGGTACGCCAACCGAAACATCGGCGAACACGGCGCGACACTATTGACCCGGCGGCCGAGTTTCAAGCCGCCGAAAAGAGAGAGTCAGTGCTGCATCGACAATCGTCAGGCCAGATAACGATAGCCGGGGTGCGACTGTCGCAACAGCCAGGAAGTCTGATCCTGCTGGCGGCCACAATCGTGACCGCCGCCGTGCTGATCCGCTTTCGGCGGAGGCTGGTTATCGGCAGCGAACGCACTTGCTTGAGGAAGTATGAGGGATATTGCAAGCAGGGTGATCTTCAACATCGGAACCTCCGACGCAAAAAAGCCGCCCGAGCCATAATATCCTCGGACGGCCTTACTGGAAAGGTTCGGTCTATTCACAAACGCGTACGCGGCGCACGACCCTATGTCCATGATGCCAATAGTGGCGTACCTTCACCCAACAACGCCGGTGATGGTGATGCCGCCAATGATGGTGGTGGTGGTGCCATCCACTGTCCGTCTTGACGACAACGCTCGCTGCCTGTGCCGGCGCACCCGCAATGGCGACGCCGCCAAGAGCGACCATTCCAGCAATCAGTAATGCTTTCATTTCCTTCTCCATAGTTTAAAATGCTGCAGGGTCAGTTTAATGCTGCAGGCAACGTCCCAACATCTAAACGCCTGATGCCTGACCTTCGTTCCGACAATCTTGTGCTAAGCTTGATCGATTTCCCCAGTCGAACATGATGGTAGTCATATAGACCATTGTGTGTTCGGACTGTCCCGATCAGTCTCGCTTGAGCACTTTGTCGGCTTCGCCGAAACGGCCGCGCGCCGTGTTCCACTGGTGCCAGTAGGGATAGATCACGGGCGGTTGGCTGATCAGGTCGAGCCGCGCGCGCTCCTCATCGGACAATTTCAGTTCCGCCGCGGCGAGGTTGTCGCGGAAATGGGCTTCCGTCCGGCCTCCGATGACGAGCGTCGTCACGGCCGGACGGCCGAGCAGCCAGGCGAGCGCGACCTGTGCGGCCGAAACGCCGCGCGCCTCGCCGATCTCGACCAGCGCATCGACAATGTTCCAGAGCCGGTTTTCGTCGCGGATGGGCGGCTCGTGCCAGCCCGCGAGTTGGCGCGTGCCTTCAGGCGTCTTTTGATTCCGGCGATGCTTGCCCGACAACAGCCCGCCAGCGATAGGCGCCCAGACCATGACGCCGATGCCCTGATCGACAGAAATCGGCAGAAGCTCGTATTCGGCGTCACGCGCCTCCAGCGTGTAGTGGATCTGTTGCGCGACGAGGCGCGGCCTGCGGTCGCGCTCGGCGATGCCTTGCGCCTTCATGATGTGCCAGCCGGAATAATTGGAACAGCCGGCATAGCGGATCTTGCCCTGCTCGGTGAGTGTATCGAGCGCCGCCATTGTTTCCTCGAGCGGCGTCATCCCGTCCCATTCATGTAAGAGATAGAGATCGATGACGTCCGTCTTGAGCCGTTTCAGGCTTTTCTCGCATTCGCGGATGATATGATAGCGCGAAAGGCCTTCGTCGTTCGGGCCCTCGCCGATGCGCATGCGCACCTTCGAACAGATGAGCACATCGTTCTTGCGCTTGCCGCCTAGCGCCGCGCCGACGATGTCTTCCGACACGCCTTCCGAATAGACGTTCGCCGTGTCGATCAGATTGACGCCATGATCGATGCACATGTCGATCAGACGCGAAGCCTCGTTCTGGTCGATCGATCCCACCTTGGCGAACCGGCCCTTGCCGCCGAATGTCATCGTTCCCATCGTGAACGTCGAGATTTTCAGGCCCGATCGGCCGAGATGTCTGTATTCCATCGTGCATTTCCATCGAAGATCGAATGAACCGCGCGCCCCTGGCTACTATCGCGCCGGAAGGATGGCAGCCGCAAGTCTCGCCGACAGACTATGCGGTCGTCTGTTTCACGGCGGGATAAAGCGCCCGATAATAGCGGTAGGCGTCTTCGTAAGCGCCGCGAAGCGCATCGTCCGGGGCAATCGAGCGGGAGGTTTCCGGCTGCGTGCAGACAGCCACCGGATCGGCATTTTCAGCAGCAATCAGGCCGAGACGCGCCGCGCCGAAAGCGGCGCCGAAATCGCCGTCGGCCGGGATGTCGACGGGCAGACCGAGCGCCGTGGCGATCACCTTGAGCCAATAAACCGATCGCGAGCCGCCGCCGATCGCCGTAACGCGGTGAAGCGTCGTTCCTGCCTCCTTCAGCGCCTCGAGATTATCCTTGAACGCAAAGGCCACGCCTTCGAGCACCGCCTGCGTCATCGCGGCGCGGTCGGTCTGGTGCGACAGGCCGGCAAAGGAGCCGCGAATGGCGGCGTCGTTATATGGCGTACGCTCGCCCGACAGATAAGGCAGGAAGGTCACGCCGGAAGGCGCTTTCAGCACTTCGCCCAATTCGTCGGTCAACTCGCGTGGCGACCTGGCGGTGATTTCCGAGAGCCAACTGAGCGAATCCGCCGCCGAGAGGATGACGCCCATCTGATGCCATGTCTGTGGCAACGCATGGCAGAAGGTGTGAACGGCGCTTGCGGCGTTCGGCAGATAGGCTGCGTTCGCGGCGAAAAGCACCCCCGACGTGCCTATCGATACGAATGCGTGGCCTTCGCCGATCGTGCCCATGCCGCAGGCCGAGGCGGCATTGTCGCCCGCGCCGCCGGCGATCGTCACGATGCCGCTCATGCCCCAGCGCGCGGCAAGCTCGGGCCTCAGCCTGCCGGCGGCATGCGTTCCCTCGACTAGGGAAGGCATGTTCTTCTCTCCGAGCTCGGTCGCGGCAAGAAGTTCCGGAGCCCAGCGCCTGTTGCCGACGTCGAGCCAGGCGGTGCCGGCGGAATCCGACATTTCAGAGATATGCTCTCCCGAGAGCCAGAGCCGCAGATAGTCCTTCGGCAGGAGCACCTTCCTGACCTGCTTGAAGATTTCCGGCTCGTTGTTCCTGACCCAAAGCAGCTTCGGTGCGGTGAAGCCAGGGAAGACGATGTTCCCCGTTATGGCGCGAAAGCGCGGATCGGCATCGAGTTGCGCCGCTTCCGCGAAGCTGCGCGTATCGTTCCACAGGATGCAGGGGCGCAAGACTTTGTCGTCGGCATTGAGCAACGTCGCCCCATGCATCTGGCCGGAAAGGCCGATGCCCTTTACCGCCGCGAGCGCCTGCGGGAAAGCCGCCTTCAGCCCGGCGACAGCCTCCTCCGTCGCCCGTTCCCAATCGCCTGGATTCTGCTCCGACCAACCTGCATGGGGCCGCGAAACGTCAAGTTCGCCATGCGCCGAACCGATAATACGCTGGTCGGCGTCGATGAGCAGCGCTTTCACGCCCGACGTGCCGAGATCAAGCCCGAGATACATGGCTACCCTCCAGGAAAATTGCTCGGCAGTCCGCCGCGCCCTTCTGGTAGAACGGCGGGCGGCTTTGTTCAACCGCCCTATCCCCGCTTCACCTGTGCATAGGCCGCGGCGATCCGCGCGGCGACAGCGGCATTGTTGCGCACAAGCGCGATATTCGCTGTCAGGCTCCGCCCCTTCGACAATTCATTGATGCGCGCCAGGAGAAATGGCGTCAGCGCCTTGCGGGTGATCCCCTTCCTGTCGGCCTCTATCACAGCGGCGGCAATAATATGGTCGATTTCGCCACGATCGAGCGAAGCGCCAGTGGGGATGGGGTTGGCAAGCATGATGCCGGTGCCCGAGCCCAGCCGGTCGTGCAGGTGGATCGCGGCCGCAACCTCCTCCGGCGTGTCTAGCCGCTGGTCGACGCGCTCCCCGCTTTCACGCGTGAAGAAGGCCGGGAATTCGTCCGTGCCGTAGCCGATGACCGGCACGCGCAAGGTTTCCAACGTTTCTAGCGTCTTCGCTATGTCGAGGATCGACTTTACCCCCGCGCAGACCACCGTCACCGCAGTACGCGAAAGCTCCGTCAGATCGGCGGAGATATCGAAATTCTGCTCGGCGCCGCGATGGACGCCGCCGACGCCGCCCGTCGCGAAAAGCTTGATCCCGGAAAGCGCCGCGATCCGCATCGTCGCCGAAACGGTGGTTCCCGCCGAACGCTTCTTGACCAGCACCGTCGCCAGGTCGCGCGAGGAGGCCTTCACCACGGATGGATCGTTGCCGAGCCGTTCGAGAAGATCGCTACCCAGCCCGGCATGAACTAAGCCATCGATCACCGCGATGGTCGCCGGCACAGCCCCGTTCTGCCGCACGACCGCCTCAACGCCGCGCGCCACCTCCAGATTTTCCGGGTAGGGCATGCCGTGCGAGATGATCGTCGATTCGAGCGCCACGACCGGCTGGCCGCCTGCGACCGCATCGGCGACCTCCTCCGAAAGCCGTGGCTGGAACAGATCCGTCATTCGTCACTCCTTGATGAAAGCGCTTGCGCCCGCTCGGAAAAAAGCCGCGACAGCGGGCTCTGCGGCCGGGCGGCGAGGCGATTTGCCGTCAACATCGCCGCCTTTCCACGATCGCCTGAGCGGATCGCCGCCTCGATCAACGTCAGGTCGATCACGTCCCTCTGGGCATGACTGCCGCCGAACCGCGAGGCGATGGCGCGGACGGGTTCGAGCAATCGCACTGCTTCCGCATAGTTCCCACGTCCGAATTCATAGAGCCCGCGCGCGACAGGATGGCCGACATCGCGTGTGAAAGCGGCATTGTCATCGCCGGCCTTCATCGTTTCCTGTTGCGCATCGAGGAGGGTCTGGGCGACGTCCCAGCGCCCCGCGCCAATGAACGCCATCATGGCATGGACGTCGTTGAAGGCGTAGTTGCCCGCCGTCGCGAAAGGCAGCCAGTTCCACGCCAGCGGCTCCCATCTGTCACCCGCATCGACGCCGCCGAGGAAAAGCCGCCACAGGATCGCCGAGGCGTCGACCATGTTGAGCGCCATGGTCGAGCGCGCGCCATAAATCGGCCCGTCATAAAGCGCCAGCACCGCGTCCGTCTCGCCAAGATCATAATAGAAGAGCGACAGATGCCACCAATTGTGGACCTGCAGGAAACTGTCGCGCGACCAGGCATCGGGATTGGCGCGCATCCAGCCTATGCCTTCCCTCTGGCGCGACTGCATCTCCATAACATGCGCGACGGCATGCTGCGCCCACCCATTGCGTGGTTCGAGAGCGACCGCTTGCCGACCTGCGGCTTCGGCCGCGGCATAATCGCCGTTTTCCTCCAGCCCGAAAGCGTGCATACCGAGGGTGGAATGGTAACCCGGCATGGGTTCCTCCCAGGCGGGAAGAGCTACGGCAATGCGGTCGCGCAGCGAAGCCGTATTGCCGGTGAAATAGTCGATCTGATGGCCCGCCTGCAGCGCCAGCGTATCGAGCGGATGTTCTTTCGAGATGGCGCCCAATAGGGCGCCGGCCCTGTGCCAATTGCCCGAAGCAAGCTCACCGAGCGCTTCGACATGCGCCTTCTCGCGCGGCGTGGTGGGAAGTGGTTCGGCAATCGCGTGGATATCCCGCGCAACTGCCGTTGCCCTGGGCTCGGTGCTCAGCGCGTAGAGATAGCCCTTCAGCACATGCGCCATGACGAAACCGGGCGTGGCGGCGATGGCTTCATTCGCCGAACCGATCGGATCGCCACCAAAACGCTGAAACCCGCTTACCGCTCGTTCATAGGCATCGAGGCTTTCCGCCGTGGCGCCGCTGAGCGTCAATCCGAGACTGTCATGAAGGGCCAAGCAAAACTCCCGCAATTCTCATTTGACAGGGCAATATACCCATTCGATCGTCAAAGGGAGTCATCGCAGGGCGGTGCGGTTGAAGAAGCGGCGCGATGATTTACATTGCCGATAGAAGCCGAAGCTGCCCAAACCAAGGAGAAGGAAATGGCGCATGTGACCTATCATATCGTCGAGCATGATGGCGGCTGGGCCTATAAGCTTGGGGACGTCTTTTCCGAGACCTTCAGGACGCGCGACGCGGCGATCCAGGCCGCAAGGAACGCGGCGATGGAACAGCAGATTCCCGGCCAGACCTCCGGCATCCGCTATGAGGACGGAAACGGCAAATGGCATGAGGAAATCGCCGAGGGCGACGATCGTCCGGAAGTGGACGTTTCGACCACCGACTGACGCCTACTCCTCCTTGGTGGAAACTCCTGCCTCTGCGAAGCTCGCCATACCGGTGTGGCATTCAAGCGCCGAGCGGACGAGATTGACCGCAAGGCAGGCGCCCGACGCTTCGCCGAGCCGCATGCCGAGCGATAGAAGCGGTTCCATTCCGAGGTGCTGGAGCAGACGCTTGTGGCCGGCTTCCGCCGAGACATGGCCGGCAAGCGCATGATCGAGACCGCCCTTGGCGGCCTTCGTCAGCGGCGCTGCGGCGGCGGTCGAGACGAAGCCGTCGAGAATGACCGGTATGCCGCTCTGGCGCGCCGCGAGCGTAGCGCCAAAAATCGCCGCGAGCTCGCGCCCACCCATACATGCCAGCGCGGCTAGTGGATCACGAAGCCCTTCGCCATGGAAGGCGAGCGCCATATCCACGACCTCAGCCTTGCGTCTCAGCCCGGCGATGTCAACGCCGGTCCCGCGCCCGACCCATTCCGTCCCGGAGCCGCCGAAGAGCGCCGCCGCAACAGCCGCGGCGGCCGTCGTGTTGCCGATGCCCATTTCGCCGAGGCAAAGAAGATCGGCATTTCGCGAGACCGCTTCGTAACCGATGGAAACGGCCGAAAGGAAGGCGCTTTCATCCATGGCGGCCGCTTCGGTGAAATCCTCGGTCGGCTTTTCGATATCGAGCGGGATGACCTTCAACTCCGCTTTCGCCGCGCACGCCAACTGGTTGATCGCGGCTCCGCCGGAAGCGAAATTCGCCACCATCTGCGCCGTCACCTCCGCCGGATAGGCCGAAACGCCGCGCTTTGTGACGCCATGCGAGCCGGCGAAGACGATCACCTCGACCTTGTCCAGCTTCGGTATCGCCCTGCCCTGCCAGCGCGCCATGTGGATGGCGATTTCCTCCAGGCGGCCAAGGCTTCCCTGCGGCTTGGTCAAGACGTCTTGGCGATCGGCGGCAGCCGTCGCCGCTTTCTCGTCACCTGCGGGCAGAGAAGCGCAGGCGTCACGCAACTCTTTGACGGATCGGAACGCGGTCATGGGTACTCCGTGATGAATGCAATCATTTGAGGAAGGAACAAGCGGCGAGCAGAACGACGATTTCAGCACCCTGTTGGAGACAGCCCAGCACGTCGCCGGTCTGGCCGCCGATCTGCTGCTCGCAAAGCCGCTTCAGGAGGAAGAACCAGATGCCGAGGAAAGCGGCCGCCATCAGTGCGCCGGGAAAACCGATCAGGAAAAGCGCAACGACGCCAATGCCGAGCGCGCCTTGCGCTGCTTCGAGCGGAATGGCTCCGATCCCCGCCGAAAGACCGTTTTCGCGCGCCGGGGGCACCAGCCGCATGAAGGCCGGGATCAGCGCGCGCGACGCCATATGGGCCGCGACGAAGGCCGCCATCGCCGCGCCCGGCGACGGTAGGGCGGCGATCGCCGACCAGCGCAGGAGCATCGTCAGCCCCAATGCTGCGACGCCGTAGGTACCGATGCGGCTGTCCTTCATGATCTCGAGCTTGCGTTCCTTGCCCGATCCGCCGCCGAAGCCGTCCGCCACATCGGCGAGGCCGTCCTCGTGCAGGCAGCCGGTGACGAGCATGGTGACGCCGAGGCCGAAGATGGCCGCGATGAAATCCGGCAAGCCGATCAGTTCGGCGACGAAATAGGCCATGCCTCCCGAGAAGCCGACGACGAGGCCGGCGAGCGGCGCCGCCCACTGTGCCTGTGCGAAGCTCCGCCGCACCCGCCCGTCCGAAGAGAAAGGCAATCGTGTATAGAAGGTCAGGCAGGTTGTGATGTCGTCCACTGCCAGCCGGGCGATTGCACTGAACTCCATGTCAGCCCCCTTGCTCAGCCCTTGGCAATCGCGTGGAAAAATGTGCCGGTCACATTACCGTGCCTGGCGCCCGAAGGGCCGATCGGCTGGCCAAGACCGTCGGCGATCACGGCCAAGGGCTCGTCCTGCCCTTGCTGCGTCACGCGCGCATAGTGGAACTCATGGCCGCGCACCGTGTCCCCTGCCCGGCCGATCGGGCAATCGCTCCTCAGCACAGCCTGCCGATAACCGAGATTCATCTTCCGCTTGGCGAAGCTGGTAGCGTGTCCGAGCAGACCGAGCATCGGATGGGAAACCCCGTCGGCATCCTCCAGCGCCTCGCCAAGCACCATATAGCCGCCGCATTCGCCATGGATGGGACGGCTTTCGGCGAAACGCCGCATCCCGGCCCGAAAATTTTCCGCCTCCGCCAGCCGACTGGCATGAAGCTCGGGGTAGCCGCCGGGCAGCCAGCAAGCATCGCAGGAAGGATCGGGCGCCTCATCGGCAAGCGGCGAAAACGGCACGATCTCCGCCCCGGCGGCGCGCCAGCGCGCCGTCACATGCGGATAGACGAAACTGAACGCGGCGTCTTCGGCAAGCGCGATGCGCTGGCCGGGCGGCGGGAGCGCCGCGTCGAAACCGCCGGCCGTCGGCGAAAATGGCTGGGCGATCCGCTCCACCGCGTCGAGGTCGATCGAGGCTTCCATCCTGTCGGCCATGCCGTTGATGAAATCCTCGAGCGCGGCATGCTCGCTCGCCTGGACCAGCCCCAGATGCCGCTCCGGCAGCATCATCGTCGGGTCGCGCATCAGCGCGCCCACGACCGGCAGGCCGAGTTCCTCGACCGCTTCCGCCGCGAGCTTGCGATGACGCTCGCTGGCGACGCGATTGAGGACGACGCCGGCGATCCTGACGTCCCTGTCATAGGTAGCAAAACCCTTGGCGATCGCCGCCACGGTCTGCGACTGCCCCGAAACATCGAGCACCAGCAGCACCGGAAGCCCGAAGAGCCGCGCCAGATCGGCGCCTGCTCCCGTCCGGCCTGCACCAGCTCGTATGCCGTCGAAAAGCCCCATCGCGCTTTCGACGATCAGGAGATCGCTGTCGGCAGCGGCTCCTGAAGCAAGCGCCGAAAGAAGCGCCGGCTGCATCGCCCAGCTGTCGAGATTGACGCCCGGCCTACCGGTCGCAGCATGGTGAAAGCCGGGATCGATATAATCGGGCCCGGACTTGGCGCCGCCGACGCGTACGCCGCGCCGTTTGAACGCGCGCAACAATCCGATCGTCACGCTGGTCTTGCCCGACCCCGACCGAGCCGCGCCGATGATCAGCCCGCGCGCGCTCATGCCGACCGCGCCAGCCTTCCAAGCTCCATCAGTTCGGCGCGCATGGAGACGATCTCGCCGAAAACGGCGAGCGCCGGCGAGGCAAAGCCAGCCGCCTCGCCATCCTCCGCCAGCCTGGCGAGGGTCGAGACGAGCACCCTTTCTCCCGGCGTGGTCGCGGCCATGATGAGCGCGGCGGGCGTCGATGCGGCAAGCCCGCCCTCGATCAGCGCCGCTGTAATGCTGCCGAGCGTCTTCAGGCCCATATAGACGACGATCGGCTGGCCGGTCTTCGCCAGCGCCGCCCAGTCGAGATCGTCCGGCGTGCCGGCAGCATGTCCTGTGGCGAGAATGATCGCCTTGTTTAAGCCGCGCATCGTGGCGGGGATGCCGGCGCTTGCAAGCGCGCCGAAGGCCGACGTGACACCGGGCAGGATGCGGAAGGGAATGCCTGATCGCGCGAGAGCCAGCGCTTCCTCGCCGCCGCGTCCGAAGACATAGGGATCGCCGCCCTTGAGGCGCAGCACGCGCCGGCCGCGCCGGGCAAGCGTGATGAGAAGCGTCGTAATGTCGTCCTGCGCCGCCGAGGCCTTGCCACCGCGCTTCCCCATGAAATGAAGCTCCGCCTGCGGCGCCGCGTCAAGAATCGAAGGATCGATGAGTGCGTCATAGACCACCGCATCGGCCTGGCCGAGCGCCGCGATCACATCGATTGTGAGCGAACCCATGTGGCCTGGCCCGGCGCCAGCCAGCCAGACATGGCCTGGTTCGAAAGCAGTGAGCTTCGGAGCAAGCCGCGCCAATGTCTGATCGAGAGTCGTCTTTGTCTCCGTCACGTTCCGCGCCCCCTGAAGCGCCGCTGGTAGCCGGCATCATAAAGCGCACTTTCGCGAAAATCATGTTCCGCGAGCGACCGGCCGACGAAAATCAGCGCCGTGCGGTCGATCGGGTCGGCCACTACCTGCTCTTCAATCGTCGCAAGCGTGCCGCGAAGAACACGTTCTTCCGGCCAGGACGCCCGCGCCACGATCGCCACCGGGCAGTCTGCACCGTAAAGCGGAGTCAATTCGGCAACGACGCGGTCAAGCGCGTGAATGGCCAGGTGGATGGCAAGCGTTGCGCCCGAACGGCCGAAATTTGCAAGCGTCTCGCCAGCCGGCATTTTCGAGGCTCGGCCCGACATTCGGGTGAGGACGAGGCTCTGATTGATCTCCGGAATGGTCAATTCGCGTCCGAGCGCCGCCGCAGCCGCCGCAAAGGACGGAACGCCCGGCGTCATCGTATAGGGGATGCCGTGCTTCTCCAGCCGCCTCACCTGCTCCGCGACGGCGCTCCACACCGACAGATCGCCCGAATGGAGCCGCGCCACATCCTCGCCCGCCCGGTGGGCGCGCAGATATTCCGCCTCGATCTCGTCGAGCGACAACGGGGCGGTGTCGACAATGCGCGCGCCTGCGGGGCACCAGGCGAGCAGATCTTTCGGCACAATCGATCCGGCATAGAGGCAGACGGGGCAGCGCCCGATAAGATCGCGGCCCCTCACCGTAATGAGATCGGCCGCTCCCGGACCGGCGCCGATGAAATGAACCGTCATGCCTCGTCTCCGCTTCGGGCGATGGCGCACGTCACCGGTCCGAGAATGAGGCGCGGCCCGAGAAGAACGCTGCCCTCACCAGCGACGGCGAGCGCCGCCGCCTCGGAAACGGAAAGCACGTCCGCAGCGGCAAGCGAAGGCGCCGAGCGGCTGAGCGTGCGGTTGTCGGCGGCCTTCAGCGCTTCTTCCCCAGCGATAATCACGTCGAGCGACAGGAACGCGCCGGCCATGCGGATGGCCGCCTCCTCACGCTTCAACGGCGCCGTCGCCAGCGCATCGAGCGAGTTGCGCTCCATCCTATGCTCGGCCAGAGCTGCATCGATAGCGGCGAGCACCTCATCCGTCCGCACATCCCTACGGCAGCCGATCCCCGCGACGATCATGGCTTCACCCATTTCCATTGCGTGATCGGCATGGCAGGCCGCCAGCCCGTCATCGTGCCGACTGGCGCGGCGCGAGATACCGCGAGACGGACGAGATCGCCGCCCAGTTCCGCATGAAGCTGGAGGAGCAGCGCCTCCATCTCGAGCGTCACCGCGTTGGCGACCAGCCGTCCGCCGGCTGGCAATGCGCCGTTCGCCGCTTCGAGCACGCCGGGATCGCTACCGCCACCGCCGATAAAGATGGCGTTGGGTTGCGGCAGGCTTGCCAGCGTCTCAGGCGCCCGGCCTTCCACGATCTGGAGCATTGGAACGCCGCATGCCGAAGCGTTGCGGCCGATGCGCGCTGCGCGTTCGCCATCCGCCTCGATCGCAATGGCGCGCATGGACGGGTCGGCCAGCATCCATTCGATCGAAACGGATCCGGAGCCGGCGCCGATATCCCAGAGCAGCCCCCCGCGCCTGGGCGAAAGCGCCGACAGCGTCAATGCGCGGATTTCGCGCTTGGTGATCTGGCCGTCATGCTCAAACAATTCATCGTCGAGGCCCACCGTGAGCGGCAGGATACGTGCGTTCCGGCCGGCATCGACTTCGATCGCCACGACATTGAGCGAATTGAAGTCGCTGGCGACGAAATTCTCGGCAATTTGGGTCGTGATGCGTTCGTCCGGTCCGCCAAGCGCCTCTAATATCGTCAGCCTCGAAGCGCCGAAGCCATTTTCCGCCAGACGTTCGGCAATTGCAGCCGGGCCCTTGCCGTCCGACGTGAGCGCCAACACCCGCCGACCCGGATGCAGGAGCGGCCGCAACAGATCGATGGATTTGCCGTGCAGCGAAACGGTTTCGACGTCATGCAACGGCCAACCCAGTCGTGCCGACGCGAGGCTGAAGGCGGAAGGCGCAGGAATGACCGTCATTTCTGCGGGATCGACCACACGCGCAAGCGTCGCGCCCACACCGTGCAGAAACGGATCGCCCGAGGCAAGCACCGCGACTTTTCTCCCCCTCAAAGCCCGTACTTCGGCCATGCTGCTGTCAAAGGGCGACGGCCATGGCCGCGTTTCGCCGCGGATGAGTTCCTGCGCGAGTTCCAGATGTCTTCCGCCGCCGAACACGAATTCGGCGTCGGTCAGCAAGCGCTTCGCTTCTTCGCCGAGGCCAGCCACGCCATCCTCGCCGATACCAATGACGGCGAGCCACAGTGCTCCACCCTCCCCCTTGCGGGGAGGGTCGGCGCGCAGCGCCGGGGTGGGGGTCCTCACGGCTCCCCGCACTGGCCAATTCCCCCCTTCGCGTATAGTGCTAGGCACCATGATGACCCACCGCATCCTGATCCTCGGCGGCACGACGGAGGCGCGCCTTCTGGCCGGAAAGCTGGCCGCCCGACCCGATCTCGATGTAACGCTCTCGCTTGCCGGCCGAACGCGCGATCCGGCTTCGCAACCCGTTCCGGTCCGCGTCGGTGGCTTCGGCGGCGCGGAGGGGCTTGCCCGCCACCTCGTCGAAAGCGGAACGACCATCCTGATCGACGCGACACACCCCTTCGCCGCGCGCATCTCCGCCAATGCCGCCATTGCCGCACGACAGAGTGGCATCCACGCCATCGCTCTCCACCGACCCGAATGGATGCCGGTCAAGGGCGACAGATGGACGGTGGTCGAGAGCATCGAGAAAGGCATCGCCGCGTTGGCGAAAAGGCCGCGCCGCGTCTTTGTTACGCTCGGAAGGCAGGAACTTATGCCGCTCGTTTCGGCGCCGGAACATTTTTATCTGATCCGCAGCGTCGATCCCGTCGAGCCGCCGCTCGACCTGCCTCATGCCAACTATATTCTGGCGCGCGGCCCTTTTCCCGATGGAGCAGAGCGCGACCTTCTCCGGACTTATCGTATCGACGCGATCCTCGCCAAGAACAGCGGCGGCGACGCGACCTACGGCAAAATCGCGGCCGCGCGCGCGCTTGGCATCGAAGTGATCATCGTTCGCCGTCCGCCGACGCCAAACATGGCTGTCGCCGCGACGATCGAGGAAGTTTTGGCGATGCTCAACGATCATCTCACCTCCCCGGCAGAGCGCGGCGTATAGACGAGCGGCCTCTGCCCTTCCCGCGCGATTAGCCGCGTTTCGCACGAGCCGATGATGACGCAGGTCGCCATGTCGGCCTTTGCAGAGCCAGCCTCATCCAGGGCGGCAAGCTCGATCCGCTCGTCGGGGCGCCCCGCGGCGCGGCCGAAGATGACGGGCGTTTTCGCCGGCAGATGATTGCGGAGAAGTTCGAAAGCGCGGCCGAGCTGCCACGGCCGGGCGCGGCTGATCGGATTGTAGAGCGCAATCACAAAACCGGCGCTTGCCGCCAGTTCAAGGCGCCTTTCGATCAATTCCCAGGGTTTCAGATTGTCCGAAAGCGAAATGGCGCAGAAATCGTGGCCGAGCGGCGCGCCAATCCGGGCGGCGACCGCCAGCATGGCCGTGATGCCGGGCACCACGATCAGTTCCACGGCTCGCCACGCGTCCGGACCTTTCTCGATCGCCTCGCATACCGCCGCCGCCATGGCGAAGACGCCGGGATCGCCGCCCGATACGACTGCGACGGTCCGCCCCGCCGCCGCCATTTCCAGCGCCGCGCCGGCGCGTGACAATTCCTCGCGGTTGTCCGACGCATGGCGCGTCTGGTGCGACGCCAGCGTCAGCCGGTCGAGATAGGGCGCATATCCAAAGAAGTGGGTCGCCGCGTCGATCGCGGCCCGCGCTTCCGGCGTCACCTGTTCCGGATTGCCGGGGCCGAGCCCAATGACGAAAAGCCTGCCGGTCATGGCCGGTTCTCCCAGCCGGGAACCAGCACGACGGCGAAATAGGGCGCCACATCATCCGCCTTGTCGGCGAGCCTCATCGCCCGCGCGCCTTCCATTGTCCCTCGTTCGACATAGAAAGCGCGGCGGAGTTGGCCGGAAGCGGCGAGCGCGCGGCGGATCTTCGGCAGATTGCGGCCGATCTTCATGATGACGGCCGCCTCGGTGTCGCCGAGCCGGCGCGAAAGCTCCGTTTCCGCTAGTGTTCCGGGCAGCACGGTCAAAATATCGTCGCCCTGGACGATCGGCAGGCCGGCCGAGGACCAGCAGCCGGACATCGCCGTCACGCCCGCAATGACCTCTGTCGGATAACGGTCCGCAAGGTAGACATGGAGATGCATGTAGGAGCCGTAGAACAGCGGATCGCCCTCGGAGAGGACCGCCACCGTTCGACCTGCTTCGAGATGCGCTGCCACGGCGCGCGCCGATTCCGCATAGAAGCCCTCGATGGCCGATTTGTAATCGGCGTGTTCTTTGTCGATCTCCGTCGTGACCGGGTAAAGCAACGGCAGTTCGATCGCACCGGGTCGGAAATGGCGCGCGGCGATGCGCCGCGCATTGCTTTCATTGCCGCTTTTGGCGAAATGCGCCACGACATCCGACTCTGAGAGAGCGCGGACGGCTTTCAACGTCATCAGTTCGGGATCGCCGGGTCCCGTGCCGACGCCGATCAGCCGGCCTTTCCTCTCTTCGCTCACAGGCCCGCCCTCGCGAGAGCGTTGACGCAGGCCGCCGTCAGCGCGCTGCCGCCCATCCGGCCGCGCACGATAGCGAAGGGAATGTTGTGCCGGCTCTCCGCCAGCGCGTCTTTCGATTCCGCTGCGCCGACGAAGCCGACCGGCATGCCGATGATGGCGGCCGGTCTGGGCGCGCCCTTGTCCAGCATGTCGAGGAGGTGGAAAAGCGCCGTCGGCGCATTGCCGATGGCGACGACAGCGCCCTCCAGCCGATCGCCCCATAATTCAAGCGCCGCCGCGGAACGGGTATTGCCGATCTTCTCGGCGAGAGTGGCTGTTCGCGGATCACGCAAGGTGCAAACGACGTCGTTCCTCGCCGGCAGCCGCGCCCGCGTCACCCCATGAGCCACCATCTCGGCGTCGCAGAAAATCGGTGCGCCGGAAACGAGGGCAGTCCGGGCTGCTTGGACGAAACCCGGCGAGAAGGCGAATTTCGCCGCCGCTTCCACCTGCCCGCAGGCATGGATCATCCGCACGGCGACATCGGCCTCCGCCTCGGAAAAGCGGGAAAGATCGGCCTCCGACCGGATAATGGCGAAGGAGCGTTCGTAGATCGCGTTGCCGTCGCGAATATAGTCGAAGGCGGACATCATTTTTCCTTGCGAAGGGCAGAAGCGAGAGCGACCCGGCCCAGCCGGTCGACAAAGGCTTTGGCGGTTTCGCCTTTCCAGCGCCGTTGACGGAACAAAAGCGCCAGTTCCTCGACGAAAGCCGCCGCATCACCGCCGCCGGCTTGCGCAATAGCGCCATCCTCGCGCCCGTCAAGCAGCGCGTCACATTTTCCGGGCGCGATGCCGATCAGTGAAAGGGAAGGATCAGGTGGCCGAGCGCAGCCCTTCGGACATCCCGACACATGCAGGATGAAGGACCCGTCGAGAAGATCGGCGGCCGAACGCGCGATATTGGCCGCAATAGCCTTCGTATCAATGAAAGCCGATGCGCAGGCGGGAGAGCCGGCGCAGGCGGCAATGGAAAGGCGCGGATCGGCTGGGTCGGTGACGAAGCCAAGCGCCAGGGCCGCTTCCTTCAACCTCTCGCATCCCTCGGTCGCAAGCCCGACGGCCAGCAGCGCTCGCCCCGGCGCGAAGCGCATTTCCGATGCGCCATAAGCAGCGGCTTTTTCTGCGAATACTTTCAGCGTCTCGGCGTGGGCTTGCCCAAAGGGAAGGCCCATGCCCAACGCCATACTCCCGTCGTTAAGACCGAAACAGCCCACTGGAGAATATCGGCGCTCTACGTTGCCCCCCTCTGTCCTGCCGGACATCTCCCCCACAGGGGGGGAGACTGGGCCTGCCGCAACCGCCGCATCTTTTCCTGGAATGGTGGAGATTGGCGGAACCGGTAATGACGGCTCCTCCCTTGGGGGGGAGATGTCCGGCAGGACAGAGGGGGGCAACGTAGGGTGCTGAGAGATCCCGTACAAATCCTCAGAACTCAAATCCCGCCCGCGCCCGCGCAAGCCTTTCGCCGCTATAGCGTCGAGTAGGGAAATAACGATCTGCGCCGCACCGCCTTCGGCCACCGCGCCAAGATGGCCGGCCTCCCTCACCATTCCTCCGACCGAGACCAGCCAGCCGCCTTCCCTCCGCGCTGCAAGCCTTATATCAGCCGCCACATCGTCCATCGGCAGCGCCCCGCCGCCATCGACGACGACCGAAACCTTCGGCCCGAGCTGCGATGCCAGCCCGGTCTCCGTGATGCCCTCACGGATGGCTCTCGCCAATGGCCGCGGGTCTGCGACCTCCCATGCGTCGAGCCCTGCAAGCGGTCCCGTCTCGATGGGAACGCCGCTCATGACATCGATTCCGATCACATTCACCGCCTTGGCAAGGTCGACGGCGCTTTCCACAGTCAATCCCCTGATCTGCAGATTGCCGCGCCGTGTCACCTCCAGAATGCCGCTCCCGTAACGAGCGGCCGCATCGGCCAGTCCGCCGACTTGTTCCGGGGAGACGCCGCCCGTCAGCGGCCGCAAGCGCACCAGCAACCCATCGCCGGTCTGCATCGGCCGCGAAAGCGAGGGGCAGGCGCCACGACGCATTGGCGCGTTCATGCCGCTTCCTCCGCCTTGGCTTCCGCGATCAGTTCGGCAAGATCATTGTCGAGCGAATTGCGGCGCGTGTGCCAGAGGTCGCGCTGCCGCGCGGAAAGAAACCGCTCGGCCATGGCGCGCGCCGCCGCCGGATTTTCCCTGAGGAGAAAAGCCCTGACCTCCGGATCTCCGAGATAGGCGTCGTGGACGGCCTCGATCAGCGCGCTGGAAACGGCGTCCGTCGTCTCGGCGAAGCCGATGAGGCGATCGACCGTCTCCAGCAATTCCGATGCGCCGCGTGGTCCGTGTCGCATCTGGCCGGCGATGAAGCGGGGATTGACGGCGCGGGCCCGCACGATGCGCGTCACCGCTTCGGCCAGCGAACGCGCCTTCGGCTTGTCCGGATCGGTGGTGTCGAGCACGACGAGATCCGCCTTGCCGCCGAGCGCCGAAAGCGCCGCCGAGAATCCGCCGATGAAAGCGACATCGGCGGAACCTTCGAGCAGGTCCCGGCCCAGATCATCGCCGGAATGAACGAGGATATCCGCTTCCCGCACCCGTTCCGCAAACGAACCGGCGGCTGCGCTGGCTCCTTCACCTTCCGCGCCGCCATAAGCATGCGAGACGCCGTCGAGATAGGCGCCGCCGATCTCCTCCCGCTCCTGCCAATGTCCGCTGGCGAGCATCTCCTCAATGCCAGTGCCATAAGTGCCAGGCGACGAACCGAAGATGCGCGGCGGCGCCGTTCCACCAGCAGTGGCAAGCGCAAGCGGATTGTCATCTCCCTCTTCATCACGCCGGGCGACAGCCCGAACGGCCACATCCATCAGCGCGATCTGCGTCGGGAACATATCGCGGAAGAGTCCTGAAATCCGCCAGGTTACATCAACGCGCGGTCGGCCGAGGATCGCTGGCGGCAAGACTTCGATGCCGGTGACGCGGCCGGTCGCCGGGTCCCATTCCGGCCGGCAGCCCATCAGAGCCAGGCCCTGCGCGATCTCCTCGCCGCCGGTCCTCAGGCTGGCGCTGCCCCAAAGATCGATGACCAGCGAGCGCGGCCACTCGCCATGATCCTGCGCATAACGGCGCAGCACCTCCTCCGATGCAGCCTTTCCGAGTGCGAACGCCGTTGGCGTCGGCATGGTGCGCGGATCGACAGCGAAAAGATTGCGACCGGTCGGCAGCACGTCGGTGCGGCCGCGCGCCGGCGCGCCGGCGGGTCCGGGAGCGACATGGCGGCCATCGAGCGCGGCCAAAAGCGCGGCGCGCTCTGCATCGGCGCTTTTGCGGCGCATCGGATCGGCCTCGCTGGCCTGCTCACGACCATAGACATGCAGCCCATCCTTTATGGCGAAATCCTTGAGGTCACAGAGCCAGGAATCGATCCTGAGAAGCGCGGCGTCCGGATCGTCGCCCGCCGAAACGCCCGCTTCGCCGGCAAGACCATTCTTTTCCGCCGTTTCCACGATCAGTTTCGCCAGGCGGTCGCGGCGGCGGCGGTCGAGCCCGTCCGCCTGCGCATACTCATCGACAAGCTGTTCCAGTTCGCGCTGCTCATCGGAAAGGCCTGCAGCGGCAAGCGGCGGCGGCAAATGTCCTATCGTTACGGCGCCGATACGGCGCTTGGCCTGTGCTGCTTCCCCCGGATTGCTGACGATGAAAGGATAGATAACGGGCAGTCCGCCCGTGACGATTTCGGGAAAGCAGTTTCGCGACAGGGCCGCCGTCTTTCCCGGCAGCCATTCGAGCGTCCCATGCGCGCCGACATGGACGAGTGCGTGACAGCCGAGCGTTTCGCGCAGCCAGAAGCCGAAGGCGAGGAGGTCATGGCGCGGCGGCAGCTTCGGATCATGATAATCGGCGCGGCGGTCTTCTATGCGGCCGCGATCCGGCGCAAGGGCGACGGTGACATTGCCGAGATGCGCGGCGCGGAAGGGGAATATTCGTTCAACGCCTCCGTTCGAAGCCGGTCCCCATGCTGCATCGACATTCGCCCGCACTTCCGCCGGAAATCCGGAAAAAGCCTTCGCATACGCTTCGGTCGACAGCCCCTCAGCGCCCTTTTCGAGCATTTTCAGCAATTCGCGCGGGCTATCGGGAATGTCCTCAACCCGATATCCCTGCATCTTTAGATCATGAAGCATGGCGAGCACACTCGCCGGCACGTCCAGGCCTACGGCATAGCCAGTACGGCCCGCAGCGCCCGGATAGTTTGGAATGAGGATGGCGATGCGCCGTTCCGCCGGCGGCGTTTGCTGCAAACGAATGAAAGCCGCGACCCGCTCGGCAACAGCATCCACCCGATCCGGCTCCGGCCGGTTGAACTGACCGCGAAAGCCAAGCGCGGCGTCCGACTCGCTTTCCGCTTTGAAGGAGATGGCGCCTGCGAGGATGCGCCCATCGAGTTCGGGCAGCACGACATGCATGGCAAGATCGGCCGGGGCAAGGCCGCGCTGGCCGGTCTCCCACGCTTCCCGGCGCGTCGTGGCAACGATGACCTGCATCACCGGCACGCCGAGCCGGTCGAACAAATTTTGGCCGCTATCGCTGCCGCTGGCGAAGGCCGTCGCAGTCACCAAGAGCGCCGGTCGGAGCTCTCTCACGGCATCTTCGACGAAACGAATGACCTCCGCGTCTTTCAGGCTCGGCACGAAGATCGGCACTGCCCGCATGCCGCGCGCTTGCAGCGCCCGGCAAAGCGCCTCGATTGGCGCAACATCGGCGGAAAGAAGCATCGAGCGATAGAAGAGGATGGGAACGACGGGACGATCAGCGCCCTCTTCCAGCGAAACGATCCCGCATTCCGGATCATAGAACCCGACCTTCGGCAGTGGGTCTGCCGTTTCCCTGGCGGGCGCGCCACTTACATCGTTTGCCAATCGGCGGAGAAGCCCGCGCATGTTCTGCGCTCCGCCTTCGCGAAAAAACGCCAGCAAGGCGGCAAGTTCGTCGGATGGCAAAGTGGAAAGCGCCGCAAGCCGCTCGTCCGTCTCATGCGATTCGCCCGGAAGCAATGCCAGCTTGATACCGCGCTGCCGCGCCACCACCGCAAGTTGGTCGCAGCCATAGCGCCACCATTCATAGCCGCCGAGCAGCCGCACCAGGATGATCTTTGCCCGCGATGCCGTTTTCTCGATCCACAGATCGACGGACATCGGGTGCCGGAGATCCCGAAGCGCTGCGAGACGAAGCGACGGCATCGTCTTCGCGTCCCAGGCAGCGGCGAGCGCCGAAAGGTCGCTGTCGGTGAAGGAAAGAGCCAGCATGTCCGCGGGCGCCTGGCCGAGATCGATAGGCTCGGCCAGATCGTCAAGCGTCGCGGAAGAACTGGCGAGAAGGTGCATGATCAGCCGGCGAGAATGGTCCGGATCACCTCGCGGTCGATGCCCGCAAGCCCGATCACCACAAGCCCGCTGCGGCGGGCCTCGCCCGGCGCCCAGGGACGGTCGTAATAATAGGATACGCGCGGACCGACCGCCTGCACCACGAGCCTCAGCGGCTTGCCGGATACCTCGATGAACCCCTTGGTACGCAGCACGTCGTGAGCCTCAGCGGCCTTCCTGACCCGCTCCGCGAGATCGTCCGGATCGGTGATGGCGGAAAGATCGACGACGAAACTGTCGAACTCGTCATGGTCGTGATCCTCCTCGTCATCATGATGCGTACGGCGGTTCTCTATGTCGTCTTCCACCGCAAGCCCGAGCCCGAGAAGCACCGCCGGATCGACCCGGCCTTGCGTCGTCGGCACGACCTTGACCGCGCGCGACAGATTGCCGTCGATGACGGCTCTTGCGCGCGCCGCGCCCTTCTCGTCGAGCAGGTCGCTTTTCGACAGGATGACGAGATCGGCGCAGGCGATCTGGTCCTCGAACACTTCCTCGACGGGATCGTCATGATCGAGAGAGTTGTCCGCGCCGCGCTGTGCGGCGAGCGCATCCATGTCGGCCGCGACCCTGCCTTCGGCAAGCGCCGGTCCGTCCACCACGGCCACAACGCCATCGACGGTGACACGGCCCTTGATCGCCGGCCATTGGAACGCCTGGACGAGCGGCTTCGGCAGCGCCAGGCCGGACGTCTCGATCAGGATGTGATCCACCTTCGGCGAGCGCGCCAGGATCTGGTCGAGCGCCGGCACGAAATCATCCGCCACCGTGCAGCAGATGCAGCCATTGGCGAGTTCGACGACATTCTCTTCGGGACAATTCTCGACGCCGCAGCTCTTCAGGATATCGCCGTCGATGCCGACGTCGCCGAATTCGTTGACGATGATGGCAAGCCGCTTGTCGCCGGCATTTTGCAGGACATGGCGGATCAGCGTCGTCTTGCCGGAGCCGAGGAAGCCGGTGATGACAGTACAGGGAACGCGGTCGAGCGAAGCGGTCATGATGGATCCTTGCAGAGTTCGAGCGGGGGGATGCGGGCGACGAGCCCGCGCTTGAGGCAGTCCGGACGTCCCCGCCAGGGCAGAACCGGCTCCGGGGTTTCGGCGAACAATCTGGCCCCGGCGATGAGGTCGGCGCCGTTTTCCGGCGAAAGGTCGCCGAAGACGTAGCTCCAGCCTCCCCGCTTGACGAGGGAAGCGCTCAGCCGGCGTTTGCAATTGCCGAGGCATTCAACCGCGAGCACAGCTATATCGCTTCCTTCCGCGGCTTCGCGTGCGGCAGTCGCAAGGAACTTACCGGGCCTCGGGCGCTCGTCCGAGCCATCCGGCCCACGGCAGGAACTGCAGACGATGACGGTGACGTTGCTGTCATAAGCATGGCCATGGCCGGCTGCGCCGGCGGCATTGTCATCGTCAGGCCTGATCTCGAATGCCATCTCTGGCGCTCCTTGCCCGGGACACCCGCCAGGCGTTCGGATGGTTGCTCGACGGCAGGTCTCCTGGCTTGCGGGTCGCCGCCTCGCCGCGCCTTCCCGGGAGAACCCAGTGGCCAAGTGCGCGAGGCTCGCCGCTCACAGTTGCGGGGACAGCCGCGGCTTCGGAAAAACCCTCACCGCATTCCCTCTTAGCCTCTCCCTTTGCATGGAGAGGACCGTCACGAGGCATTTATGACGCGGCGTCGCACCCTGTCAACGGGCCGCAAGCGCCTACCTTGTCTCAGAGCAGAATCGGGATATGGTCCGCGCCTATCCCTTTCGAACCCTGGACACGGATTTCCTTGGTTGACGGCTCGTTGACATTTCTTCTCGGCGGCGCGCGCTCCGGCAAGAGCGCGGAAGCCGAACGTCTGATGACGGCTCTGCCCGCGCCATGGATCTATATCGCCACCGCGCAGGCCTTCGATGCCGAGATGGAAGAGCGCATCGCGCTGCATCGCGCCCGCCGCGGCCAAGGCTGGCGGACGCTCGATGCGCCGTTCGATCTCGCCGGCGCGCTGGCGGATTCTCCCGACGGTCAGCCGGTCCTGGTCGATTGCCTGACGCTGTGGCTGACCAACCATATGCTCGCCGAACACGACCTCGAGGAGGAATGCGCCAGGCTCGAAACGGTTCTCGCCGCCCCGAAGGGTCCGTGGTTCGTGGTCTCGAATGAAGTTGGTCTCGGGATCGTTCCGGATAACGCTCTGGCGCGCCGTTTCCGCGATGCAGCCGGCAGGCTCAATCAGCGAATCGCTGCATTCGCCGATGATGTCGTCTTCATGGTCGCCGGCCTGCCGATGAAGGTGAAGTGAGATGAAAGAAATCGACGAGAAAGACGCCGAACGCCATCGCGCCAAGATGGCGAAACGCAAGGCAGTGCAGGATGCCGAGGTCGCCGGCAAGACGACCGTGGAAAAGGGCCTCCTGATCGTCAACACGGGTCCCGGCAAGGGCAAGTCCACCGCCGCATTTGGCCTGGCCCTCAGGATGCTCGGCTATGGGCGTCGGGTCGGCGTCGTGCAGTTCATCAAGGGCGCGTGGCATACGGGCGAGAAGGACGCCTTCCAGGCCTTCGGCGATCGGATCGTCTGGCATTCGATGGGCGAAGGCTTCACCTGGGAAACGCAGGACATCAAGCGCGACATCGCCGCCGCCGAGCGCGCTTGGGCGAAGGCGAAAGAATTGATGGCCGACCCGACGATCAGCCTCGTCATCCTCGACGAACTCAATATCGCGTTGCGCTACGACTATCTCGATCTGGCTGATGTAATTGTTACGCTGAAGGCGCGGCGAAACGATCTCCATGTCGTCGTCACCGGCCGCAACGCCAAGCCCGATCTTGTGGAAGCCGCCGATCTCGTCACCGAGATGGCTCTCGTCAAGCACCATTTCGCGGCAGGCGTAAAAGCGCAGCAGGGCATCGAATTTTAGCTTGGCAGCATGAAAATGCAGGCAATAATTCCGACAAGCAGGATGAGAAGCGTGTCGGCCGTATCGAAGAGGTGAAGCGCGCGGCGGATATCCGCCGCGGACGCCTCGCGCCTTCCGCCCTTGCCCATGACCGCGTCGTTGACAAGCTTCCCGCCATACCGGCGCGGCCCGGCCAATGCCAGCGCCAGCGCCCCAGCCATGGCCGCTTCCGGCCAGCCGGCATTGGGTGAGCGGTGGTGGCGGGCATCGCGCCATATGGCTTTCCACGCTCTCTCATGCGAGACATCGGGAACGATCATGGCGGCGGCAACGATGAGGAAAGCGGAAAGCCGCGACGCCGGCAGGTTGATGAGATCGTCGAAGCGCGCCGCCGCCCAGCCGAAGGCCTCGTGCCGTTTGGTGCGATGACCGATCATGCTGTCGGCCGTGTTGACGGCCTTATAGACCGCACCGCCGGGCAGTCCGGCGATCGCCATCCAGAAAGCGGGGGCGACGATCCCGTCCGAAAAATTCTCGGCGAGGCTTTCGATCGCCGCGCGCGCCACGCCTGCTTCGTCAAGGCTTTCAGGATCACGCCCGACGATCTGCGACACGGCCCGCCGCCCGCCTTCGATGCCGTCCCTGTCGAGCGCATCCGCCACGGCACGCACATGCCGCGTAAGGCTGCGCTGCGCGAAGGCGGTGCTGGCGATCACCGCCAGGAACACGACGCCGAAGGGAATGAAGAGGAAAACCCATTGCAGCGCGCCGGAGACGATAGCGCTGACCAGGACGATAAGCACCAGCGCGACAATTCCCGACGCACGCCGGCGCTCCTGCGAATCCGTATCGCGATTGAGCTTTTGATCCAGAAACTCGATCAGCTTGCCGATCCAGATCACCGGGTGGCCGATTGACTGGACCAGCGGCTCGGGATAGCCGATGGCGCGTTCGATGAGCAGCGACAGAAAGGTTAGGACAAGGGACATGACGCTTCGGTCTGAGGGCCAGAAGGCGGTTGAGGACCATGGCGGCAGCCTCGAAAAGGCGGAGGCGCTCTTTCCCGAGGCGCCGAAGCCCTGGATCGATCTGTCGACCGGGATCAACCCGCACCCCTACCCGCTTTTGGCGCTTCCCGCCACCGTCTTCACGCGACTGCCGGAGGAGAAGCGTCTGGCCGAGCTTTGCGCAATAGCCGCCTCCGTCTATGGCGCGCCATCAGGTGCAAATGTCGTCGCTGCCGGCGGGACGCAGATCCTGCTCCCCCTCATCGCCTCGCTGATCCCTGCGGGGCACGCGCGCATTCTCGGTCCGACCTATGCGGAACATGCCCGCGCCGCCGCTCTTGTTGGCCACCACGTCGAGGAAACGGAGAGTTTCGAAGCTTTTGCCGAGGCCGATCTTGCGATCGTCGTCAATCCGAACAATCCCGACGGCCGCGTGATTTCCCGCGCCGCTCTTCTGGACCTTTCCCGAAAAATGCAGGCGAAAGGCGGCCTTCTCGTCGTCGATGAGGCGTTCATGGACGTCGGGCCGCGCGGTGAAAGCCTTGCCGGTGATGTCGGGCGAGGCGGCATTGTCGTCTTGCGCTCTTTCGGCAAGTTCTTCGGTCTCGCGGGCGTCAGGCTCGGCTTTGCGCTCGCCGCGCCGGAAACGGCGGCGCGGCTGAAGGCCTGGCTTGGTCCGTGGGCGGTTTCGGGACCGGCGCTGGGCTACGGCACACAGGCGCTTGCGGATCGTCAATGGCAGGAAAAGATGCGCGGGCGTCTTTCAGCGGAGGCGGAAGCGCTCGACCGCCTTTTCGCGCGGCATGGGCTTCACAGCGAGGGTGGCACCAGCTTGTACCGTTTCTTTCGCCACGACCAGGCGCAATCGCTTTTCCGGCATTTGGGCGAAAACGGCATTCTCACACGTCGTTTTATCGATCGCCCGCGTGATCTCCGCATCGGCCTGTCGGCGGGAGCCGACGAGATGGAACGCCTGGGCGATGCACTGGCGCAATGGTCCGCACGTCACCTCTCGAAGGAGCAAGCCCGATGATCCATGTCTGCCCGCTTTCGCGACTGGAAGAGACGCTTCTATCGAGCGGCGCCAGCCACCTCGTCACGCTCCTGCGCGCCGATACGCCCTTCCTGCGCCCGGCGAGCGTCGTGCAGGAGAGGCATCTGGCGCTCTTCATGCACGACATCGCCGAGGAACAGCCTGACATGGTTGCGCCGGCCGAAAGCCATGTCGGGCAATTGCTCGCCTTTGCCGGCGATTGGGACCGCTCGCGGCCCATGCTGATCCATTGCTATGCCGGCATCAGCCGCTCGACCGCCGCCGCCTATATCGTCGCTGCGGCGCTGGAGCCGGATCGCGACGAAAGGGAGTTGGCGCAAACGCTGAGGCGGCTATCGCCCTCGGCAACGCCCAATCCGCGCCTCGTCGCGATCGCCGATTCCATGCTCGGCCGCGACGGCCGCATGATCGACGCCATCGTGGCTATCGGCCGCGGCGCGGATGCGTTCGAGGGAACCCCGTTTTGCCTGCCGCTCACCAATAAATCCGTCTGAAAACGCGAATGAAGTTCCATTATATCTGCCTGATGAAAATGGGGTTTGATCAGGGAAGCGAATCCGCTGCAAATTGCGGAAAAGCGAGGGGTACCGAATGAAGGTAATGATTCTTGGCGCCGGCGTGATCGGCATAACCTCCGCCTGGTATCTGGCCGAAGCCGGTCACGAGGTGGAAGTGATCGACCGCCAGCCGGGACCGGCGCAGGAGACCAGCTTCGCCAATGCCGGTGAGGTTTCTCCGGGTTATTCCTCCCCCTGGGCGGGCCCTGGCGTGCCGGTCAAGGCCGTCAAATGGCTCTTGATGAAGCATGGCCCGCTCGTTCTGAAGCCGAAAATGGACTTCGCCATGTGGAACTGGCTCTTCCGCATGCTGAGGAACTGCACCAGCGCGCGCTATGCCGTCAACAAGGCCCGCATGGTGCCGCTCGCGGAATACAGCCGCGATTGCCTCAAGGCGCTACGCGCGTCGGAGGAGATCGCCTATGACGAGCGCAGTCTGGGCACGCTGCAGCTCTTTCGCAAGCAGTCGCAATATGACGGCACGGCCGGCGACATCGAGGTGCTGGAAAAGTTCAACGTGCCCTATGAATTGCTTGACCCGGACGGCTGCGTCGCGGCGGAGCCGGCGCTGGAGGCGGTGCGCGGAAAGTTTGTCGGCGGCCTGCGGCTACCCGGCGACGAGACGGGCGATTGCCGCATGTTCACCGAGAGGCTGGCGGAACTCTGCGTCGAGCGCGGCGTCACCTTCCGCTATGGGACATCCATCACCGAACTGGTGCATGACGGACACAAGATCACCGCCGTGGCCACCAGCGAGGGCCTGATGAAAGCGGATCGCTACGTCGTCGCTTTCGGCTCCTATTCGCCGCTCCTCCTGCGCAAGGCGGGAATTTCCGTCCCCCTCTATCCGGTCAAGGGCTATTCGATCACGGCGCCAATCGAAGATGTGGCCCGGGCGCCTGAATCGACCGTGATGGACGAAAGCTACAAGGTCGCGATCACGCGCCTCGGCGACCGCATCCGGGTCGGCGGCACGGCGGAGATCTCGGGCTATGACCTTCGCCTGCACGCCTCGCGGCGCGCCACTCTGGAGCACTCCCTCGGCGATCTCTTCCCCGGCGCGGGCAATATCGGCGACGCCACCTTCTGGTGCGGCTTGCGCCCGATGACGCCGGACGGCCCGCCCTTCATTGGCCGGACCCGGTACGGCAACCTCTATCTCAACACCGGCCATGGAACGCTCGGCTGGACGATGTCCTGCGGCTCAGGCCGCGTGCTGGCCGATCTTGTTTCTGGCAAGACTCCCGAAATCGATCCAGCGGCGCTGGCGCTCGACCGGCCGCCTGTGGTTTGAGGCGACAACGGCGATATCGCAGAGGAATTGTCGGGCTATATGGTGGCGAGGGCTTCGCTGTCTCGCTTCCCGCCCTCAAAGAAAACGCCTGGGATCGAACGGCTCCAGCGGGATTTCGGGTGTGCGACCACCGATCAATTGCGCCACCACCCGGCCGGTCCGCGCTGAGCTGACCAACCCGATATGTCCGTGGCCGAAGGCATAGACGACGTCCTTCGTCGCGCGGGAGAAGCCGATGCAAGGGCGCCCGTCCGGCATGCTCGGTCGGTGGCCCATCCAGAATTTAACCTTCTCCGCCGACAGCTTTTCCGGCAGGCCGGGGAAAACATGCACCAGGCCGTCGCGCATGATCTCGGCCCGCTTCCAGTTGGGAAGCGCATCGACCCCGGCGATCTCCACCTGCCCAGCGCTCCGCAAACCGTTCGCCATCGGGTTGGCGACGATTTTCACATCCGACACCATGACCGTGTGTCTGAGACCGATATCCACGCCTTCGATCATGGCGTGATAGCCGCGTTCGGTCTCGAGCGGCAACCGGTCGCCGAGCAACGCGGCAAGCGGCTTCGACCTTATGCCGGACGAAATCACCGCCGCATCGCAAGCGATCTCGCCTTGATCGGTACGGACCGCCGCGAGCCTGTCGCCGTCGAGCCGGAATCCGATCGCTTTTGCGCGGACCAGCGTCGCGCCCCGCGCTTCCGCCAATGCGACAAGCGCCGCGACATAGGCTCCCGGATCGAGGCAGCGTCCCGCCTCCTCCACCATCGCCGCGAAGCGATAACGCGGATGCAGCGCCGGCTCGCGCTGGCGCAACTCATCCCCGTCGAGTTCAAGCCATTCGATGCCGACCTTGCGACGCACCGTCCAAGCCAGACCGTCCGCCTCGAACGCCTCGCGGGAGGGATAGACATGCAGCACGCCGGCGCGCTCCACCAGATGCGAAACGCCTGCTTCCTCCGCCAGTTTCGCATGCAGGAGGGGCGCACTCTCCAGAAGCGGACGCAGCCCCCGCGCGGTCTTCTCGATATCGGCACGGGTCCACCCGGAGCGGAGGTAGCGGATAAGCCATGGCAAGGCTCGAGGCAGATAGCGCCAGCGGATCGCCAGCGGCCCGAGCGGATCCATCAGATAGCCCGGCACCTTCTTCCAGACACCCGGCTCGGCAGGCGGGATCACGGAATGCGAGGACAACCACCCAGCATTGCCATAGCTCGTCGCCTGCTCGCCGCCCGGCTCACCCGGCTCGATAATGGTGACACGATTGCCGTCGCGCAGCGCCTCGATGGCGCTGATCGCGCCAACGGCGCCCGCTCCGATAATGGCGACATGACGTGGCATAATGGATTCGCGGCCCGCGTGAAACTACGGTCCTGTTTGTCCACTGCATCCGCTGGCGGTCAAGCGCTTTCCCCCGCAATCCTCCGGCAATGATCGAGCGCCGCGCCGATGAGGTTGTCGTTCGCTTCTGGCGTGCGAAAGCCGGAATGGGCGGAAAGCGTAACATTGGGGAGCGCCGTCAGTTCATGCCCGGCCGGCATCGGCTCGGTCGTATAGACGTCGAGTCCGGCATGGCCGATCCGGCCGGAACGCAGGGCCGCGATCATCGCCGCTTCGTCCACCAGCGCGCCGCGCGCCGTGTTGATCAGGATGGCGCCCGGCTTCATGCGCTCTATACGCTCGGCGGAAAGGATGCCGCGCGTCTCTTCGTCCAGCGCCAGATGCAGCGAAACGATATCGGCTGCCTCCAGCACCTTGTCGAGGTCCATGAACGCGACGCCCGGATGTGTGACGGCTGAGCGGTTCCAGGCGACGACCCGCATGCCGACGCCGAGCGCGAGCCGCGCCATTTCCCTGCCGATGCCACCGAAGCCGACAAGGCCGAGCATCTTGCCGGTCAGCTGCATGGCTTCGGTGCGCATCCAGTTGCCGGCCCGCATGGCGCGATCCATGCCGGCCAGCCCCTTCGCCGCTGCCCACATCAGCGCGAAGGCGCATTCGGCCACCGCGGTATCGCCATAGCCTTTAATGCGATGGACCTTGATGCCGCATTCGGCGTCGAGCCGGGCGGGATCCATATAGCTCTGCGGCCCGGTGCCGAGGAAGACGACATGCTTCAGCCCGGCGCATTGCCGCGCGATGTCGATCGGCAGATGCGTGTGGTCGATGATGGCGATTTCCGCATCTCCCAGGACGTTCGGCAGTTCGGCGGGCGTGATCGCCGGCTGCCGGTTAATCGTCACCGGCAAATCGTCCGGCCTCAGGAGCTTTTCCATAACGGCCGACAGCGCCTCATTGGCATCGACAAAAACAGCGCGCAACAGTTTCTCCCCTGCTCAAAGACCCGGTGCTCATGTTGGGTTCGTCGTCGGTGCGTCCTTCGAGGCTCGCTTCGCTCGCACCTCAGGATGAGGGAGTCGGGCGCAAACGCCTCTCAATCGAGTCAGGCG
>DASZUG010000081.1:0-9245 GCA_035547755.1 Rhizobiaceae bacterium
CTTGTTGAAGATCGGCGTGAAATCGGTCGTGTCGGGATTGAAGCGGATATGATCCACCACCTTCAGCCCGGCCTTGGGCAGGCATTTGGCGAATTCTTCGTCGAGCGGCGTCGTCCAGGCGGCATCCTCGCTCATGATCGCGGCGGTCTTCATGTGAAGCTTGCCGACCAGAACGTCATGCGAAAAGGCGCAAACGCCATCGGCCTGGAAAGCCGAATTGATGTAGCCGTGGAAGGTGTATTTGTTCTTGTCGTAATTGTCGTGGACGTTCTTGGAGATCAGCGTGCTCGCCGCTCCCGGCGTGATGAACGGCGTGTGCAACCGTGCCGCCCACGGCTCGATGGCAAGCGCCACCTCGCTGATATAGCTCGCCACGACGGCGACGACATGGTCCTGCTTGACGGCGCGCTGGAAGGCGCGGACGGCGTCCGTCGCCGAGGAATGGTCGTCATAAACGATCACCTCGACCTTGCGGCCGTCGACGCCGCCCGCCTTGTTGATGTCGTCGGCGGCCAGTTGCGCCGCCTTGGTGATGGAAGCCCCGGCAACCGCCGATTCCTCGCCGATGACGCCGATCTTGATCGGCCCGCTGTCTGCCGCCATCGCGGCCTGTGCCGATCCAAGCACCCCCAGCGCCACGCCTCCGGCCAGAAGGCCAAGCAGTTTTCTTGCGCCAGCTTTCATATCGCTCCTCCCACAACGCCGAGATTGAGATTTTAAGGGTTGCCGGTTTCCTCTCCACCACTGTCCGGCACTCTTCGAAAGCAGTATTCTCCACCGGAAGCGTGATGGCAACGCATTAATCAATTTGATTGACCAACCCGGGCTGTCGCTTCTCCGTTCAGTTTGTCTCGCGCAGCAGTCCCTTCAAACGATAGATCGCTTCGATCGCCTCGCGCGGCGTCATTTCGTCGGGATGAAGCGCGGCGACCGCTTCGTTCAGCACGTCCTTTCCGTGAGCCTGCGGCTTCCGCGCCTCCCGTTCGACGGCGACGGAGAAAAGCGGCAGATCGTCCACGAGCCGGTTGGCTTTCCCCGAGATCTCCCCTTCTTCCAACTGGGTGAGGACATCGCGCGCCCGTTCGACGACGGCGTGCGGCAAACCGGCGAGCCGCGCCACCTGCACGCCGTAGGAGCGGTCGGCGGCGCCCCGCGAAACCTCGTGCAGGAAGATGACATCGCCCTCCCACTCCTTCACCCGCATGGTGACGTTGTGAAGGCGCGGCAGCTTTTCGGCAAGCGCCGTCATTTCATGGAAATGCGTCGCGAAAATCGCCCGGCAGCCATTCTTTTCGTGCAGATATTCGACCGCGGCCCAGGCGATCGACAGTCCGTCGAAGGTCGCCGTGCCGCGGCCGATCTCGTCGAGAATGACGAGTGCGCGCTCGCCCGCCTGGTTGAGGATGGCGGCCGTCTCGACCATCTCCACCATGAAGGTCGATCGCCCGCGCGCCAGATCGTCCGACGCGCCGACCCGGCTGAAAAGCCGGTCGACCACGCCAATATGGGCGCTTCTGGCGGGCACGAATGAGCCCATCTGCGCCAGCACGGCGATGAGCGCGTTCTGCCGCAGGAAGGTCGATTTGCCTCCCATATTGGGACCCGTGAGCAGCCAGATCGCGCCGCGCTTGCCGCCCTCCTCGGGAGAGAGATCGCAATCATTGGCCACGAACGGTTCGCCCCCCTGCCGCTTCAGCGCCTGTTCGACGACGGGATGGCGTCCGCCTTCCACCTGGAAGGCGAGGCTTCGGTCGATTTTCGGGCGGCAGAAATTCTCGGCTCCCGCCAGGAGCGCCAGCGCTGCCGAAACGTCGAGCACGGCGAGCGCCTGTGCGCCGGCGCGGATCGCGTCGGCATTCTCGACCGCCTCCTGGGTGAGCCGGTCGAAGACGGCAAGCTCGATGGAAAGCGCCCGGTCGGCCGCATTGGCGATCTTCGTTTCGAGATCGGCAAGCTCCGTCGTGGTGAAGCGCATCGCGTTCGCCATGGTTTGGCGGTGAATGAAGCGGCCGCGCTGGGCGTCGCTGCCGGTCATCGCCGCCTGATGGTTCGCCGTGACCTCGATATAATAGCCGAGCACGTTGTTGTGGCGGATCTTGAGCGAGCGGATACCGGTTTCCTCGACCAGTTCGCGCTCCATTCCGGCGATGACGCGGCGCGACTGGTCGCGCAGCGCCCGCATTTCGTCGAGTTCGCCATCGTAGTTCGGGCGCGTGAAGCCGCCATCCCGTTTGAGGAGCGGCAGATCGTCCGCGAGCGCCTGGTCGAGATGGCCGGCGAAATCCGTCGGCATTGCTCTGAGCGCCTCGCGGGCTGCCGCAAGCTCCGCAGGGAGATCGGCCTTGTCGAGAAGTATGGCGATCTCGCCCGCCGCGACAAGTCCCGCCGCCAATGCTCCGAGATCGCGCGGTCCGCCACGGTTGAGCGCCAGGCGCGAAAGGGCGCGCGGCATGTCCGGAACGCCCTTGAGCGCCGCCCTCAACGCCTCGCAAAGGGCCGGTTCGGCGGTCAGGCGTGAAAGAGAATCAAGCCGTTCCCCGATCGCCGCCGGATCGACGAGCGGTGCCATAAGCCGTTCGCAGAGAAGCCTGGCCCCGGCGCCGGTGACGGTCCGGTCGATCGCCCGCAACAGGCTTCCCTCCCGGCCTCCCGACAGTGTCCGGACAAGTTCCAGATTGGCGCGCGTTGCCGGGTCGATGAAAAGCGTTTCTCCGACCGCTTCCCGCTGCGGACGCCCCAGCGGCGGCCTTTCCGCTTTCTGCGTTTTTTCGACATAGGCGATGACGCCCGCCAGCGCGGAAAGCTCGGCGCGGCTGAACTGGCCGAAACCGTCGGCGGTCGCGACGCCGAAATAGCGGGCGATGCGGTCCTCGGCATTGGCCGAATCGAACAGCACCGCAGGCTGCGGATTCACGACGCGGCCGAGCGCATCGAAGACCGGACGCAGAACCGGATCGTGAAAGACGGGTTCGGCAACGACGAGTTCACGCGGATCGACCCGCAAAATATCGGCGAGTAGCCTGTCGGCCGAACTTTCCGACACGCGGAAGGCGCCGGTCGAGATATCGATCCAGGAAAGGGCGAGGCTGCCTGTCTCCTGGACGCCGCCTGTGCCGGCATTGCCGTGCGGAGAACCGCTTGCCCTTACCCGGCCGACGGACATCAGGAAATTGGCTTCGGATGGCGCCAGCAACTTCTCTTCCGTGATGGTTCCTGGCGTGACGAGCCGGATGACATCGCGGCGCACGACCGATTTCGAGCCGCGCTTCTTGGCTTCGGCCGGATCCTCGATCTGTTCGCATACCGCGACCCGGTGGCCGAGCGCGATCAGCCTCTGCAGATAGTCGTCGGCGGCATGCACCGGCACGCCGCACATCGGGATGTCTTCGCCCTGATGCTTGCCGCGTTTGGTGAGCGCGATGCCGAGCGCGCGCGAGGCGATCTCCGCGTCGCCGAAGAACATTTCGTAGAAATCGCCCATGCGGTAGAAAAGCAGTGAATCGGGATTTGCCGCCTTTATCTCGATATATTGCTCCATCATCGGCGTCGCGCCGGCCGTGCTGACGGGCGTCGAGGCTGCGGTCATGTTCCGGGCCATGCTCTCGTCGTTCATGGCGAAAGACCTTTTCGATTGACAGAGGCTTTCCTGATTGGCGATTCCAAGCGCGAAAGTGTAGCCTTATTAGCGTTCTCCACAAAGAAGAGCGCGAAAGAGTTCCGGGAGGGTATGGTGGACGACAGGACGACCGCGAAGAACAGGGAAGGCGGCGGGCCATCCGTGAGCGACCAGGAAGCCTTGGATTTTCATGCGTCCGGCCGCCCTGGAAAGCTCGAAATCAATGCGACCAAGCCGATGGCGACCCAGCGCGACCTGTCGCTCGCCTATTCGCCGGGCGTCGCGGTGCCTGTCCGCGCGATCGCCGAAGAGCCGAGCCGTGCCTTCGACTATACGACGCGCGGCAACACCGTCGCCGTCATTTCGAATGGTACGGCGATCCTCGGCCTCGGCAATCTCGGCGCGCTCGCGTCCAAGCCGGTGATGGAAGGCAAGGCTGTCCTCTTCAAACGCTTCGCCGATGTCGATTCGATCGATCTCGAAGTGGACACGCAGGACGTCGACGAATTCATCAATTGCGTCCGCTATCTCGGCCCGTCCTTCGGCGGCATCAACCTGGAGGATATCAAGGCGCCGGATTGCTTCATCATCGAGCAGCGCCTGCGCGAATTGATGGACATCCCCGTCTTCCATGACGACCAGCACGGCACGGCGATCATCGCCGCCGCCGGCCTCATCAACGCGCTCGACCTCACCGGCCGCGACATGAAGACGACGAAACTCGTCTGCAACGGCGCGGGCTCCGCCGGCATCGCCTGCATCGAACTCCTGAAAGCCATGGGCTTCCCGCATGACAACATCGTTCTCTGCGACACGAAAGGCGTCGTCTACCAGGGGCGGGCCGAAGGCATGAACCAGTGGAAGTCGGCGCATGCGGTGAACACCGAAAGCCGCACGCTCGCCGACGCCGTAGCTGGCAGCGACGTCTTTTTCGGCCTGTCCGCCAAGGGCGCGCTGACGCCGGACATGGTGCGCTCCATGGCGAAGAATCCGATCATCTTCGCCATGGCCAATCCGGATCCGGAGATCACACCGGAGGAGGTGGCCGCCATTCGCTCCGATGCGATCATGGCGACGGGGCGCTCCGACTATCCGAACCAGGTGAACAACGTTCTCGGCTTCCCCTATATCTTCCGCGGTGCGCTTGATGTTCGCGCGACGACCATCAACGAGGCGATGAAACTCGCGGCCGCGGAAGCTCTCGCAGCGCTGGCGCGCGAGGACGTTCCGGACGAGGTGGCGGCGGCCTATCAGGGCACGCGGCCGCGATACGGCGCGAACTACATCATCCCGGTTCCGTTCGATCCGCGCCTGATCTCGTCGATCCCGCTTGCGGTGGCGAAGGCGGCGATAGATTCGGGTGTCGCGCGTCGGCCAATCCTCAATTTCGAGAAATATGCGCAGCAGCTTTCCGCGCGCCGCGACCCGATGGCATCGACGCTGCAGCGCATCTACGACCGCGTGCGCCGCCAGCCCAAGCGCGTCGTTTTCGCCGAAGGCGAGGAAGAGCAGGTGATGCGCGCCGCGGTCTCCTACGCCAACCAGAAACTCGGCACGGCGATCCTGGTCGGCCGCGACGACGTGATCCGCGAAAACGCCCGCGACGCCGGCATCGAGATCGATCGTCCTGGACTGGAGATCATCAATGCGCGTCTGTCGCGCCGCAATGGGGTCTACACCGACTATCTCTATGAGCGCCTGCAGCGGAAGGGTTTTCTCTTCCGCGATTGCCAGCGTCTCATTAACAACGACCGCAACCATTTTGCCGCCTGCATGGTGGCGTTGGGCGACGCCGACGCGATGGTCTCCGGCCTGACGCGCAACTATTCCGACGTGCTCGACGACATCTGTCGTGTGGTCGACGCCAAGCCGGGACATCGCGTCATCGGCGTCTCCATCGTGCTCGCGCGCGGTCGCACTGTGCTGGTGGCGGATACGGCCGTCCATGACATGCCGGGCGCCGAGGAAATCGCCAACATCGCCGAGGAAGCAGCGGGTTTCGCGCGGCGGATGGGCTATGAGCCGCGTGTCGCCATGCTCGCTTACTCCACCTTCGGCAATCCGCCCGCGGAGCGCTCGGATCGCATCCAGGAAGCAGTGAAGCTGCTCGACAGGCGGCGCGTCGATTTCGAATATGATGGCGAGATGGCGGCGGACGTGGCGCTCGACCCGAAACTGATGCGGCAATATCCCTTCTGCCGCCTGTCGGGACCGGCGAACGTGCTCGTCATGCCGGCCTATCATTCGGCGTCGATTTCCACGAAAATGCTACAGGAGCTCGGCGGCTCGACCGTGATCGGCCCCTTGCTTGTCGGCCTCAACAAGCCCGTTCAGATCGTTTCGATGAACGCCAGGGATAGTGATATCGTCAACATGGCCGCCATCGCCGCCTATCATGCAGGGTCGTGATCGGGACGGTCGGACAAGGGTTCCCGTCTGGCCTCGCCGGTAGCAAGGCGCGGCGATCCTATGTGCCGCGCCTCTCTCGCGAAGGCATTGCCGATCTAACGGCGGCTGTGAGAGCAGGGTGGTTTATTTCGTCTTGCTTTCCATCTTGTGCTTGCCAGTCATTGCCTTGTCATGAGTGCCCTTCATGGCGTGGCCGCCCTTCATAGCGCCCTTGTGGCTGGACATCCCGTCCTTCGAACTCATCATATGCTTGCCCATATTGGCGTCTTTCGTCATGCTGCCCGTCTCGGCTGCGATTGCTGCGCCTGACAGTGAAAGCAGAGCGACAGCGCTGAAAACAACAATTCTTCTCATTCCCGTTTCTCCCTTTTTCTTCGGCGGAAAATAAAACCCGCTCCTTGGAAGACTATGGATTGGGACACTCACGATCCAAACACATTGGCTTTTGCGGTCCGTACGCAAAACTGATGCAAAAGTTACCGTCATCTTCGTTTTCGTGATCGCGGTCTCGCCCGGCCAGCTCGGGTAAAAGCAAATGAGCGGGTGAAAACAGCTGTTTGGCCGGATACATTAAATTTTTGAAAGCCACGAAACCGACACTGTTTTGGCCATTTTGCCGCGCCATCTGGAGGAGAACCGGATGCAGCCGGTGCAAGGGACGAATTCGTGTTCAGGAGAGATGATCGTGTCGATCTTTGCAAATAAGGATGCGGCGGAGAGGCCGCAGCGCGGAAATCTTCATTCTATGGGCATTGCCGCTGTGACGGCTATCGCCGTCGGCGGTGCGATGATGGCTGCTACTGCGCCCGCGGAAGCGCATTACTGGCATCATGATGGCGGCGCGGTGGCCGCCGGCGTCCTGGGTGGGCTTGCCGTCGGTGCGGTCGTAGGGTCCGCATTGGCAGCCCCGCCGCCGGTCGTCTATGAAGAGCCGGTCTATCCCGTCTACGGCCCCCGCTATGTCGATCGTCGCTATCCCGCATGTGAGAACTTCCGCCGCGTCGATTGGCGTCGCCACGTGTGGATAGACGATTTCGGGCGGCCGCATCCGTGCGACTGACACCCCTGATCCGGCGGCGCGGCGACCACGCGCCGCGCTTGCGCGGGGGTCGTACCGACTGAAGGTACGACCGCTGTCGCTATTCGTCTTCGACGACCCTGAGCCGCAATTGGCCTGTCTTTGAACTCGCCGTTCCCTCGCTCTGTGCAATGCGCGCATTCTCGCCTGTGTCGGCCGCCTCGCCGCCGTTGCATGTTTCCAGTGATCCGATCTTTTCGCCGCGCCTGGTAATCTTTTCCGTCGAGGTCAGGATCTGCTCGATATCCTTCTGGGTCAGCGAGAAGTGGCCTTGAAGCTTGCGCACGCGATCGTCGAGCCGGTTGACGTCTTCCATCATGCGCAGCACCTCGCCCTGGATGAGATGCGCCTGTTCGCGCATGCGGGCATCCTTCAGAACCGACTGGATCACCTGGATCGAGAGCATCAGGAGCGACGGGGAGACAATGACCACGCGCGACCGGTGCGCGCGCTGAACCAGCGGCTCGAAATTCTCATGGATCTCGGCGAAGATCGATTCGGAAGGCACGAACATGAACGCCGTGTCCTGCGTTTCGCCCGCCAGCAGATATTTTTCGGCGATATCGCGGATATGGACTTCGACATCGCGGCGGAAGGCCTGCGCGGCGCGGGCTGAATCCCCGCCGTCGCCTTCCATTGCCGCACGGATGGCGTTCCAGGCTTCCAATGGGAATTTCGCATCGATGACGAGCGACGGCGCGCCGTTCGGCATTCTCACCAGACAGTCGGGCCGGCTGCCGTTGGAGAGCGTTGCCTGGAATTCATAGGCGCCGTTCGGCAGGCCGTCGGCGACGATCGCTTCCATCCGGCTTTGCCCGAAGGCGCCGCGTGTCTGCTTGTTGGAGAGGATCGCCTGCAATTGCACGACCTGGCCGGCGAGCGATTGGATGTTGGTCTGTGCCGTGTCGATGACTGCAAGGCGCTCCTGCAGCTTGGCGAGATTGTCATGCGTTGCCCGCGTCTGTTCGCTCATCGATTGGCCGAGCCGGCTCGTCATGCCGTCGAGCCGGTCGCCGATCGCTTTCGTGAGCTCGGCCTGGCGCGTCCCGAAGACTTCCGCCAGCGCACCGAGCCGACCCTGCATTTCTGCCTGCGCCTTCAATATGCCTTCCATCCGGGATTCCGCCTCACGCGCGCGCTCGGCCGCTTCCTGGGCGGCCTGAAGCCTCATTTGGGTGCCCCGCTTCGAAGACAGGAGGATCAGCATGATGATCAGGGCAAAGACTGCCGCCAGGACGGCTACAAGCTCGCCGAGCGTCAGTGAACTTGCTCCAAGGCGCAGCACGGGGGCGGAGAAGGGGACGCCGTTTATGTTCATTCCGACATCATAAGCGATTCGATTTCGCTGGAAAGATCAAAACGTGAACAATTTTGATCCTTGGTTGACGCCTTGCTGGCGAGGGATTACCTGAAAGCCATGACCATCAAGCCTTTGATCATCCTCCCCGATCCCGTGTTGCGACAGGTTTCGAAGCCAGTCGAACGTGTCGACGAGGGCGTGAAAAAATTCGCCGGAGATCTGCTGGAGACCATGTATGACGCGCCGGGGATCGGTCTTGCCGCTATCCAGGTCGGAGAGCCGCGGAGGATGCTGGTGATCGACCTTTCGAAGGAGGGCGAGCCGAAGGCGCCGCAGATTTTCATCAATCCCGAAATCGTCTCGCGAAGCGACGAACGCTCCATCTATGAGGAGGGTTGCCTTTCCATTCCCGATTACTACGCGGAAGTGGAGCGCCCGGCGCAGGTGAAGGTCAAATATGTCGATCTCGACGGCAAGCAAAAGGAAGTCGAGGCGGAAGGGCTTCTCGCCACCTGCCTACAGCATGAGATCGATCATTTGAACGGCGTTCTCTTCATAGACCACATCTCGAAGCTCAAGCGCGACATGGTGGTGCGGAAGTTCCGCAAGTTGGCCAAGGACAAGCCGCCGGCCCGCATGGTGGGGTAACACGGCTGTGAATTCGGGTTAACAGACATTATCCCCCCTCCGTCTCGGGCTTCGCCCGAGCCACCTCCCCCCGCTTCGCGGGTGGCGGATGGGCGCCGAGCCGGCGGCCAGGGCCTATCCTCTCCCTCACGAAGTGGGGGAGAGGTGTCCGCGAAGCGGACGGAGAGGGGGTAGAAAAGCAAAAATTAACCCGA
>DASZUG010000082.1:0-139135 GCA_035547755.1 Rhizobiaceae bacterium
TACCGGTGGTACGGCCAAATCCGCCCGACAAAGCGGGCGCCCGCCAGCGGGAAACCCTTGCGGGCCGGGCCAATTCGCCTCCGGCAGAACGATTCCATCTAGCCCTGAACCGCTCTAGGCGTGCGACAGCGAACCGGCAATCGGCCGTCTCTTCCGGGCAATGCTGGAGCGATCCTCAGGGTAATGGATCGGCGTCGAGAGATCTGCGGATTTCGTCGGCCAGACGGGTCGCCGAATAGGGTTTGCTCAGTTTCCTGAACCGGCGGGTCGAGATGTCCTTCGCTCCCTGCTTGTCGCCGACATCATAGCTGGTTGTCAGCAATACCTTCACGCCGGGCCGGTTCCGCCCGACCCATCGCGCGATGTCGTAGCCGGTTTTCGAACCGGTCAGCACGATGTCGCTGAAAACCAGCACGATGCGGGAATCCTCGCGCAGTATCTGGCAGGCCTCCGCAAAGGATTCAGCCGCGCGCGTGATATAGCCAAGTCGTTCCAGCCTTTCGACAGAGACCTCTCTCACCCCCTTATTGTCCTCAACGACCAGAATAACCTCGCCATGTCCTCTCTTGCATAGAGAGGTGGCAGGTTTGATGGTCGTTCGCTCTCCGGTCGAAATACGCGGGATATAGATATTGACCGCCGTCCCCTTACCCATGGAACTGTCCAGGGTCACGAACCCACCGCAGGCCTGTGCGAAAGCATAGACGCTCGGCAGGCCCAGCCCGCTTCCCTCACCATCCTTGCTGGTAGTGAAGAAGGGATCGAAGGCGTGTCGACGTACGTCCTTCGTCATCCCGGTTCCGCTATCGCGCACCGAAATCTGCACGAATTCTCCCGACATTTTCGGCGCGCCGGCACGGTCGCGTTTCTCCGCCAGCGTCACATTACGGGTTTCTATATGCATGGCGCCGCCATTGGGCATGGCATGCCTGGCGTTCATGACGAGGTTGATGATCGCGCTGTCCACCTCGGCCGGATCGGCCCATGTCATCCATAGATCGGATGCAAGATTGACATTTAGCCGGACATTGCCACCGAGCGCATGCTCGAACAGCACCACCATTCCGGAGACGTGCTGGTTGAGGTCGACTTTCTCGAATTCCGATTGCCGCTTTCTTGCCAGGGTCAGCAACTGGCGCGTGAAGCCGGCGCCTCTCACCGCTGCTTCAAGCGCCTTGCCGACCATCACGCGCGGTTTTCCCTGCACAATGTGCGGCTCCACAAGTTCGAGATTGCCGATGATGATGGACAGCAGATTACCAAAATCATGCGCGATGCCGCCGGCGAGACGTCCTACGGCTTCCATCCGCCCCGCACGAGCCAGCTCCTCCTCCACGGCTCGCCGCTCCGAAATATCATAGATGGTCACGGTGCGGTGCAACTCTCCATGCATATCGTTCCATTCCGTCGCCATATAGTCGATCGGAAATGTCGATTTGTCCTTGCGCTTGCCTTGCATATCGTGATTGCCGTCGAAAACTCCGCCGCCCACCACGGTTTCGACCTCATTCGCTCTGTGCCCGATGACGATAAGATCGATGTTCCTGCCCAGCAGTTCGGTTTCCGAGTACCCGAAAAGCATCGAGGTCGCGGAATTCATGGATTCGATCTGTCCGCGACGATCGGTGACGATCATCGCGTATTCGACGCTTTCGATGGTGGCACGCAGCCGAAGCTCGCTCTCCGCAAGAGCGATGGCGGCGCCTTTCTGTGGTGTTATATCCTCGCTGAAAACAACGACGCCGCCCACGGACCCGGCGGCGTCGCGCCAGGGACGCACTTCCCAACGCAGCCACTGCTCCTGCCCGCCGGGGTGAATGATGAGGTCTTCCTCCTTGCGGCTGATTTCGCCTGCAAGAGCCTTGCGCAGCGCCTCGGACCAATCGAGCGGCATGCCGCCGGCGAGATCGGCCGCGGCGTCGTCGAACTGCTCTTCGCCGACGCCGTAATTGTCGATCCATCGGCGGCTGGCCGCGAGACAGCGCAGGTTCTTGTCAAACAACGCCAATGCTGCGGGCGCATGCTCGATAAACAAGCGAAACAACTGCTCACTTTTCAGAAGCCGCACGGCGCGATGGGCTTCGGCCTGCGCTTCGGCAGCACGAAGGCTGATAACGGATATCGCATGGCAAACGCCGATAACAAGCGCGCAGTTCACGACGAAGATGGCCAACACTACCAGGCGAGGCACGCTGTCCAGGGGATGGAACAGCAATAGCGCGCTGGTGGTGGCGGCCACGGAGGCAACAAGGCCACCCCGGTAGCCTCCCAGCAACGCGGAGGTCGCGACGGCGAAATAGAGTATCGCGTATGTATGGCCGGAGTCGGATCTGCTGAAGATTGCAAGCTGAGCGACAGTGGCCACCGCCGTCAGGAAAAGCGGGAGCGCCACCCAGCCGAATACAGAATTCTTATTTACATGGCGGAGAAACAGCTCGCCGCCCTGCTTCAGCAAGCGCTGGAAATAATGCAAAGCCCGCATGAGCCTCCCCCGGAGCCGATACGATCAGACTGGATCGCATCATGCTCCTATCTCTTTGGCTAAGCATGATCTTTTGGGAAAGCCGGCGTTCACTTTTCCGGATCATGCTCTGGCACATCACGCAAAACTTAACTGTCCTCCACTGCCAGACAGGCTTTCACTAATGATTTCCGGCCCTGCCGGCTGCTTTCCGCTCACCCTCTTATTTGTTGACCGTCGCCGTAAAAACATAACCCGCGCTACGCACCGATTGAATGAGTCCTTCGGCGGCATGGAGACGCGCCATCTTGCGTTTGAGGCGATTGACCTGGTTGTCGACAAGGCGATCGTTTCCAAACCAGGAAGCGCCCTTCGTCAGTTCAATGATCTCGTCCCGCGTGAGAACCCGGTTGGCGTTGGCGAGGAACACTTCGAGAAGCGCGGATTCCGACACCGTCAGGCTCGCTTTTTCGCCTGCCGGCGACGTCAGTTCACGACGCTGGCAATCGAATTGCCAGCCGTCAAATATGTACCTTCGACCCCTGTCTTCGTCGGTTCGCATCGAAGCAGCATGTCGACGCAGGACACTTCTGATCCGCGCCAGGACCTCGCGGACATGAAACGGCTTGGAAATATAATCATCCGCGCCCAGTTCCAGCCCGACGATGCGGTCGATCGGCTCGCCTTTGCCTGTGATCATGATGATGGGCACGCCATATTGCCCCTGGACCTCGCGCGCGAGAGCGAGGCCGTCTTCATTATTCAACTTCAGGTCCAAAGTAACGAGGTCCACGGTTTCGCGCCGCAGGATTTCCCTAAGTTCGGTACCGTTGGCCGCTTCGCTTACTCTGTAACCTTCGAGTTCAATACATGCGCGAATGAGATCTCGAATATCCATATCGTCGTCAACGACGACGATATGCGTCGAGGACAAATGTTGGTCCGGACACATGACACAATACACCCCACCGTCCCTAGCCAAGTCCCACGCGTATCGTAACACGGATTCTGTTTTGATTCTTTTAGATTCATTGCAATGATTGCTTTTCCCTCCGTTTATCGGATTATTAGGTACGATATCAAAATTGATACGTCGAATAGTCGCCGGTTGGACTCTATCCATCAACGGGATGATGCCGGCTGCAATTAAAGAAATACGACACAGTCTATCGTGTCTTACATATTCATTTTGACTATTTTATGAAATTTTCCGCTTCCGGCACAAGTCGCAATATTTGGGTGTGTTCGTGCAGTACTTTGGGAATTTTTAATCATTTATTTTCCGGCAAAAATGGGGGGTTCTGCAATGACCAAAGATATACCGGTCTTTCAGCGATATGGGAGCGCCATAGGAATCCTCATTGGCGAAGGCCGCTTCGAGCAAAGGTTGTATCGCGCCGGAGAGACCATCGTCATCCAGGGGGACGAAGAGACGCGTGCCTTCATCGTCAAGGGGGGCTGGGGATGTATCAGCAGGTGCCTGCACGGCGGCCAGCGCCAACTTATCGAACTGTCTTTGGCCGGTGACGTCGTGGACTTTTCGTTCGGCGCAACAGGCGGGCAAGAGGAGTTCTCGGCGCTCACCGATATGATCGTCTGGGAGGGTCCTTCGGCGAGAATGGGCGTCCTAGACCGTTCCGATGCGGTAGTGAGGCGTTTCCTGGCGGATGCTGCCCGGCGGCGCCGCGCCATCCTTGTCGAAAGGCTCGCCAACCTCGCGCTTCGCGACGCTTCCGCTCGAATTGCCCATTTCCTGCTAGAGATAGGCACGCGCCTGTGCTTGGCCGGGTTTCCGGCGCGGGACGGCTACCAATGTCCGCTCGTCCAGCAGGATGTGGCGGACGCGTTGGGAATGACGCCCATTCACGTCAACAGGATGCTGCGCGAGGCTCGAGCTCTCAATCTTTATGATTTCCGCCGAGGCCGCGTGGAATTCCTGAATTATACCGATACGGTGGCATTCGCCGATTTCGATTGTGGTTTCCTGAACTGGGGGAACGTCGCGCAATGCCGCAGAGACGTTGCCCGTACCGACGCGGCGCGTCTAGAGAACAGGAGATGCTGACATTGACCCTTCGCCATCGTGGTCAATGCGACGAGGCCCGCACCTCCGGATGAAGGCCATGGGCATTCATCCCTGTCAGTCTTAGGAAGCGACCCGAATCCTTCGCTTACCGAAGGAATGGAAGTATTTTAATCCTATATTAAAAGGCGATCCAAAATAAAATTCATTCTAGTTAATAAATGTTAGAAAAGTGTGTCGCCGTTTATGGCAATCTTAGATAGTAACGATGGTTCATCTGAAAGAGATATGACCATTTCATCTAGGGTTGTGTGAGTACCATGAATAGACATCTCTCCTCAGACTATATCTCCAACTCGGCAAGAGACATTGGCGCCATGAAAGAGGCTATGCAGCCTGCGCCAATCGATCACGCGCGGGCAAGTGTCGAAATGAACGTGGTTGTCATCGACCCTCGCCTGCTGGACAGGGAATGCTTCTGCAGTTTCCTGGAAATGCATGAGCCGAAATTCAGCGTCACAGCATTCGCATCGCGGGCGGAATGGCTGGCGAGCAACCAGGCCACCGCCACATCAGTCGTCATCCTGAGCATTGGCGGCACGAAATTGTCGGAACCAGCGGTGGCGAACAGCCTCCGGCAGACCACGAGCGAACTTTCGCCCGTTCCGATCATAGTTCGGGGCGATAGCGAAGAGTTGACGCACATTTTGCGCGCTTTGGAATGCGGCGCGCGAGGCTATATACCTTCCTCCGTCGGCCTGACCATATGCGTCGAAGCCATCAAGCTAGTTATTGCGGGAGGCACCTTCATCCCGGCCAGTCCGGTGATGGCGATGAGCAAGGTGATCGAGGGCAGCGGCACGTGCCAGCATTTCGCTGGAATGTTCACGCCGCGTCAGGCCGATGTCGTCATGGCGCTGCGCCGTGGCAAGGCCAACAAGATTATCGCTTATGAGCTCAATATGCGGGAGAGCACCGTCAAGGTTCACATCCGCAACATAATGAAGAAGCTCAGGGCGACCAATCGAACCGAGGTTGCCTGCAAGATCAACGACCTGCTCATGCCGGACGCCGCCGCGCATAGCTGACTTCGCATCCTCCGACGACTGGCGTTCGCCGACCGCGTTTGCGGAACCGGCGGACGCCAATCTTTTTGCTGGGGATGATTTTCCGGAAAACGACGTTCACTTTTCCCGATGCAGCCGAAAGCCGCTTTTGCATTTTCATCGCGCCGGCGGAAAAAGTAATTGCAGGTCGAGGAAGCGACTTACCCCACCGCCTGCCAACCGCCCTCGTCCAGATGGCGGTAGGTCGCTTCCCAGGCGATGGTTTCGAGATCGGAGCGCATCATTTCGCGCACCATTTCCTCGAAGCTTACGGAAGCCGACCAACCGAGGACGCGTTTCGCCTTGCCCGGGTCGCCCAAAAGCAGATCCACCTCGGTCGGGCGAAAATAGCGCGGATCGATCGCCACAAGGACCCGTCCCGACTTCGTGTCACGGCCTTTTTCGGCTACATCCTTACCGGTCCATTCGATGCTTATGCCAACCTCCGCGAAGGCAGTCTCGACGAAGGCACGGACCGAATGCTTTTTTCCCGTCGCCAGAACATAATCGCCGGGACTGTCCTGCTGGAGCATGCGCCACATGCCTTCCACATAATCCCGGGCGTGACCCCAATCGCGTTCCGCATCGAGGTTCCCGAGATAAAGGCAGGATTGCAGGCCAAGCGAAATCGCCGCCGCGGCCCGCGTTATCTTGCGCGTCACGAAGGTCTCTCCCCGGAGAGGGCTCTCATGGTTGAACAGGATGCCGTTCGATGCGTGCAGGCCATGGGCCTCGCGGTAGTTGACGACCATCCAATACGCATAGAGCTTGGCCGCCGCATAGGGCGAACGCGGGCAGAACGGCGTCGTTTCCGATTGCGGGACCGCTTGGACCTTTCCATAAAGCTCGGACGTCGAGGCCTGATAGAATCGCGTCCGGCCCTGCAGTTTCAGAAGGCGAACAGCCTCGAGCAGGCGCAAGGTGCCCAGCGCATCCGCATTCGCCGTGTATTCAGCGGTTTCGAAGCTCACCTGCACATGGCTCTGTGCGGCAAGATTGTAGATCTCGTCAGGCTGAATCTCCTGCACGATACGGATCAGGTTCGTCGCATCGGTCATATCGCCATAGTGTAGCCGCAAGCGGACATTGTGCTCGTGCGGATCCTGATAAAGATGATCGATACGGCCGGTATTGAACGACGACGATCGCCTTTTCACGCCATGGACTTCATAGCCCTTGGCCAGGAGAAGTTCGGCCAGATACGCTCCGTCCTGGCCGGTAATACCGGTAATAAGGGCTTTCGGCCTGCTCATGTTCACCTCTCCGGATTAAGCTTCCATTCAACCCTTGCGAAATTCGTGCAGAATATATTTTCCGATCTATATCGTTATGTCGTGGTATTTCTTGCTCGATTTTGAAAACAATTCGACGTCGCTGAATCTATATAGAACATGCTTTTTTGGAATGACCTTGTTTATGATTATGACGATGTCGGAGTTACTTGCACCCCTCAGGCGCTCCAAGGCATACTCAACGGCTCGGCGATGGGTTTTCGCCCATTGCACCACCATGATGGTGCGTTCCGCCAATGCCGCCATCTGCACCGTATCGGTCGACGCCAGGACCGGCGCGCTGTCGAAGATCACGACCTGGCCGTTTGCTCGGGCGAATTTCACAATCTCGGCCATGTCGGCCAAACGCGGGCGATGGTCGAGACTCGGATCGCCCCGCGGAAGGAAGTCGATACCCGTCTTTGCATGATGGTGGATGACGTCAGGCAATCCGACCCCTCCGGCCAGAAACTCGTTCAGGCCTCGCTTCGATTCGTTCTTGAAAAGCGAACCAAGGTTCCCGTGGCGGAGATCGCCATCAACCAGCAATGGCCTCTGGCCGAGCGCCGCCAATTCCATGGCCAGCGATCTGGCAACGAGCGATTTGCCTTCGCCGCCATGGGCCGAAGTCACGGCGATGCTGTCGGGAAGCTTCCCGCCGTTCGACTGTTTCAGGGAAATGACGGTGGTACGGATCGCCTCGCCGAACATGCTGCCCCCGGAATGGCCGAAGAACAGCGGCACGCTGCGCCCCTCCTTCCGGCTCAGCAGCGGAATCAATCCGGCAGGTGCAATTCCGGCGATTGCGTCGAGTTGATCGTGGCTTCGCACGCTCTCATCCATCATTTCGCGCACGAACGCAGCCGTAACGGCAATGCAGACCGAAGCCAGCATGACGCCGATCAGGTAAAACAGCCTGCCGCGGCCCTGCGGCTGGAGCGGTACCGCCGCCGGCGAGAGGATCTCCACTTCCGCACCCGGTAGCGTAACCTGGGCCGCCAGCGTCCGGCTTTGCTCGTCGAGCTTGTCGAGGGCGGCCTGCTCCCTGTCCGCAACATGCCGAAGACGCGCCAACTCGGTTTGTGCAAGAGCGGAGCCGGAGAGTTTTTGACGAGCCAGCTTCAGCGCCGCTTCAACAGCCGTCTCCTGGCGATCAAGCGTGAGAAGCCTGGCGTGCTGTGATTGTGCAAATCGGTCAAGCTCAATGCGGAGATCGCTGCTTGTCTTCAGAATCTTGGCCCGAAGAGCGATGACTTCCTCCGCGTTATCGCCATATGTCTGGAGAAGACGATCGAGATCATATTGCTGCAGGCGAAGGTCGCGCTCGATGCTGCCGATGCTGTCGGGAACAACGATGCCGTCGAGGGCGGCCGGCGTATTACCAGCCGCCTGCAGGGCGGAAATCGTTGCGTTCACTTCCGCGCGGCTTTGCATGATTCCCGCTTGACGTTCGCTCAGTTCCATGACCGCCCTCGTCTCCTCGTCCTGCGGTCCCTCGGAAACGGCGCCGGTCAACTTGCCATATTGCGCCACGGCCTCACGCGCCGAACTGACGCGGCCGCGCTGTTCATCGATGCGCTGCTCTATCCAGGCTTGCGCCGAGCGCACACGGTTGCGAACGCTGTTGTTCCGCTCCTGCAGATAAATACCGATCAGCCGGTTCGGCACCGCTGCCGCCAGTTCCGGATCATAGGAATCGAATCCGATCCGGATAACATTGCTCGTGCCCTCACGCCCGATGGTGAGCGCACGGTAATAGCCGGGGATTATGCGCTCCATACCATCCTGGCTGGCCGGCTGGGATTTTCCGCGGCTGAACAGGCCGTGCAGCGCCTGCTGCAAGCCATCGATCAGCGAGGGCTTGCGCAGCGCCGGATTGAATTCCGCCCGAGCATTCAGCTTCAGGTCGCGAATAACACGTTCCGCAATGCCTCTGGAGAGAAGGCGTTCTATTTCCGAAGAAAGGTCCAGAGGATCGCCGCGTTCCGCGCCATCCGTGGTCAGCGCCGTGACCAATGGCGCATGGATCATCAGGCGCGACTCGGCGTGATAGACGGGCTTCAAGCCAAGGATGATCGGGAAGGCGAACGCCGTCAGCAGAATGCTCAACATCGCGATCATCACGATTCTCCGCCGGATGAGACGGAAACCGGACGTCAGGTCGAAATCATCGGCGCTGGGTGCAATGGAAGCGGGTGGCGCATACCGCGTGGCGGAACGAGGCATATTGCTGGCGGGCGGCATGATGAATGTCATTGTAGCTGGACCTCTGTGCCGCTCCGCGCGGAGACAGCCTCGTAGAGTTGTTCGAGAGATTGCAGATAGGCCGCCATGCTGTAGTGGCGGAGATAATGGGCGCGGCCATTCGCCGACAGCCGGTTGCGGGCCGCCCGGTCGCTGGCCAGCATGGCCAGGGTCCGAGCCAAAACCTCCCCGTTCCCGACCGGTACGAAAAGGCCGGTCTCGCCATCCACGATCACTTCTTCATGCGCCCCCACTCGGGTCGCGATGACGGCCAGCCCATGCGCCAGGCCTTCGATGACCGCCATCGCCAGACCCTCCGCGTGCGAGGGCAGAACCAATATGTCGGCCCGGGCGCATAGCGCCCTTGTGCTGTCTGCGTCGAGCCAGCCCGGGAGATCGACCGTCCCGGAAAGTCCGAGAGCCGCCGCCTTGCGGCGATACTCCTCGACCGGCCCGTCTCCGGCCAGCACGGCGCGCCATTGCAGACATTTCATGGACGGGTGGGCAAGGGCGAGCAGCAGTTCCGCCACGCCCTTGCGCTCGCTCAGCCGGCCAAGGAACACGATCAGCGGCACGTCGCCTGTCTGCCGATTACGAGGTCCAGGATCGGGTACGCAATTATGGGCGACGACGACGCGGTCTGCATCAACGCCCAAAAGTGCGGTAAGCGTCGAGCGATCACGCTCGCCGAGCGCAACCACACGATCCGCGTCCTGGAACATCCGCCTTATGCGCCCCTTTTGCCACGCCGTGCGACGGGCATAATCGGCGGCGTAGTCATAATCGTGCAGGTGAAGCACATGCCTGCAGCCAAGCACGCGGCAAAAATTCGCCAGTATCAGCTTACGCGAGGTGCTGCCACGCCCCGCGACATGGAGATGGTGGATGCGGTGAGGAGCGATAATCCTGTCGACCGCCATTGCGGCCATCGCTTCGCAAAGACGCGCGAGCGATGCCGGCCATGACCATCGCGGCCCCCTCGTGTCCGAGACGAGGTGCCTCATGCCACGCTGGGCGGCCGCTTCGACGATATAGCTTACCAAGCGGCCGATGCCGCCGCCGTTTTCCAGGCCGCCTGCAACATAGTGGCGAACCGTCGCCGAGCGCTTGACGCCGATGGGTTCGTTCACGCGCATGACCGGACCACCTCTCGGTAAAGCGACGCGGCCTTGGCGCCGACGCTTTCCGCCGAATTCGGGCCAGCCGCCCATGCCAGCGCGTTGGCGCCGAATGCGCTTCTAAGCGCGCTATTCTGCGCCATGATCCGGATGGCGCGTGCCAGATACCCGGTATCGCCCGGCGGGACGACCAGACCCAGGCTGTTGGGCTCGACCGTCGCCCGCAGCTCGCCGACGTCGGTTACGATGACAGGCTTGCCGAAGGCCGCCGCCAGATTGAGAACACCGCTCTGCGAGCCCTCCGTATAAGGCAGGGCGACGATGTCTGCGTCCAGGAACAGCTGAGCAACTTCAGGATCGTCGATGAATCGGTTGCGGATATCGTAGCGGCCGGCATCACCCATCAGGGAACGAAAGGCCCAGGGATCATCGCCTCGGCCCGCTATGGTGATGCGCAGGTTGGGAAGAACGTCCGCCAGCGCCGCTTCGGCGCGTACCAGTTGCTCCAGGCCCTTATAGGCGAAAATGCGTCCAAAGAGCAGAATGCGCAACGTGCCGTCATCGGGCCGGCGCGTCATCTTCTCGCGCTTGGCAAGATCGGCATAGCGTCGGATGGCGGGATGCGAAAGGACATGGATGCGATCGGGTGTTTTCGAAAAACGGGCGAGCGCGATGCGCCTCAGCCCGTCGCCATGGACGACCAGATGTTCCGATTGCCTGACAATCAGGCGGCCTGCCCAGCCGGGCATGACACTGGAATCCGTATCGCCGGGATGAAAATCGACGTCGTGGACTGTGGTGAGAAGCGGAATCGGGCGCCAGAACGGAACCGCGAAATTCAGCCACAATGTCGAGTTGCTCAGAAGATGGATGAGATTGGGCCGCTCCTGTCGGATCAGTCGCGTCAGGTTCACGAGGAACCATGGATTGGCGAGCGAGCGATGCCTTGGCCAATCCAGTAAACGCAGATCGACGTCGGGCTCGAACCAGGACGCCAGATGCGCATAGCGCCGGCTGGGAACGCCGAGGATCACCTGCAGATGGCGCGCCAGTCCGTTGACGAAGGTGATCGTATAGTCTTCCAGTTCGGAGACCAGCAGCAGCGCTTTCATTTCGCCGCCTCTGAAAGGCTGGTATCCGGGCCCGCGGGAGGAATATCACGGACGGCGCACAGCGCGTCGCGCGCGCGTCTCAAAAGGTTCGGTTCGCCCTGGAAGAGAAATCCCCGGAGGAGCAGCCCAAGCCGCGCGCGCAGATCGGCGCCTTCCAACTTCGCGGCGGCGACGCGATAGGGGTGATGATCCCGCAACCGCAACCTGCGCGGCAGGCCGTGCGCGGCAAGAAAGCGATTCGTCGCGTCGACCGTCGCAAGCCAGTGCGCCATGCGCTTGCGCAGCATCGCCGTATCGTCGACAGGCCGATACCAATTGTTGCTGTGGATGCGATAGAAGCCAAGCGGGTCGGGCAAGGCGGCGACATCGCCGACAAAAGGGTACATCCCCGCCAACCAGGCATCGGCCGAGATACGGAACTCTTCCGGAATATCACCGACGGCTTCCCATGCGCTGCGCCGCACAGAAATTGCCGATGTCATCGGGAAAGGCCACCAGCCGGCGGATTTGGCGAGCCGCCGCGAGAGATCGCCGCCACACAAGGTGCGCGGAATCGGCTTCAGCGTCGGCGTTTCATCCGCCAGCACCGGCTGCAACCGATGATAGACCAGCGCCGCTTTCGGATGCGACAGGAATGCAGCGGCAATCGTAGCCAGTTTGCCCGGCGCCCACCAATCGTCCGCGTCCAGAAAGCAAAGATACTCTCCCTCGCTCGCACTGACGCCCGCATTGATGGCGGCGGCCTGGCCGCGATTATCCTGGAAGACGATTTTCACCCGATCCCGGTAGTCTTTCAGCACCTCGCGCGACTGGTCGTCCGATCCATCGTCCACAATGACGATTTCGACACCCTGTTCCTGCTGGGCGAGCGCGCTTGCGATCGCGCGCGCGACGAAGCGACCATAATTGTGGTTGTTTATGAGAACACTGACGCCCGGACGCATATGCATTCACCCTGCCACGCCGGAGGCGAACGAAACTTCGAGGATGTCGCCGGGCAGCAGCTGCGTGTCCATCTGTGCCTTTATGGTTTCTTCGCGCCCCTCCACCGAGCGGTAGATGACTATGGCGATCCGCGCCTGGCCGGCCGCATCCTCGATGGCGGCCCCTGCGTCGAGGATCTGTGCCGAAATTGCATCGAGCTCCGCCTTCACGCGGACCCGATCCAACATGGCATCCCGCAATTTCTGGCGGATATCGATACGCCACGTCGTATCGGCCGAATTGAACTCATATTCGATCGTTGCGCGGTTCTGACGCGCGCGCGCCGTGTATGCCTGGTTGTCCAGCAGGTCGCGCGAGGCCCGGGATGCTGCGTTCTGAAGTTCCTGAAGCCGCGGCAGCGGCAAAAGGCCCTTCTGCACCAGAGCTCGCGCAGCCTCGACCTGATCCTTGTCGAGTTCTCTCTCTTTCTCCTGGAGCTTCGCCTGCTTGCCGAGCACGTCGATTTCCAGGTCGAGCAATGCCATTCCCTCGCGCAAATGCGCCTGACTGCCGGTCCATGTCGCCAAGCGGTCCTGCAGTATCTTTTGGTCGAGTCCGATCAGCGCTTGCGCATCTTGTGCAGGAACGGCGCCTGGCGCGACCGGCGGCTCGGCTTGCTCACTACGCGCCAATTCCGCCTCGAGTCTTGCGATGCGGCTGTTCACCTGGAGAAGCTGGTATGTGGCGGTTTTCCACCTGGCATGCAAATCGGCAATGTTGGCGGAAGACAGCCGGTCCTGCTCCGCCTCTCCCGGACCTCCTGCCAGGATAAGAGCATGCCGGACGGTGAAGCCGGGCTCGTAATCAACGGCGCCTGGCCGTTTCACCTTTCCGCCGACATAGAGCGGTCGATATTTGGCGATTTCGACCAGTACGGTTGGTGATTTGAGAAGACCGCGTCCAACAAGCAATTCCTTGAGGCGCGCCTGGATAGCGTCGAGGCTCAATCCCGCGACGGGAACGCCGCCGAGTTGCGGAAGGATGATCTTTCCCTCGGCGTCTACCTTGCTGTCGCCGCTCAATTTGGGGGCTTCGGCGACAGAGACATGCAACGTATCGCCGCGCTCTACCAGAATTTCGCCAAGCGCCGGCGCCGCCGCCAGCAAGGCGGCGACCAGAAACCCTCCGGCCACAAGGCTAGGGCGGCTGAGGCGACGAAATAGAACCATTTGGAAATCCTGCCCTTTGCCGCGCCCCTGAAATGGTCGGCGGGAGACCACGTTCAATCATTGTGCAGAGGAGAGAAAGCCGCCCCCTCCGCATGTGCCCGATCAGAGATTACGAGCGGGCGGCGCTGGACTGGAGTTAGGCTTATGGGCGATTCCGCCCTTGCCGCCATCACCAGTTGGGCGATGCCGCGCCCAAAGGCTTAGGAGCAATACCGCCATTGGGCGAATGATCGGCCCTAGAGGTGGGCTGCGCCTACGATTGCGGCGGTTTTCCAAGGGACAGCCGCCGGGCATGCTCCACCAATGCCGAGACGACGAGGCCACGAAAAGGACGTCCATCTTCTCGCGAAAACTTCGCCGGGCAGAAGACGCCGTCAGTGTTGGACAGAAATATGAGAGCACTCGGCTTGAGGGCGAGCAGCGGCTTGGCCGTCAACTGGCGCACCGTCGAATGGTGGGGCGCGGCGATAGCCCTTTTCCTCCAGACCGGCGCTATTTTTCCACTCATGATGGCCGCCCCCGATGGCACGATCGACGACGACGCAAAGGCAAAGTTGCGTTTTCTATCGCTGCCGGTCTACGCCTTCGCCTGCCTCATACTTTCGCGAAATTTCCGGCAGTTCCTGGTCGCGCTCGCGCGGAACCTGCAGTTCAATCTACTGCTCGCCGTGCCCTTCATCTCCGTCCTGTGGTCCGTCAGCCCTTCAACGACACTCAGGCGCGCCATTGGCCTTCTGTTCTCGCTGTTGCTTGCCTATGCACTCGCCATCCGCTTCACGCCGAGGCAGTTGCTCTTGCTGGTGCTCGCGGCCATCGGAACGTGCGGCATTCTCAGCCTGGCCCTTCTCTGCCTCTCACCCGGCCTTGCCCGCATGCCCGGGGAAGATGCGGTGCGCGGCATCTTCGTCCACAAGAACAGTCTGGGCTGGTATGCCGGCATATTGGTGATGGTGGCGACCGCGGCGGTCATCGACCGCGTGCTGGGGATGCGGCGAATTGCCTTCGTGTCGCTGATCGTCGGCTTGATCTGCCTGGTCGGCTCCGGATCGATGACGGCAACGATCGCGGCGGTGGCGGCCGGCGTCCTGTTCTGGTTCTACTCCACTTTGCCGAAAAGCCACGGCATAAGCCGCACTGTCTTCGTACTCGTGTTTGTGGAGATCATCGTCCTGCTGCTCTTCGCGCTTGAGGAATTCCTTGTTCCGGTCCTCGAAGCGCTTGGCAAGGACGCTACCTTGACTGGCCGCGTACCATTGTGGAGGCTGGTGGACCAGGAGATCGCCCGTCACCTGCTGCTTGGCTTCGGTTATCAGGCGTTCTGGACGGAAGCAAATCCCGAAGCATGGGCCATCTGGTCGCAAATCCACTGGATGGCTCCCCACGCCCATAACGGATTTCGCGACACCCTGTTGAGCTTCGGCATTGTCGGCACGAGCCTGTTCGCCTTCGTCCTCATTCGGGCGCTATACCAAGGGGCGCGCCTCCAATGCCGTGCGCCTCAGGACGGATGGCTGTGGCTGAACGTCCTGATGGTCATGGTGATGGTCATGAATCTTACCGAAAGCATTTTTCTGATCCAGAACGACGCGATCTTCATCCTGTTCTGTACCGCGATCATCATGTTCTCGCTCCACACGCCCGCTTATTTCGGCGCCGGGCATCGGCCCGGGTGTCAGCACCAAGCCGTGGCTGAGCCGTAATGCGCCGCAACCGTCCTGTCGCTCCGGTGCTTTTCATCGGCTTTTTCCTATTTTCGAGCCTGGCCTCGGGTACCACGGCGCTCGGCGCAGACGACCAAGAGGCCGCGAGGCCGGCTGAAACAAGCTGCATGAACGGCTCGACGCGGGCATTGAACGGCGCTCACTACGGGCTGACGAAAAATGACGTCCGCAATGAGCGGAGGTCACGCACCATATTCTACGTCTCGCCGAAAGGGCGCGACGATTGGAGCGGCAGATTGCAGCGGCCAAACCCGGAGGGGACGGACGGTCCAGTCGCCAGCCTTGAAAAAGCGCGCGACCTTGCCCACGCAACGGCTACGCCGGATATGATCGTGATGGCCGCCGGCGACTACTATCTCAAGCAACCAGTGATGTTCGGCCCCGAGGATGCTGGCCTCATCATTACGGCCGGATGCGGCGGGGCGCCGATCTTGCACGGCGGCCCCTTGGTCGAAGGCTGGAAACCGGCCTCCAATGGCCGCTGGGTAGCGCGGTTGAAACTTGCGGCGGACGCGCGCGTCGGCGATCTCTTCGTGAACGGCGCCATTCAGACCGAGGCCCGCTACCCCAATGCGCCGCCCGACGGCGACCGGCGCAAGGGCTGGCTCTTCGCGGCCAAATGCGCCGCGCAAGCCGACGCTTTACAAAGCAATACGCGCTTCTGCGTCCATGCCGGCGATCTGCCGCCGTTTCACGATGTAACGGGTCTCGTCGCGGATATCGTCGGCGGCTTTCAGCCTGGCAGCCAATGGGGCAACGACACGCTTCCGGTGATTTCAATCGACCGGGCACGGAATGTGGTGCACACTCAAGGCACCAGCTACTTCTTCACCGCGGAAGGCAGCCGGTACTTTCTGGCCGGGAAGGAAGCGTTGCTCGATGCGCCCCGCGAATGGTGGTACGACGAGGCCTCCGGACGGCTTTTCTACATTCCGGCCGATGGCTCCTTTCCTCGCGCAACTGTCATTGCTGGCACCCTCGGGACATTCCTGATGCTCAAGGGCGCCGACAACATGACCATCTCCGGCCTGCACCTTCGCGACGGCGCACCCGAAGGATCCGGCAAATACGGCACCGATACCAGAGGCTACGGCGCAATACGGCTCGATCATGCCAACGGCGTCAGGCTGCTTGGCAACGTCATCGGAAATGTCGGCGTCGGCATTCATGTATCGGAAAGCAAAAACGTCACCATCGCGGATAATGAGATCGGGCCCGTTGCCGGCAACGGCATCTATCTCGGCACGGCCTATGGCAGCTTCGGCAAATCGAGCGGCGCCACGATTGTCCGGAATCGCATTCACGATATCGGCCGCGTCTATTTCGAAAGCTCGGGCATATGGTTCCAGGCGGCCGACAACGTGACGATCTCGCACAATCTGGTCGAGAATGCCGCGCAGTTCGGCATTGCCGGAGGCTCCATCTGGGGACCTCAGGACGCCGTGCATAACGCGATCATCGAATACAATATCATCCGCAACGCCAACCAGCAGACGGCGGACGGGGGCGCGATAAAGCTGGTCGGCGCACAGGCGGATCTGATGAACAGCCATATCCGTCACAACCGCATCACCGGTACGCGCGAACTGATGAACAGGGCGGATGGGACTTTCTGGCCCACCGACTATGAAAATATCCGCGAATGGCCGAGTCCGATCAGTTGGGCCATCTATACGGATGGCAGGGCGAGCGGCGTCGAGATCGCGGACAATTTCCTTTCTGACAATGTTTCGGGCATCGGGCTCAATGGCGGCTGGAACAACGTCGTGACCGGAAACAATATCTCTCACGGAGCGGGAGCGGCCTTCCGTATCGACGACGGCACAGGCCGGGGATGGCATCCGCCATGGGCGCGGCCCAATCGCGTCGAAAACAATGTCGTGTCAGTCGACGATGACAGCGGGCTTGCCGTGTCCGTCTATGCACCGGGTCAAGGACCGGGCTATGTGGAATTCGCCCGCAACCGTTACAGAGGCAATCTCAACGCACGAAGTTTCGAGATGCAACCCGCGATCATGTCTTCAGGAGAATTCGGCAGCCTTGGCGACTTCCAGGCGGCCGGACAAGAGAAAGGCAGCGTCATCGTTCCCGCGGAAGGCGGAGATCGCGCGGCGCAGTGAACCGCCGCGCGCGATCAGGCCGACATCTTGACAATTCGCGGCCGTGATTCCGCCTGCCTGAAGCACGTGCCTCTCCCGATACAATAGTAGGCGAAGCCGTAACGCGTCACCTCTTCCGGCTCATAGATGTTGCGGAGGTCGAGAAGCCGGAGCGCCTTCATCACCGCTTTCAGACGTGCGAAATCCAGCGACCGAAACTCGTTCCACTCGGTAACGATGACGATGCAATCGGCTGCCTCGGCCGCGGCATAAGTATCCTCGGCGTAGTCGATCGGCGGCAAAAGCGGCCTGGCGGCATCCATGCCCTGCGGATCGTAGGCGCAAACCGTCGCCCCTGCGTCGACAAGCGACTGAACGATCGCCAGCGACGGCGCCTCGCGCATGTCGTCCGTGTTCGGCTTGAAGGTGAGGCCGAGAATGGCGATCCGCTTGCCGCGAACACTCCCGCCACATGCCGCGACAATCCTGCGCGCCATCCCGCGCTTGCGCTGATCGTTGACGGCAAGCGTCGCCTCGACGAGACGCAGGGGGGAGCCTAGATCCTGCCCGGTCCGCGCGAAGGCCAGCGTGTCCTTGGGAAAGCAAGATCCTCCATAGCCGGGGCCGGCATGCAGGAATTTCGGACCGATGCGATTGTCGAGCCCGATGCCATGCGCCACATCCTGGACGTCGGCGCCGGCCGCCTCGCAGAGATCCGCAATCTCGTTGATGAAGGTGATCTTCATGGCGAGGAAAGCATTGGCCGCATATTTGATAATCTCGGCACTGTGGCGCGAGGTGAACTGGATCGGCGCCTGGTTGAGATAGAGGGGGCGGTAAACTTCTGCCATGACCGAACGCGCCCTTTCGTCGTCGGCGCCGATAACGATGCGGTCGGGCCGCTTGAAATCCTCGATCGCGACCCCCTCGCGCAGGAATTCCGGATTGGAAACCACCGCAATGTCCGCCTGGGGATCGACCTCTCTGACAATGCGCTCCACCTCGTCTCCGGTGCCGACCGGAACGGTGGACTTCGTCACCACCACGGTGAACCCGCGGGCAGCTTTCGCTATGGAGGCAGCGGCGGCATAAACATAGGAAAGATCCGCATAGCCGTCGCCATGCCGGGAAGGCGTGCCGACGGCGATGAAAACGACATCGGCCTTGGCGACCACCGATGACAGGTTGGTCGTGAACGACAGGCGGCCGGCGGCCGTGTTATGTGCTATCAGAGTATCGAGATTCGGTTCGAAGATCGGAATCCTCGCGCTGCGCAGCGCATCGATCTTGGTCTGGTCGAGGTCCACACATGTCACCTGATGGCCGAAATCGGCCAGACATGCGCCGCTGACAAGGCCGACATAGCCCGATCCGATCATTGCGATCTTCATAAGCCCTCCCCCTCATTTTTGACGGCGAGCCGCTTTCGCGATCGGCGTTTGCCGTTGCTCCGTCACAGAGACACTCGGTGGTTGCATGCCGTTTCGATGCATTCAGGAGCAATCACGGATGGCGGGTAAAAGCGCTCGATCCTCTGCCGCACATGTCGCTGATAACTGGATTGACCGGCGCGCAAACAAGCCCCCTTCCGCAACGCCGCCAAACGATCCGCGTCGCTGGAAATTCCCGCCAGCGCATCCGCTAAATCCTGTTCGACAGCCGATTGGCTCCGCGCCCTGCTGGCGATGACGACGCCGCAGCTTTCGTCGACCGCAACGCCGGAGCCTCCGAGATCGAGGCAGACCACCGGCAATCCATGCGCCAACGCTTCACCGATTACGGTGGCGGCCGAATCATGGAGACTGGGAAAGAGGAAAATGTCGTGCTCGGAATAAAGTTGGCCCATTCGGGCATGCGGCACATTTCCCGCAAATCGGACGATGTCGGCGATTCCAAGTTTTCCTGCGACTGTTCGAAGATGGCTTTCGTCCGGCCCCGTACCGGCGATGGTGAAGGAGACATCCGGCACTTGCCTTCGCAGGTGGGCGATGGCGCCGAGCGCGAGTTGCGCGCCTTTCCAGTATTCCAACCGGCCCGCGAACAGGATGTCCAGCGTCGAGCTATGGACTCGCGCTGAAACAGCGCGTTCCGACATGATCGGCGGCGCATAAATATCCCCCGTGACGAATGTCTTTCCTCGCCACCACGCCGGTACGTAAGCGCGGGTGGCTTCATCAGTTACGAGGATCGCGTCCGCTTGCGCGAGACACCTGAACACCATCGGGTCGATCCGGCTCAGCATATTGGCGAAATCGCGCTTCAACTCGAACTTCCAACCGCGCACCGGAAAGCCTCGCCGTAGCCGCCATGGCGTGCTTTGGCCGCCGCCAACGGGGCCGAAAATGAACCGTGGGCCGAGCCCGCCCAGAAAAGAGGGCCAGCGCAACACCGTCCAGGTCAGATGATGGATCACATCGAAAGGCGTTTCGGCATGCAACCCAGCGACGAGTTTGCGGGCCGTCATCTGCCAGAGATAATAGTGCTGGCGTATGCGGCGGGCATTCGCATAACCGGGGCCGGGCCAGCCCGGTATATCATGCCAGACGAAATTCAGCCGGCTCGGCAGCCCATACTCCCGCTCGTATCGCTCGATGGCGGCGCGGTGATGGCTGCCGCAGGTGAGTACCGTGACATCGTGCCCCTGTCGCGCCATCTCGCAGGCGATATTCCACCCCTTCCCGAGTTCGGACCCTGCCCCCGGTTCGCAAGCGTAGGCTGATGCAAGTATGCGCATACCTGGTTCCCATCCAGCTTACTTACCATCCGAACTCAGACCTCATATCCGCCAGGAGCAGGGGCTGGTTCCCCACCAGCTGCGCGATATTTAGCCGGCACAACCAGCAATCACAGCTGCGCCTCTGCCCTCGCTCCGCTGGGGCCGAAAGTCATAAAAATCGCCAGTCGATCCTCGGCTCGGGGGTTAAACCAGCGCACCAGGGATCGAGATTGCGTGAACGCTTTTTGCACGTCGAAGCCCAGTCGGGGGCCGACCACGCCGAAGCCCTTGCGCAACATCCGCTCCGGCAACGTCGTCAGTTGTCCCAGATGGTCGATGCGCACGTCGAAAATGATCATGTCTCCCGCTGACACGATCGCCTTTTTCACCGGCAGATCCGTCAGGTCGCGGGAGAGGTGCGAGCCAGGGCGAACCTTCAGGGTGGCAGGCGAGGTTTCATCCTGGTCCTGAAGGTAGAAGGCGATCTTGTAGTATTGAAAGTCTTGGTCGGCAAAGGCGTGGCCATTGATATCAATGGAATGGGCAACGTCCTTGTGCCATTTCGAGATGGTGTTGATGGCGAGGTCACAAATATCGGTGAGTTCGGATTTGAATGGTTCCGTTGCCCTCGCCAGGATACGACGGACGGTATCGGAAGCGATGATCTTCTCGATATGGGGAACGCTATTCCTCTGCTCCAGCAGGAACTTGCCGCCGTAATCGAAGGAATCGATGGTCCGCAGGTGCTCTTTCACCGCGACTCTAAGGAACCGCACTTCTTCGAGGGTGAGAACGTTTCTGACAATGGCATAGCCGTCATTTTTCAAGGCCCGTTGCAATTCGTTCGGCTCACCCGGCGACCAACTGGCGCTGCCAGCAGTCGACTCCACCGCGCCTGATTGATTCAGCAAGGGCCTCTCCCACGTGACGGACGCACTGTCGCGATGATCTTCCCTCGATTTCGAGTAAGTCAAACCACGCTTTGGAGGTACGGCTTCGCTGAAAGAACAAGGACGGTCATATCAGCAGCCGTGTTATCGACCTCGTCGGTAAGACACTCGCGGTAGCAGAAGACACAAAGGGCGTGATTTGGGCATGCTTCGTGGCCGGAATGGTGACTAGGGCGGCTTCCGGCCGAACCATATAGTGCCCCGATACTGGCGGTTCGCACAAGAACGCGCCTCGGGAAGCGCTGGTCATGAAGAATCCGTCAGGAAACGACGATAGGACGGCCGCCCGCCGTTGCGGGAGCGAACCGGCGTGGGTCAACGTGCTGGGCGTCCGCGTCTCGGCGGTCAACCTCGAAAGCGCTGTCGCACGCATCGAAGCGGCGATCGCGGATGGCCGGAAGGAATATGTCTGCGTTCGCGATGCGCATGGCATCGTCCGATGCCAGAAGGATGCGGAGCTCCGTTCCGCCCATAATCGGGCCTTTATCGTCACGCCCGACGGCGTGCCCCTTGTATGGGCACTGAAACGCGGCGGCCATGCGGAAAGCGACCGGGTCTACGGCCCCGACCTCATGTTGGCGATCCTTCAAGCAGGCCGATCCAGTGGCCGGCGCCATTTCCTCTACGGGGCGACCGCCGCCACCTTGGAGCGGTTGGAGACGCGGCTTGTCGAAAAGTTTCCCGACCTTTGCATAGCCGACTCCTGGGCGCCACCGTTTCGCGATCTGTCGACGCGGGAGGAAGAAGAAGTCGCCGACAGGATAAACCGCTCACGCGTCGATATCGTATGGGTGGGACTCGGTAGCCCGAAACAGGAGCTCTGGATGGCGCGTATGCGCGCGCGTCTTGACGCTCCAATCCTTGTCGGCGTTGGCGCAGCGTTCGACTTTCATGCGGGCCTGAAGCGCCAGGCGCCCCGCATCGTCCAACGGAGCGGCTTCGAATGGGCCTTTCGCCTTTGCTGCGAGCCGCGCCGTCTTTGGCGTCGCTATGCCGTCGTGGTGCCGAGCTTCCTTGCGCTGATATTGCTGCAGCGGCTCGGGCTCCGGCAATTTCCGATCGAAGAAGCGCCAGGCGTCGGGCATGTCGTGGAAAACAGGCCCGAGGTCTTCGGATCGATCGTTGCCGTCGGTGCGAGCCCCAATTCCCCTCAAAGCAGATGAGCCGAACGATGCCTTCATCCGCTACAGCGACAATGGATTCAGTGGCGACGCGGGTTGGGGCGGATAGCGTTTTCGCACCCGCCGAACTGGTCATTCCGGACATCGAGGCCCGCCAGCCGCCCGCGACCTTGACGCTGGTGGAACGACTGCCTCGGCTGGTCGTGCAGTCATTGCTGATTGCCGGCGATATCTCCGCTTACGCGATCGCCTATCTGCTCGTCGCACCGTTTCCGCCCGCCAATTCCACCGGCGTGGCGCTGGACCGCATCCTCGTGCTAACGACATTGGCGACCATCGTCCTGGCTGCGTCGCGATCGCTCTATCCGGCATATCGAATCCATGACCACGAGCAGTTGCGTCGCCGTGCCGCGGTATCCGCGATCGTGGCAGCACTCGCAATATCGGGGGTTTTGCTTCTCCCCGAAGGCTGGCCGCTGGTTTTTCCAACCGTCGCTTTCCTGGCTGCCGGACTGATCATCCAACCCTTCACTCATGACGTCGCGCGGCGGCTGTGTCGGTGGCTCGGCATTTGGGGAGAAAGAGCAGCCATCATCGCCGGCCCCAATCGCATGCCGGGGCTGATCGAGCATTTCAACCGGAACTGGCGACTGGGTATCATGCCGGAACCGCTGCCTATACATGGAGCGGACGAGCGGCTATCCGACCGAGGGATGAATAAAGCGACGCCGCGCATCGCGCTGATCACCGGCGATATCGCCGCGCCGCTGGAAGAGCTGGCCGCCATGCGCCATCGGTTCGCCGAAATCGTCCTGCTTGCGGATATTCCCACCCTGAAGCTGACCGGATTGCGGCCAGCGGAGACCGGGGGGGAGATCGGGCTTCGCCTCGCCGCCTGCAACAGACCGAGTTCCGACCTCGTTCGCCGCGCAGTCGATCTCGCGATCGCCCTTCCCGCGATGCTTTTGCTCGCGCCGCTGATCGGCATCGCCGCGATCGCCATCTACGCCATAGATCCGGGACCAGTCTTCTTCTGGCATGCTCGCGAAGGCCGAAGCGGCCGGACGCTTCATGTGCTCAAGTTGAGAACCATGTACAGCGATGCCGAACAGCGTCTTGAAGCCGTGCTCCGGGACAACCCAGGCATGGCGGCGGAATGGTCGTCCCACTTCAAGCTACGCGTCGATCCGCGGATTTTGCCCATGGTCGGCCATCTCCTCCGCAAGACAAGCCTCGATGAGGTGCCGCAACTGGTCAATATCATCACCGGAGAGATGACACTGGTCGGCCCGCGGCCATTCCCCGTCTATCACCTCCTGGCCATGGACGGCGCCTTCCGCCACAAGCGGCATTCGGTGACGCCCGGCCTTACCGGCCTTTGGCAGATATCCGAACGAAGCAATGCGGATATCGGCCTGCAGCAGCAACTGGACGAGTTCTACATCGACAACAGGTCGCCGTGGCTGGACTGGCACATTCTCGCGAACACGCTTCCCGCGGTTTTCAAGCGCAGCGGCGCATATTGACGTGCCTCCATGGAAAAGGGGAAGAGATCATGCATGAGCGAAAGCGCGTACTGGTAACGGGCGGAGCCGGGTTTCTCGGATCCTTCCTGTGCGAAAGGCTCCTGCGGCAAGGCAGCGATGTCCTTTGCGTCGACAATTACTACACCGGCTCGCGCGATACGGTGGTGCATCTTCTCGACGATCCTCATTTCGAGATCATTCGCCACGACATAACCTTTCCGCTTTATGTGGAAGTGGACGAGATCTACAATCTCGCCTGTCCGGCTTCTCCCATCCATTATCAGTTCGATCCCGTTCAGACCGTGAAAACCAATGTGCACGGGGCCATCAATATGCTCGGCCTGGCGAAACGTACCAAGGCCAAAATCTTCCAGGCGTCCACCAGCGAAGTCTATGGCGATCCAGCCGTCCATCCGCAGCCCGAGACATATCGCGGCAGCGTCAGCCCGATCGGGCCACGCGCTTGCTATGATGAGGGCAAACGTTGCGCCGAAACCCTGTTTTTCGACTATCACCGCCAATACGGCGTCGAAATCCGCGTCGCACGAATTTTCAACACTTACGGGCCGCGCATGCACCCAAATGACGGCCGCGTCGTCTCGAACTTCATCGTTCAGGCGTTGCGCAACGAGCCGATCACCGTCTTCGGGAACGGCTCGCAGACGCGTTCGTTCTGTTACGTCGAGGATCTCATCGAAGGTTTCCTGAAACTGATGGCGAAGCCGGCCGGCTTCACCGGCCCTGTCAATCTCGGCAATCCCCAGGAGTTCCAGGTGCGTGAACTGGCCGAGATGGTGATCGATATGACGGGCTCGAGATCCCGCATCGTCTCAAAGCCGCTGCCGGCGGACGATCCGACGCGACGCAAACCGGACATCCGCCAGGCGCGGGAAGAACTGGGCTGGCAACCAACGGTGCCGTTGCGTGAAGGGCTCGCGAAAACGATCGCCTATTTCGACGCAAAACTCAATCGGTCGGCGGCCGAAACGATGATTCTGCGGGCGCTCGGCGCCGCAGGGCCTCAGGCCGATGCCGCCGCAGGTTCTACCCGCAGCTTCTGAATTCCGACACGCAATGTCGATTGGTATCCGGAGCCATCTATGTCCTTGAATACTTCCAGCCTCGGTGCGTCTTTCGATGTGGTCGTTCCCTGCTACAATTACGGACGGTTCCTGCGCGACGCGGTGGAGAGTGTCCTGGCGCAGGAGGTGAACCTCCGTATCCTGATCATCGACGATGCATCACAGGACGACTCCGCCGCCGTGGGCCGGGCGTTGGCCGAAGAGGATCACCGCGTCACTTTTCAGCGTCATGCCCGGAATCGAGGGCACATCGCGACCTATAATGAAGGGATAGCGTGGGCCAACGCCGATTTCTTCATGATCTTTTCGGCGGATGACATCATGCTGAGAGGGGCCCTGGCGCGCGCCTCCGAGCTTTTTCTCAGCGACCGGCGGATTTCGATGGTTCACGGCCGGGCAATCGAATTCGAAGAGGGAATCCCAATCGAGCAATTGCTGACGGGCGCGGTTCCCGTTCGCCCCTGGATGGATAGGAGCGCCCAGACCGCGCCCGCCGGTATCGGCATTCCGGCCCGGATCCTGGAGGAACGGCTTCCCGGAATACGGGCTCTGTCCAGCACAACCGAGTTCTACCGGAGCAATCGAAAATTCAACCGCGTCCATACGGCCAGCGTGGTATCGAGGACAGCCGTGCAGAAGAAAGTAGGCGGCTATCGCGCCGAGTTGCCTCATGCGGGTGACTACGAAATGTGGCTGCGCCTCGCCGCGCACGGGCTGGTCGGGTATGTGCCGCGGTTCCAGGCGGCAATCCGGCGGCATGCGGGCAACATGTCCCGACAATATGACTATGAGCAGGACATCCTGCAGCGGGCCCTCGTACTGCAGATGGTGGAGACGGCCTTGGGCCCGATACTGCCGGAGGAGGTTATGCCGGAGATGCGCGCAAGCATCGCGACTGAAGCCGTTCGCGCCGCCGGCATACTGCTCGCAAAGGGCGATCAGGCCGTTCGCGCGCAGCTCGAGACCGCGGCGATCGGACTTCATCCCGGCGTGGTCGACGGAATGGACTGGAAGCTCTACAGGCTGAAACAGATGCTGGGGGCCCGCGCATGGAATCAGGTGCGCGATTGCAAATTGCGCTCGATGAAAGCGATTGGCCAGGTCCGCACGTACCTTGCATCGGCACGGTCTCCTGCCGAGGGGCGGTACCGATGACCCGCGAGCGCCGCAGCCAAGAGGACGAAACATCTTTCGAGATCCTGTTCTGCGCCAATCCCGATTATTACCAGCACGCGGCGGTGGCGGCCGTTTCGCTTGCAGAAAACAATCGCCAATTCCGGGCGAACATTCATGTCCTGACTTGCGCTGAAGATGCAATCGCAGAAGGCATGCTCAGGAATAGTCTGGTCGCATACGGGCACATAAACCTCGTCTTCCACCATGTGTCGGATGACAGGCTGAATGATGTCTTCATCGACCGGCATTTGACGAAGGAAACCTATATGCGATTTCTGGCGCCGGAGTTTTTCCCCGCCAGCGTCAGCCGCGTCCTTTATCTCGACTGCGACCTCGTGGTGCTTGATGAACTGAAGTCGCTTTGGGACATGGATCTCCGCGGTAAGGCTATTGCAGCCGCACCCGATTTCCCTTGGGATCAGATCGGAACGTTGCCGAGCCGCTTGGCATCCCTCGAGCTGAGCGCCGGCCACACCTATGTCAATTGCGGCGTTCTGCTTCTCGACCTGGATCACTGGCGACGGAATCGGGTTTCGGACCGGCTCTTCGCCTACGCCAAAAAGCGCGGGTCGGCGCTGGCTTTCCATGATCAGGACACGATCAACGCCGTTCTCCGCGACGACATTCACCTCATCGACTGTCGCTGGAATCTCCAGTCCCGGATGTATATGCTCGGCCGCAGATCGTTCCCGGGCGAATTCGCCGCAACGCGGCACGCGCGACGACGGCCGGCCATTCTGCACTACACGACAGGCGACAAGCCGTGGCTGTTCCGCTCGCGTGCGGCCCGCAAACGGCTTTACTTTCAATATCTGGACAAGACTGCCTGGCGCAGGGCGCATCCCGACCTGCCAACCGCATGGCAGCGCTTGGAATGGTGGCTCGGGCGTCAACTTCTGCACGTCGGCATCGATTATATGCGACTAGCCTCTTTGGTCGGCCGCGTCGCTTCGAAATCTTGCCGGCTCTTCCGAAGCGGCCTGGCAGGCCTCCGGGAAATAGCGCCACCGGCCTTTGCGCGCTTGTGGCGAGGCACTCCATGAGCGAGGTACGCAAATCGCTCTTGTTTTCCGCGGCTGACAAATATGCCTCGCAAGCGCTTGCCATCCTAACGACCGCGGTGATGGCGCGGATCCTGACGCCCGCGGAAACCGGACTCTACATGACCGCGAACGCGATGATCCTTTTGGCGGACAATTTTCGCAGCTTCGGCGTCGGCATCTATCTCGTCCAGGAAAAGGAGATCGATCGCGGCGTCATTCAGTCGGCCTTCACCGTGACTTTGGCGCTGTCGCTGGCCATGGGTGCAGCCATTTATCTCGGCGCCGGTTCGCTGGCAGCTTTCTACGATGCGCCGCAATTGAAAACCTTGCTCGTTGTCGCCGCTCTCGGCTTCCTCTCCATCCCCTTCGCCAGCCCGATCATCGCGCTGCTCGAACGCGACCTGGCCTTCAACGCCGTAGCCGGCATAAACATCGCCGCTGCAGCAACGATGGCGCTCGTTACCATAGGGCTCGGCTTGGCCGGCCATGGGCCGGTGAGTTATATCTGGGGTTTCGTAGGCTCCAGTTTCATCATGGCGCTGCTGGCGCTTGTCGTCCGGCCCCACTTCTGGATATTCCGCCTGTCCTTCGAGCACACACGCAGGCTTTTGTCATTTGGCGCCATCTCGTCGCTCATCTCCATCTCGAACATGGCTTACGAGCTCCTGCCCCGACTGGCTTTCGGCAAAATCCTGGGATTTGGCGCCGTCGGTCTCTACTCGCGCGCACTCACTGTCTGCCAATTGCCTGATCGAGTCGTCGTTTCGGCGCTGCAGCCCGTCATCCTTCCGGCGTTCGCCGCACAGGTGCGTGCCGGTGACTCCCTCAAGAGAAGCTATCTCCATGGTCTCAGTCTGATGACGGCGGTCCAATGGCCCGCCCTGATCATGCTTTCGCTGCTGGCCAACCCGGTCGTCGGCATCCTGCTCGGCGCGCAATGGGATGCCGTTCCGCCGCTGGTGCGGATCATGGCGCTCGCCAGCATGGCGCTCGCGCCCGGAACCCTCACTTTTCCGGTGCTGGTCGCGGCGGGACGTATCCAGGACGCTTTGTGGGCGAGCCTCGTCAGCCTCCCGCCTTCATTCCTTATCATAATCGGTGCAGCATTCTTCGGCCTTGGCGCCGTGGCCGCCAGTCTGCTCGTCGTGACGCCGTTGCAGATGTTCGTGGCATATCTCTTTATCCGTCGCGCCATCGACATGAGTTGGACCGAGTTGTTCGGAGCCGCGCGCGACAGCGCTTGTCTTGTGCTCGCCACGGCATTCGTTCCGATCATGATCGTGGCGACATCGCCGAGCGGCTTCAGCCTCGGATGGTTGCAGACCGTCATGGCGCTTGTTGGTGGCGCGGCGGGCTGGACCGCAGGCCTCATGCTGGTCAATCATCCGTTGAAAAGGGAGATCAGCGATATCTGGCTCTCCCTGTCCGTGCGGACGTGGAGGGGCAGGGCAGCGAATTCCTGACCCGAGGGCAAGGCCGGTTCGCTCCGCCGAATGGGGGTTCAAGGAAGCGAAGAAGATGCATGCAACGTACAATCTTTCAGGAAAACGGGTCTGGGTCGCGGGTCATCGCGGACTGGTTGGGTCAGCTCTGGTGAGAAGGCTCGCGCGCGAGAATGTCGCTTTGCTGACAGCCAGCAAAACTGAGCTCGATCTGCGCCGGCAGGCTGATGTCGAGAACTGGATGGCCAGGAAGAAGCCGCAAGTGGTGTTCATGGCGGCGGCCAAGGTCGGGGGAATCCATGCTAACGACAGCTATCCCGCGGATTTCCTCTACGACAATCTCATGATCGAGGCGAACATCATCCACGCTGCCCACCTCTCCGGCGTGGAGAAGCTTGTGCTGTTGGGATCAACCTGCGTCTATCCAAAGCTCGCGCCCCAGCCGATCCCGGAGGAAGCGCTGCTCAGCGGACCGCTGGAGCCGACGAACGAATGGTATGCGGTTGCGAAAATCGCCGGCATCAAGCTCGCGCAGGCCTACAGGCGGCAGCATGGCTGCGATTTCATATCGGCGCAGCCGGCCAACCTTTATGGACCCGGCGACAATTTCGACCTCGAAACGAGCCATGTGCTTCCGGCCCTCATCAGAAAGGCGCATGAGGCGAAACAAACCGGGGCGCGGACCCTCTCGGTCTGGGGAAGCGGCATGCCGCTGCGCGAATTCCTGCATGTCGACGATCTCGCCGACGCGCTCGTCTTCCTGGCCCGCAATTATAACGCCGAAAGTCCGATCAATGTCGGTTCGGGCAGAGAACTCTCGATCCGCGATCTTGCCCATGCAGTGTGCGCGGCGGTTGGCTTTCAGGGCAGGCTTGTATTCGATAGTTCGAAGCCCGACGGCACGCCGCGCAAGCTGGCGGATAGCTCGAAACTTGGCGGCCTGGGCTGGCGCCCACGGATCACGATAGAAGAGGGGCTGGCTTCGACCTATGACTGGTATCTCAAGACGGTCGCTGCGCAGCTACCGGGAGGGCGCCGACGACGCAGGCTCGCGGAGATATTATAGTCTGCCGCGGGAGCTGTTTGCACGTCTGCCCTCGGCAGGCCATCAAGACGAATAGCGCAGGGCGGACGTCTCCACCCTGCGCGCAATGATCAGAATTTCTCCTTGGCGTAGACGTCCTTGGCATTCTCAGGGGTGATCAGCTGGGTCGGCACTGTCACCACACGCGGCACGGATTCCGCGCAATCGATCAGGATCTTCTTGGCAAGGTCGAGCGCTTCCGCCGCCCCCGTGGGATAGACGAGCGTCGCGGCCCACTGGCCCTCCGCGACGGCATGGATCCCGCCGGAAGGGCCGGGCAACCCGTCGGTGCCGATGATCTTTATGTCTTTTTCCTTGCCGACCTGCTTGGCGGCGATATAGGCGCCCGCCGCGGCGAGGTCATTGCTGGTATAGACGAGCTTTATGTCTGGATGCGCCTGCAGCATGGCGGAAAACACAGTCACTGCCTTGTCCTCCATCCAGTCGACCGGCTGCACCGCGACCACCTTTAGCTTCGGGTCATCCGCGATGCCTTTCTTGAAGCCGTCGAGGCGTTCGATCGCCGGCGACGAACTCGGCAGGCCCTCGAGGATGGCCACGTCGCCGCCGTCTGGAAGCAGCTTCTTGGCGTATTGGCCCGCTTCCTCCGCGATCTTCTCGTTGTCGCCGCCGACGAAGCTCGTGTAGTCGTCGCCATTGGTCTTGCGGTCGAGTTCGATCACCGGGATGCCGGATTTGTAGACGCGCGAGACGACGGGCGTCAGCGGCGCCGCCTCGAAAGGCGAGATGAACAGGATGTCGACCTGCTGTGTCAGGAAATTCTCGACCTGCGAGACCTGGGTATTATCGCTCGCCTGTCCGTCGGCGATCACAAGCTTGAATTGCGGGTAGTTCTTCACCAGCCGCTCGAGTTCGTGATTGACGTGCGAACGGTAGGGTTCCTTGAAATTCGCCTGCGAGAAACCGATAACATATTTGTCCTTCGGTCCGCATGTCTTGGCCAGCGGCTTGGCGTCGGCGACCGAAAGCGCCATCAGCGCCGCGATCCCGACCCCGGCCGCAAGCAGTCCCCTCATGCATTTCGATCTGGTCATTACCGTCTCCTCCTTGATCAGCGCGAACGCACGTCGCGCCTGCCTACGAATGTCTGCAGCGCTGCCGCAGCCACGATGATCGCGCCCGTCGCCAGAAGCTGCATGGCGGCGCTCACGTCATTGAGTTGCAGGACGTTGGCGAGCGCGCCGAGCATCACGGCGCCTGCTATTGTCCCGACCATGGTTCCGGCTCCTCCGAAGAGGTCCGTACCGCCGATCACCACTGCGGCGATGGCGTTGAGTTCGTAGCCCGTTCCGTCAGTCGGGCTGCCAAAGGCGAACTGGCCGGCATGGACAATGCCGGCGACACCGGAACAGAGGCCGGTGATGCCGTAGACGGAGATCTTGATCCATTCGACCGGTATGCCGGAGAGTCGCGCGGCGCGCTCATTGCCGCCGACGGCGAAGACATAGCGGCCATAGCGGGTGTGATTGAGAAAGAAGGTCGCAATGACAGCCAGCACCAGGAACACCAGCGTCGCAACGGGAAACGTATTGTAGAACAACCGCTCGCCGAGGATCGCGAAGGCCGGCGGCGCGTTGCCTGGGCCGCTGCCATAATTGATGTTGATGAACACATTGCCCGAGGCGATGAGCGCCAGTCCGCGCGCCGCCTGCAATCCCGCCAGCGTGACGATGAAGGCCTGGACATGCAGCCTGGTCGAGATCGCGCCCTGGACAAGCCCGAAGAGCGTCGCGCAGACGAGGACGAGCGGCAGCGTCGTCCACAGGCCCCAGCCCGCATTGATGAGCAGCGTCGCGGTCAGCACGCTCGACAGGCCGAGCACGGCGCCGACCGAAAGGTCGATGCCGGCCGCGATGATGACGAAGGTCATGCCGAGCGCCAGTATGCCCGTTTCCGAGATCGAGCGGACGATGTTGGCGATATTGTCGGGCTGCAGGAAGAGGATGTGGCCATGCCGGCGCGGCGAGAAGGCAATCCCTCCCACAATGACCAGGATCAGGCCGAGCAGGCTCTGGAAGCGGACGACATAGTCGAGAGGCCGCAGTTTGGGCCGGGCATCCGCCTGGGAAACCCCGATCGAAGGAGTCGCGGTTTCATTTGTCATGCTGCTTCGGCCCCGCTGGTGCTTGCATGGCGGATTTGCTCCTCGCTCGCGCCAGCTGCGAATTCGGCGACCGTCCGACCCCGCGACATGACGACAATCCGGTCGCACAGACCGATCAGTTCCGGCAGTTCGGACGATGCGACGAGAACGCCGAGGCCTTTTGCCGTGAGATCCCTGAGCTGCTCATAGATTTCCGCCTTGGCGCCGACATCGACGCCGCGCGTCGGCTCGTCGAGCAGAAGAAGATGCGGCTCGCTGACGAGTTCCTTGGCGAACACGACCTTCTGCTGGTTGCCGCCGGAAAGATTGACGACGAGCGCCTCGGGCAATTTCGGGCGGACGTCGAAACGCGAAAGCGCTTCCGCCACGTAGCGCCGCTCCTTCTTAGGCGCGACAAGCGCCCATGGCGTGATCCGCCTCAGAGTGGACAGGACGACATTTTCCCCGACTGAATGTTTGAGGACGAGCCCGGTACCGCGCCGATCGTCCGTGACATAGGCGATACCGGCGTGACGGGCGGCTGTGATCGTGCCGAGCCGCGTGGGTCTGCCGCCGACAAGGACCGTCCCGGACCAGCGCCCCTCCACCTCGAAGCCGTAAAGCGCCGAAAGAAGCTCCGTTCGGCCGACGCCCATCAGCCCTGCCAGCCCGACGATTTCGCCCTCATGCACGGTCAGCGAAACATCGCGGGCGGCCTGCCATCCCGCACGTTCGATGGCAGGATCGAAACGGGCGTGCTCCAGCCGCAGCAATTCGCGGCCGATCGTCTTTGCCCGCGGCGGAAAAAGATCCTCGAAGGAACGGCCGACCAGCAACCGCACCAATTCGGCTTGCGGCGCATCGGCACTCGCTTCGCCAGCGACGCGGCCATCGCGCATGACTGTCACGCGGTCCGCGACGCGCGGCACTTCCTCGAGACGGTGCGAAATGTAGATGACGCCGACGCCGCGGGCGCACAATTCCCGGACCGTGCCGAAAAGGTGTTCAGCTTCGGTGGCGGAAAGCGCCGCGGTCGGCTCATCCATGATGAGGATGCGGGCGTCAGCCGACAGTGCCTTCGCGATCGCGACAAGCTGCCGCTCGCCCATCCTCAGCGAGGAGACCGGCCGATCCGCATCGAGCGAGACACCTGCCTTCTTCAGGAGATCGCTGGCGGCGGCGTGCATCCGACGATGCGCCAGCGTTCCCCAGCCGGTGCGCTGTTCGCTGCCGAGAAAGAGATTGGCGGCGATATCGAGGCCAGGAACCAGATCGAGTTCCTGCGGGATCATGGCAATGCCGGCGGCATGGGCCTCGGCCGGTCCCGAAAACCGCATCGATGCGCCGAGGAGACGGATATCCCCGGAATCCGGACCGATATTCCCCGACAATATGTTCATCAATGTACTTTTGCCGGCGCCGTTCTCCCCGAGCAGCACGTGCGCCTCGCCGGCGCGAAGATCGAAATCGACGCCCTTCAGCGCCTGGATCCCGCCAAAGCGCTTTTCGATGCCGCGCATTTCGAGAAGCAGGGTCATGAAACGATACTCCGGACCGCCCTCATAGGCTGGCGGATGCCCGATCCGGTCGTCGCCGAACAGTAGCCCTGCCGGAACCTGCGCCCGAACATGGTGTGATCCTCCCGGCGGAGCGTCTCTACGCCCCTTCTCCTCGCTCATCAGCCTTACGAAGCCTTCGCCGCATGTCAAGCGAATGCGCGACCGATTTTAGCAATTTTTGCATAGGCAAGCGTTTGCGCAAACGCTTGCGTGCTTCGTTCTATGGTGTCATCTATCGCTTTGTTGGTAGTGGATAAGGCGGATCCCAAGCCGCGTTCCAATCGGAATGCCGCGTCGGATTGCCTGATTGATCACGCGGTTTCGGCAGGACTATTGCGGGCGTGGCGAAAAGGGGCAACCGGCCTCGCGGGCGCGGTTGGGATAACGGTGGCGACAATCTCGGATGTAGCTCGGCATGCACGGGTCGCGACATCGACTGTGTCGCATGTGCTGAACGGAACCCGTTACGTCAGCCCTGAAACGACCGCCGCGGTCGAGCGCGCCATCAAGGCCGTCGGCTATACGCCGAACGTGCTCGCGAGAGCCTTGGCGCGGTCGAGCACCAACATGGTCGGAATCGCCATGTCGACGACGGCGAACCGCTATTTCGGCGACATTGCGAACGCCATCGAGGAGCAGTGCGCCAATCTCGGCATGATGGTGCTGCTTGCCAATACACGCGACGACCCGACACAGGAGTTGAAGGTCGTCCAGGCGCTGCACCAGCGGCGGGTCGACGGAATCATTCTGGCGCCCTGTCACGATGCCGATCGCCGCTCGCTGACTTATCTGGAAGAGAACGCCATCCCGTCCGTTCTTGTCGATCGTCTTGTCGCGCCCGGTTTCGACCAGGTCGGCGTGGAGAATCGCGATGCAATGATCGAACTGGTTTCCCACCTGATCGAACACGGCCATCGGCGTATCGGCATGCTTGCGGGACCGGCGAGTTTCACGACCGCAAACGAGCGCATAGAAGGCTACAGGACGGCGCTTGCGAACCATGGCCTGGCATTCGATCCCGAGCTTTTGTTGACGGACAATACAGACGTCAATCGAGCACGCGCCGCGGCGGAGCGGATGCTCGCCGGTCCACAGAGGCCGACCGCGATGGTCGGCGGCAACAACCTGACCACCATCGGCATCATGCACGCGATCCACGATGCCGGGCTTCGCGTTCCCGATGATATCGCCTTTGCCGGCTTCGACGATTTCGACTGGGCCGATTGCTTCACGCCGCGATTGACCGTGATGGCCCAGGACTGCGATGAAATCGGCAGGAAAGCGGCGCTGATGCTCGAAAAGCGTATCCAGTCGCCGGACAGAAAGCCTCATACGTTGCGTGTGGCGCCCACGCTCATCGTGCGCAATTCCTGCGGCTGCAACGGACACTAAGGTCTAACCGGTTTCATCCAACACCTGGAAAAAGCTTTTCGAAGAATCGCCAATTCCGGTACTTCGCGATTCCATACCGGAAAAAATTTAGCGCGGTATCTTTACAGGAAACTGTAACCGGTTACAATCTGCCGCAGAGTTGCAGCGATCCCGTCCGAGATACTCGGCCAGGATCGACATCCGGAGGAAGACCATGTCACGTACCGTCGGAAGCCGAGGAGTGCCCGTCAGGAGGGCAGGGATTTTGGGGGCGGCTTTGCTGCTTGCCTGCTCAAGCGCGAGCCTTGTCCACGCGCAAACATTCAATTGGAAGGCACATAAGGGCGAGACGATCGAATTCCTCGCCAACAACAACCCGGTTTCCACGGCCATCCTGAAATACAAGGATGATTTCGCCAAGCTGACCGGCATCACGCTCAAGGTCGACAGCTATCAGGAACAGCAGATGCGCCAGCGCCTGCTGACCGTGATGAACGCGCATAGCGACGAGGTGGATGTCTTCATGACGCTGCCTTCGCGCGAGGGCATGCAGTTCGCTGCCGCCGGCTGGTATGCGGACCTCAATCCGCTGGTGAAGAAAGACACTTCGCCGGACTACAATTTCCCTGACCTCAGCCCGGCCCTGGTCAAGGCGGCGACGTTCAACGGTGTCTTCACCGGCATTCCGCTCAACATCGAAGGGCCGCTGCTCTATTACCGCACCGACATTTTCGCCAAGTGCAAGGCCGAGCCGCCGAAAACGATCGGCGACATCGCCAAGGTGGCGAAGACCATCAAGAGTTGCGATCCCAGTATCACGCCTTTCGCCACGCGCGGTCTGAAGCCGGCCCTGCCCTATACGTTCAGCGTCTTTCTGCACAATATGGGCGGATCCTATATGAAGGATGGCAAGTCGAACCTGTGCTCGACGGAAAGCAAGAAGGCGCTTTCGACCTACGCCGATCTGATCAAGGATTATGGCCCTGCCGGCGTCGTCAATTACAGCTTCTACCAGTTGAGCGCTCTTTATCGCGCCGGCCGCTCGGCCATGTCCTTCGAATCCTCGAACGAATTCCCCTCTATCATGCAGGGCGGCGCGCGGCTGAAGGACACCGCCATCGTCCCGCTGCCGCCGGGGGACGCCGGCTCGCATCCGACCGCCATAGGCTGGGCGCTTGCCGTATCGAAATTCAGCGCCCATCCGGACGCGGCATGGTATTTCGTGCAATGGGCGACCAGCCCGAAGATGCAGGCCAGAATGGCGCTCGAAGGCATTGCCCCACCGCGCAATTCGGTTTCCCAGGATCCGTCCTATCGCAAATGGCTCGACGAGGCTCCGATCCGCAAGCAATGGCAGGAAGCGATTGACCACCTTGCGAAAGAAGGCACTTCCGAGGTCGGCTATCCGATCGTGCAGAATCCGCAATCGCGCGAGTTCATCGGCCAGGCGGTTGACAGTATCCTGCTCGGCACCAGCACGGTCGACCAGGCCTGCGCCGCGGCGGACGAAAAGCTGAATGCGCTGATCAACCAGAAGTAAGCCTGGCAACCCGGCCTCCGAATGGCCGGGCCATCTCCTCGGGAGTTACAGAATGTCCGTAACGAATCCGTTTCGGCTGAAAGACGGCTTTCGCGCCGTGGTCATCGGCGGGGCCGGCGGCATCGGACAGCCAATCGTGGAGCTTTTCGCCCAGCTCGGAGCCTCGGTAACGGCGACGGCGGTGAACGAGGCGGAACTTGCCGCATCCCGGCTGAACGGTCGCGACGGGATCACGCTCAAGCTTCTCGACGTTGCCGACGACAAGGCCGTCGACGACTTCGCTGGCGGATTTGATCGTCTCGATGCGCTGGTCAATTGCGCCGGCATCCTGCGCCGCGACCAGGAATATGAGCGCGCGACATTTCGCAAGATCATCGACGTCAACCTGACCGGCACGTTCAGTACCTCGATCGCCTTCCGTGAAGCGCTTGCGAAGCAGGGCGGCTCGATCGTCAATATCGCGTCCATGAACGCCTATGCGGCGCTGCCGCGCATTCCCGCCTATTGCGCCAGCAAGGCCGGCGTCGTCATGCTGACCAAGAGCCTGGCGCTCGCCTGGGCGGGTGACGGCATCCGCGTCAACGCCATTGCTCCCGGCTATATCGAGACGGCCATCAATGCGGAAGGCCGCAAGGATGTCGAACACTATCGCCGCATCGCCGCCCGGACGGCCTTCGGCAGGTGGGGCCAGCCGGAGGAGATCGCCGGCGCAACGGTTTTCCTGACCATGCCGGAAGCCGGCTACATAACCGGGACCGTTCTCGCGGTCGATGGCGGCTTCCTGGCAGGCTGAGGTCCCTCGATGAAGGAAACGCCCGATAATACAAAGACTCAGCTTGCGGCGCTTTCGGCGCCGGCGCTGATCTTCACGATCGGCATGATCGCCTTTCCCTTCTTCTATACGATCTGGCTCAGCCTCGAAGCCTTTTCCGCCACCGGCACAAGCCATTTCGCCGGCATCCAGAACTACCGTCACATGGTCAATGATGGCGAGTTCTGGCACGGTCTTGTCGTCACCTTCACGCTCTATTTGCTGTCGCTGGCGCTGCAACTTATCGCCGGCACCTGGCTGGCGCTCCTGCTCTTCCGCTCGAAGCGCCTGCCGGGCATCATCCGTTCGCTTTTCATCTCGCCCTTCATGATGCCGCCGGTCGTCGCCGGCATGATGTGGCTGGTCATCCTCGACCCCTCCCTCGGCGCGGCGAATTATATCCTGACCTCGCTCGGGCTGCCGCCTTCCGATTGGCTCGCCTCGCCGACATGGGTCATTCCCACCGTCGCTCTGATCGACACATGGCAATGGGCGCCCTATGTCGCGCTGATCGTTCTCGGCGGCCTGCAATCGCTGCCGCCCAGCGTCTATGAGGCGGCCGAGATCGACGGCGCCTCGCCCTTCAAAAGGCTCTACCGGATCACGCTGCCGCTGCTGATGCCGACGATCATGACGGCGACCATCCTCCGGAGCGTCGACTTGCTCCGCTTCTTCGACATCATCTACATCACCACCCAGGGCGGGCCGGCGAACGCGTCGGATACGCTCAACATCTACGGCTTCCGGGTCGGTTTCGAGTTCTTCCAGTTCGGCTATGCGAGCGCACTGATGGTGACGCTGTCGGTGATCGTGCTCGGCGCTGTCCTCGTCCTGAACCGAATGCGTACGGCTGTGGCCTGGTAGGAGGAGGACGATGGACGACAAGACGCTTTCCGACCGTTTGATCGGCGTTCTCAACACCCTGCAGCTTGCGCTCGCCGGTCTGGTCGTCATCGTACCGACGCTGTGGATGGTGCTTTCCTCCTTCAAGCAGTCCTACGAAGTCACGGCCTATCCGCCGACGATCTTCTTCACGCCGACGCTGTCGAACTATGCCACCCTGTCGCAGACGACGCCCTTCCTGCATTACGGCCTGAACAGCATCATCGTCACGGTCGGCTCGACGCTGATCGGCCTCATCCTCGGCACACCCGCCGCTTTCGCCGTCTCCTGGACGCGCGTCACCTGGCCGGCCGTTATCGCGCTTGTCGCCCGCATGGCTCCGGGCACGCTGTTCCTTCTCCCCTGGTATGTCATGTTCCGGCATTTCGACATGATCGGCAGCTACTGGTCGCTGATCCTCACCCATGCCGTCATCACCATGCCGATCGTCATCTGGGTACTCCTGCCCTTCTTCGACGGCATACCCCGGAGCGTGTTCGAGGCGGCGCAGGTCGATGGATGCAGCCCGGTCAGGCTCTTCCGCCGCATCGCCCTGCCGCTGGTGAGCACGGGACTGGCAGTCTCGTCGATCCTCGCCTTCGTCTTTTCCTGGAATTACTTCCTGTTCGCGCTGGTGCTGTCGAATTCCGACCCCAAGACGCTGATCGCCGCCTCCTTCAATTTCATCGGCGAGGGCTCGACCAACTGGGGCGGGCTGATGGCGGCGGCGACGCTGATCGCGTTGCCGCCGCTCATTCTCGCCGTCATCGTGCAACGCTGGCTGATTTCCGGGTTGACGCTCGGCGCCGTCAAAGGATGATGTCATGACCGACAATCGCTCCACCATGCGGGCCGCTCTCTTCCACGGCAATGACCGCATCACCATCGGCACCGCCCCGATGCCGCAGCCGACGCTCGGCGAGGCGCTGGTCAGGGTGTCGCGCACGGCGCTCTGCGGTTCGGATTTCAAGCTCTGGCACAATGGCGCCGAATTCACCGCCGGCCATGAGATCTTCGGCCGCGTAGACCAGCCGGGCCATGCGATGCACGGGCGGCGCTGCGCCGTCTACATCCCGCTCCATTGCGGCAAATGCGCCGCCTGCCGCGCCGGCGACACACAGATGTGCCTCGAAATGTCGTCGCTGATCGGCTGGAACAGGGGCGGCGGCTATTGCGAATATGTCGCCGTGCCGGACAATTGCCTGTTGCCCGTTCCCGACGACATTGAGGACGATCTCGCGCCGCTCCTGCTCGACACCATCGGGACGTCAGCCCATGCGGTCCGCGAGGCAGGCAAGATCGTGCCGGCGGAGAGCCAGCCAGAGGTTCTCGTCTGCGGCGCGGGGCCTGTCGGGTTGGGCGTAGTGCTGGCGCTGAAGGCGCTCGGCTACGAGAAGATTTTCGTTTCGGACCCGAACCGGGAGAGGCTTGCGCTGGCCGTCACGTTCGGGGCGACGGCCTATCCAACCGGAAGCCGCGACAAGCGCTTCAAGCTGATCGTCGAATGTTCCGGCGCCCATGTGGCGCGTAATCTCGCCATCGAACTGGTGCTGCCGAAAGGCGCGATCGTGCTGGTCGGCGAAAATTCCGCGCCGTGGACGATTACGGAAGACAAGATCTTCCGCCGCAAGGATTTCATTATGATGCGGACCTTCTATTTCCCGAAGGGCGACTTCGAGCCGAATATCGAACTCCTGCGCAGCCATCGCGACAGTTACAGGCGACTGGTGGACGACGCCTTCCCGCTCGATGCGCTGCCCGAAAAGTTCGAGCGCTTTGCAGAGGGAAAGCTGATCAAGCCGGTGCTCGCCTTCGAGGAGAGCGCCTGATGGCTTCGATCAGCATCCGCAACCTTGTCAAGAAATATGGCGACCTGACCGTCATTCCCGACCTCAGCCTGGAAATCCCGGACCATGAATTCGTCGTGCTCGTCGGCCCCTCGGGCTGCGGCAAGTCGACCTTGCTGCGCATTCTCGCCGGGCTCGAGGCGATCAATGACGGCGAAGTGTTCATCGGTGAGCGGCGGGTCAATGGCGTGCCCGCCTCCAAACGCGACATCGCCATGGTCTTTCAGGACTACGCGCTCTATCCGCACATGACGGTGCGCCAGAACATGTCTTTCGCGCTCGAAATGCGCGGCATGCCGAAAGCGGAAATGGACAAGCGCATTCGCGAGGCCGCCGCGCTCCTCCATATCGAGGACTATCTCGACCGCCGCCCGAAGGCGCTCTCCGGCGGTCAGCGGCAGCGCGTCGCCATGGGCCGCGCCATCGTACGCGATCCGAAGGTCTTTCTGTTCGACGAACCGCTTTCCAACCTCGACGCCAAGCTGCGCGCCCAGGTGCGCGCCGAGATCAAGGCTCTGTCGCAGAAGCTCAAGACCACCATGGTCTTCGTCACTCATGACCAGGTCGAGGCAATGACCATGGCCGACCGCATCGTGGTGATGAAATCGGGCGTGATCCAGCAGGTGGGATCGCCGGAAGAGGTCTACGAGACGCCAGCGAACATGTTCGTCGCCGGTTTCATCGGATCGCCGGCAATGAATTTTCTGTCCGTAACGCGCGAGGGCGATGCTCTCAGGCTGGAGGACGGACGAAAGATTGCAGCAGCAAGCGCTCCGGGTTTTAGCGCCTTGAAACGATCGACATCGAAAAACGTGGTCCTTGGAATAAGGCCAGAGCATTTCGCTGTCGTCCAGGGCGATCAGGATGCGCTTTCCGTAAGAGTCGAACTGGTCGAACCGCTCGGCTCCGACACGCTGATCCATTTCCCGCTCGCGGATACGCCCGTCATCGCGCGCGTCTCGCCCGACCTGCGGCTGAAGCCCGGCGACCAGGTCGCGCTCGCGCCGGCCAATGGCAAGCCGCATCTCTTCGATGCCGATACGGGCGAGGTGATCCGATGATCGCGCCTTGTCATGGAATAGACGTCCGGCCTTCAGCAGGAATTGGCCTATGAGCGGCGGATCGCAGAGATCGATCATCTGCATCGGGCTTTCGGCGCTCGATCATATCTGGCAGGCGGATCGCCTGCCAGGAGCCGATCTGTCCAAGGTGCGGGCCAATCAGTACGTCACCGCAGGCGGCGGAATGGCCGCGACCGCAGCGGTAACGGTCGCGAGACTCGGCGGCAACGCCCATTTCTGGGGTCGTGCCGGCGACGACCCGGCAGGCCACATCATGCGCGACGAACTCACGGCAGAAGGCGTCGATGCCGGCGACTTCAGGCTGTTCGAGGGCGCCCGTTCCTCAGTCTCCGGCGTTTTCGTCGATGGAGAAGGAGAGCGGCACATCATCAATTTTCGCGGCCACGGCCTGCCGGACAGAGCCGACTGGCTGCCGCTCGAAAAGATCGCCTCGGCTGCCGCGGTCCTTTCCGACCCGCGCTGGCCGGACGGCACGGAAGCGGCCTTCGCCGCCGCGCGGCGGGCTGGGGTCCCCACCGTGCTCGACGCGGATGTCGCAGATGCCGAAGTCTTCGAGCGGCTTCTGCCGCTCACCGATCATGCGATCTTTTCCGAACCCGCCCTGACCGGCTTCGCGGGGAGCGATGTCGACGCGGCGCTGAAGCGGATCGAACAGTATGGCTGCCGCGTCAGCGCTGTCACGCTCGGCGAGCGGGGCGTCGAATGGCGCGAGAATGGCGATAAGCACCGGCTGCCCGCGTTTTCCGTCGTCGTTATCGATACAAACGGCGCCGGCGACGTCTTCCACGGCGCCTATGCCTTCGCCATCGGCGCCGGCATGGCAATCGAAACAGCGATGGACTTCGCTTCGGCTGCCGCCGCTCTCAAATGTACGAAGCCCGCCGGCCGCGGCGGCATTCCCACTTTCGACGAGATCACCGCATTTCAAAGGACGACAAGATGACGACGATCGGCAAGAACAGGGGCCTCGGCCGGCTGGCGGACGACAAGGGCCATTTCACCATGGTCGCCCTCGATCAGCGGCCGCCGCTTTTCGCGGCCATCGCGAAGGCGCGAGGCATCGCGCCCGGCGAGGTCACGTTCGAGGATATGCTGAAGGCCAAGCGTCTGCTCGTGGAAGCTTTGGCCGAGGATGCAAGCTCGATGCTCTTCGATCCCAATTTCGCCGTTCCGGCGGCCATCGACATCCTGCCGAAGAAGACGGGTCTGATCATGACGCTCGAAGAGCATCGGGTGGAGGAAACGCCGAAGGGCCGTAAATCGCGCGCCATCGACAATTGGAACGTCGACAAGATCCGGCAGATCGGCGCCGACGGCGTCAAGGTTTTGGCCTGGTACCGGCCCGATGCAGGCAAGGACGTCAACGAACACCAGAAGAATTTTGTCCGTGCGATCGGCGAGGATTGCCGCCGCCACGATATTCCCTATGTCCTTGAACTCCTGGTCTATCCTTTTCCCAGCAGCGAAAAATACACCGCCGATTATGTGGAATCCCCTGACAAGAGGGCGGACCTTGTGATCGAAAGCGTGCGCGAGTTCGCCAAGCCCGACTATGGCGTCGATCTCTTCAAGCTTGAAACACCGCTGCCGGCGGCATCTCTGCCCTCTCCCGACGGCAGCGCGACGGCCAAGGCTGCGGCAAGCCAGTTCGACGCGATCGGATCGATCTGCGCCGATGCCGGCATTCCCTGGGTCATGCTTTCCGGCGGCGCCGCGCCCGAACAATTCGAGCGCGTGCTGTCCTATTCCTATGCCGCAGGAGCACAGGGCTTCCTTGCAGGCCGCACGATCTGGCTGAATGCTATCGAGAACGGGTTTCCGGATGGCGACAAGGTGCTAAAGGCGCTGCGCGAGGACGGCCGCAAGCGCCTCGTCCGGTTGAGCGAACTCACAGCACGGCAGGCAAAACCGTGGAAGCCCGTCTACGAAAAGGCGACGGCGACCACGGAAGGCGATTTCGCCAGGAGCTACGGATTCTCGGAATGAGCCGATTTGTCCATTGTTGGGTGAGATAGGCTTCGCGATCGCCGAACAACGGCAGGCTTGTCCCTGGCGGATCAACATGCAAAATACCGGTCAGGCTGGATCGACGATCGGTTTTCATGGACAAGCCGCGAAAAGCATTTACCAGCGCCAAGCAGGTCGCCGAACTCGCGGGCGTGTCCCGGTCCGCCGTCTCCCGCACCTTTACGCCGGGCGCGAGCGTTTCGGAAGAAACCCGCAAGCGCGTGATCTCGGCATCGGAAAAGCTCGGCTATCACGTCAACCATCTGGCCCGCGGGTTGCTCCGGCAATCGAGCGGAATCGTCTGCCTCGTCGCGGCCGACACCGATGCGCCCTATGTATCGCGCCTGATCCGCACGTTGGTGCGTTCGCTGCAGCAGGCCGGCAAGGTGGCCATGGTGCTGGAATCGACGGGTTCATCAGAGAACGTCGATCACGCTCTCAAGCAGACGCTTAACTATCGTGCCGACGCGACGGTAGTGCTTTCAGGGACGCCGCCACAATCGCTCATCCGCACCTGTCTCGACAACGGCCAGCGGCTGATCCTCATCAACCGTGACGACCAGCTTTCGGGACCACGCAATATCTCGCTCGACAATCGCGGCGCGGCACGGGCGGCGTTCCAGACATTGCTGGCGGCCGGTTGCAACAGGCTTGCGCTGGTCAATTCCGAAGCCGGAACGCCGAGCCTGATGGCGCGCGAACGAGCCTTCGTCGAATGCGCCGATGAATGGGGGATCGCGGTGACGGTAACGCGCAACGGCCGCACCAGCTATGAAGCGGGCGTCCTGGGAGCGCGGCGGCTTTTCTCCGGTGGCGAGCGCCCCGACGGCGCATTCTGCGTGACCGACCTCCTCGCCTGCGGCTTCATGGATGCGGCGCGGTACGAATTCGGCTTGGCGATCCCGGATCAACTCTCGGTCGTCGGCTTCGACGATATCGAGCAGGCCAGCTGGGCCTCCTATCGTCTGACCACCTTCTCACCCGACGTCGCGGCGCTTGTCGGACGCGTCGTGGAACTGGCGACAATGGCGGGCGGAACTGGAGAGAGTCATCGCGACCTGATCGAGGTTCCACTTGTCAGAAGGGATACCGTCCGGCAGGGATGAGTATCTTGACCTGTGGGGCGGCTTGCCGGCTCCTCAGGAGCGCGGCTTGCGGCGGTCGAAGAACGCCAGGATCTCGCCGACGATTCCCCTGCGGAAAAGAAGCACGCATATCATGAAGATCAAGCCGATGACGATCTGGACCGGGAAGCCGGAGGTCGCGAGCCTGTTTTCCAGCGAGACGACAAATCCGGCTCCGACGATCGGCCCGACCATTGTGCCGATCCCGCCCAGAAGCGTCATCAGGATGACCTCTCCCGACATCTGCCAGGCGACATCCGTCAGCGTCGCGAACTGGAAGACGATCGCCTTCAGCGCGCCGGCGAGGCCGGCAAGCGCAGCGGACATGACAAAGGCCGCAAGCTTGTAATTGGCGACGGAATAGCCGAGCGAAATGGCGCGTGTCTCATTCTCGCGGATCGATTTCAGGATCATGCCGAAGGGCGAATTGACAATGCGCCAGATGATGAAGACGCCGATAAGGAAGACCGCGAGAACGAAGAAATACATCGCGAGCGGCTTATTGAGATCGATAAAGCCAAAGAGAAAGCCGCGCGGCACGCCCTGGATACCATCTTCCCCGCGGGTGAAGGGTGCCTGGACGCAGAAGAAATAGAACATCTGCGCCAAGGCCAGCGTGATCATGGCGAAATAGATGCCTTGCCGCCGAATGGCGAAGAAGCCGATAACGGCCCCCAGAACCGCCGCGCCAGCAACGCCGAGGAGAATTCCGGCTTCGGGCGAGAAACCCCAGCTTTCCACCGCATAAGCACAGAAATAGGCGGCCCCGCCAAAAAAGGCGGCATGGCCGAAGGAAAGCAGCCCCGTATAGCCGAGCAGAAGATTGAACGCACAGGCAAAGAGCGCAAAGCAAAGCATCCGCATCAAAAAGATCGGATAAACGGCGAAGGGCGCGGCAATCAGCAGCAGAATGCCGATGACGATGACGAGCCATTCGATCCGCGCGCGCTGCGGGTTTGTCCGTTCGAGAGCGGTATCCGCCATGTCAGGCGCCCTCCCTTCCGAAGAGTCCGGCAGGGCGAACCAGAAGGACGGCCGCCATGATAACGAAGATGACCACGCTCGACGCTTCCGGATAGAAAACCTTGGTCAGGCCTTCGGCCAAGCCGAGGATATAACCCGTAACAATGGCGCCGAGGATCGATCCCATGCCGCCGACAACCACCACGGCGAAGACGACGATGATGAGGTCCGACCCCATCAGCGGACTGACCTGATAGACGGGGGCCGCCAATATGCCTGCCAGACCCGCCAGGCCAGAGCCGATGCCATAGGTCAGCGTCAGGAGAAGCGGCACATTGACGCCGAACGCCTGGACGAGACGCGGATTTTCGGTTGCCGCCCTGAGATAGGCGCCGAGCTTTGTCTTCTCGATGGCGATCCAGACGCCGATGCAGACGATGAGCGAGGCGACCACGACCCAGCCGCGATAGATCGGCAGGAACATGAATCCGAGATTCGTGCCGCCGGCAAGCAGGCTGGGCGTGGGGTATGGATTGCCGGAAACGCCAAAATAATAGCGAAAGACTCCTTCAAGAACCAAGGCAAGGCCGAAAGTGAAAAGCAGGCCGTAAAGCGGATCGACACTATAGAGGCGAGAGAGCGCGAATTTCTCGATGACCAGGCCGATCACCCCGACGATAAGCGGGACGAGGATAAGCGAGGGCCAATAGCCGATACCGAACCAGGTCAATAGCAGATAGCCCGCGAAGGCGCCCAGCATATACTGCGCGCCATGGGCGAAGTTGATGACGCGCAACAGGCCGAAAATGATCGCCAGGCCGAGGCTGAGCATCGCATAGAAGGAGCCGTTGATCAGGCCGACCAGCAATTGGCCGAGAAACGCCTGGATAGGAATGCCGAAGATCATCGTCATCGTTATACCCCCAGCACCTGATGCAGGAGATCCATTCGGGATTCGAGTTCGCCGGCAGGGAAGGCCGCTGTCACCCTGCCGTGCTCCATGAGGAAGAAGCGGTCGGCGATGCGGCTCGCGAATCGGAAGTTCTGCTCCACGAGCAGGATCGTCATGCCGCGCGTCTTCAATTCGGCCAGCACCTCGCCGATGCGCTGCACGATGACGGGGGCGAGACCTTCCGTTGGCTCGTCGAGAAGCAGGAGCTTGACGCCGGTCCTGAGCATGCGCGCCATGGCGAGCATCTGCTGTTCGCCGCCCGACAGCCGTGTGCCCTGGCTGTTGCGACGTTCATGCAGGTTCGGGAAAAGATCGAAGATTTCCTTCAGACTCATCCCGCCCGGCGCGACGACCGGCGGCAGCATCAGATTCTCCTCGACCGTCAGCGAGGCAAAGATACCGCGCTCTTCGGGCACGAAACCGATGCCGGCATGGGCCGTACGATGAAGCGGCAGGCGCATCAGATCCTTGCCGTCGAACTGGATGGCGCCCGTGCGCTTGCGGATGATTCCTATGATCGCGCGCAGCGTCGTCGTCTTGCCGACACCGTTGCGACCGACAAGAGTAACTGTTTCGCCAGGGAGGATATCGAGGCTTACCCCGTGCAGCGCATGGCTTTCGCCATACCAGGCATGGAGATCGTCGACGGATAGAAGAGCGTTCGGCCTATTCATCCGCCGTTCCCATATAGGCGGTCTTGACCCGTTCGTCGGAACTGACTGTGGCATAGTCGCCGGCTGCCAGTATTTCGCCACGCTGCAGCACAGTGATCCAATCGCACAAATCCGCCACCACCTTCAGATTGTGCTCGACCATGAGGACGGCGCAATTCTCGGCAACGCCCCTGATGATCTCGGCCACCACGGCGACATCTTCGTGCCCCATGCCGGCCATCGGCTCGTCGAGCAGTAGAACCTTCGGGTCGAGCGCAAGGGTGGTCGCTATTTCGAGCACCCGCTTGCGCCCATAAGAAAGGTCGCCCGCCATCTGATGACGAGCATTCGCCAATCCGACCCGTTCGAGCAACTCTTCCGCCCTCGGCGTCAAATTGTCGAGCACCGAGAGCGACCGCCAGAATTGCACGCCTAAGCCGTTCTCGCGCTGTAGCGCCACACGGACGTTGTCGAGCACCGAAAGGTGCGGGAATATGGCCGATATCTGGAATGAACGGACCAGCCCGAGACGAGCCACCTTCGCCGGTGGCGTGCGGGTTATGTCCTGCCCGAGCAGCGTGATCGTACCGCTGGTGGGCGGCAGGAAACGTGTCAGCAGGTTGAAAACCGTCGTCTTGCCGGCGCCGTTCGGCCCGATGAGAGCATGAATCTTCCCATGCTCCACATCGAGATCGACGTCGCGGACCGCGACGAAACCGGCAAAATCGCGCCGAAGGCCGCGGGCGGAGAGAACCACCCGCGAGCCATCCGGATCATGCTGCGCCAAGGCAGCGGATGCTGGCGTCATTTGGAGAGCGGGCAACCGCTTTCCTTGGCGCTCAGGAAAGCCTCCTTGCCGGGAATGGTCGCCAGATATTTGTAATAGTCCCAGTCCTTCTTGCTCTCCGAAGGCGACTTCACCTGATAGAGATACATGTCGTGCCTGAGATTGCCGTCGGCTTGGACATGGGCATCTGTATAGATGTCATCATTCACCGGCATCGAATGCAGTTCCTTCGTCACCGCTTCCGTCTCGTCCGTCCCAGCGGCCTTGACCGCCTTCAGATATTGCAGGACGGCCGAATAGGTTCCCGCCTGGACCATGTTCGGCATCTTGCCGGTCGCCTTGAAGAAGCGCTCGCCGAACTTGCGGCTCTTGTCGTCACGATCCCAGTAATAACCTTCGGTGAGAACGACGCCTTGCGCCGCCTTGAGGCCGAGGCCATGGACTTCCGAGAGGGTGAAAAGCAGCGCAGCAAGCCGCTGACCGCCCTGCACGATGCCGAATTCGGCTGCTTGCTTGATCGAGTTCGTCGTGTCCAGGCCGGCATTGGCGAGGCCGATGACCTTGGCGCCGGACGACTGCGCCTGAAGCAGGAAGGAGGAATAGTCAGTGGTGCCGAGCGGATAACGGACTTCGCCCAGAACCTTACCGCCATGGGACTTTACGAAATTGGCGGTCTGCTGTTCCAGCGAATAGCCGAAAGCGTAATCGACGGTAAGGAAATACCAGCTGTCGCCGCCCTTGCTGACCAGCGCTCCGCCGACGCCAACCGCCTGGCTATGGGTATCGTAAGCCCAATGAAAACCATAGGGCGAGCAAGCCTTGCCGGTCAGATCCGTGGTCGCCGCGCCGGTGACGATATCGATTTTTTTCTTTTCCTTGGAAATGCCCTGGACGGCCAGCGCGACTGACGATGTCGTCAATTCCATGATGGCGTCGACATGTTCGGTGTCGTACCATTTGCGGGCGATGTTCGAGGCAATATCCGGCTTGTTCTGGTGGTCGGCATCGACGATCTCGATGGGTGCACCCAGCACCTTGCCGCCGAAATCCTCAACCGCCAGCTTAGCAGCCGCTACCGACCCCTTGCCGCCGAAATCGGCATAGACGCCGGACTGGTCGTTCAAAATGCCGATCTTCACCACGCCGTCGGATATTTTATCGGCCGCGGACGCCGGTATGACGGTGGCTGCCAACAGAGCCGCCGAAACGATTGCCAGGACTTTCATCAGTTCTCCTCCAACAATATCGAAGCCGGACAATTCCCGACCTCAGGTCAACGTTCCCCGGGATATCCATATTCCAGCTATTCGCAACGGCGCATAGCTGCCGGCAAACCCTTTTTTACCCCGCCCGGAGCCGCCGGTGCCTTCTGTAGCAACGACGGCGCTCGTTTTCGAGACAATCCCGATACCTTCCCGTACCGCAAGATAAACGGGCCCGTCCAGAAAATCCCCCATAACTTTCGCTTTATCGTATTTCTACCAACCGCCGCAAATCCGATCGGGGTGCGCGGAAGATCCGTGCCCACGGTATCGGCTTGCGATTCCGCAGATCCTATTGCGGCGCCTGCTGCTTGGCGCGGGCGACGATCTGCGTCGGATTGACGAATTGCAGCGCAAGCACGAGCCAGACGAGCGTTGTGATCATATAGACCACCGCCATGGCGTCGATCGATTGCGCTGCCCGCACGCCGGAAGCGAAAACGGCATAATAGAGCGATACGACCAGTGTCTGGCTGGTGGGGCCGGCTGTCAGGAAGGTGAGTTCGAACATCGCCAATGTCCTGACCAGCACAAGAAGAAGCGCCGCCAGCATTCCCGGCAGGAGAAGCGGCATCAAAATGCGGATGAAAACGCTCGTCGTCGATGCGCCGAAAACGCGCGCCGCCTGTTCGATCCTTGGGTCGATCTGCTCGATGAAGGGGATCATCACCAGGATGACGAAGGGAATCGCGGGCACGAGATTTGCGAGGACGACGCCCCAGAATCTTCCGCCGACACCGGCCTGGTAGAGCAGCGTCGCCATCGGAATGCCATAGGTCAGCGGCGGCACAAGGAGTGGAAGCAGGAAGATCAGGATGATCAGCCGCTTGCCGGGGAAATCCCGCCGCGCCAGTGCGTATGCGGAGGTCACGCCGACAAGACCCGAGATGACGACGACGGTGAAGACGATCTCGAAGGTCACGATCAGGACCGGCGTCAGTTGGAATTCGCGCCAGGCCTGGAAGTACCAGCGCGTCGTCCAGCCGGCTGGCAGCCAGGTGCCGAGCCAGCGCGTGGCGAGGGAATCGACCACGACGGCAGCGATGACGCCGATGAGATTGAGCACGAAAAGGACGACAACAGCCCAGATCGCAAAGCGCCAGAGTTTCGAGCCGATACCCGTGTCGCGGATCATCGCGTTATCCCTTCGTTCCGCCGGCAGGGCCGCGATAAAAGAGCGACCTCAGCCCCAGGATGACGACCACGACGAGAAGCTGCGCCAGGCCCATGATGATGGCGATGGCCGCGCCGAGGGAGTGGTTATACTGCTCGAATGCCGCCTGGTAGGCCGCGATCGCGATGACGCGCGTCGGCCCCGAGGGCGCGCCCAGCAATACGGCCGAGGGGAAGACGGAGAAGGCCTGGACGAAGGCGAGGCAGAAGGTGATCGCGAGGCCGGGCACGAGGAGCGGCAGGAACACCTTGAAAAAGCGTTGCCGCGCCTTGGCGCCGAGCGTCGCCGCCGCCTGCTCGATCGCCGGGTCGATACCGCTGACATAGGAAAGCGTCAGCAGGAACGCGAAGGGGAAGCCGGTTATGACGAGCGAGGCGAACACGCCCCAGTAGTTGTTGGTCAGGCGGATCGGATGCTCGATCAGGTCGAACAGCATCAGCGTCTTGTTGAACCAGCCGCGCGGGCCCAGGAAATTCAAGAGGCCATCGGCGACCAGGACTGTGCCGAGCGTAATCGGCAGGACGAGGATCGTCGTCAACAGTCTCTGGCGCCGCATCAGCCGCACCCGAAAGGCGATCGGGATGGCGACCACGACATTGATGATCGTCACCGGAATGGAGAGCCAGAGCGTCGCGGCGATGGTCTTGTACTGGAAGGGATCGGTGAAGAAGATCTTGTAGTTCGCGTACCAGGGACCCTTCGCCGGAGAAAGAGAATCGACGACCCCATAGATGCAGGGATAGATGAAGAGCACGAGCGTCAGGATCACGCCCGGCAACACGAGCAGCGTCGTGCCGTCGATCCCACGCGCCGCGAGGCGCTTGCGGAGCGAAGGACGAGGCAGGCCGCCGGCCGCGACGACCGCCATCACGCATGCTCCCTGAAGAGACGCACGCGTCCGACGAGCGGCTGCAGAACGATCTCTTCACCGCGGGACATCGTACGGTCGGCGCGGAAGAAAAGCTCCGATCCGTCGGAAGCCGAGGCCATGCCGAAATAGGCTCGGCCGCGATATTCGATGCTTTCGACTTTCGCCTTCATGCCTTCTCCGCCATCCGCCGCGACAAGGTCCTCCGGGCGAATGGAAACGGCGACCTTGTCGCCGACCTTCAGGTCTCCGGGCGATTGCGCCTCGATGGTGGCGCCGCATGTCTCGACAAGTGCGTTTTCGCCGGACAGAGCTTTTACGCTGCCTGTCGTCCTCGTACGAAACCCCATGAAATCAGCTACATCGAGCTGGTTGGGTCGCTCGTAAAGGTCTTCGGGCGTGCCGATCTGGCGTATCTTGCCGTCGCGCATGACGACGATACGATCGGCAAGCGACAGCGCCTCGTCCTGGTCATGGGTGACGTAGATGGTGGTGGAGCCGATCCGCTCATGGATGCTCCTGATCTCGGCGCGCATTTCGAGGCGCAGCTTGGCATCGAGATTGGAAAGCGGTTCGTCCATGAGGACAAGCGGCGGGCGGATGACGATGGCGCGCGCGATGGCGACGCGCTGCTGCTGGCCGCCCGAAAGCTGGCCCGGAAGCTTTGCTTCCTGCCCATGAAGCCTGACCAGGCCCAGCGCATCGTGAATGCGTTTGTGCGCCTCGGAAGCGGGCACGCCCTGCATTGCGAGGCCGAAACCGACATTTTTGCGGATCGTCATATGGGGAAAGAGCGCATAGCTCTGGAAAACCATGCCGAAGCCGCGGGCTTCGGGCTGCAATTCATCGATGCGGCGGCCACCGAGACGGATTTCGCCTCCGGTGAGTTCCAAGAGGCCGGCGATGCAGTTGAGCGCAGTCGACTTGCCACAGCCGGACGGCCCCAGGAGGGCGATGAACTCGCCCGGTTCGACAGCAAGATCGATGCCGTCGAGCGCATTATAGGCGCCGAAAGTCCGTCGGACATCGATGAGTTCCAGGCGGCCACTCTTTGCCTTGCTATCCTCTGCCAAGCCCTGTCTCCTCGAACCCGCGTCTTTTCTCTCTGTTTGAGCACGATCCTTTCGGAAAACCGATGCCCATTTTCGGATTGTGCGGCGAAAGCAACGCCGCCGATCGGCGCTGCGTTGCAAAGCCAGGATCAACGCCGGCGGGCGGCTTCTATCACGCCACCCGCACGCGCTGGAAAACCGGTCAGCCCTTGGCCGCGCCGATCTTCTTGTCCCAGATGTCGAACGCCGTCACCATCTTCTTCGGCGGCAAGGGCAGTTCCAGCGGGTTGTTTGCGATCCAGTCGGCATATTCGGGACGGCCGAACTTCTTGATGCACTCCTGGCTCGCCTCGGGCGCCATCGACAGCGGCACGTCCTTCACCGCCGGGCCGGGATAGAAATAGCCCTGGTCATAGGCGATGGCCTGCTGCTTCTTCTGCAGCATGAAGTTCATGACATCGAGCAGGACGGCGATGCGTTCCTTGGATATGCCCTTGGGAATGCACATGTAATGCGCGTCCGTCACCCAATGGAAGCCGTCGAGCTTGCCGACCTTGGCTTCCGCCGGAACGATGCCGAGCGCACGCGGATTGATATCCCAGCCGGTCGTCGAAGCGATCATGCTGCGCGTGCCTTCGCCGAGTTCCTTCATCGTCGGCGTCGTCCCAGTCGGGTAATATTCGATGTTCTTGCCCAATTCGAGCAGATAGGCCCAGGTCTTGTCCCAGCCCTTCTCCGGGTCCATCGGGTCCTTGTCCTTGAGGAGATAAGGCAAGCCCATGAGGAAGGTACGGCCCGGACCGGAATTGGCGGGGCGGGCATACATGAACTTGTTCTTGTTCTGCTTCGTCCAGTCGAGCAGCCCATCGATGGTCGTCGGCGGCGTCTTCACCTGATCGGGCATGTATTCGAGCAGCGGCCCCGACGGGTAATAGGTGACGATGACGCCCTGATCCTGCGCCAAACCCTGCATCTTGTAGGCCTGCGGCAACAGGATTTCCTGGAGATTGGGCAATTCGCTCATATCGGGCTTGAGGTCGACCCACAGTTTCATGTCGATGCCGGCCGAAAGCGCATCCGTTCCGGTCAGCACCAGGTCGATGTCGAGACGACCGGCATTCTGTTGCGCCTGGATCTTGGCTGGCAGTTCCGGTGACGGCGCCTTGGTATAGACGAAGCGCGAGACGAAGTCCGGCTTTGCCGCGGCGTAAGCGTCGAAGGCCGGCTGTGTCAGCGCCAGATTGCCCGCCACGTCGACGATGGTGATCGTGAGCGGGCTCTTGGGCTTCTCGGCGGCGGCAAAGACCTTGCCGCTGAAAGCCCCCAATGTCGTCAGCCCGGCAACGCCACCCATGAAATGTCTGCGGTTCAAATTCATTTTCTCCTCCTTCTTTTCGCTGTTGTCATAGGTTGTAGGCGCGCTTGACGAGCCCATAGGCCAGCTCACGCGCGATTTCATGAGCTTCGTCTTCGTCCAGGCGATGGTCGGCGACGAGTTCAGCGAGATAGGCGCAATCAACCCGTCGGGCCATATCATGGCGCGCCGGTATAGAGAGATAGGCGCGGGTGTCGTCGTTGAAGCCGACGGTATTGTAGAAACCAGCCGTTTCCGTCGTTAGTTCGCGGAACCGCCGCATTCCCTCTGGACTGTCGAAGAACCACCAGGGCGGACCGAGCCGCAAAGCGGGATAGTGGCCGGCAAGCGGCGCAAGCTCGCGCGAATAGCTGGTTTCGTCGAGGGTGAAGAGGATCAGTTTCAGGCGCAAGTCGTTGCCGTAGGCGTCGAGCAGCGGCTTCAATGCATGCACATAGTCCGTGCGCTGCGGAATATCCGCCCCCATGTCCTTCCCGAAGGCATCAAAAAGTGCGGGATTGTGGTTGCGGAACGAACCGGGATGGATCTGCATCACCAGACCGTCCTCGACGCTCATCCGCGCCATTTCCGTCAGCATCTGCGCCCGGAAGAGATCCGCGTCGGAGCGATCTTGATCCGAGCGGATGACGCGCTCGAAAAGCGCCGCCGCGTCGGCGCGCGAAAGGTTTTCGGTGCGGGCGCTCTGATGGCCATGATCGGTCGCCGTCGCGCCTCTTTCCTTGAACCAGGCGCGGCGCGCCTGATGCGCCTTGAGGTAACCGTCCCAATTCATCGCATTGCCGGTCATCTCGACCAGACGCCGGACATTCTCGGCGAAACCCGGAGCTTCCGGATCGACGACGGCATCGGGACGATAGGTCGGCACGACCCGGCCATCCCACCCGGAAGCGCGGATCGAATCGTGAAAAGCGAGATCGTCCAACGCGCTGTCGGTCGTCGCGATGACCTCGATATTGAATTTCTTGTAGAGCGCGCGCGGGCGCATGTCGGGCCGCTTCAGCGCCTCGGCGATGCGGTCATAGATATTATCGGCATTGGCAGAACTGAGGCGATCGGTGATGCCGAAGACGAATTCCATCGAATGCTCGAACCATAGCCTAGAAGGCGTGCCGGCAAAGAGGAAGAAGTTTTCCGCGAAAAGCCGCCAGATCCTGCGTCCGTCTGTCTCGACCGGACCGCCGTCGCGGCGGGGAATGCCGAGCGCCTCAAGCTCCACGCCCTGCGAATAGAGCATGCGCGTGACGTAATGGTCCGGCTTGACGAAAAGCGTGGCGGGATCGGGGAAGGCTTCATCCCTGGCGTACCAGGACGGATCGGTGTGTCCATGCGGCGAGACGATCGGCAGCGTGGCAACGCTGTCGTAGAGCCGCCGCGCGATCGCCCGCCTCTCGGTGCCAGCCGGAAAAAGCCGATCCGGATTGAGCGCCATCAGTCCTCCGCCTTACCCAAGCGGCCAAGATGTCTGTCGACAGTTCCGCTTGCTTCTTGGCAAGCTGTAGCAACTGATATACTACTATGTCAATTGCTTCGAACGGAATGAACGATGCGGCTTGACGAATTCGGAGATCGCAAGGTGGGGCGTGTCACGCCTGCCAAGACAATCCGGCGCGTAACGACGGCAACGGCGATCTACGAGCATCTCCATAGCGCCATACTGTCGCTCGAACTTTCGCCGGGAACGCCGCTGCAGGAAAAGGTGATTGCCGAGCAATTCAGCGTCAGCCGGACGCCAGTGCGCGAGGCGATCATCCGGCTTGCCGAAGCGGGGCTCGTGGACATCTTTCCGCAATCTGGCACTTTCGTTTCCCGCGTACCGGTTTCGGCCATTCCAGAAGCGGTCCTGATCCGCAAGGCGCTCGAAGGCGCCACCGTCGAGGCGGCGAGCGAAATCGCTGATAAAGCCGCTATCGAAAGGCTGGACGCGATCATCGCACGGCAGCGCGTGGTCGCCGGATTGGGGGATACCAGCGCCTTTCATGACGCAGACGAGACCTTCCACGAAACGATCGCAGACATTTCCGGCCATCCCGGCGTCTGGAAACTCCTCAAGCAGGCGAAAGTCCAGATCGACAGGGCAAGACGGTTGACGTTGCCGGTTCTCGGCCGGATGGACCGCGTCATCTCGGAGCACGCCATTATCCGCGACGCGATCGCCAGACATGACCGGCAAGCAGCGAAAGAAGCGATGATGATTCATCTGAACGCCGTCATTCCCGACGTCGATCTGCTCCGCTCGCAATATCCGGATTATTTCGCCTTTTAGAAGAACAGGAAATTTGCATGCGCCAGGGATGGAGATGGTTTGGTCCGGAGGCAGGCGTGCCGCTGGACGCGGTGCGCCAGGCGGGAGCGACGGATGTGGTTTCGGCCCTGCATCAGATGCCGATCGGCGATGTCTGGACCGAAGCCAAAATCGCCGAGCGCAAGAATCTCATCGATACGACGCCGCCCGGCAGGACAAAGCTCGAATGGACGGTCATCGAGAGCATTCCCATCCCGGATGCGGTCAAGCGCAAGGGCAAGGAAGCCAGGGAGGAGATCGAGGCCTGGATCGCCAGCATGGAGGCTGCGGCGAAGTGCGGCATCCGGACGATCTGCTACAATTTCATGCCGGTCGTCGATTGGACGCGCACCGAACTCGATTTCGTCACGCCGACGGGCGCGACGGCGATGCGGTTCGACCAGGAGCGCTTCGCCGCCTTCGATCTCTTCATCCTCGCCCGCGACGGCGTCGAGCAGGACTACGCGCCCGAAGAGCGCGCGCGCGCCCGCAAGGTTTTTGAAGCGATGAGCGAGGAGGAGATCGCCTCCATCACCCACAACATCACCAGCGCGCTGCCCGGATCGACGACGGAGCCGATGTCGATTCCCGGTTTTCGCGAGAAGCTGCGGGCCTATCGCGACATCGACGCCAAACGACTCCGGCAGAACCTGATCGAATTCCTGGAATGCGTCGCGCCGGCCGCCGGCGCCTTGAAGGTGAAACTGACGCTTCATCCCGACGATCCGCCGCGCCCGCTATTCGGCCTGCCGCGCATCGCCTCGACGGAAGCCGACTATGCGGCGCTTTTCGATGCCGTGCCGGCGGCGTCGAACGGCATGTGTTTCTGCACCGGCAGCCTCGGTGTCCGCGCCGACAATGACCTGGCCAAAATGGCTACACGTTTTGCGGACCGCATTCATTTCGCCCATCTGCGCGCCACGAAGCGGGAGCAAGACCCGCGAAGCTTCCACGAATCCGCGCATCTGGAGGGGGATGTTGACATGCTGGCGGTCTTGCGTGAGTTGATCCGGGAAGACGCCAAACGCATGAGGGGCGACAGAATAGTCTTCCGTCCCGACCATGGCCACCGCATGCTGGATGATCTGGATAAACCGGTGACGCCGGGCTATCCGGCGATCGGCCGCCTGCGCGGTCTCGGCGAATTGCGCGGCATCCTGCTGGCGCTGGGCGCGCCGCCCGACCCGCAGACGGTTGCCTGAACAACAAGGAACCTTTCTCCCATCCCCGGCGTTTTCCGCGCTGCATCTTCGGCATGCGAGATGCGGAGGGAAATATGGGCGACGGCAGCGTGGATGAAGAGAAGGAAGGCGTTGTCACGGCCCCTCCTCCCAGCGGCGCCTCCATAGCGTTCCCGCTGACGATGATATTCCTGATGATGGCGGTCGCGGCGCTTTATTTCGCGCGCGATTTCTTCATGCCGGTGGTCCTCGCCTTCCTGCTTACCCTCACGCTGACGCCCATCGTCCGCTTCTTTCGAAAACGGGGCGTACCGTCCGCCTTGTCAGCCACCTGTCTGATCATCCTGTTCGCGCTCGCCGCCGCCTTTCTCGGCTACATGGTGAGCGGGCCGGTTTCACGTCTCATGGGCGATGCGCCTGCGATCGGAAGGGAATTGAAGGGAAGGCTGGCGGACATCCGCAAGCCGCTCGACCAGATCATGAAGGCGTCGGAACAGGTCGACAAGGTTTCTGAATCGGCGCGGCAGCCCGACATACAGAAAGTAGTCGTGGCGCAGCCCGGCATCCTGACCCGCGCCGCCAACAGCCTCGCATCGGCGGGAACATCAGCGGCCATCACGCTCATTCTTGCGCTTTTCCTGCTGTCGTCGGGAACGCTGTTCTACGAGAAGATCATCCAGTCCTTCGACCTGATGAGCGACAAGAAAAAGGCGCTGCGCGTGGTCTATGATGTCGAGCGTGAAATATCGCGCTATCTCCTGACGATCGCCGTCATTAATTCCTGCCTTGGCGCGGTGATCGGAACCGGATTGTGGCTGATCGGCGTGCCCGATCCGCTGGTCTGGGGTATTGCCGCCGCGCTGCTCAACTTCCTGCCTTATGTCGGCGCGCTGCTCGGCATCATCTTCGTCGCGGCCATCTCCCTGATCTCGTTCCAGTCGCTCGGCTACGCGATTATCGCGCCGGCTTTCTATTTCGCCTGTACGGTCATCGAGGGACAGTTCCTCACCCCGATGATCGTCGGCCGCCGGCTCGAGTTGAATTCGGTGGCCGTCTTCATCGCCATGGCTTTCTGGACATGGTTATGGGGAGCGGTGGGAACGCTGATCGCCGTGCCGCTCCTCGTCGTGGTGAAGGTCTTCTGCGACCATTTCCATGGGCTGCGCCATGTCGGCAACTTCCTGTCGGCCCAGCAGGTCATGGAAGAGGAGTGAAGGCGGCAGGCCGTCGTGCCCGCATTAGGCCGCTCACGGAGACAGGTCAGCGCGGCGCGCGCTTGGCCAGGATTCTCTGCAATGTGCGGCGGTGCATGTTCAGCCTGCGCGCCGTTTCCGAGACGTTGCGGTCGCACATCTCGTAAACGCGCTGGATATGCTCCCACCTGACGCGGTCGGCGGACATGGGATTTTCCGGCGGCGCAACCTTCTCGCCATCCGCCCGGGTCAGGGCCGCGAGCACATCGTCGGCATCGGCGGGTTTCGACAGGTAATCCACCGCGCCCAGCTTCACGGCCGTGACCGCCGTCGCTATGTTGCCATAGCCCGTCAGGATGACCGTGCGGGCATCGTCGCGGCGATCCCTTATCGCGGACACGACATCGAGGCCGTTGCCGTCGCCGAGGCGCATATCCACCACCGCATAGGCCGGCGCCTTCACCTTCACTTTCGCGACAGCTTCCTCGACGCTTTCGGCGGTCTCGACCTCAAAGCCCCGCCCTTCCATGGCGCGGGCCAGTCGCGTCAGGAAAGGCCTGTCGTCATCCACGATCAAAAGGGAGTGGTCTTTTCCGGGAACCAGGTCGCCCAATGTGCCTTCGTCCATCATTGCATTGTCCTGCAGCATCGTTTCCATCCAAGCCCGTTTTCATTCATTTGCGTCTAATATAGTGACGTTTTAGCGATTTCAGCCTTCCATGAAGGCATTGCGCGGCCATTTTATCGTAATGGTGGCGCCAACGCCCGGCTCGGACGCGTTCGCGAAAGTGATGTCGGCGCCTGAGCGCTCCAGAAGGGTTTTCGCGATGAAGAGGCCGAGACCGAGCCCGCCGCCTTCCTCGGACGAGGGACGCGTCGTCATATAGGGCTCACCGATACGGTCGACGACTTCCAGCGGGAAGCCCGGCCCATCGTCGCGTAATTCGATCGTAACGAACCGCTCGTCCCAGCGCCAGCGGATGGTCACCGTGGAGCGCGCGAAATCGACGGCGTTCTCCACCAGGTTGCCGAGACCGTAGATGACGCCGGGATTACGACGCGAGACCGGCTCGGAGCCGCTTTGCCGTCCGGGTTCGAGCTTTATGGCGATCCCGAAGTCACGATGCGGCGCGATGACTTCCTCGATCAAGGAGGTAAGCGGCAGGCGCGCCATGTGCACCTCGCTTTCAGAGGAGAGGCTGGTGAGCCGCTTCAGGATTTCCCGGCAGCGTTCGCTTTGGGTCCGAAGCAGCGTGACGTCCTCGCTGACGCGCGGATCCTCGCCGAGCGAGCGCTGCATCTCCTTGGCGACCAGCGCGATCGTCGCGAGCGGCGTGCCAAGCTCATGAGCGGCGGCGGCGGCCAACCCGTCCAGGGCCGAGAGATGCTGCTCGCGCTGCAGGATCAGTTCCGTCTCGGAAAGCGCGGTGGCGAGCAAGCGCGCTTCCTGCGCGACGCGCCAGGCAAAGATGCCGGTGAAGGCGATGCTCGACACAAGTGCGATCCACACGCCGAAGACGTAGAGGAAGGGCAGAGGCAACTCCATTCCCGTGCCCCAGGGCAAGGGCAGATGGAAGTAGGAGAGGAGCGTCACGGCGGCGACGACGATGGCGCCGAGCATGGTGGTGAGCGTCAGCGGCAGCGACGTGGCGGAGATCACCACCGGCACCGTCATCAACAGCGAAAACGGGTTGGTCAGGCCGCCGGTCATGTAAAGCAGGCCCGCTAGTTGCAATGCATCGAAAAGAAGGATGGCGAAAGACGCGTTCGGCGGGAGCCTGTGGGTCGCCGGATGGCGGAAGCCGAGGAAAAGGTTGAGTCCTGCGGAGATTGCAATCAGGACGAAACAGGGACTGACCGGCAACGGGAATTTCAAGGAATAGGCGACGAAGATCACCGCCGCGCTCTGGCCCACGATGGCCATCCAGCGCAGGCGGATGAGCGTGTTCAGCCTGAGGAGCCGGGCCTGCATCGGATCGGGAACATGGGTCACGACGGCCATGTCCCTATATGCGCCCGGTATCCGTGAACGCCAAGCTGCAAACCGGTGGGCGTTTTCGTCCATTTCCTGCAATGTCATGATCCTGCTCATTTGCGCGGCTTGGCGCGGCTGGTCGCCTGTGCTTCCAAGGGATTTTCAGGCCATGGATGCTTCGGATAACGACCGCGCATGGCGGCGCGCACCTCGCTCCACGAACCCCGCCAGAATCCCGGCAGATCGCGCGTCGTCTGGATCGGGCGGTGGGCCGGCGAAAGGAGTTCGAGCGTCAGAGGGATTTTTCCGTCGCCGATCGCGGGATGGCGATCCATGCCGAAAAGCTCCTGGACGCGGATGGCGAGGACGGGCTCTTGGCCCTCATACCGTATCGGTATATGGCTGCCGGACGGCGCGTCGAAATGGGTCGGCGCCAGCCGGTCCGATTGCCTTTGCAGCGCATGGGGGATGCGTGAATAAAGGGCTTCCCGCACCCGTTCCGCGGTTATTTTGGTCAGGGACGCCTCTCCCGCCAGGAAGGGGCGAAGCCATTGGTCCAAATCGGCCAGAAGCGCTTCGTCGGAAACGTCCGGCCATGGCCCTCCGAGTGCCGCATGGAGCCATGCCAGACGTTGCCTTAGCGTCGACGCCCCTTCGCCCCACGGCAATAGATCGAGCCCGTGCTTCAGGACAATCTCGATAATAGCTCTGTCCGCCTCTTCGCCTGACGGCGGAGGAAGAGATCTTTGGGAAAGTACGAGCGCGCCGAGCCTCAGGATCTCGCGGCGGCGCACCGCCTTTTTCTCGGTGTCGAAGCCTGTCTCCGTCCGGCGCTCGATATGTTTCGCCAGGACCTGCCTGATCTCGTCTTCGGTGACGGAAGCCGCCGAGGCGATGCGAGCATTTTGAGCGCCGCCACGCAGATCGGCAACGACGAGGAATTTATGCCTCGCCAGAGCATCCGTTTCGTCCAGAACGGCGCCGCTGCCATTGGCGAGGAGATAGCGGCCAGGAGCACCTCTCGCTATCGCCACCCTGTCCGGCCAGGCGTGAAGCAGGAGCGCGCCAGTGGGCGATCCTGTATCGGAATTCGTTTGCCGGCCGCTCGTGCGCGCCAGACCGGCCGCGAGCTTGCGGGCGGCTGTCGCGCGGGGCGAGCGATCATTCCGAAACCGTGAAAGCCGGGTTTCGAGATCAACGGCATCGCCACCCAGGCCACGCTCCGTCAAAAGAACGGCCAGTTCCGCCGCACCGCGCGCGCTCCCCTTGCGAGCGCCCTCCACCACCATATGCGCCAGGCGGGCCGGCAAGGCGAGGCGGCGCATGCCAAGACCTGCCTCAGTGATGCGGCCGTCCTCGTCGATCGCATCGAGCGAGCGGAGAAGCTGCCGCGCTTCCGCCAAGGCCGGCTCAGGCGGCTGATCGAGGAAGGCAAGGCGCGAAGGGTCCGTGACGCCAAAGGCAGCGCAATCGAGGACGAGCCCGGCGAGATCGGCTTCGACAATCTCCGGCGGGCTGAAGGGTAAAAGCGCGTTCGTCTGCTCGGCGCGCCAAAGCCTGACCGCTACGCCCGGCTCCGTTCGCCCCGCCCGGCCGGCGCGCTGGTCCGCCGAAGCACGCGAGAGGCGCACCGTTTCGAGACGCGTCAGTCCGCTCGAAGGCTCGTATCGCGGTTGCCTGGCCAACCCACTGTCGATGACGATCCGCACGCCATCTATGGTGATCGACGTTTCCGCCACCGACGTCGCTAGAACGACCTTCCGCCTTCCCGGCGCCGCCGGCCTGATCGCCAAATCCTGCGCCTTTCCATCAAGGGCGCCATAGAGCGGGACGACATCGATATTATCTGGTACCGAACCGTCCAGCATTTCCGCTGTGCGCAGGATTTCCCGTTGGCCCGGCAGGAAAGCGAGGATGCTTCCTTCTTCAGCCGAAAGCCAGCGCCGCACGGCGCTAGCCACTGCTTGTTCCACCGGCTGGCCTGGCGATCGCTCTTCATAACAAATGGTAATCGGAAAGCTCCGGCCGGAACTTTCGATGACGGGCGCATCCTTCAGGAGCGCCGCGACGCGCGCGCCGTCGAGCGTGGCCGACATGACGAGCAGCCTGAGATCCGGGCGCAAGGCGCTTCGGATATCGAGGGCAAGCGCCAGTCCGAAATCGGCATCGAGCGAGCGTTCATGAAACTCGTCGAAAATGACCGCCGAGATTCCCTGAAGTTCGGGATCGTCCAGGATCATGCGGGAGAGGATCCCCTCGGTCGCCACCAGGATACGCGTCCGATCCGAGACGCGGCTTTCCATGCGCATGGCATAACCGACCCTGCCGCCCGGCGCCTCCCCGACAAGACTTGCCATCCGCCTGGCAGCAGCACGCGCGGCGAGGCGCCGCGGCTCGAGAAGGACGATCCTGCCCTTTCCGATCCAATTGCTCTCCAAAAGCGCCAACGGTACGAGCGTCGTCTTCCCGGCGCCCGGGGGCGCCACGAGTACGGCGCTGCCCCTGTCCTCCAGAGCAGCGCTCAGTTCGGAAAGGACGTCGTTGACGGGAAGATCGGTCGGCAGGGGCATTTTATTACGATCGAATGACAGCCATGCCGGCAGTTACCGTCTGGAAAAGAAAATTGGAATATGCAGATGGGCGGCGGCTTCCGAAGTGCCAGTCGGCAGCGGTCTCTCGGTACAGGGAGAAGGAGCAGCGGGGCTTGTAATAATGTCGGATTGTTCCTTGCCTATTCTGCAGAGCGCCTGATTCGCCGATTGGGAAAAGAACCGCATGCGTTACGCAATCTATTACACGCCGCCAAAGGATTCCGCGCTCGTCCGGACCGCTTCCGCTTGGCTTGGCCGCGACGCTTTTTCCGGACACGCTGTCCCGCATCCTCGGGACGAGCAATTGACGGACGCGGAGATCAACCATTACACCGCACCGGCAAGACGCTACGGGTTCCACGCCACGCTCAAGGCGCCATTCCGATTGGAAGAAGGCGTAAGCGAAGTCCAGTTGGTCGACGCCCTCGATCGCTTCGCCGCATCGATGAGGCCATTCCCGGTCGACCTCCGGATCAGCCGGATGGGGAGCTTCTTCGCCCTCACGTCAAGGCAAGGGAATGCGTCGCTCCATCATCTCGCTGATGATGTCGTCACGGTCTTCGAATCCTTCCGGGCGCCTCTTAGCGCTGCGGAAATCGCAAGACGAAATCCCGATCGGCTCACACCGGAGGAACTGAAGAATCTTCGTGAATGGGGCTATCCCCATGTGTTCGAAACATTCCGCTTTCATATGACGCTGACGGGACCCGTCGAACCTGCCGAAAGCGCGCCGGTCGAAGCCGCCCTCAAGCGACTGTTCGAACCGCTCTTGACCGAGCCTCTCATGGTCGCATCGCTCGCCCTGTTCGTGGAGGAAGAACCCGGCGCGCCTTTCGTCATCCGATCATGGCATCCATTCGACAGCCAGGGCGCGAGGCAATCCGCGTGAGAAAGCGGCTATTTCAGCCGTGGTCCTTCCGGCCACGGCACAGGACGATCGGATTGGAGTAGGCGCTGTCGAACCCGCTTCCCTGATAGACCGTCACGTTCTTCGCGCCCGGCGGCAGCATAAACGATCCTTCCACGATCTGCTGCCCCGCCTCCGTCGAATGGAGCGACCAGCTATAGGTGCAAAATTGCGTCGGCGCTTTCGGAGCGACATGGCTGCAGACCAATTGCGCGCCGCCCAGCATAGCCATCCCGGCGCAATTCACCGCCTTTCCTTCGGCATGAGCAGATCCCGCAGCCAGGATAAACGACGCGCTAACCATGATGAGACGATTCATCGCCAATAACTCAATTTCGGCGCCGCTCCGGGTTGCGACATTTCGGCACCAGTCGGATTCTATTCGCAACAGCGCTTTAGAGCGTCTTGCATGAGGCGTCCAGCAGGATTATATGCGCTGCGATAATAAGCATGGCTATAAACAGCTTCCATATAGTTATGACGCCGACCTTGTCCTCCAACATCAGCTTTGCGCTTCATGATGTCGCGCGGCTGCAGCGCAAGCGTTTCGAACAACGCTCGCGCTCGCTCGGCCTGACGCGGGCGCAATGGCAGGTGCTCGCTTTTCTGGCGGCGAATGAGGGCATCAACCAGAACGGCCTCGCGGAACTGATCGACATCACGCCGATCACGCTCGCGCGGCTGATCGACAAGATGGAATCCCGCGGCCTCGTGGAAAGGCGGCGTCACCCGACCGACCGGCGTGCCTGGCTCCTCTATCTTACGCAGGCCGCCTATCCGCTGCTCGACGACATGCGCGCTACGGGCCGCAGGACGAGCGAGGAAGCATTCGCCAGCATAAGCAGGGCCGAACAGGAACGGCTCCTGAAAACCCTTTCCCAGATCAAATCCAATCTGCTCGAAGCATGTACGCTCCCCGCAGCCTAATCCGAATATTCCAAGGCTGATAGAACAAGATGTCTGCAAAAAGAAAATATCAGGACGACCAGGTCATCCATCTCAAGGATGGCCGCGAGCAGCGCGAATCCTCGCCGAGGATAGAAGACGACGAATTGGAATCGCCCGTCGCGCCCGAACCGCTCGAATCGGAAACCGTTGCGGAACGTCCTTCGCCAGCGGAAAAGGCGGCGGAGCCGGCGGTTGTCTTTCCGCCGAGAAAAGCGAAACGCAACCGGAAACGCACGTTGCTTTTCGCGCTGCTTCCAGTCCTGCTCGTCATCGGCGGTTATTTCTATGTGACTGGCGGGGCGGTGATGACGACCGAGAACGCCTATCTTCGCGCGCGCTCGCTTTCGATCTCGACCGATGTCTCCGGCACGGTCTCGGAAATCGACGTCCACAACAACGAGGTCGTCAAGAAGGGACAGGTGCTCTTCCGCCTGAGGCCCGATTCTTTCAAGACCGCGCTCGACGCCGCGAAGGCGCAGCTCGGAACCGTTCGCGATCAGGTGCTGACGCTGAAGGCGAGTTATCGGCAGGCGCTGGCCGGGATCGAACAGGCGAAGGCCGACCTGCCTTATTATCAGGAAACGCTAAAGCGGCAGCAGGATCTGCTAGCGACCTCCACCGCATCAAAGGCGGCCTATGACGAAGCGCGTCACGATTTGGTGTCGGCGCAGCAGAAGGTCGCGGTGGCCGAAGCGCAGGCGAACGCGGTTCTGGCGCAGCTTGGCGGCGATCCCGACCAGCCCGTCGAGCAGAATCCTTTCTATCTGGAGGCGAAATCCGCGGTCGAGGATGCCCAGCGCGACTATAATGATTCGATCGTCAAGGCGCCTTATGATGGAGTCGTGACGAATGTCGACGCATTGCAGGTCGGCCGCTATCTGCCCGCATCGACGCCCGCGTTCAGTCTTGTGTCGCAGACCGATCTCTGGGTCGAAGCAAGCCCCAAGGAGACGGAGCTGACTTATGTCAGGCCCGGCCAGAAAGCGACGATCACCGTCGATACCTATCCCGGCGTGGAATGGCACGGAAAGGTCACGAGCATCAGCCCGGCATCGGCGTCAAGTTTCTCCCTTCTGCCGGCTCAGAACACCAGCGGCAACTGGGTGAAGGTGGTACAACGTATTCCCATGCGCGTCAGCATCGAGGATCCAGCCGGAAAACCGCCGCTCCGGGCCGGGATGAGCGTCGAAGTCTCGGTCGATACGGGCCACGCACGTGGCGTTCCCCAGTTTCTGAAGGACCTCTTCGGAGGCTCCGGCAAGAGCCATGGCTAGTTCCGCGAGCGCCGAGGCGACGACACCCGTCGCCAATCGCGGCTCCATATCGTTCTGCGTCGTGCTGGCTGTCATCATGCAGGCGCTCGACACGACGATCGCCAATGTCGCGCTCCCCTATATCCAGGGCAGCGTATCGGCAAGCTACGACCAGGTAAACTGGGTCCTCACCTCCTATATCGTCGCGGCGGCCGTCATGACGCCGCCATCTGGCTATCTTGCGAACCGCTTCGGGCGCAAGCGCATCCTGATGATCTCGATCACCGGCTTCGCCATCGCCTCCATCCTGTGCGGGCTCGCCCAGTCGCTCTACCAGATCGTCGCGTTCCGCCTGCTTCAGGGCCTGTTCGGCGCAGCGCTGGTGCCGATTTCGCAAAGCATTCTTCTCGACATCTACACGGTCGAGGAGCGTGGTTCCGCCATGGCGATGTTCGGCATCTCGGTGATGGTGGGGCCGGTCCTCGGTCCGGTTCTCGGGGGTTGGCTGACGGAGAACGCCAGCTGGCGCTGGGTCTTCTATATCAACGTCCCCATCGCCGTGGTCGCGCTCGTCGGCGTCTCGATCTTCGTCACCGAAACGAAGAGGGACCTGTTCGCCCGGCTGGACTGGCTGGGCTTCGGCGCCCTCAGCGTCGCCATCGCCGCCTTGCAGATGGTTCTCGACCGCGGCGAGCAGCTGAACTGGTTTGCGTCTGGCGAAATCATCATCGAGGCGATCGTGGCTGCCTCGGCTTTCTACATCTTCCTCGTCCATACGTTCACGGCCAAGGGGACGTTCGTCAATCCGGCGCTGTTCCTGGACAGGAATTTCACCGTGGGGATGGTCTTCATTTTCGTCGTCGGCATCACTTATCTGGCGTCGCTGGCGTTGCTGACGCCTTATCTGCAGACGTTGATGGGCTATCCTGTCCTCACCGCCGGCATCGTCATGGGACCGCGCGGCCTCGGCACCATGATGTGCATGTTCTTCGTCGGCCGGCTGATCAATAAGGTGGACACGCGCCTGCTCCTGCTGGTGGGATTCCTGGTCACTGCCTGGGCGATGTATCTCATGGAAGGATGGACGCCCGACGTCTCCGAATGGGAGATTGCGATGACGGGCTTCGTCCAAGGCGCCGGCCTCGGCTTCCTGTTCGTGCCGCTTACGACCGTAACTTTCGAGACCCTGCCTGCCAAAATGCGCGCCGAAGGGACGGGCCTCTACAATCTTTCACGCAATATCGGTTCAAGCGTCGGCATCTCGATCGTGATGGCGCTCCTGAGCGAGAACACCCAAGCCAACCATGCCGATATCGCGACCTATGTGACGCCGTTCAATCAGGCGTTCCAGAACCCGGAAGTGATGAAACTGATGAGTCCGTTCACCGAGGCGGGGCGGGCGGCGCTTGACGGCGCGGTAACGCTCCAGGCAACCATCATCAGCTATATCGACGATTTCAGGCTGATGACCATCCTGTCGATCGTCGCGATCCCGCTGCTTCTGCTCCTCCGTAAGGCGGACCGGCCCCAGGCGATGGACCACAGCGTCGTCATGGAATAACGAGCGGCGCGCTCACGCACCGCTCATCGGCAAATACGACCTATTCAGCCGCTTCCTGAACGCGTGGCGCCGCCATGTTGACGTCGGCGTCGACATGGCCTTCGAATTTGGCGAAATTGTCGATGAACATGCCGACCAGCTTCCGCGCCTGACGGTCATAGGCAGTCTTGTCCGCCCATGTCCGGCGCGGATCGAGGATCGCCGCGTCCACGCCGGGGACGGCTACGGGGACGGCAAAGCCGAAATTCGGATCGGTACGGAAGGTCGCATTGTGAAGCGAGCCATCGAGCGCGGCGGCGAGAAGGGTCCTCGTCGCCTTGATCGGCATGCGGCGGCCGATGCCATAGGCTCCGCCCGTCCAGCCGGTGTTGACCAGCCAGCAATCGACATTGTGCTCGGCGATCAGGCGGCGCAGCAGGTTCCCATATTCCGCTGGATGACGTGGCATGAACGGCGCGCCGAAACAGGTCGAGAAGGTCGCCTCCGGCTCGGTAACGCCCTTTTCCGTGCCAGCGACCTTGGCGGTATAGCCCGACAGGAAATGGTACATGGCCTGGGCAGGCGTCAGCTTGGCAACCGGCGGCAGGACGCCGAATGCATCCGCCGTCAGCATGATGAGGTTTTTCGGATGACCGGCCCGACCGGTCCCGCTTGCGTTCTGAATGAAATGCAGCGGATAGGCGCAGCGCGTGTTTTCCGTCAGCGAACCATCGTCAAAGTCGGGTACGCCATGCTCGTCGAGGACAACATTCTCGAGAATGGTGCCGAAACGCTGCGTCGTGGCATAAATTTCCGGCTCGGCTTCCCGCGACAGGCGAATCGTTTTCGCGTAGCAGCCGCCTTCGAAATTGAACAAACCGTCCGGTCCCCATCCATGCTCATCGTCGCCGAGAAGGGTGCGGCTGGAATCGGCAGAGAGCGTCGTCTTGCCGGTGCCCGAAAGGCCGAAGAATATGGCCGAATCGCCGTCCGGTCCGGTATTGGCCGAACAATGCATCGGCATGACGCCGCGGGCGGGCAACATATAGTTCAAGGCGGTGAAGACCGATTTCTTCATCTCGCCGGCATAGGACGTGCCGCCGATCAAGACGATCATCCGCGTCAGATCGACGGCGACGACGGTTTCGCCCCGGCTTCCATGGCGCGCGGGATCGGCCTTGAACGAGGGCAGATCGATGACCGTCATCTTCGGCACGAAACTCTTCAAAGCCTCGTGCTCGGGCCGGATGAGGAGGTTGCGTATGAACAGCGAATGCCACGCGAATTCCGTGACCACCCGGACCGCGAGGTGAAGCGCTTCGTCCGCGCCGCCCCATAAATCCTGGACGAAAAGCTCCTTGCCCTTCACATGCGCCTTGAAGTCGGCATAAAGCGTTTCGAAATGCTCGGGCGACATCGACGCATTGTTCTCCCACCAGATGGGTCCGTCGGTATTCGCGTCGCGGACGGTGAACTTGTCCTTGGCGGAACGGCCGGTATGGCGGCCGGTAACAGCCATCAATGCCCCTTTGTCGGTCAGCCGCGCCTCACCCCTGCGAAGGGCCTCCTCATAAAGACGAGCCGCCCCGAGATTGTAATAGGCAACGGCCGCACCGGAAAGACCAGAGCTTTCCAGACCGCAATCGGAATTGTGCCAGCCAAGTTCCTTCATCCTACCTCTCCGAACGTTGAACAATCACGGACGGGTGCCGTTGCAATCAAAAGCTCCAATCGCGCATACCCTGCCATTGACCAGAAAACCCTTTTTATATCAAATAATTAATCGATTTAGAAAATTTGAAAAATGTTTAAATCGGTTATATGACGCGAAGTCGTGATAGTTAACGCGATTGCGGCCGGCAGGGTTCCGAACAGGCCGCATGGGCCGAGGGGTGGCATTCGGAAGGATGCTGTGACATACCGTTGCGGCTACGCCACATTTTGTACCCAATTTGTCCTCCAAAAGCCTCTTCCCGCAAAAGGAAGGGACCGCCTATGAGGGAGTCGCCGGACATGACAACGATCGCGCTGGTCGATGACGATCGCAATATCCTCACCTCCGTCTCCATCGCTCTGGAATCCGAAGGCTATCGCGTCGAAACCTATACAGACGGCGCTTCCGCCCTGGAGGGGCTTTCCTCGCGCCCGCCGAACCTCGCGATTCTCGATATCAAGATGCCGCGTATGGATGGCATGGAATTGTTACGCCGCCTGCGGCAGAAATCGGACCTGCCCGTCATCTTTCTGACTTCGAAGGACGACGAGATCGATGAGCTTTTCGGTCTGAAGATGGGCGCCGACGATTTTATCCGGAAGCCTTTTTCCCAGCGGCTTCTCGTGGAGCGGGTCCGCGCCGTCCTGCGCAGGGCAAGCACGCGCGATGCCTCCACCAAGGCTCCAGGGCCGCAGTCGCGTTCGCTGGAGAGGGGACAATTGGTCATGGACCAGGAGCGACATACCTGTACCTGGAAGGGCGAACCCGTGACGCTGACCGTGACGGAATTCCTGATCCTCCATTCGCTTGCGCAGCGGCCTGGTGTCGTCAAGAGCCGCGACGCGCTGATGGATTCTGCCTATGACGAACAGGTCTATGTCGACGATCGGACCATCGACAGCCACATCAAGCGGTTGCGCAAGAAGTTCAAGCTGGTGGACGACAGCTTCGACATGATCGAGACGCTTTACGGCGTCGGCTACCGTTTTCGCGAGGTTTGAGGCAGAAGTTGCAGGATCGGACCTGCGGCAGTATGCCGGAGGAAGCGGATCGGCGATTTCCATCCGGTACGCGCTGTTCTAAAATTGCGCCATGGCGGCAGAAGCAGACAAGATAATCCTGCCCGATTCCCAGGCGAACAAGCGGCAGGGGATAATGCGGCGCTTCCTGCGGGCGCTGCGCCGGCTTCTCGAGCACCACGTGTTCTCGAGCCTGACGCGCCGTATCCTTTTCCTCAACATGGCCGCGCTCGGCGTTCTGGTCGTCGGCATTCTCTATCTCAACCAGTTCCGCGACGGGCTGATCGATGCCCGTGTGGAAAGCCTGATGACGCAGGGCGAGATCATCGCCGGCGCCATCGCATCCTCGGCGACGGTTGAAACCGACTCGATCCATATCGATCCGGAAAAGCTGCTCGAACTACAGGCCGGCCAGAGCACGGCGCCGGGATCGGACCAACTCGACAATCTCGATTTCCCGATCAATCCGGAACTGGTGGCGCCGCTTCTGCGGCGATTGATTTCGCCGACCAAGACCCGCGCCCGCATCTACGACCGCGACGCCAATCTGCTGCTCGATTCTCGGCATCTTTATTCACGCGGCCAAATCCTGCGTTACGATTTGCCTCCTATCGAAGAGGAAAAGCCCAGCCTTCTGGAGCGGCTGGAACGGGCGGTCATCGCATTCATCCGGCGCACGGATCTGCCGGTCTATAAGGAACAGCCAGGCGGAAACGGCTCATCCTACCCCGAGGTGATGACGGCGCTCACCGGCAGCCCGGCCACAGTGGTGCGGGTGAGCGACCAGGGCGAACTCGTCGTCTCCGTCGCCGTTCCCATCCAGCGCTTCCGTGCCGTGCTCGGCGTTCTCCAGCTTTCGACGCAGGGCGGCGACATCGACAAGATCGTGACCGCCGAGCGCATGGCGATCGTCAGGCTGTTCGGCGTGCTGGCGCTGGTCACGGCGATTCTCTCCATGCTGCTCGCCTCGACCATCGCACGGCCGCTCCGGCGTCTTTCCGCCGCCGCCATCCGCGTCAGGAGGGGGACCAAAAGCAGGCAGCAAATCCCCGATTTTTCCAATCGGCAGGACGAAATCGGCGACCTCTCGGTCGCGATACGCGACATGACGAACGCGCTTTATGCCCGCATCGAAGCCATCGAAAGCTTCGCGGCGGATGTTTCGCACGAATTGAAAAATCCGCTTACGTCGCTCAGGAGCGCGGTCGAGACCCTGCCGATCGCGAAGACGGAGGAATCGCGCAAACGCCTGCTGGATGTCATCCAGCATGACGTGCGGCGGCTCGACCGGCTGATCACGGACATTTCGGACGCTTCGCGGCTCGACGCGGAACTGGCGCGGGACTATGCGAACCGTATCGATCTTCAGAAACTTGCCGCCGACCTCGTGGCCGTCTCAAAGGAAGCGGGAAAAGGCAAGAAGCATGTCCAGATTGACTTCCACCCCGCCAAGCTTCCGCATGGAGTTAAGGGATATTTCGTGCAGGGACACGATCTCAGATTGGGGCAGGTGCTGACCAATCTTATCGAAAACGCGCGTTCCTTCGTGCCGGACGAAGGCGGCCGGATCCTCGTAACGCTGTCGCGCGCCGGCAAATACACTATCCTGACGGTTGAGGATAATGGCCCCGGCATCAAAGCCGAGCGCATAGACCGCATCTTCGAGCGCTTTTATACCGACCGCCCGTCCAGTGAAGCATTTGGCCAGAATTCCGGCCTCGGCCTCTCGATCAGCCGGCAGATCATCGAGGCGCATGGCGGCACGCTCAACGCGGAAAATATCATGGGCACGAAACCGGGCGACATACGCGGTGCGCGTTTTGTCGTCACTTTGCCTGCCGAGGAATGATCCTGGTCGAGCCACTTTCCGATCGCAGGCAGAACCACCATGCAAGCGTGGTGATCGCGGCGGATCGAGGCATAATGCTGCGCGGCCCGTCCGGGGCCGGCAAATCGGCGCTGGCGCTGGCGCTTCTAGACTGGTGCAAGGCGTCAAACCGCTTCGGCCGCCTCGTTTCGGACGACCAGATCCTGCTCAGCCGGTTGGGCGAGCGGATAGTGGCCCAGGCTCCGTCCGCCATAGCGGGATTGATGGAATTGCGCGGGTTCGGTCCGGCAAAAATTGCCTTCGAAACCCGAACCATCCTCGATCTCGTCGTCGATCTCGTGGATGCCCAAGCTCCGCGCTTTCAACCGGATGAAATGATTTCGCTCCTCGACATCGACTTGCCCTATCTTGCGATCGACCCGGCCATAAGGCCGCCGCTTGCCGTTTACGCGATAATTGCCCGCCTTGACGAAAATACATGTCGAACGTTCGCGACAAGGGAGTGACGGTGCGTCAAATTGAACAAAAAAAGGCCGGATTTGGGCTTGTCAACGGGAAGAGCATCGACAAGATAGCGCACTTGCCGTTCCGTCCAGCGGGTCGCGGCCAAAATTGTAGCACCCGCAGTCGGGGCCAGTCGGGAGCCGTCGCTGAATGATCGGACTCGTGCTTGTGACGCACGGTCGCTTGGCCGAAGAATTCCGTAACGCCGTCGAACACGTCGTCGGACAGCAGCAGAATTTCGAAACGGTTTCCATCGGCGCGGACGACGACATGGAACAGCGCCGCCGCGACATCGTCGAAGCGGTAAAACGATCCGACACCGGAGCCGGCGTGATAGTGCTGACCGATATGTTCGGCGGCACGCCGTCCAATCTCGCCATATCGGTGATGAAATCGGGGCAGGTCGAGGTAATCGCGGGCGTCAACCTGCCGATGCTGATCAAGCTCTCCAGCGTCCGCGTCAATGACGACATGCCTTCCGCATTGGAGGAGGCCCAGGCGGCCGGGCGGAAATATATCAACGTCGCGAGCAAGTTCCTCAACGGCAAATGACAGAACTCGTCAATCCGCAAACCGGGATCGTGATGCGGGAGTTCCCCATCGTCAACCAGAGGGGACTGCATGCGCGCGCCTCGGCCAAATTCGTCCAGGTGGTTGGAGCCTATGACGCGACGGTCGAGGTCGAAAAGGACGGCGTTACCGTCGGCGGGACCTCGATCATGGGGCTCATGATGCTGGCCGCCAGCCCCGGATGCTGCATCAGCGTCAAGGCCTCGGGACCGCAGGCGCAAGAAGTCATGCACGCGCTGGAGGAACTTATTTCTTCCCGCTTCGGTGAAGAAAGCTGAGATCGAGCCGGAACGCCGTTATCCACCCTACGGATATGCTCGATATAGAGAGATAAAGATTTCTTTATATCTATTGTCGCGTTGGCGCCGATCTGATAGGAGCGGCGTATGATTGCGGCTATCGGACGAGGCCGCCTGCACGGACAATTTGGAGAAAGAGAATGGCGAATTCCAACGATTATGCCGTCAAGGATATAGGCCTCGCGGACTGGGGCCGGAAGGAAATCGAAATCGCCGAGACGGAAATGCCGGGCCTGATGGCCTGCCGCGAGGAATTCGGCGGCGCCAAGCCGCTCAAGGGCGCCCGGATTTCGGGATCCCTGCACATGACGATCCAGACGGCGGTGCTGATCGAGACACTGAAGGCGCTCGGCGCGGATGTCCGCTGGGCCTCCTGCAACATCTTCTCCACCCAGGATCACGCGGCGGCGGCAATCGCCGCGACCGGAACGCCCGTCTTCGCGGTCAAGGGCGAAAACCTCGAGGATTACTGGTCGTATACGGACCGGATTTTCCAGTGGCCCGATGGCGCCCCTTCCAACATGATCCTCGATGATGGCGGCGACGCGACGATGTATATCCTGATCGGCGCCCGCGCCGAAGCCGGCGAGGACGTGCTTTCCAAACCCGGCAGCGAGGAGGAGGAAATCCTGTTCGCGCAGATCAGGAAACGCATGGCCGAAACTCCGGGCTTCTTCACGCGTCAGCGAGACGCCATCCGCGGTGTCACCGAGGAGACGACAACGGGTGTCAACCGGCTCTATCAGTTGCAGAAGCGCGGGCTCCTGGCCTTCCCCGCGATCAACGTCAACGATTCCGTGACGAAATCGAAATTCGACAACAAATATGGCTGCAAGGAATCATTGGTCGACGGCATTCGCCGCGCCACAGACGTCATGATGGCCGGTAAGGTGGCGGTGGTTTGCGGCTATGGCGATGTCGGCAAGGGCTCGGCCGCTTCGCTGAGGGGCGCCGGCGCGCGCGTCAAGGTCACGGAAGCCGATCCGATCTGTGCGCTGCAGGCGGCGATGGACGGGTTCGAAGTGGTGACTCTCGACGATGCCGCCGCAAGCGCTGACATCGTCATCACCGCGACCGGCAACAAGGATGTGCTGACCCTCGAAAACATGCGCAAGCTGAAGGACATGGCGATCGTCGGCAATATCGGCCATTTCGACAATGAGATCCAGGTTGCCGCGCTGCGCAACCTGAAATGGACGAATATCAAGCCGCAGGTGGACATGGTCGAATTTCCCGGCGGCAACCGCATGATCCTGCTCTCGGAAGGCCGGCTTCTCAATCTCGGCAATGCGACGGGCCATCCGAGCTTCGTCATGTCGGCCTCGTTTACCAACCAGGTCCTTGCCCAGATGGAACTGTGGACGAAGCCGGGCCACTACGAAAACAAGGTCTATGTGCTTCCCAAGCATCTCGACGAGAAGGTCGCCAAGCTGCATTTGGACAAGCTCGGCGCCACGCTGACTCGGCTTTCGGAAGAACAGGCCGCCTATATCGGCGTCACGCCGCAAGGGCCTTTCAAGCCTGAACACTACAGGTACTGATATATTTTAGGACAACCACAATATATTGATGCCGGGCGATTGACAAATCGTCCGGCATGTTTTTTGGCGCCTGCCTTCTTCACGCCGATTCGCCAGAGGGTTATTGTTGCCTGATTCGCTGTAACCCGGCGTTGCCGGGAGAGGGTGCGTTTTGGGCAGTCTTGCTGTTCACGCGGCGGAGAGGAACAAGGCATGCCAGGGGCAAAAGCGCGTGACGCCGGGCTATCCGACGTCGGCGGGAATAGAGATTCCGCGGAGAGCGGATCACGGCGCCATTCCAAGAGAAGCCGCCGCAAACAATCTTTTCCGTTTCGCGGCCTGACCCACGCCCTTTCGGCTTGCACCGCTGTTTTCCCTTCCCATGCCCTTGCCCAGGTCACGATCCCGCTCTCGCAGCCGGTGTTCAGCGCAGGCGATGTCATCCAGCTTGCAATGTTCGCCGGCGTGATGGGCACGGCCATGCTTTCCGCTATCTGGGTGATCCGCGAGCGAGCGCGGATCGCGGACGAAAATACGGAATTGAAGGCCAAGGTCGCCGACCTCAATGCATCGCTCCAGCGCAATGACGCCCTGCTCAACCTGAAGGATCAACGGCTTATCGTCTGGACGACCGAGGCGCGGCGGCCGGAACTTGTCGGTTCGTTGCAGAGCATGGCGGGCGTACCGGAAGAACGAAGCGCCTTTCTCGCCTTTGGACGCTGGCTTGCTCCGCGCTCCGCGGCTGCGCTGGAGAAGGGGATCGGCGCGCTACGCGAAAATGGCGAGCCGTTCGATCTTGTGGTCGAGACCCAGAGCGGTGGCTTCCTCGAAGTCCAGGGCCGCCGCCCGACCGGCCATGCCGTCGTCCGCTTTCTTTCGCTCACCAGAAGCCAGACGGACCATGCCAGACTGCAAGTCGCCCACCAGCAGTTGCTCGGCGAGCATGCGCTTCTTGTCGGGCTGGTGAACGCACTCGACATGCCATTCTGGCTACGATCCGCAGAGGGAAAGCTGCGCTGGGTCAACAAGGCCTATATCAGGGCCGTGGACGCCCCGAATGCCGAAATGGCGGTCCGCGAAGAGCGGGAATTCCTCGGAACCCAGGCGCGGGAGGCGATCGAGCGGCATCATCTCGCGCATCCGGTGTTTGCACAAACGCTCTCCACGGTCGTCGGCGGAGATCGCAGACATTTCACTGTCACGGAATTTGCCGGCGAGGCCGGGGCGGCCGGCGTAGCGATCGACAGGAGCGAGATCGAAGGCCTGAAGGAGGAATTCGAACGTACCCTCAGAAGCCATTCCGACACGCTTGACCAACTGACCACCGCGGTTGCCATCTTCGATCCGAAGCAGAAGTTGCGCTTTTTCAACCAGGCCTTCCAGAAACTGTGGGATCTTGATCACGCCTTCCTGGCGAGCGCCCCCGACAACGCGCTTTTCCTCGACCGGCTGCGCAGCGAGGGCAAGCTCGCCGAACAACCGGAATGGCGGCGCTGGAAGGAAAATCTGCTTTCCGCTTATCGTTCGGTCGATTCCGCCGAACATTGGTGGCATCTGCCGGATGGACGCACCGTCCGCGTCATCGCCACCCCCCAACCGAATGGCGGAGTCACTTGGGTCTTCGAGAACCTGACCGAACGGATGGACCTTGAAAGCCGCTACACGACCGCCGTGCGCGTCCAGGGCGAAACACTCGACCATCTGGCGGAAGGCGTTGCCGTTTTTGGGCCCGACGGGCGGGTGCGCCTGTCAAATCCGGCCTTTTCGCGCCTATGGGGGCTGCCGGAGAGCTTTCTTGGGCCGACCACCCATATTTCCGAAATCCGCGCCTTCTGCGACACACTTGCCGCGGACAGCCCGTGGAAACAATTCGTGGCGGCCGCGACCGGTTTCGACGAAGAGCGGCTCGACCGCCACGGCCAGGCGGATTTACTGAACGGAACGGTCCTGCAATATGCGGTGGTCCATCTGCCGAACGGCCAGGTGATGATGACTTTCGTGGACGTCACGGATTCTGTCAACATCGAAAGAGCGCTGAAGGAGAAGAACGAGGCGCTCGAGCGGGCCGATCAGCTCAAGAACGATTTCGTCCAGCACGTCAATTACGAACTCCGCTCACCGCTGACCAACATCATCGGTTTCACCGAGCTGATGACGCTCGCCGCCACCGGCCCGCTCAATGCAAAGCAGCGGGACTATATCGAGCACATCTCTTCCTCATCCTCGGTCCTGCTGACGATCGTCAACGACATTCTCGACCTCGCGACGGTCGATGCCGGTATCATGGAACTCGATATCACCGAGGTGCCCGTCCGGCAGACCGTGGAGGCGGCGGTGGAGCTTGTCGGCGAAAGGATAAGGGAGCATTCGATCAAACTTGGGCTCGACCTCTCCTCCTCGCCAAAAACCTTCCGCGCCGACGGCAACAGGGTACGCCAGATCCTGTTCAACTTGCTTGCGAACGCCGCCAACTACGCGCCCGAGCACAGCACCATCACGCTTGTTAGCCGGCTGCAGGGCGATACGGTCGAATTTTCCGTCCATGACGACGGCCCGGGCATGCCGCCGGAAATCGTCGATACGGTGTTTAGGCGGTTCGAGCCGCGGAGTAATGGCGGGCGCCGGCGCGGCGCAGGGCTGGGACTTTCGATCGTCAAAGGGTTTGTCGAACTCCATCACGGCAGCGTGGAAATCGATTCCGGCAAGGGAAAAGGCACCACCGTAACTTGCCGCTTCCCGCTGTCGCCGGAAAGCTATAGGACAGCGGCGGAGTAAGAACCGCCCATGGCCCAGAACGAATTGCGGCTCGATTTACCGGATGAAGCGGCCACGAACCGGCTCGGCGAGGATCTCGCGGCCGTTCTCGCGAAAGGCGACGCGATTGCCCTCGAGGGAGATCTCGGCGTCGGCAAAACGACACTGGCGCGCGCCCTGATCCGCGCATTGGCCGGCGATCCGGATCTTGAGGTTCCAAGCCCGACCTTCACCTTGGTGCAGAGCTATGAGGGAAGGCTCCCCGTCCTGCATCTCGATCTCTATCGTCTGGGAAGTCCGGACGAACTGGAGGAACTCGGCCTCGACGAAGGGCTGGAGAACGGCGCCGTCCTGATCGAATGGCCGGAGCGCGCCGCCGGATTGCTTCCGGCACAGGCAATCACGGTCGAAATCGAGACGGCGGGCTCCGGGCGGAGAGTCCGCATAGAGGGAAATGATGAGGTGCTGTCCCGTATCCGCCGGACGCTCGACATCCGCCATTTTCTCGAGCGGTCAGGGTTGAAGGATGCGCATCGACGCTATCTGCTGGGCGACGCATCGGTCCGCGCCTACGAAACAGTCACCGCCGGAGATCAGCCGCCCCTCATCCTGATGAACGCGCCGCGCCGCTCGCTCGGGCCGGTGATCCGCGATGGCAAGACCTATGCCGAAATCGCCCATCTCGCGCATACGGTTGTTCCCTTTGTCGCGATGGATCGCGCCCTTAGGGAACGAGGTTTCGCAGCGCCGGAAATTCACGCGCAGGATCTCGGAAAAGGCCTGCTTCTGCTCGAAAATCTCGGCAATGTCGGCATTGTTCGCCCGGATGGAAGCCCGATCAGGGAACGTTATCTGGCTTCGGCCGAGCTTCTGGCCGCCATTCATGCCAGTGATTGGCCAGCAGAACTGCCCGCCGCGGACGATCTAAAGCATCGCCTGCCGTCCTATGACCGTGAAGCGATGCTGATTGAAGTGGAGCTTTTCCTCGACTGGTTCATGCCCTTCGCTTCCGGGCGAAACGCCAGCGATGCGGAACGCATCGAGTTTCATGCCATATGGAATGATCTGATCGCGAGACTCGGCAAAGGCGAATCCGGCATCGTGCTGCGCGACTTTCATTCTCCCAACATCATCTGGCGCGCCAATCGGCAGGGCCGCGACAGGCTCGGCATCATCGATTTCCAGGACGCGCTCCTCGGTCCCTCCCCCTATGATGTGGCCTCTCTCGCCTTCGACGCCAGGATCGACATCCCCTCCGATCTCTCGCGCGAGATCAGGGAAGCCTATCGGCAGGCCCGGGGCATCTTTTCCCCCTCCGAACGAGAGCTTTTCGAGGAAGCCTTTACGATCACGGCCGCACAGCGCAACACTAAAATTCTCGGCCTCTTCGTCCGGCTCGACCGGCGCGACGGCAAGCCGCATTACCTCCGTCACCTCCCCCGCATCCGCGACTATGTGATGCGCGCGCTCGACCATCCCGTCATGGAACGACTACGGGATTTCTATCTCAGGGCAAAACTCGCCGAGGTGCCGCTTTGACGGCCTCCTTTTCTCCGAAAAAGGCGATTGTCCTGGCGGCCGGACTCGGGCTGCGCATGCGTCCGATCACGGAAAAGATGCCGAAGCCGCTGATAAAGATAGCCGGCAAACCACTTCTCGATTGGGGACTCGATGCGCTGGCGCGAGCCGGCGTCGATGAGGCCGTCGTCAACGTTCATCACCTACCGGACCAGATCAGGTCACATATCTCCGGCCGCGCCGCGCCGCGCATCGTCATTTCCGATGAGACGGAACAACTGCTCGATTCCGCCGGCGGCATCATCAAGGCCCTCCCGACGCTCGGCGCTTCCCCCTTTTTCCTCGTCAATGCCGACACGTTCTGGATCGACGGGCCGGATCCGGACCTCTCGCGGCTCGCCCTTGCCTGGGACGCCGGGAAGATGGATATGTTGCTCATGCTGGCCGATCCCAATTCCGCCGTCGGGCATACCGGCAAAACCGACTTCCTCCTCGCCGACGACGGCACGCTTTCCCGTTCCGGCGGCGACGAGAACGGCCTGATCTATGCCGGCGCGGCCATTATCGATGCGGCGATTTTCGCGGGCGCGAATGTGATACCGCAATCGTTGAACAGATATTTTGACATCGCGATCGGCAAGAGCAGACTGCACGGCATGAAGATGAAGGGACAATGGATCACGGTCGGCACGCCTGATGCCATCCCGGCCGCCGAGGAGGCGGTCGCGAAAGCGTCGAGGCAATGAACCTCCGCGACACACCGCATATCTTCTCCATCCCGCCGGGCGTGCCGTTCCTGCCCTGCCTCGCCGACGCTCTTCTCTCGGGCGATCTCATTCCCGGCTTCGAGGTCGGCCGCGACCCGTTGGCGCTCGCCTCGGCGACAATCTATCTGCCGACGCGGCGCGCCGTGAGGGAATTGCGCAGTACGCTTGTCGACCGCATCGGCAAGGCATCAGCCATCCTGCCTTCCATCCGGGCGCTCGGCGAATTCGCCGAAGAGGAGTTATTGTTCGAATCCGGCGACGCGGAGGTGCTTGAGACGCCGCCGCCAATCGGCGCTCTCGATCGCCTCCTCCTGCTTGCGCCTCTCGTCCAGGCATGGAAAAGCCGACTGCCGGCCCATTTCGCCGCGCTTTACGACGAAAAGATCGTGGTTCCGACCTCCACCGCCGACGCAATCTGGTTCGCGCGCGATCTCGCGGCCCTGATCGACGAGATGGAGACGGAGGGAGCGGACTGGAAGAGGCTGGCCGGCCTGGTGGAGGGCGATCTCGCTGCGTGGTGGCAGGTGACGCTCGAATTCCTGCAGATCGTTTCGGTGCACTGGCCGGAACGACTGCGTGAACTGGACAGGAGCAATCCCGCCCAATATCGCAACGCGCTCCTCAAAGCCGAGGCGGCCCGCCTCTCGCGCAACCCGCCCGACGGCCCCGTGATCGCCGCGGGGTCCACGGGTTCGATCCCGGCCACCGCCGCTCTCCTTTCCGCGATCGCGCGCCTGCCGAGGGGAGCCGTCGTCCTGCCCGGCCTCGACACGATTCTGGACGAAATTTCATGGGCGGCGCTCGGCGATTCCTCCGCGCCAGCGATTTGCGGCCATCCGCAATATGGTCTGAAGAAGCTGCTCGACGCTATGAAAGTCACCCGCGATGACGTAATCGAGTTGAGTCAGGCGCAGGATGATCTCGCTGACCGGCGCCGGCTTGTGAGTGACGCTCTGCGCCCTGCCGAGACGACCGACCAGTGGGCAAGCGAAACAGCGGATGCTGCTATTCCCGAAATACGGAAAGCGCTATCCCGCGTCACTCTGATGGAGGCCACGAACGAACGAGACGAAGCGCTGGCAATCGCCGTCGCGCTTAAGCATGCGGTCGACCAGGGATCCGGAACAGCGGCCCTCGTTACGCCGGACCGTGAACTCGCGCGGCGTGTTTCCGCGGAATTGCAGCGCTTTCAGGTGAAGGCGGACGATTCAGGCGGCACGCCGCTTTCGCAAACGCCGGCGACAATCCTGCTCCGGCTTCTCGTGGAGTGCGTCTTCCACCCCGGAGATCCGGTGGCGCTGCTTTCCCTCCTCAAACATCCCTTTCTGACGCTCGGCATGGAGAGAAGCAGAGTTCGTTCCGCTGCCGAGACGATTGACCTGGTAGCATTGCGCGGCGGCGCCGGACGGCCTGACATCGCAACCCTCGCCGAGGAATTTCCGACGCGCCTTTCCGGCCTTGAAGACAGCAACCACCCGCCCTTCTGGAAGTCACGCTTGACCGATCAAAGGATAGCGGAGGCACAGGATGTTCTCTCCGCTCTCTCGGAAGCCGTCTCGCCATTGCTCGCGTGGCGGATTAGGAAAATGGCGCTGCTGGGCGAAGTAGCGCGCGCCAGCGTCCAGAGCTTGGAAAATCTCGCTCGTTCCGGTGACGAAACACTGGAAGCGCTTTATCGCGGCGATAGCGGCGAGAAGCTGGCGGCCTTCCTCTCGGCTCTCGTCGGCTCCGCCACGATGCTTGAATTCAGCGCTGCCGATTGGCCAGACATGCTGGCGGCGCTGATCGCGACCGAAACGGTAAAGCCAGCACCCGGATCGGACGACCGGATCGCCATCTGGGGCGCATTGGAGGCGCGGCTGCAATCGGTCGATACGTTGGTCATTGGCGGGCTGAACGAGGGCGGTTGGCCGCGGCAGCCCGAGGCCGACCGTTTCATGTCGCGTTTCATGAAGACTGGCATCGATCTCGAGCCACCGGAACGGCGGATCGGCCTTGCCGCTCATGATTTCATGATGGCGATGGGAAACGGAACCGTGATCCTGACGCGCTCGGGGCGTTCGGGAGATGCACCGGCAACGCCATCACGCTGGCTGCAACGGCTCATCACCTGCGCCGGCCCTGAAGTCGCAGAAGCCATGCGGAGCCGCGGCGCAACACTCCTCGGCTGGGCGCACGCCCTCGATGAGGGCGAAGACGTTCCCTTCGCGACACGGCCGCAGCCCAAACCGCCGCTCGATGCCCGGCCCAAAAAGCTGTCGATCACGGAAATCGAAACGCTGCGCCGCGATCCCTATGCGGTTTACGCCAGGCGCGTGCTCGGGCTCACGCCTCTCGATCCGCTGCTGCGCGATCCCGGCGCCATGGAGCGCGGCACGCTGTTTCATGATGCGCTCGAACGTTTCACAAAGGCGATCGACCCGATGCGGCCGGACGCCTTCGCGGAATTATTGGCAATCGGAAAAAGGCTTTTCGAGGAGGCCGCGCTGCCGCCCGATGTCGCCGCCGTCTGGTGGCCGCGTTTCGAGCGGATGGCCCATCATCTGGTCGAATGGGAACAAGGGGAAGCGGCGTCGGTCGAAAGCAGGCACGCCGAAATCAGCGCGTCCGCCATCGCGACCGACCGTTCGGCGACGTTGGTATCGGGGCGGGCCGACCGCATCGATTTCCTGAGGGACGGCGCCGCCGTCGTTTACGACTATAAGACAGGTTCCTCGCCTTCCAAGGGGCAGGCCCATACGCTTCTTTCACCGCAGTTGGCGCTCGAAGGAGCGCTTCTGAGGCGCGGCGCTTTCGGTGGTCTCGGCGCTCGAAGTGTGTCCGATCTCGTCTTCATCCGGCTGAAGGGGAACGGAGAAGTCGTTCCCGAATCCATCCTACAGCACGATAGAAAGACCAGGACCGCCGAGGAACTCGCCGATGAAGCGTGGCAGCGTCTCGGCGATCTGCTCGCCTATTATGACAATCCGGCAAATGGCTATCTCTCCCGCGCCATCCCATTCCGCGAAGGCGATGTCTCCGGCGACTACGATCATCTGGCGCGCGTGCTGGAATGGTCGGCCGGCTCCGATGACGACGGAGCGGACGGGTGAAGGCCCGCTTCATCATCCCCGACGAGACGCGGCGCGAGCAATCGCGGGCCTCGGACCCGGAAACATCCGCCTGGGTGTCCGCCAATGCCGGTTCGGGCAAGACGCATGTGCTGGCGCAAAGGGTGATCCGGCTGCTTCTCGATGGCGTCGATCCATCCAAAATCCTCTGCCTGACCTATACCCGCGCCGCCGCCTCCAACATGGCGAACCGCATTTTTGAGACATTGGCCAAGTGGACGCGGCTGGATGATGAGGGCCTTGCCGAGGCGATCGCGGAGACGGACGGCAAACTCCCTTCCGCAACCGTCCTGAAGAACGCCAGACGGCTTTTCGCGCGGGCGTTGGAAACGCCGGGCGGGCTGAAGATCCAGACGATCCATGCTTTTTGCGAAGCGGTGCTGCATCAGTTTCCGCTGGAAGCGAATATCGCAGGCCACTTCGAACTGCTTGAGGGCTCGACGGAAGCCGCCCTGGTGGCGGAGGCCCGTCGCGACCTGATTACCGGAGCGGCAGCCGGCGAGAATGTCGCGCTCGCCGACGCCTTCGCCCATGTGCTTTCCATCGGCAACGAATTCGGGCTCGACGGATTGCTCGAAGAGATTGTCCGCAACCGGGATGGCCTCAGGCACTTCATCGGCGAAATATCGGACGGTTCGCCCCGTTTTACCGAACTGTTCGAGGAATTCGGATTCCTGGAAACAGATAACGAGGCGGGCATCGCCTCGAGCGCCTGGCCTTTGCCTGGTTTCGACCCCGGCGAACTCCGCGCGTTGCTTCGGGTCGCCGAAGAAGAGGATGCCAAATCCGTTCTCAAGAACATTTCACCGGGCGTGGCAAGAGCCCTCTCGGAGAGCGATCCGATCCTGCGGCTGGAGCATCTCTGCGAGGGTTTCCTGAAGGCGACCGGGGATCCCTACGAGGCCGGCAAGGCTTTCAAGAAAGCAATGTATGACAGATTGCCCGACCTCGCCGAACGTTATCAAGCAGCGGCGAAAGCCCTGCTGGAAGCGGCCGACAGGCTGGCGCTCTTTCGTTCGCTTCTCGCGACGCGGGCCGCGCTGGTCATCGCGGACTGGCTGATTGTCCGCTATGAGCAATTGAAGGCGGCGCGCGGTTTTCTCGATTTCAATGACCTGATCGAGCGGACGATCCGACTGCTATCCCGCTCCGACGCCGGCGCATGGGTGCAATACAAGCTCGACCGCGGCATCGACCATATATTGATCGACGAAGCGCAGGACACCAGTCCCGTCCAGTGGCAGGTGGTGAAAAAGCTGGCCGAAGAATTCTTTGCCGGCTTCAGCGCTCGCGAGCGTGCGAGGCGGACGATCTTCGCGGTGGGCGACGAGAAACAGTCGATCTATTCCTTCCAGGGTGCGAGACCCGAAGAATTCGACATGAACGGCCACGAATTCTCCGCCCGCGTCATCGCCGCCGAGCGGCGCTTCGAGCGGGTCAGGCTGCAACGTTCCTTTCGCTCGACGGGAGACATCTTGTCCGCGGTTGATCTTGTTTTCACACGCGAAGCCGTACGCGAAGGACTGACGCGCGATCCCGAAATGATTGAACATAAGCCGATTCGGGAAGGCGCGCCGGGCTATGTCGAGGTCTGGCCGACAATCGGCGAGACCGCGATCGAGCAGCCCGAGGACTGGCGCGTCGCCATTGATCACGCCTCCCAGCCGGCCGTTCGCGTGGCTGAAGCCATAGCCGAGACGATCGAGAATTGGATCAAGTCCGGCGACACCATAGAGGGCACGGGCAAGAAGCTGACGGCCGGCGATGTGATGGTGCTGGTGCGCAAGCGGGGCAGCTTCGTCCATGCCATCTCGCGTAGCCTGAAAAATCGTCATATCCCGGTGGCCGGCGCCGACCGGCTCAGATTGCAGGACCATATCGCCGTCCGGGATTTGATGGCGCTCGGCCGTTTCGTCCTGCAGCCTGAGGACGATCTTTCGCTCGCGGCGCTCCTGAAAAGTCCGATCTTCGGCCTTTCGGAAGAAGCCCTTTTCACCCTCGCGTCAAGCCGTGAGAAAAGAATTTCCCTCTTCGAGAGGTTGAAGGAACGCGCCAGGAAGGACGAAATCCTTAGCCGGATTCTCACGCAATTGCTCAACTGGCGCGCGGAAGCCGATTTCAAGCCCGTCTTCGAATTCTATGCGACAATCCTTGCGAGAGACGGAGTCCGGCGCAAAATAATTTCCAGGCTCGGGCATGAGGCTGGCGAAATCCTCGACGAGTTCCTGGGCTTTTGCCTCGATGGGGAGAAGAGCGGCCTGCCTGGTCTTGAAGCCTTCCTTGCGACACTGGAGATGGCAGGCCCCGAGATCAAGCGCGAAATGGATCAGATGCGCGACGAGGTCCGGATCATGACGGTCCACGCGGCCAAGGGGCTCGAAGCGCCTGTCGTGTTTCTCGTCGATGGCGGCAATGCGCCCTTCAGCAGGTCGCATCTCCCCCGCCTCATTCCCTTTGCCCCCCCTCGGGGGGGCTGGCACGGCAATGGCTATATCTGGCGCGCCGGCTCCGGGACCTCCAGCACTTTCCTCAAGCGGTTGGAGGCGGAGGCGGCCAGGAAGGCGGAGGAAGAATACCGCCGGCTGCTCTATGTCGGCATGACGCGCGCGGAAGACCGCCTCATCGTCTGCGGCTATTACGGGAAAAAAGCGCCTGGCGACATGACCTGGCACAGGATCGTGCGGGACGCGCTCTCCGGCGCCGGCTGCGGTAAACGCCCGTCGCCGTTCGAGGAGGGCGAAGAACCGATCTATCGCTATTGCGTGACGGCCGGCTCCATCATTCCTGTCGCGGAGCCAGGAGGAAAAGTCGCGACAGCCGACACGCCGGTAATGCCTGAAAAGCTGCTGACGCCTCTGCCCGCCATCCAGCGATTGCCACGGCCGCTGGCGCCATCCGGCGCTTCGATTCTCATCGAGGCCGACGGCCAAACGTCGGTGCGGCCATCGCCGGTGCTTTCCGACCAGGCGCCCGCCTTCGCGCTGGAGCGCGGGACGACTATGCATCGTCTGCTCCAGGTCCTGCCCCAACTGGCGGTCGAGACCAGAAAAGATGCGGCGGAGCGGTATCTCGCGCGCGTGGGCGCGAAATGGCCGGAAGGGGAGCGGCAAAGGGCGCTCGAAGCTACCTTCCGCATTCTCGATGACGATCGTTTTTCACCGCTCTTCGCCGAAGATTCGCGGGCGGAGGTCTCAATCATGGGAACGCTGACGATCAACGAAAAGGAGCGCGCCATTTCCGGCAAGATCGACCGCCTCACCGTATCCGGGGGCAAGGTCCTGATCCTGGATTACAAGACCAACCGCGTGCCTCCCGTGGGACTGTCGGAGATTCCGGAAGCCTATATCCTGCAAATGGCGCTTTATCGCGAACTTTTGAAGCCGCTCTATCCCGGAAAGGCCATCGAAGCGGCGCTGCTCTTCACCGAAACGCCCCGTCTCGTCCCCCTTCCCTCAAGCGTGATGGACGGCGCCCTTGCCCGACTCAACAAGTCGTGAGAAGAAGGAAGGCCTTGAATGGTTCTCCATCCATTCCCACATCCGACGCGACATTCAATCCAAGGAATCTCACATGGCTACCGAAAAGGTTGACAAGAACAATTTCCAGTCGAGCGTCCTCCAGTCCTCGGAGCCGGTTGTCGTCGACTTCTGGGCGGAATGGTGCGGACCGTGCAAGATGATCGCTCCCTCCCTTGAGGAGATCGCGACGGAGTTGAATGGCAAGGTCAAGGTCGCCAAGCTCAATATCGACGAGAATCCGGAGCTTGCGGCGCAGTTCGGCGTGCGTTCGATCCCGACGCTGATGATCTTCAAGGGCGGCGAGGTTGCCGACATGAAGGTCGGCGCGCTTCCCAAGACGGCGCTCTCCCACTGGATCAACGGCGCCGTCGCCTGATAGCGGGCGACTGTTCCGCCATAATCATACGAAGATCGGGATGCGGTTCAAACGGATCGCATCCCGATTTATTTTGGGCGTGCAAATTCAGCCGCCGCTCCGAGAGCGGCCGGGACCGAGATGTCACAGCACCAGATATTCCTGCTGCAGGGCCGGGTTCTGCTCCAGTTCCTCGATCGTGCCCTGGAATTCGACGCGGCCGCCCTGGATGATGTAGGCGCGATCGGAGATCAGCTTGGCGAAATGAACATTCTGTTCCGACAGGAGAATGGAAAGCCCCTCCTGCTTGAGCTTGGCGATGGCAAAAGCCATCTGCTCGACGATGAGCGGCGAAATGCCCTCCGACGGTTCATCGAGCAGGACGAGCTTCGGATTGCCCATCAGCGTGCGGGCGATGGTCAGCATCTGCTGCTCACCGCCGCTCATGGCGCCGCCAAGCGCGTGGCGGCGTTCGGCAAGATTGGGGAAGAGTTCGAAAAGGCGCTCCGCTGTCCATTCCTTCTGCCCGTCGCGCGGTTTCTGCCAGCCGACCTCGAGATTTTCCAGAATGGTCAGGTCGGTGAAGATGCGGCGATCCTCCGGGACATAACCAAGCCCGAGCCGCGCCGCGACATAGGGCGGCTTGCGGGTGATCGCCTGGCCGAAAAAGCGCACCTCGCCGGTCTTCGGCCTGACCAGCCCCATGATGCTTTTCATCGTCGTCGACTTGCCGGCGCCGTTGCGGCCGAGAAGCGCGACCACCTCGCCTTCCGCGACCTTTAGCGACAGGCCATGCAGGATATGCGCGCCGCCATAGAAGGAATGGATGTCGGAGACCTCAAGCATGCGCGGCCTCAAAAGTCGCGCCGCCGCCGAGATAGACCGCGCGCACCTCCGGATTGGCGCGGATTTCCTCGACCGAACCTTCCGCCAGAAGCCGGCCGCGATTGAGCACCAGGACGCGGTGCGCGTGCTCGAACACGACGTCCATGTCGTGTTCGGTGAAAAGCACGCTCGTCTGGCGCTGGCGCACAAGGTCGGCTGTAAGCTGCATCAGCGCCCGTCTCTCGCTCTGCGCCATTCCCGCCGTCGGCTCGTCCATCAGGAGAAGCTTCGGATCATTGGCAAGGGCGATGGCCAACTCCAGCCGTTTCAAATCGCCATAGGCGAGAATATTCGTGGCGCGGTCGGCCTGGGAACGCATGCCGATCAGGTCGAGCAGCGCCAGCGCTTCGTCGCGATAGCAGTTGCGCGCTCGCGAGAAAACGCCGAAGGCGCGGCGGGCGTGTGAAATGAGCGCCATCTGCACGTTCTCCGCCACCGTCATCGAGGTGAAGGTCGCCGTGATCTGGAAGGTGCGGCCGACGCCGAGACGCCAGATTTGCCGCGGCTTCAGCCCGATCAATTCCTGGCCCTCCAGCTTGACTGAACCGCTATCGGGAGTGAGCACGCCATAAAGCATATTGAAACAGGTGGACTTGCCGGCGCCGTTCGGGCCGATCAGCGCCAGCAATTCGCCCTTTGCGAGCGTGAAGCTGACATTGTCCACCGCCTTCACCCCGCCAAAACTGCGGGTCAGCCCTTCGACGATGAGGAAACCGCTCACCGCGCTTCCTCCTTCGGTCGATCCCCCGCGCGCAGCCTTGCAAGCGGCTCGAACCACCCCGCGATCCGGCTTCCGAAGCCGACGATGCCTTGCGGCGAGAGGATGACGATCAGGATAATGATGATGCCGAGGCCGAACCGCCAATAGGTGAAGCTGGAAAGCGTATCCTGCAACAGCGTGAAGGCGCTTGCGCCGGCGACCGGGCCGCTCAGCGACTGGACGCCGCCGAGGAAAACCATAATGAGCGCGTCGAAGGACCGGTCGATCGACAATTCCGTAGGAAAGATGCTGCCCTTGGCGAAGACGAACAGGCTTCCCGCAAGGCCGGCCATGGCGCCAGCGAAGGTGAAGGCGGCGAGTTGTACACGCCTGACGCCGATGCCGATGGCTTCCGCCCGCAGCATCGAATCGCGCGTGCCACGCAGGCTGTAACCGAAAGGCGTGTGGGCCATAGCTCTCAAAAGGATGATGCCACCGGCGCCGATCGCCAGCACGAGGTAATAGTAGACCACCGGGCTGCTCGCCCAGTCGGAGGGCCAGATGTTGAGGATGCCGTCGCTGCCGCCGGTGACATTGGTCCATTGATAGACGATCGACCAGATCACCTGAGAGAAGGCGAGCGTGAGCATGGCGAAATAGACACCGGAGAGCCGGACACAGAACCAGCCGACGATGAGCGCGGCGAAGCCCGCGCCGAGCGGCGCCAGCGCCATCGCCAGTTCCATCGGCGTGTGCAGGTATTGCACGAAAAGCGCCGCCACATAAGCGCCGCCGCCGTAGAAGGCGGCATGGCCGAAGGAGATCATGCCGCCAACGCCGAGAATGTAGTGCAGGCTCGCCGCAAAGAGGCACAGGACGATGACATCCGACAGCAGGTAGACGAGGAAACTGTTGTTCGTGAGCGGTAGCAGCACCAGCGCGAGGAGAATGGCCGCCGCGGCGAACTTGCCATAGAGCCCTATTGGCCTGAACGGCTTCGGCGATGCCGCCGAACCATGCTGGTAAGGCGCGGTGTCGGCCCGTCCGAAAAGCCCTTCGGGCCTCAGCACCAGGACGATTGCCATGACGACGAACATCAGGACAAGCGTGCTTTGCGGCATCAGGCGCACGCCGAAGACCTGAAGCTCGGAAACCAGCACGGAGGCTACGAAAGCACCGAAAATAGATCCCATGCCGCCGATGACGACGACGACGAAAACGGAAGCGATGATGTTCAGGTCCATCATCAGATTGGCGCCGCCCTTGGGCAGTTGCGAAGCGCCGCCGATACCGGCGAGAAAAGAGCCCAGGAAGAAGACGCCGCTGAAGAGTACGGCCTGGTTGACGCCGAGGGCGCCAACCATTTCGCGGTCCTGCGTGGCGGCGCGGATAAGCACGCCGATGCGGGTCCTGTTGAAGAGCAACCACAGACCGCCGAGCACGACGAGCGACAACGCGATCAGCACCAGATCGTATGTCGGAGTTTCCTGCCCGAGCAGCGTGACGGTCCCGTCGAGGCCCGGCGCGCGCTGACCGATCAAATCCTGCGGCCCCCAAATATACTGGGCGAGGTCCCTGACCACGAGAATGACGCCGAAGGTGGCGACAAGCTGGTAAAGTTCCGGAGAGCGGTAGATCGGCTTCAGGATAACGATTTCGACGAGAAGGCCGATCAGACCGACGGCGAGGCCCGTCAGGAGAATGCTGCCCCAGAAGCCGGCTGCACCGGTGAGATGGTTCATCAGCGTCCAGGCGATATAGGCGCCGAGCATGTAGAAGGAACCGTGCGCGAAATTCACTACCCGCGTGACGCCGAAAATGATCGAGAGGCCGGACGCGACGAGAAAAAGTGCCCCGGCATTCGCCAGTCCCGTCAGCAACTGGGCGATGAAGAAACCCATCAGTTGAACCTCTCAGGCGCCGGCGGTCCTACGGACAACAAGCGCAGGGTCGAAAAGGCCATGCACGGAAAAGGAGACAAGATCATGATGCCCTTATGGGTAGCATCATAGCGAGCGCATACCATGAGGGTCAGGACCTAGTGCTCAAGCTGGATTCATATTCTTGGTACGTCCTTCGAGGCTCGCTTCGCTCGCACCTCAGGATGAGGACCGCAGGTGCTGACCTCCCTCATCCTGAGGTGCTCGCCCGACGGGCGAGCCTCGAAGGACGCACCGCGTTTTTCAGGGTCGCGATACTCTTCGGTTCTATTCGGCCGCAGGGCGCATCTTCTTCACTTCGGCGTCGCTCGGCTGGTAATTGGCGCCATCCTTGTAGCTCCAGTCCACCATGATGCCCTTGCCGTCCTTGACAGCAAGCGTGCCGACAAAGGCGCCCATCGTCGATTGATGGTCGATCGGGCGGTATGTCACCTTCCCCAGCGGCGTGTCGATCGTCAGGCCGGACATTGCCTTCACCAGGGCGTCCGTGTCGGTCGAGCCGGCCTTTTTGAGGGCTGCGGCGGCTGTCATCATCGTATCGTAGCCGACAACCGAGCCGAGCCGCGGATAATCGTGGAACTTCTTCTGGTAGGCGTCGAGAAAGGCTTTGTGTTCGGGCGTATCGATGGCGTACCAGGGATAGCCGGTCACGAGCCAGCCCTTCGGCGCCTCGGCCTTCAGGGGATCGAGATATTCCGGCTCGCCCGTCAGCAGACCGACCACCAGTCTGTCCTTAAAGAGGCCGCGCGTCTGGCCCTCCCGGACGAATTTGGCGAGGTCGGGGCCGAAGGTGACGTTGAATATCGCATCCGGCTTGGCCGCGGCGAGCGCCTGCACCTCGGCGCCGGCATCGATCTTGAACAGGCCGGGCCACTGCTCGGCGACGAATTGCACGTCCGGCTGGCGCTTCTTCAGGAGTTTCTCGAAATCGGCCACGGCTTCCTTGCCATAGGAATAGTTCGGCGCGATCGTCGCCCAGCGCTTCTTGCCGAGCTTGGCGGCCGCCTCGGCGAGCATGTCGGCCTGCATATAGGTCGAGGGACGGAGGCGGAAAGTGTATTTATTGCCGTTGGCCCAGACGACGGAATCGGCGAGCGGTTCGGAAGCGATATAAAGATGCTTGCGCTGCTTGGCATAGGAGGTCAGCGCGAGGCCGACATTGCTGAGCGAGGCTCCGGAAATCAGAGCGACGCCGTCACGAGCGAAGAGTTCCTGCGCCGCCTTCACGGCTTCGCCGGGCTGCCCCTTGTCGTCTCGGGTGATCAGTTCGAGCTTCTTGCCGAGCACGCCGCCCTCGGCGTTGATCTTGTCGACCGCAAGCTCCGCCCCATTCTTGTAGGGCCCGGTGAACTCGGTCATGCCAGTATAGCTGTTGATGTCGCCGACCTTGATCGTGTCGGCGGCGCCGGCGCCCGAAACCGCGCCGATAAGCGCAGTCGATGCGATGGCGGCGATGAATGCTCTTCTCGTTGCAGACATCTTTCATTCCCCTTTGTCGATTCAGTCGCGATCTTTGCGATCGTCTTCTGTTTTGTCCAGTGCCCGCACAGCCATTCTTTTCCGCCGTGACGGGGCCGGAATTCATATGTACGCTAATGGATTTGGGGAGGCTGTACAAGGCTTATGATATGCTATCGCCCCTTCCGCGCCAGTCAGCGGAACCACTGACCACCAGCAGCGAGGCTGTTATCCAAACACGTTTTGGGGAATAATTTTTCCTGCCCCCCTGGGAATGCGCACATTCCGTTCTGCCAGATGCACAAAATAACGCGGCTCCGTCTCGTCAGCCGGTGGATATACGTTATGCTAGGCGTCAGCCGCGCCATGATCAGCGCGGACCCAATCCTATTCTCGCGGGAGAAATTGCCATGAGCCTTCGCATCAACGATACCGCCCCCGATTTCACAGCCGATACGACGGAGGGGGAAATCCATTTCCACGACTGGATCGGCGACGGCTATGCCGTGCTCTTTTCGCATCCCAAGGACTTCACGCCGATCTGCACGACGGAACTCGGCGCCATGGCGGGCATGAAGGCGCAGTTCGACAAGCGTCACGCCAAGATCATCGGCATTTCCGTAGATCCGGTCGAGAGTCACAAGAAGTGGAAGGGCGATATCGAGATCGCAACCGGCCATAAGGTCAACTATCCGATGATCGGCGATCCCGAACTCAAGGTCGCCAAGCTTTACGACATGCTGCCCGCCTCCGCCGGCAACAGTTCGGAAGGCCGCACGCCCGCCGACAACCAGACGGTGCGCTCGGTGTTCGTCATCGGCCCCGACAAGAAGGTGAAGCTGGTGCTCACCTATCCGATGTCGACGGGGCGCAATTTCGACGAGATCCTGCGCGCCATCGATTCCATCCAGTTGACCGCCAAGCACAAGGTGTCAACGCCGGCCAACTGGAAACCGGGCGAGGACGTAGCACTCGGCGCCGCGATTTCGGAAGAGGAAGCGCAGACGAAGTTCGGCGGCTACAAGCAAATACTGCCCTATCTGAAGATGGCGAAAGCGCCGAAGGACTGAGGAGCTCGATCCCTCCCCCTCAAGGGGAGGGACGATCCGCGAAGCGGATCGGGGTGGGGTCAGTGCGGCAGTGCGCCGACTCAAGAGAAGCAAATCGGCGCACGGCTTTGGGCGACCCCTCTGTCGGCTTCGCCGACATCTCCCCCTCAAGGGGGGAGATTCGTGCCCTCATTTGATGAACGTGCCGTTCCTCAACTCGTTCACGGCCTGGACAAGTTCGTCGCGCGTGTTCATCACGATCGGACCATGCCAGGCGATCGGCTCGGCGATCGGGCGGCCGGAGACGAGCAGGAAGCGGATGCCGTGGTCGCCGGCCTGCACCGTCACCTCGTCGCCGGCGCCGAAGACGACCAGCGTGCGGTTACCGCTCTCGTCGCGGATATAGTGCTCCTCCTCGCCGAGACCCTTCTCGACCAGAACGCCGAAAGGCTTCGACGCATCGCGGAAGGTGCCTGATCCCTCGAAAACATAGGCGAAGGCCGACGAGCGCGTGTCGACCGGCAGTATCTTCTTCTTGCCGGCGGGGACGAAGACATCGAGGTAGGACGGGCTTGCCGCGACGCCTTCGACCGGACCCTTTTTGCCCCAGAACGCGCCAGTGATGACGCGCACGATGGTGCCGTCATCGTCGATGATCTCGGGGATGGCCTCGGCCTTGACGTCCTGATAGCGCGGCGCCGTCATCTTCAGCGAGGAAGGCAGGTTGGCCCAGAGCTGAAAGCCGTGCATGCGGCCCTTGGCGTCGCCTTTGGGCATCTCCTGATGCATGATGCCGCTGCCCGCCGTCATCCACTGCACATCGCCGGCGCCGAGCGTGCCGCGATTGCCGAGGCTGTCGCCATGATCGACGGAACCAGCGAGCACATAGGTGATCGTCTCGATGCCGCGGTGCGGGTGCCAGGGAAAGCCGGCGAGATAGTCTTCCGGCCTATCGTTGCGGAAATCGTCGAAAAGGAGGAACGGATCGGCGAGCGACGGATCGCCGAAGCCGAATGCGCGATTGAGCTTCACGCCGGCGCCTTCCAGCGTCGGTTGCGCCAGCGACATCTGCTTCACGGGTCTGATGGACATGGGAGATTTCCCTTCATTGGAACGTTGAAGGGAATCTAGCCATTCGGGCGCGTTCTTACGAGCGGTGCGGACCCGCGACGGACTGTTCACAATCCGGGCAGAATCCGGAGAATCGTGGGGCGCCCGCTCAGCTGAAGCCGATTGCCTGCAATGCGCCGCCATTGCGCTTCAGCCAGGCGCGGCAGCGGTCGGTGTCGGGGCAGAGTTCACGGCAAAGCGCCCAGAATTTCGGTCCGTGGTTCATTTCCCTGAGATGCGCGACCTCGTGCGCGACGAGATAATCGATGACCGGCGGCGGCGCCATCATGATGCGCCAGGAGAAGGAGAGATTTCCTGCAGAGGAGCAGGAGCCCCAGCGGCTCGACGTATCCTTGAAGCGGATCGAGGTCGCCCGCCGCCCGGCCTTTTGAGTATGCTTCGCCACAAGCGATTCGATCTCGCGTTTCGCCTCGCGCTTCAGGAAATCGGCGACACGGCGCTGCAAATGACCGCGCTCCCCATGGACGATCAAAGCAGGGCCTTCGGGCAACTGCCTTATGTTCGCAACACCCCGCGTACCGGCATCATGGACGATGAGATGCGGCACGCCGCGAATAGGGATTTTCACACCGGGCCTGACGGCGGGCTGGTCAGGGACTTTCTTCAGGCGCGTTTCCAGCCAACCCTGGTGACGGAGCAGAAAGCGCTCGACCTCCGTCATTTTCATTCCCGGCGGCACGGTGACGCGCAGACCCTGACCATCGGCATCGATCCTCAGCGTCAGGCGCCTCGCGCGGGCGTTCTCCACGATCCGGAGCGGCAGGATGCGGCCGGCAACCTCATGCGGCCGCTCGAGCGGACCAAAGGAAGAGCCATGCGTTTTCTTGAGAAGGCCGAGGACCATGGGCGCAGATTAAGTGATTCGTCGGATTGTCAGGAGGCCTTCGGCAAGTAAAACGGCGCCGGATAACCGACGCCGTTTGAGCCAAGTATATGGCCCAAAGCCGGCTCAGCCTTGCCGGGGCTCGTCCGGCGCGGGCTTGTTGCGGCCACGCTCGGCCATGAAGCGGTCGAACTCTTCCTTGTCCTTGGCGCGGCGAAGTTCGCGGGCATATTCATCGAACTCGTTCAGCATTTCATCGACCTTGCGGCGTTCCTCGGCAAGCCGATCAAGCTCCTTCTCGCGCCATTCGTCGAAGGCGACATTGCCTGTGCGGCCCCAGTCGCGGCGGCGCGAGCGGCCACGGCGGCATCCGGCGAACAGACCGTCCGTGGCGCGGTTGACGTCGCGCTTGAACCCGTCAAGCCTGTCGCCCCAGATGATGTAGGCGAGCATGGCGAGACCGAGCGGCCAGAACACCATGAAGCCGACGATCATCAGCCCGATCGTGGCCGGCGTCCAGGCGGGGCGGATCAATGCGTTAGCGTTCATCTTCTCCTGTTCCTTCCGTTGGAGGCGGGCCGATCCGGCCGCCTCACAACGAAATGGGAATGGGTGAAATCCGATTCAAGGCCAAAAACGGAAAAAACTTGACGATGTAAAGATTGAGGGCGCGGCCTGACTTCGATGGAGACCGGCTATGGACCTATTTCATCGCCTCGGCATCGACTTTATCCGCCAGATGCAAGGCGCGTCCCGGTCTGGAACTCCAGCGATTTCTGGCAAGATCGAGGCCGAGCACCGCAATTCCCGCCGCCAATCCCCAGAAAGCCGAACCAATGCCGAGAAGCGTCAAGCCTGACGCGGTGACAGCGAAGGACGTGATAGCGGCAGTCCGATCCCCTTCATCGGCGAGCGCGATGGAAAGGGCGTTCGCGAGCGAAGCGAGAAGCGCGAGGCCGGCCACAAGAACGATCAGATCCTGCGGCAGAACAGCGAAAAGCGCGACCAGCGACGCGCCGAAGATGGCGTAGACGAGGTAAAAGAAGGCATAGAACGGACCCGTCAGCCAACGTTTCGCAGGATCGGGATGCGATTCCGGCCCGGTGCAGATGGCGGCGGAGATTGCCGATAGATTGGTGCTATGCGCCCCGAAAGGTGCGCTGACAGCTGAGAAAAAACCGGTGACGGCGACAAGCGGACCCGGCGGAGGGTCGTATCCCGCGGCGCGCAGCACGGCGAGCCCGGACAGGTTCTGCGACGCCATCGTCACGAGATAAAGCGGGACCGCCAGACCGAACATCGCTCCTATGGAGAAATGCGGTGCCGTAAAGGTGAGTGTCGAGAGCGTCGGTGCCGGAAGGACGCCGATCCGCCCTGCCGCATACGCCCCGATCGCACCAAGGATAAGAACAGCCAGCACCGAGAGGGCGGGGTTGAAAAGCCGGACAAGAAGAAAAAGTGCGATCAGAGGCAGGATGAAGGCCGGGTCGGCCGGAATGGTCTTCACGGCATCCGTGACGAAGCCGACAACGATCCCGGCAAGCATTCCGGATGCGACCGATGCGGGGATACGCGCAATCAGGCGGGTCAGCGGCTTGAACAGGCCCGTGGCCAACAGCATCAACGCGGCGACAATGAAGGCCCCGACGGCATCGTTCATCGTGAAGCCCGAACTGACGCCGATGAGAGCGGCGCCCGGCGTCGACCATGCGGCGATGACCGGCATGCGATAGCGCCAGGAAAGCCAACCTGTTTCAGCGACGAGAGCTAGACAAATCGCTGTGACCCAACTCGCCGTCTGTGCTTCGCTGGCATGCAAAGCTTGTGCGGCGGCGATGATCAGGGCGAGCGTCCCACCGAAGCCGACGATGGAGGCAACGAAGGCCGAGGCGGGAATCGATGCGCGCATCAGACGACCCGCTCCACCAGTCCTTCCAGCGTACGGATCATCATGTCGAGATCCTGCGGCCTGGAAAGCCTGTGGTCGCCGTCACGGATCAACGAAAGCGTCACGTCGTCGGCGGGCAGGTGATCGACCAGCTTCAGCGCGTGCTGATAGGGAACGTCCGGGTCCTGCATGCCCTGAAGAATGTGGATCGGGCAATGCGTGTCGATGATGCCGTCCAGAACACGATTCTTCCGGCCGTCCTCTATCAGAGAGCGCGTGTAGATATAGGGCTCGCCGGCATAGTCCGACGGTTGTTCGAAGAAGCCTTTTCGGGCCAAGGCCTCATGGTGATGCGCCTCAAGCCGCGGTTCGATCAGTTCGGAAGTGAAATCCGGCGCCGGCGCAATCAACAACAGGGCGCCGATGCGGTCGTTTTCGCCTGCCTTGAGAAGTTCCTGAACCATACGCAGCGCGATCCAGCCACCCATGGACGAGCCGATCAGGATTTGCTTTCCCTTGGTAAAGCGCCGGAAGACGGCGAGGCTTTCCTCCAGCCATTTGGAGATGGTGCCCTCGGCAAAGGCGCCGCCGCTCTCGCCATGGCCGGAATAATCGTGACGGGTGAACATATGCCCCGACCTTTCGGCCCACCCGCCGAGAGCTTCCGCCTTGGTGCCGAGCATATCGGACTTGAAGCCGCCGAGCCAGACGATGCCGGGAGCGACGCCCGGACGATGGCGCACCGCGATCGGGAGGCTGGCGACATCGATAAAGGAGGGAGTGGCGGCGGTCATGGATGCATCCCGTCTTTTCGTGGCTGTTCGCCTTCCATGTAAACCAATTGGCGATTATCGTCTCCACGGCGCGACGAGCGGCGTGATTCTTTCATGCGTCTGTGCTATTGACAGAAAACATAACGCAACGACATAGGCGAATGCAGGTCAATCCGGCCCGCATCGTCGTTTATTTTTGGTTATCGCAAACAGTTCAGGAGAACCGACCATTCGCAGACCCTTCAAGGCCGCAGCACCCACAAAGGACGGCCCTCGCTCCAACACAGATATCAGGGTGCCCAAAGTTCAGCTCATCGACGCGGAAGGTAACAACAGAGGTGTCGTTTCCATAAACGAAGCGCTCCTCCTGGCAGAGGAGGCCGGTCTCGACCTGGTCGAGATTGCGGCGAATTCCGAGCCGCCTGTCGCCAAGATCACCGATCTCGGCAAGCTCAAATATCAGAGCCAGAAGAAAGCCGCCGAAGCCCGCAAGCGCCAGAAGACCATCGAGATCAAGGAGATCAAGATGCGTCCCAATATCGACACTCACGACTATGAGGTGAAGATGAAGGCGGTGCGGCGTTTCTTCGACGAGGGCGACAAGGTCAAGCTCACGCTTCGTTTCCGTGGCCGCGAGATGGCGCATCTGGAACTCGGGATGCAGCTTCTCAACCGCGTGCGCGAGGAAGTCGAGGAGATCGCCAAGGTCGAGGCCGAGCCGAAACTGGAGGGCCGCCAGATGATGATGGTTCTTTCACCCCGATGAGTTTTGCCTGGAGGGGGAGGCCCGCCTCAAATTTTCCACCATCGGGGCGTCCCTCGCCGGCCATGGCAACACAATCCGCTCGCTCGCTCGACAGCTATCAGCATGTGCGCCGGGCGGTCCTTTTTGTTTTCCTGCTCGTGGCGGGATTCGCGCTCTTGTTCGTCAGCTCCTACCCCGAGCAGGGCGAACTCCACGAAGCCGTCGAGTCGGTCGGCATCAGCCTGATCGGCATCGCCATTATCGGCCGGCTGTGGTGCACGCTTTATATTGGCGGACGCAAAGCGGCGGAGCTGGTCCAGGACGGCCCCTATTCGATCACCCGCAATCCGCTCTACGTCTTTTCTTCGATCGGCGCGGCCGGCGTTGGCGCGCAGACGGGAAGCGTCACCATCGCCGTCTTCTTCGGCGTGGTGACGGCCGTCTCGTTCCATTTCGTGGCGTGGCGTGAGGAGCGTCTGCTCTCGCGCATTTTCGGCGACAGCTTCACCGCTTATCGCGCGCGCGTGCCGCGCTTCTTCCCGAAGCTCTCCCTTTACAGGGACAGCGCCACCGTCACTGTCGTGCCTAAACGGCTCTATACGACGTTCATCGACAGCCTCGTCTTCTTCGCGGCCCTCCCCATTTCCGAATTGATCGAGTGGCTGCAAATCCATCATTACCTCCCGATCTTCCTGCGCCTGCCCTGAGATGCCATCGTTGGCGCAACATAGGCGTTGCGCTTTTCACGCCGCATCTGTATAAGGCCGCGTTCCCGAACCGCCCGGCAGGGCATGCCGTGGCGGTTCTTAATGCTGAAAGCTTGCGCCTTCTTGACCGAGTGTAGCGATCGATCGCGAGTTCGGTTTCGTTTCGGTATCCGACACGATGCCGCGCAAGCGACATAACGGAGTAGCAAAATGCCCAAGATGAAGACGAAATCAGCCGCCAAGAAGCGGTTCAAGATCACCGGGACCGGCAAGGTCCTGTCGGCTGCGGCAGGCAAGCGCCACGGCATGATCAAGCGCTCGAACAAGTTCATTCGCGATGCCCGCGGCACCATGGTTCTTGCCGAACCGGACGCCAAGAAGGTCGTCAAGAATTTTCTTCCAAGTGGCGGTGGCATCTGAGCGGTTTCGGGAAAATTCTTCCGAATTGCGAGCAGACAATCCGCTGACCGGCATCGAGCGTTTTTAAGGAGATCATGACATGGCACGCGTCAAGAGAGGCGTCACCGCCCACGCCAAGCACAAGAAGGTTCTGAAGGCCGCGAGCGGCTTTTACGGCCGCCGCAAGAACACCATTCGCATCGCCAAGCAGGCAGTCGAGAAATCGCTGCAATATGCCTATCGCGACCGCAAAAACCGCAAGCGCAATTTCCGCGCGCTGTGGATCCAGCGCATCAATGCGGCGGTGCGCGAGCACGGCCTGACCTATGGCCGTTTCATCGACGGACTGAACAAGGCCGGCATCGAGATCGACCGCAAGGTGCTGTCCGACATGGCGATCCACGAGCCGCAGGCTTTCGCCGCACTGGTGGCGCAGTCGAAAAGTTCGCTCGAATATCTGAAGAATACGACGCCGAACGCTTTTGAAAGCGCTGTGGCCTAAACCCAGCGCTTCCCAAGCACTTGAAATTCTGATTTGGGAAACCCGCGCTGGCAGGGCTGGCGCGGGTTTTTCTTTGGTTCTGACAGGTTGGTCCGCGACGTGACGACTGAGAGCAGCGAAAGGACGAAGGTCGGCATGCTGGCGCTGAGGGCCGAGCCTTTGCGCGGATGCTGGTACATCGCCGCACCCTCGGCGGCAGTGAAACGCGGCAAGTCCGTCGCGCGCACCATGCTCGGCGAGCCGGTGCTGATCGTGCGCGGCGCGGACGGCAAGGTCTTCGCGCTTCGCGACGTCTGCGCTCATCGCGGCATTCCGCTCCGCTACGGCGCCGTGGAGGGATCAAGCGTGCGCTGCTGCTATCATGGCTGGCGCTTCGGTCCAGACGGAATATGCGTCGAGATACCCAGCCTGCGCGAGGGCCAAAGGCTCGATCTCTCGAAAATCCGCTGCGGCGCCTTCCCCTGCGAGGAGCGTTACGGCCTGATCTGGGTCTATTTCGCCGCTAAGGGCGAACAGCCTTCCGAAGGCCCGATGCCTGACACGGCTTTCTTGCCGGACATCTCGGACGATCGGCCGCCCGCCGCACTGATCAGTCAGGAATTCGACTGCTCGGTCGATCATGCCGCCTTTGGCCTGATGGACCCGACGCACGCCGCCTATGTCCACACCTCATGGTGGTTCAAGCGCGGCGCGACGAAACTGAGGCCGAAGGAGAAGAGCTTCGAGCCCTCCGTCTATGGCTGGCGCATGGTGCGCCACAAGCTGCCGCCGCAGAACCTCGTCTACAAGTTGCTCGGCAAGGATGTCTCGACGGAGATCGCCTACCGGCTGCCGGGCTACCGCATCGAGCACATCAAGGGCGACCGCCACACCGTCGTCGGTTTGACCGCGATGACACCGATCACCGACGAGAAGACCGAGGTCTACCAGATCTTCTATGCCACGATGGGTTGGGTGAAGCCGCTCGGGCCGCTGGTGCGCTACCTGATGAACGTCTTCCTCGGGCAGGACCGCCGCGTCGTCGTGCAGCAGCGCGAAGGCCTGATCAACGCGCCGAAACTGATGCTCATCAACGATGCCGACACGCAGGCGCGCTGGTGGGCGCGCATCAAATCCGAATGGCAGGAAGCCGAGACGGAGGGGCGCCCCTTCGCCAATCCGCTGAAGCCGCAGACGTTGCGCTGGCGTTCGTAACACAATTGCCGGGGAAAGAAATGGATATATCGGAACTCGAAACCCTTTCCAACGCTATCATGGCCGAGATCGATCAGACTTCGGACGAGCAGGCGCTCGAGGCGGTCCGTCTTTCGGCGCTCGGCAAGAAAGGCTCTGTTTCGGAGCGGCTGAAGACGCTGGGCTCCATGACGCCGGAAGAGCGGCAGGTGATGGGGCCGGCCATCAACGGCCTGAAGAGTAAGGTGACGGAAGCGCTCGCCGCCCGCCGCGCCGCGCTTCGCGATGCGGCGATCACCGCGCGGCTCGTCGAGGAGAAGGTCGATGTCACGCTGCCGGTCAGGGCTGCGCCGGCCGAACGCGGCCGCATTCATCCGATCAGTCAGGTGATCGACGAGATCGCGGCCATCTTCGGCGATCTCGGCTTCGCCATCGCCGAGGGGCCGGATATCGAGACGGATTACTATAACTTCACCGCGCTCAACTTCCCCGAAGGTCATCCTGCGCGCGAGATGCACGACACCTTTTTCTTCAATCCGGACGAGAAGGGCGAAAGGAAGGTTCTGAGGACCCACACTTCGCCGGTGCAGATCCGGACCATGGAAGCGCAGAAGCCGCCGATCCGCATCGTCATTCCCGGCAAGACCTACCGGCAGGATTCCGACGCCACGCATTCGCCGATGTTCCACCAGTTGGAAGGGCTGGTGGTCGACAAGGCGGCCAATGTCGCCAACATGAAATGGGTACTGGAAGAGTTCTGCAAGGCCTTCTTCGAGGTGCCGAGCGTGAAGATGCGCTTCCGCCCCTCCTATTTCCCCTTCACGGAGCCGAGCCTCGAGGTCGATATCCAGTGCGATCGTTCGCGGCCGGGCGAGGTGCGCTTCGGCGAGGGCAATGACTGGATGGAGATTTTGGGCTGCGGCATGGTGCACCCGAACGTGCTGCGCTATGGCGGCCTCGATCCGGACGAATATCAGGGTTTTGCGTGGGGCATGGGGATCGACCGCCTCGCCATGCTCAAATACGGCATGCCGGACCTCCGCGCCTTCTTCGACGCCGACGTGCGCTGGCTCTCCCATTACGGCTTCCGCCCGCTGGATATTCCGACGCTCTTCGGAGGGCTGAGCAGCTGAGACATGCCAACTCTCCTTTGGATCGGCCTGAACCGCCGCATGTTCACGTCGCCAAGGATGGAAATGACGCAAAGGTTTGGCTGACCGGTTTGGAAGTCAGCTACAACAGGGGCTACAATGCTCGGGAGTTGCGACAGCTCCTTGAAAAGATTGCCGAGCATCGCGACGAATGGATCGGAGCTTGGAATGACTACTTCGGAATTTGAGACTGAGGCCGTGCGACCCGTCGAAGCGCGCTGCGACCAGAATTTCTTGTTCGTGACCCTGGCCGACGGACGTCAGATTAGGGCGCCCTTGTGGTTTTTTCCGTTCCTGGCCAACGCGTCGGACAGCGATCGTGCCGTGACCGAACTCGAATTCGCTGGCGTGTGGTGGCCCTTGCTTGATGATGGAGTATCCGTAAAGGGCTTGCTTCTCGGCTGGAAGGCACCGGGCGCGGTGCCGCCGTCGGTCGCGGCGGAATGACAGGGTCCGAGGAGCAGCAAATGACGGCACTCCATGCCGGCGGCTGCCGCTGCGGCCAGGTGCGCTTCGAGGCGTCCGCCGACCCGCATCACGTCAGCTACTGCCACTGCGCCGATTGCCGCCGGGCGACCGGCGCGCCTGTCTCCGCCTTTGTCGGCTTCAGGGAAGATGAGGTGAGCTTCGAGGGCAAGGCGCCGAAGACCTATGACAATGGCCCGGTCTCCCGCGGCTTCTGCGCCAATTGCGGCTCGCCATTGTTCTATATCGACCGGCGGCTGGAAGGCCGCGTCTATTTCATGCTCGGCGCCATGGACCATCCCGGCTACTACAAGCCGACGCTGCACGCCTATGTGCGCGAACAGCTTCCATTCCTGCACATGCCCGACAATCTGCCGAGGCACCTCAAGACCAGCGTGCCGCGCCCAACTGACGGAACCGAAGAATGAAATTCACTCTTTCCTGGCTAAAAGACCATCTCGAAACCGATGCAAGCCTTGCGGAGATCGCCGAGCGGCTGACCATGATCGGGCTCGAAGTCGAGGGGATAGACGACAAGGCGGCGCTGAAACCTTTCGTCATCGCCAGGGTGCTCACGGCCGAGCAGCACCCCGATGCCGACCGCCTGCGTGTGCTGACCGTGGATGTCGGTAATGGCAAAGAACCGATCCAGGTCGTCTGCGGCGCGCCCAACGCACGTGCCGGCCTGATCGGCGCCTTCGCCGCGCCCGGCACCTATATTCCCGGCCTCGATACGACGCTTGCCGTCGGTACGATCCGTGGCGTCGAAAGCCGTGGCATGATGTGCTCGGAGCGCGAATTGCAGCTTTCCGACGAGCATACCGGCATCATCGACCTGCCGGAAAACGCCCCGGTCGGCGCGAGCTTCGCCGAATACGCCCATCTCGACGATCCGGTGATCGATATCAACCTGACGCCGAACCGGCCGGATTGCACCAGCATCCACGGCATCGCGCGCGACCTCGCCGCCGCCGGCCTTGGGCGGTTGAAGGATAGGGCAATAGAGCCGGTCGCGGGGAACGGCCCCTGCCCCGTGAAGGTGTCGCTCGATTTCGGCGACACGCCATCCCTCTGCCCCGGTTTTGCCCTCCGCATGGTGCGCGGCGTCAAAAACGGGCCGTCGCCGAAATGGATGCAGCAGCGGCTCATCGCTATCGGCCTGCGCTCCATCAACGCGCTGGTCGACATCACCAACTACATCACCTTCGACCGTGGGCGGCCGCTGCATGTCTTCGATGCGGCCAAGGTAAAGGGCGACCTGGTGGTGCGCCGGGCAAGGCAGGGCGAGACAGTGCTGGCGCTCGACGGACGCGAATACGAACTGACGCCCGAAATGTGCGTCATCGCCGATGACGAGGCGATCGATTCCATCGCCGGTGTCATGGGTGGTGAACATTCCGGCTGTGACGCCGACACCATCGACGTTTTGATCGAATCGGCGCTTTGGGAGCCTCTCAACGTCGCGCGCACCGGCCGCGACCTCGGCATCATCACCGATGCGCGCTACCGTTTCGAGCGCGGCGTCGATCCCGAATTCATGGTGCCGGGGCTCGATCTCGCCACGCATATGGTGATCGAATTGTGCGGCGGCGTGGCGACCGAAGCCGAGGTGGTCGGCTATGCCGGCTATCAGCCGAAGACGATCGTGTTTCCCGTCCTGGAGGTGAAGCGGCTGACGGGGCTTGATGTGCCGGGCGACGAAAGTCTTTCGATTCTTTCGCGCCTGGGCTTCAAGGCGACCGGTGGCGGCTATATCGCCGATGTCGAGGTGCCGTCATGGCGGCCCGACATCGACGGCAAGGCCGATCTGGTGGAAGAGGTGATGCGCATCCACGGCGTCGACAAAATTCAGCCCGCGCCGCTCGTCAGCCATGATGCGGTGAACGGGAAAATCCTCACCCCGCTCCAGATTCGCACGCGCGCCGCGCGCCGCGCGCTTGCGGTGCGCGGCATGATGGAGGCCGTCACCTGGTCATTCATCCCCGAGGCGCATGCCCGGCTTTTCGGCGGCGGCCAGCCGGAACTGAAGCTCGCCAATCCGATCGCGGCCGATATGTCCGACATGCGGCCCTCGCTTTTGCCGGGCCTGCTTGCCGCCGCGCAGCGCAACGCCGATCGCGGTTTCGCCGACGTGGCTCTGTTCGAGGTATCGGGCGCCTATGAGAGCGATACGCCGGAGAAGCAACGCCGCGCCGCGGCGGGTGTGCGGCGCGGCACCGCGAAGGCGGAGGGAAGCGGCCGGCACTGGTCGGGCAACACCGCGCCGGTCGATGTCTTCGACGCCAAGGCCGATGCGCTCGCAGCACTCGAGGCGGCCGGCGCGCCGATCGACAAACTCCAGATCGAAGCGGGTGGCCCGGCTTGGTATCATCCCGGCCGTTCCGGCACCTTCAAGCTCGGGCCGAAGCTTGTGCTCGGCACCTTCGGTGAATTCCATCCGAAGACGCTGGAAGCGCTCGATGTGTCCGGACCGTTCGTCGGCTTCGAGATTTTCATCGACGCGATCCCCGCGCCGCGTGAGAAGGCGACGCGCACCAAGCCGAGGCTCGATCTCTCCAACTTCCAGGCGGTGAAGCGAGACTTCGCCTTCGTCGTCGATAGGCAGGTCGAAGCCGGCGCGCTTGTCCGCGCGGCGTCGTCAGCCGACAAGAAGCTGGTGACGAGCGTGTCCGTCTTCGACATTTTCGAAGGCGCGGCGCTTGGCGAAGGCAAGAAGTCGATCGCGATCGAGGTCTCGATCCAGCCGGTGGAGAAAACGCTGACCGACGAGGATTTCGAGGCATTGGCCGCGAAAATCGTCGAGAGTGTCGGCAAGCAGACGGGCGGCGTACTGAGAGGATAGCTGATGGCGGACATGCGCACGATCGGCCTCCCTTCCGGCGAACAGGTGCCCGTCCTTGGCCAGGGCACGTGGCATATGGGCGAGGACCGGAACCGGCGCGCCAACGAAATCGCTGCGCTGAAGCTCGGTATCGACCTTGGGATGACATTGATCGATACGGCGGAAATGTATGGCTCGGGCGGCGCGGAGGAGGTGACGCGTGAGGCAATCGCGGGCCAGCGGGATAAAATCTTTCTCGTGAGCAAGGTGCTGCCCTCCCATGCGTCGCGTACCGGGGTCGTCGAGGCTTGCGAGGCCAGCCTTCGCCGCCTTGGCACGGATCGTATCGACCTCTATTTGCTCCACTGGCGCGGCAGCACACCGCTTGCCGAAACGGTCGGCGCGTTCGAGACGTTGAAGCGCGACGGCAAGATCCGCTATTGGGGCGTCAGCAATTTCGATACCGACGATTTGGAGGAATTGCGCGGCATCGAAGGCGGAGAGATGGCACAGACCAATCAGATCCTCTACAATCTGACCAGTCGCGGCATCGAATACGATTTGTTGCCTTGGTCACAAGAGCGCGGCGTTCCGCTCATGGCCTATTCACCGGTCGGCCAGGGTGGCCTGGACCAAGATCGCAGGCTGAAAGGGATCGCCGAGCGGCATGGAGCGACGCCGACCCAGATCGCGCTTGCATGGGTTTTGCGGCAAAAGGGCATCCTCGCCATTCCGAAGGCAGTTGAGCCCGATCACATCCGGCAGAACAGGGCGGCACTGGGCATAGACTTTAGCAGGGCCGATCTGGCCGAACTCGACCGTGCTTTCCCGCCGCCCATGCGGAAGGAGCCGTTGGCAATGATCTGACGGCTCGCCTGGGATCGCGCCGGAAGATTTTATCTCTTTTCGTCGTTAGCTACGGTCAAGAGGCCGGAATGCTACGTAATACGAGATTAAGCTACGGATGGATCGCGATTGTCTTTCACTGGACGATCGCAGTTCTCATCATCGGTCAATGGGGACTCGGCTGGACGATGGAGCATCTCGTCGGGCCACGCCTCGCCTTCGGCCTCATCCAATGGCACAAATCGTTCGGGTTGCTTATCCTTGCCTTGGCGCTCCTGCGCCTGTCATGGCGCCTCATCAATCCGCGCCCACGCCTGCCGGAGGGAATGAGTCTGTTCGAAAAGCTGGCGGCCGGTTCGGTGCATCGCGGTCTCTACTGGCTGATGATCCTCCTGCCGCTTTCAGGCTGGGCGCTGATTTCCGCCTCCGTGCTCGAAATTCCGACCTACACCTTCTATCTGTTCGTCATGCCCGACCTGCCGCTCGAGCGATCCGACGCGGCGGAGGCCTTCTGGACGACCGCCCATATCGTTATCGGATGGTTTCTGCTGGTGATCGTCGCCATTCATGTGCTGGCGGCGCTGAGGCATCATTTCCTACTGCGTGACAGTGTTTTGAAGCAGATGGTCCGGCCTGCATCGCAGTCGCTCACGGAACAATGACGTCGATGTGAACCACGATCGGGAAGGAACAGCCCTCACGATCCGTTTTCTCCTGATATTGCTTGAACGGGAGAACAAGATGCGCGCCGTCCCCCTTCTCTTTTCCGCGGTATTGACGGTCGGAACGTCGACCTCCGCATTCGCGGCGGCCAGCCTTTCGGACGCGGCCGGACGTTACACCCTTTCTGCCGATCGGTCCTCGCTCGCTTTCTCGATCCATAGCGTGGCCGGCGCTGGCATCAGCGGCAAGTTCGGCCGATTCACCGGTCTGATCGACATCGACCCGAGCGATGTTGGCGGCTCTTCCGTAACAATCACCATCATGCCGGCGAGTGTCAAAACCGGCCAGGAGCGGATCGATTCCTTCCTGAAATCGAATGCGGTCTTCGATGTCGCGGATAATCCGGCGATCCGCTTCCGTTCGACGGCAGTGCGGCGCACCGGAGAAAAAACCGCGACGATCACAGGCCTGCTGACGGCGCGCGGCCATACGGGTCCCGCCACCTTCAACGCCGAACTTTCAAGCCTGTCGGGCAGCGCCATCAGCTTCCATGTCAGCGGCAGGGTATTTCGTTCGCCCTACGGCATGGATGTCGGAACGCCAATCTATTCCAATGTCGTCAACTTCGAGATGCAGCTTGTTGGCAAGCGCCGATAGCCGCTTCTCAGCCTCCCGGCCCGAGGCGCATATGGTCGGGCAACCATGTGGCGAGATCGGGGAAGGCGATCAGCACGAAGACCATCAGCACCATGATCAGGAACATGGGAAAGGCCGCGCGCGCGATATAATTCATCTGGTGATTGGTCATGCCCTGCATGACGAAGAGGTTGAAGCCGACGGGAGGCGTGATCTGCGCCATCTCGACGACGACGACGATGAAGATGCCGAACCAGATGATGTCGATCCCGGCGTGGCGGATCATTGGCTCGACGACCGCGACGGTCAGCACCACGGCCGAGATGCCGTCGAGGAAGCATCCGAGAATGATGTAGAAGATCAGGAGCGCCATCAGAAGCTCGAATTTCGACAGTCCGAGCGTGTTGATCCATTCCGCGAGGTTTTCCGGTAATCCGGTGAACCCCATCGACAGCGACAAGAAGGCCGCGCCCGAAAGGATCAGCGTGATCATCGCGGAGGTGCGGGTCGCCCCCATCAGGCTTTCGAGGAAAGTCTTCCAGCTGAGCGACCCTTGCGCTGCCGCCAGAATGAGCGATCCCACGACGCCGAACGCGGCCGCTTCCGTCGCTGTCGCTATGCCCAGATACATGGAGCCGATGACGACAAGGATGAGGAGGATGACGGGGATGAGGAAACGCGAATTGGAGACGCGCTCCGAAAAGGTCATCGGCGGCTCGACATCAGGATGGAAGTCCCTGGAGAAGCGGGAAACCAGCGCGACATAGATCATGAAGAAGGCCGCCAGCACCAGGCCGGGCAGAATACCCGCAATGAACAGCTTGGTGATCGATTCGTTGATCGACACGCCATAGACGATGAGCGTGAGCGAGGGCGGGATCATCAGGCCGAGCGTCGCCGCGCCCGCCAGCGTGCCGATGACGTGGCGCTCCGGATAATGTCGTTTCCTGAGTTCCGGCACCGACATCTTGCCGACGGTGAGAAGCGTCGCGGCGGAGGAGCCGGAGACCGCGGCGAACACCGCGCAGCCGACGACATTGGTGTGGAGCAGACCACCCGGCAGCTTCGCCATCCAGGGCGCCAGTCCCTTGAACATGTCCTCCGACAGCCGCGTTCGGAACAGGATTTCGCCCATCCAGATGAACATGGGAAGCGCCGTCAGCGACCATGACGAGCCGGAACGCCAGATAACCGTCATCATGGCGTCCCCCGCCGGGCGCAGCGTGAAGAGGTCCATTCCCACCCAGGCGACGCCGAGGAGTGCAAGACCAATCCAGACGCCCGTGCCGAGCAACAGGAAGAGGACGAACAGGAAGATGCCGATCAGATAGAAATCCTGCATCGCCTCTACTCCGCGTGGCTCTGTTCGATGTTTTCGGAGCGAATATTGTCGTGGCCGCGAAAGAACATGGTGAGGAGATTGTCTATGAAGCAGATGGCGAGGATGACCGCCCCGATCGCCATCGGCAATTGCGCCATCCACATCGGCGTCGCATCCTGACCCTGGCTGACGTCATGCAGCTTATAGGACCAGTAGACCATTTTGACGGCGAAGCGCGCGAGATAACAGACCGCGACCGTTCCGATGAGAAGGCTCCACAATTCCACCAATCGGCGGCTGCGGGGCCCGAGCGCATTGAAAAGAAGGGTGACACGGATATGGACGCCACGATTCAAGGTTTGCGCGAAGGCAAGGAATGACGAGGCGGCCATCAGGTAACCCGCATATTGCGTCGAACCGGGAAAAGGCGTTCCCGTCCAGCGTGCGATCATCTGCAAGGCGATGACGACCAGCATCAGGAAAAGGCAGATCGCCGCGAGCACGGACGCGGCGTCATAAAGCGTGTCGAGGGACCGGCGCACCGGCCCCCTTTCATCATTGATGCGCATTGCCGCCGTCCCCTTGGCCGGACGCTCCGCCACCAGGCGGACAGCGCCTCAGACCCGCCGCCACATTCACTTGGATTCGTAGGCGTCGATGATCGCCTTGCCTTCCGGCCCGGCCTTCTGCAGCCATTCCTTGGTCATCGTCTTGCCGAAGCCTTCGAGTTCTTTCTTCAATTCCGGGCCGGGATCCTGGACTTTCATACCATGCGCTGCGAGCGTCTTCAGGTAGCCGCCCGAAAGCTCCTCGGATTTGGCAAGGCCACTGGCGGCGGCCTTATCGCCGCAATCCGTGACGACTTTCTGCGTCGCCTTGTCGAGCGCGTCGAAGGCGTCCTTATTGGCGAAGACGATATTGCGCGGCAGCCATGCCTGCACATTGTAGAAATAGCCGAGGCTCTCCCACACCTTGGAATCGACGCCTGTCGAGCCCGACGAGATGAAGGCGTCGGCGACACCGGTTGCGAGCGCCTGGCTGAGGTCCGCCGCCTCGATCTGTACCGGCACCATACCGGCGAGTTGGGCAATGCGGGCGGTCGCAGCATTGTAGGCGCGGAATTTGACGCCCTTCAGGTCTGCGACCGAATTGACCGCTTTCTTCGCATAGAGACCCTGCGCCGGCCATGGAACAGCATAGATGTAGACGAGATTCTGGCTGTCGAGCAGCTTGACCATCGCCGGCCTGGCGGCTTTCCAGAGCTTTTCCGATTGCTCGAAAGACGTCGCCAGGAAAGGAATGGAATCGATGCCGAAAAGCGGATTCTCATTTGCCTGGGCGGAGATCAGTCGCTCGCCGATCGGCGCCTGGCCGGTTTGCACGGCGCGCTTGATGTCGTCGCCGGCGAAAAGCGAGCCGCCCGCATGCACCACGATGTCGAGCTTGCCACCAGTGCCGGCGGCCACGCATTTGGCGAAGGCCACGCCGTTTTCCGAGTGGAAGTTGCTGGCCGGATAGGCCATGGGCATATCCCATTTCGCCGCCATCGCCGCGCCGGCTGTCATGCTAGCCAACGCTATCGCGGCGGCGAGTGTCGCTATTCTTTTCATGATGTCCACCCTCTGTGATCCCCCTTCGCTCCCTTCGCCTGCCGAGTGCAAGCGACTGTTGGAATGCATATAGAAATCGACATCAGGTAGACTGCGCAAGATGTAAGTTGGCTGTTCCCCGCAAATGCGGTTTCCGCCATTGCGCGAGCATCATTTCGGCAAAGGGGAACCATCGTCGCCGAAGCGGGTTTGAGGTGAGGATGCGCGGGCTGCGTCAGCCGGACCAGGCGGCAGGAAGAACAGGGCAGATTTCTCCGGCTTCTCGCCCTGGCCAACGAAAAGGCAGACGAGCTTCTGTCCCGCCCGGCCTGCGGCATCCGCTTTACCGATCAAGGAACATGTGTCCACGCGATTTTTTCGCATCGCGCGGAGCGCAGCCGATTTGCAACATTTCCGTGGGTTTGATACTGGCCCACTTGCATTTCCCCGCGCCTCTCAGCACCTTGGCGTGACAACTAACAAATGTTAAGGCCCGCTATATGGCACGCTCGACGCTCGATAGAGCCGAACCTTCCGGGGAGACACTCGACCTCGAAACTCTCGACGGCAGAATCGCGTCGCTCCTTACCGCAATCGAGGGAGAGGCGATCCCGGAGCGTCTTCTGAAACTCGCCAACGAACTACAGAGCGAGTTGCTCATGCGGCGTCAGATGAAAAAACCCAACTGAAGCCGGGCATTCGTGCGGGGCTACCGTCGAACACGTTCATCCGCATCGAGCTGATCGGCGGCAAGCTTTGGGCCGGACTCGACCAATGTCTGCGAGGATTCCTCGCCCAATTCCTCCAGGATGCCGGCGCGCGCCCGATTCAACCGACTCTTGATCGTTCCAACCGCGCAATTGCAGATGCCTGCCGCCTCCTCATAGGAAACACCCAGCACCCCTATCAATACCAGGACCTCCCTTTGATGTTCGGGAAGCCTGTTGATCGCTTCATGCACTTCGAGGCCGCGAATGCTCCACTCCTGCGTGGCTTCCGCGGTGGGCCGGTCAGAGGCGCAGGCAACCAGACCAGGCGCCTCGCGGCGGCTGATCTTCACACTCGTGTAAAAGGTATTGCGCATGATGGTGAACAGCCAGGATTTCATCCGGGTTCCGGGTTCGAACTTGTCGAGATTGGCGATTCCCTTGGTCAGCGTCTCCTGGACGAGATCATCAGCATCCGACTTATCGCGGCAAAAGGTCCGTGCAAATGCCCGCAAGGCTGGGATCAACTCGACGATGTGGCTGTCGCTTTCCCTGCGCGAATCCGATGATGGCGGCTGCAAGATCTGCTTCCCCTCGATGCGGTGAGATGTCGGGACGATCATCGGATGATAATTCAACGCCGTCGTGAAGGTTCCGGATTGCGGCGAAATTTATGCCCTGGAGGCACGAGGACGAAAAGCGAGCTTGGCAAAGGTCGCGGCTTGTGCAGTATCCTTGGCGAAAGCAGGCATTGCGAGGCGTTTGCCTTCGCTCCGTTTCGCAACAATCCCCTCTGGAGGAATGGAAAGTGCTGATCTCGCAAATCGATCTTGGTGGCAATCACGTTGGAGTTGCCGTCCGCGAAAATCCTGGCGAGCAGGCTCATCTGGTTCGCGATGCCACAAGCCTCCATGCGCTCGCAATGGAGGCGCTCGACGCGGGCAAGAGCCTGGCGGCGGTGGTCGCATCCCACGGGACCGGCGACGCGGTCGATCTCGACAAAGCCTATGCCGAGGGGCGTTTGCTCTCGCCCATCCATCATGACGACCCCGCTCATCTGCACTTGACTGGAACGGGCCTCACCCATCTCGGCTCGGCGGCGAGCCGAGATGCGATGCACCAGAAGGCGGCGGGCGCGGCGGAAGAGAACCTGACGGACTCGATGAAGATGTTCCGCATGGGTCTCGAAGCCGGCAAGCCGGCGCGGGGCCACGTAGGTGTACAGCCGGAATGGTTCTATAAAGGCAATGGCAATGCGGTGACGGCGCCCGGCAAGGCGATCGTCAGCCCACATTTCGCTGAAGATGCGGGAGAGGAACCGGAAATCGCGGGCATTTATGTCATCTCCCCGTCGGGCAAGCCGTTCCGGATCGGCTTCGCATTGTCAAACGAATGTTCCGACCATGTGATGGAACGGCGCAACTATCTCTATCTCGCCCACTCCAAGCTGCGCTCGGCGTCGTTCGGCCCGGAAATCCGCACCGGCGCGCTCCCCGGCGACATTCACGGCAACTCACGCATCATAAGGGATGGCAAGACGATCTGGGAGAAGCCGTTCGTCTCCGGCGAGGAGAACATGTCGCACACAATCGACAATCTCGAACACCACCATTTCAAATACGATATTTTCTGCGTTCCCGGCGATATTCACGTCCATATGTTCGGCACGGCGACGCTCTCATTCGCCGACGGTGTGAGGACGAAGGGGGGAGACGTCTTTGAGATCGAGGCGCGTGACTTTGGGTTGCCCCTCAGCAACCCGCTTTCCCTGAAAACGGGCGATGCCGATCGGGCGGTGGAGGTTGGCGTTCTTTAGGCTCCTCCCATTCGCCGATGCGGCGCGTTGCCCGGATCAGGCGAGGAACAAGAGCGGAAAGCCCGCGTTAGCCTTCTGGAGTTCCGACAAGGAGCTAGAAGGCGTGATGTCGTGCTTTTTCTCCTGTCGGACGTGCAGCTGACAAGGAGAATGAAATGCGACCATTCCTGGTTCTGCTCGGATCGGCGGTCGTTTTCGCGGCGGTCCCTGCCTTTGCCCAGAATCCGAAACCGAATCCAAAGCCGATCGACCCGCAAACGACCTGCAGCGCCACGCCGGGATCTAAAGACAGCGATTCGGCCAAGAAGGAAAATAACGGCTCATCCGGCCTGACAGACAAGCTTTCCTCATGCGGCGGCGTGCTGAAACCGCCTGCTGTCGGCGACAATATGGCAAAACCCGCCCCGAAGACGGGCACATCGCGCATCATCAAGCCGAAGGACCTGCCGAACCAACAATCGCCGGACGCGCCGAAAAAGAATGAAGATTAAAGGAGTGGCGATTTCTATTTATCGACGCCGCCCCAGATCGCTTCGGCCGTGCGCACCACCAGATCGAGCTTTCGCTTCTGATCGTCATAGGTGATGCTGTTGCCCTCCTCTGTCGAGGCGAAACCGCATTGCGGCGCGATGCCGAGTTGGTTGATATCGGCGAATTTCGACGCCTGATCGAACTTGCGCTTGAGATCGTCCAGGCTTTCGAGATCCCCGCTCTTGGTGGTGATGAAGCCCGGCATCACACGCTTCTTGCCGCGCGGGAGGAGCCTGAGCGGTTCCAGGCCCCCTGCCCTTTCGGTATCATATTCCATGAAATAGACGTCGATGCCCGTCTGGTTGAAAATGGCATCCGCCGCGGGGTCATAGGCGCCTTCGGCCACCCAGGTCGATTTGAAATTGCCGCGGCACATATGCATGGCGATCAGCATGTCGCCGGGGCGATCCGCGATGGCGTCATGCATCATCCTGGCATATGCCGTGATGAGGTAATCGGGGTCGAGGCCTTCCGCTTTCTTCTGCTCGCGGATTTTCGGATCGCAGAGATAGGCGAAATAGATGTCATCCATCTGCAGATAGCGGCAGCCGGCATCGTAAAAAGCCTTCACCGCTTTTGCATAGGTCCTGGAAAGATCCGTGAAAAGCACCTCGACATCCTGATATTCCCTGGGATGGATGTCGGCCTTGGCGGTGCGGAAATGGCAGACGCTCGGGCCGGGGATGGAGATTTTCGGCATAACCTTGGCAACGCTCGCCAGGTAACGGAAATGCGCCAGCATCGGATGGTCATCCGGAAAATCGAGCCTGCCCGTGATGGTGGGAAAAATCGGACGCAACGTGACCCCATGGAAAGCCACGCCCTTTTCCGGCTCGCGCTCCACCAGCTCGACGCCAGTCAGGGCGCCGATGAAATCGTAGTGCCAGAAGGAGCGGCGGTACTCGCCATCCGTGACGGCCAAGAGGCCGGCATTTTCCTGCATCTTCACCACATCGCGAATGGCGGCGTCCTCGACCTCCCGCAATTCCTCGGCATCGATCGATTTGTCCTCGAAATATTTCCGGCGGGCATCCTTCACCGATTGCGGACGCAGCAGGCTGCCGACATGGTCTGCGCGGAAGGGCGGCGTTGCAATTGTCATCTTCATCTCTCCAATTCAGAAACGCGGCCTTGAGCTGCCAGGTCGCGGACTCATAAATATGATCGGAAACGAGCCGATGGCCTGATATGATGGCGAATGAGGAGAGATCACCAATGAAGCGTTCGCGTGTCAACCGGATCATGGAAGAAGCCGACGCGTTCATCCGCTCCTTCGGCTATCGACTGCCACCTTTTGCATATTGGTCGCCCGATGAGATGCGCCAGCGGCGCGCCGAAATAGGCGGCGTCGTCGGGAACAGCCTCGGCTGGGACATCACCGATTACGGCCGCAACGAATTTTCGAAGCTCGGCCTCTTCCTGTTCACGGTGAGGAACGGCAATGCCGCCGATCTTGCGACGGGCAGGGGCATGCTCTACGCGGAAAAGATCATGATCTCGCGCCACGACCAGCTTTCGCCCATGCATCGGCATGTCATCAAGGCGGAAGACATCATCAACAGGGGCGGCGGCACGCTGGCACTGAAGCTCTTCATGTCGAACGCGGACGGCACGATCGACAAGCGGGCAACTGTCGAGGTGCGTACCGACGGCGTTGCGAGGACGCTCGAGCCGGGCGGCATATTGCGGCTCGAAGCGGGCGAAAGCGTTACGCTTCTTCCCGGAGTCTGGCACGCCTTCTGGGCGGAGGAAAAGGACGTGCTGATCGGTGAGGTCTCGACTGTCAATGACGATCTGACAGACAATGTTTTTGCAGAGCCTGTGAGCCGCTTTTCCGAGATCGAGGAAGACGAGGCGCCACTCCATCTCCTCGTCTCCGACTATGCGAAATGGCTTGGCTGAGCGAGTTGATTGCGCGAGGGTTCCCACCATGTCTGAAATCGCTCATATCGCGGCAACCATCTTCCGCCACGCCCGTCATGACAAAAGGATCCTTATCGCGATCGCCGGCGCGCCGGGGTCGGGAAAATCGACGCTCGCCGAAGAACTCGCCGCGGCGATGAATTCAAGCGGGCAGTCAGCGATCGTCGTGCCAATGGACGGTTTCCACTACGACGACACAGTGCTAGCCCGGCGTGGTCTCAGTCAGAGCAAGGGCGCGCCCGAGACGTTCGATTTCGCCGGCTTCGAATGTTTGCTGAAACGTCTCACATCAGAGACAGGCGAAATCGCCATCCCGGTCTTCGACCGGTCGATGGAGCTTGCCCGCGCGGCGGCGAACATCATTTCCGACGATCACAAGATCGTTCTGGTCGAGGGCAATTATCTGCTCCTCGACGAAGCCCCCTGGTCAAGGCTGCGGCCACTCTTCGACTTCACGATCTTTCTCGAGGTTCCACGCGAGGAACTTGAGCGCCGCCTGCTCGAGCGCTGGCGCGATCATGGTCGCCCCGACGGGCCGGCCTGGGTCGCGTCGAACGATATGCCGAATGTCGACCGTGTGATGAGAAAACGGCTTGCTTCCGATCTGGTGGTCAGATCGGAAGCAAGAAAGAAGGAATAAACTGATCTTCAGTCCCGATAGGTCGAGCCTTCCTCGTCGAGGATAAGCTTCAGTTGGGCGAGATGGCGGGCGGCGGATGCGACGGGATAATTGTCCATCTCGATCCCGACCTTTTCGGCAATCGCATCGGGCAGCACCCTGAGTGGTTTTCCGGTCCACAGCGCCTTGATATAGGTCTCGCAGGCTCGCTCGAAATAATAGAGCCGGTCGAAAGTGTCGGCGACCGTATCGCCGATGACCAGCACGCCGTGGTTGCCCATCACCATGACCTTGACCTTCGGGTCCGACAGAAGCCGCGAGCAGCGCTCGCCCTCTTCCTCGAAGGCCAGGCCGCCATAACCCTCGTCGACCACATGGCGCTTGAAGAACATCGCGGAATTCTGGTCGATCGGCGGCAATGTCGAATCCGCGAGCGACGCCAGCACGGTCGCATGGACCGAATGAACATGCATCACGCAGCGCGCATGCGCACAGTTGCGGTGCAATGCGCCATGCAGGCCCCACGCCGTCGGGTCCGGCGCGTCGGGCCGCTCCATCGTCTTCGGATCGTTGCCGTCGACCAGAACGAGGTCACTCGCCTTGACGCGCGAGAAATGCATCATGTTCGGATTGATCAGGAATTCCGTCCCGTTGACGGCAAACGAGAAATGGTTGGCCACCGCTTCGTGCATGTTGAGCCTCGCCGTCCAGCGCAAGGCCGCGGCCAGATCGACCCGCTCTTCGTAATAGGGCAGGTTCGACCGACGTTCGGACAATTGCGTTACGCTCATCTCAACGACTCCCTCTTTCCCACAAAACGCATCTTTTTCTAGGCCGAAAAGCTGCTGACCGCCAGCAACAGAAAACCGCAGCCAAGCAGCAGGCAGAGCGGCGAATAGAGTTTTACGTCGAGCATCGCAAAGGGCTTTCGGGGCGTCAACCGCCGCCATTGCGGCATGAAGCCCAAAGCGCCCCTTGCGAGAAAGGCGAGGCCGATCAAAAAAGCCACTGCGATCAGTCCTTGCGGCGGAAATGGCGTTGCGAATGCGGAAATCACCGCCATAGGCCAAAGCGTTATGAGGAGCAGGCAAGCGGCCACGGCAAAACAGGCAAGCGGCGACGGCATCTCGTCCACATCCGCGAACCCGACCACGGCGTTTGCACAGGAGGCGGAATCCCGTCCCGGCCATATGCCGCCCAGGCCCCAATAGACGTGCAGCGCCGTGATCAAAAGCAGGACGATCGAAAGGAGCGATGCAAGAACGATCATAATGCAGACAGCCTCGAAACAGTAGGTCTCATGCCACATCGCGGCGCCATCGGAAAGGATCGCGCCGGCGACAAATGGTCATGGCTGTGCTTTGGTTTCACGTAATTCCAGACGCAAAACCGCTCCGCACCTTTGATGGACTTGCTCTATGTCAGCCGATCGAACAGGCGCAGGATGAACGATATCTGGTAAATCAACATCGCCGCCACGAAAACCGCATGGAAAACACGGTTCCGCGTCGCCATGGCGATGCAGCAAAGCGCGATCGATACGGGCAAGCGGATGAGATATTCCGGCCCGAGCGACGCCAGATGCTCCTTTCCCTTGAGCAGCGTGTCGAAGTAGTCGAACACATAAGTCGACGCGAGAATGCCGAAAAACCAGATGCGGCGCGAAAGGAAATAGTCCTTATAGCCGACATAATCCGTCATGCTTTCGGGAAAGAGCAGCGCGCTAAGCAGGAAGAGAACGACCGCGTATGAAATCAGGAACAGATAGATCCCGAACGTCCAGTCGCTGATGTGATAGAGACCGAATTCCCACCACCAGAAATGGACAAGCATCAAAAGGATCGAGAGCACCCAGCCGAGGTGCACGGAATAAAGCGGATAGCGGTCGGGATGCTGGACAATCCGCGCCACGCCGGAAAGCAGGCGGGTGACACCAAGGCCGATCACCATGCCTATGACGATGCGAATGTGAGGGAAGACTTCGGGCACGGCGATTTGCTCAGGCATGATTTCGTTCTGGATCAGGGCACACCCGCTTCAAGGCGAGGCGTGCCATCCGAAGAGAGCGATCGCAATATGATGCTCTATATGTCTGCGGGCAGGAACGTTTCGTCGAAAATATCGTCCATTGTGAAGGGGCATTCCTGCGGAAAATTGTCTTCGCCCAAACCGGTTTCGTCAGCTGCTTTCAGCCTGGCGATTTCATATTCCTCGCGAAGGATTTGGGCCGGATAATTCTTCAAGCTCGGACTCTCCGCCAGAATGCGACGTAGCTGCCGGCGAGCTTCCAGGATCGATCCCTTCCAGCCGCTTTTCCGTTTTTCAGACTGAAATTTCCACTTGAGCAAATGGAGAAGCAATATGTTCAACCTGCTTTCGATTTCCCGCCTCTCGCTTCGCCCCAACGATTCGATTTCCTCGGCAAGATTCTCGCGATCAATGGCATCGAGCTTTCCAGAGCGCAGCAGCGCGCCCTGCTCGTCACACCAGCGAGCGTAGTCCGCCTCGATCGGCGTCAATTGCTCTTCCCATAGAATCCTGTTCATGAGCCATATTCTGCGCTGTTTTACCCGTTTTGCCAACGCATCGGGTTTCTCATGCTCCCTGATGAGGAGATACCGGCAGGCTTGCATCGAGGCGGCTGATACGACCGGCGGCGATATAGTGCTCGACAAGCTGCCGTTCGGCGGCAAAGGGATGCCACTCCCAACCATTGTGATCGAAGCCGGCAAGGACGATGTCGTGATCGGGAAATTTCTGTAACACCCAGCCGATCACGATCATGCCGCTGCTCGGCACGACATAACGGCCTGCCTCGAACGCCAGCAGCGCATGATCGATCGCTTCATGGACGGTCCTGTCGATCACGATATGCGTCTTGGCGGTGGCGGCGCAGAAAATCACGAACTGGCTGGTGTAGTCGTCGCAAAAGTCGCCGAGTTCCGGATGGGAGGACGCCAGCACGGGACGCAGTTCGGCGAATTTCTCCGAGTCCCGTACGCTCCAGATTTCCGTGGCGGCGACAACCGCCGGATGCGTTCGCCACCCGATCGAACCGAGCATTGTTTTCGCCGGAAGACCGGTATTGCAGACGGCGACAATATCGGTGCGGCAGCCACCAGAACCATATGAGCGGCAGTCGTTGAAACGGATGACGATATCGGCTGCGTCGATGGCTTGGGCGGCGCCCTCCCCCATTCCGCCGTTGCCGACGATCGCTACCCTCTTAGGCGTCCTGAAGCGCATCCGCCCTCGGCGCGCAGCCGCCTGCCTTGAAAACGCGCTTTGCCGAAGCCGGATATTTCGCCAGCATGCGCGGCGGCCGGACGGGTCGCCTTACCAATTCGCCGCCGCAATTGGGGCAAGTTCCGGCAAGGACGTTTTCCGCGCAATCGGCGCAGAAGGTGCACTCGAACGTACAAATCCGCGCTTCGGCCGAGGCGGGCGGCAAGTCACGGTCGCAGCATTCGCAATTCGGTCTGAGTTCCAGCATCGTGTCCCCTCCTTCAACGCCGGCGGAACGTCGGCTCAGTTCGCGATCGCAGCCGCCGCATCGTTGACGACCGGCCATAACTCTATTGCGCCGCGGAAAATCATGTCGAGCGCCACATAAAGAATGACCAGGAGCCCAATATACGCGATCCAGCGGTGGCGATGAAGCAATCTTGCGATGAGCGAAGCAGCAAACCCCATGAGCGCGACCGACAGGACAAGTCCCGCCGCCAGCACGATCGGGTGATCGCGCGCTGCACCCGCAACCGCGAGCACATTGTCGAGCGACATGGAAAGGTCGGCCACCACGATCTGCCACACGGCCTGGCCGAAGCTTTTCCCGCCCTTCCGCGTTTGCGCGGCTTCCGCATCTTCAATCGCGTGCTGGGCTTCGTCGGGATCGTAGGGAGTCTGGCGAAGCTCACGCCACATCTTCCACGTCACCCAGAGAAGCAGAATGCCGCCTGCGAGGACAAGGCCCAGAATACGCAGGAACTGGGTCGCAAGAACCGCGAAGAGGACGCGAAGCGCGGTCGCCGCAAGAATGCCGATAAGAATGACCTTGCCGCGGTTGGCCTTGGGCAGGCCTGCCGCCGCAAGTCCGATGACGACCGCATTGTCCCCCGCGAGCACGAGATCAATCGCGATAACCTGAAAAAAGGCGCTGACCGCTTGTGGGGTGAGGAAATCCATCAAAGGTCAGAATTCGCCTCTCGCGCAACGCGAAGGCGTCAGGTTGCGCATGATCTCAAGTTCCACCGGTCGCTCTCCCGCTTTCCGTCCCCGTATTCCGCATCTAAGGGCTGATGCTGCAGGGGACAAGGTGAACTGCGCGGCCGAAAGCATTTTCGGCTGTCGGACAAAACAACGGGACGGCGCCGATCCGAATAATTTCGGCGCGAATTCCAGGAGAACTCGCGCCGATTGCCCGCCAGATTTTCGTCGTCGCCCCAAGTACCTGCGGAGCAGTTCGGCTCACTTAGCCGCGGCTTGCCGCATGTGAAACGAGCTTGGTATTCAGATAGGCCTCGACCGCCTCGCTACCGCCTTCCGATCCGTAGCCGGAATCCTTGATGCCGCCGAAGGGCACTTCCGGAAGCGCAAGACCGTTATGGTTGATGGTCAGCATGCCTGCCTGCACCGACCGCGAAAGGATATCGGCGGTTTCGGCCGAACCGGTGAAGGCATAGGAGGCGAGGCCGTAGGGAAGACGGTTGGCCTCGGCAATCGCCTGCTCGCGGCTGCTGAACTTCGCGACCAGCGCAACCGGGCCGAACGGCTCCTCGTTCATGGCCCGCGCTTCGGTCGGCACGTCCGTCAGGACCGTCGGCTCGAAGAAATATCCCTTGTTGCCGATGCGCTTGCCACCCGTCACGATCTTCGCGCCCTGATGCACGGCATCCTGGATCAGGGCTTCCATCGCCGGAATACGCCGTTCATTGGCCAGCGGCCCCATGATCGTGCCTTCCGCAAGGCCGTCGCCGACCTTGATACCCCTCGCGAGGGAAACGAGCTTGTCGACGAAGTGGTCATGCACCCCTTCCTGGACAAGGAAGCGTGTCGGCGCGACACAGACCTGTCCGGCATTGCGGAACTTCGCCGCGCTCAAAACCGTGGCGGCGCGATCGATATCCGCATCGTCGAACACGATCGCGGGAGCGTGACCGCCGAGTTCCATCGTTGCGCGTTTCATATGCTGCCCGGCGAGAGCCGCCAGATGCTTGCCGACAGGCGTGGAGCCCGTAAAGGAGATCTTCTGGATCACCGGATGCGGAATCAGATATTCGGATATCTCCGCGGGCACGCCATAGACCAGGTTGATCACACCCGCCGGAACGCCGGCATCGACATAGGCGCGGACGAGTTCGGCGGGCGAGGCCGGCGTTTCCTCCGGCGCCTTGACGATGATGGAGCAGCCCGCGGCAAGGGCCGCCGACAATTTGCGCACGACCTGGTTGATGGGAAAATTCCAGGGGGTGAAGGCGGCGACGGGGCCGACCGGCTCCTTCATGACGAGTTGGCTCACGCCGGGCTGGCGGGCGGGAACGATGCGGCCATAGACCCGGCGCGCTTCTTCCGCGAACCATTCGATAACGTCGCCTGCCGCAAGCGTCTCGCCGCGCGCCTCGGCAAGCGGCTTGCCCTGCTCAAGCGTCATGAGGCGAGCGATATCGCCGGCGCGCTCGCGCATCAGCGCGGCGGCCTTGCGCATGATGCCGGAGCGCTGATAGGCGGACATCCCGCTCCAGGTCTCGAACCCGCGGGCGGCTGCCGCGAGCGCCGCGTCGAGATCGGCGCGATCCGCATGGGCGACGGTGCCGATGCGCTCCTCGGTTGCCGGATTGAGCACGGGAATGGTGCGGCCAGAGGAGGCTGGACGCCAAGCGCCGTCGATGTGGAGAAGGGTGTCCGGGTACATTTTCTTTTCCTGTTAATGGTGGATGGCGCGCATCTGGCGATGCACGACCTTTAATGAATGTCGTTGCGTCGACGCGACGCCAAAGGCGACACGGACGCCACCTCCATATTGGCATATGACGAGGCCGCGTCCACCTCTCGGCCAAAAAGATTGTCTGTCCTTGGGCCAAGCCCCCTATCGCATAAAAATTCTCGTCAGGCGATCATTTGCAAACGTCGATCCATTCAGCCCCGGTCAGCTCCGCCAGTCGCAGAGGCGTGAGACGAACCGCCGCATTGGTCGCGCCGGCGGCAGGGACGACCTCGTCGAAGGCCTTCAGTGTAAGATCGCAATAGACCGGCAGAGCTTGCGGCAGGCCGAAGGGACAAACACCGCCGACCGGATGGCTGGTCGCCTCCCTCACCTCTTCCGCGTCGAGCATCCTGGGCTTGGCGCCGAACCTGTCCTTGAACTTGCGGTTGTCGAGCTTGGCGGTGCCGCACGCTACGACCAGCATCGTCTCCTCGCCGGCACGCAGGCAGATCGTCTTGGCAATCTGCTCGGGCCGGACGCCGTGCGCTTCGGCGGCGAGCGCCACCGTCGCCGAACTGGCCTCCGTTACGAGGACAGGAATTTCTGGAGCATTGGCGGCGAAAAAACCGCGGACGGATTCGAGAGACATGCCGGTTGAGTAGCGCGCCGCATTCGATCTGGCAATTCGCCGCCTCGAAATTCTGTATCCCTGAAATTCGGCATCGCTCGAGCCCGTCCGTCACCGGTCCGGTTCCATAGAGCGGGCGGAAGGCACCATCTTCATGGCAACCGGTCGTGGCTTCGATTGGAAACGCGGCCAATATCCACAGAAACACCGCCCTTTGAAGGAGATATGATGTCCGTCCGATTGAGCGTTGAAGCATCGCAGCAGATCGTCTATGAAGCATGAGCTTCGCGGATCGCCGCCGCGAGCGGATCGGAGCAGGCCTTCCGATGCACCCGTAGCTCAGCTGGATAGAGCGCTGCCCTCCGAAGGCAGAGGTCGTGAGTTCGAATCTCGCCGGGTGCGCCAAAAACCGCCGGGTCCATTCCGGTCAGATGGTTTACGTTTATACCGGAGACATTGTTTACATGTTTTCCGGGGCGGAAGGGTTCTGGGCGGGCTCGACGCGGTCCTCCTTGTTGTCGAAGAAGCCGAGATCGTAATCGAGGAACGAGACGAGCGAAATGCCGTCGTCGACTTCCTTGATTCCGAGGCGCTGGCCGGCGAGCACGGTGGAGACGTTGATCTTCTTCTGTTCATGCAGATGCGGCCGCAGGTGGTGACGGTGACGGCCTTGTCGTGGAAGGGGTAGTCGAGTTCAGGCAAACCGCGATAGGGACGCGGGGAAGCGCTGTAGCGCTCGGCCGACGAAGCTAGTTGCCGGGTTTCCGGAGCATGTCGAGGATGATTTTGAACGCAGGCGCGTTCTGGCGGCTGCTCGGGTAGTAAAGATAGTAGCCGGCGAATTTCGGCGACCAATCGTCCAAGACCAGTTGCAACCGCCCGGCGGCGATGTGCTCGACCACGATATCCTCGGGCACGTAGGCAATGCCGTAGCCGGCGATGGCGGCGTCGACCATGGGCAGCGTGGTGTTGAAGATGAGCTGACCGTCGACGCGCACGCGAACATCCTGGCCATCTTTCTGGAATTCCCAGGCATAGAAGCCGCCGGCGGTCGTCATGCGCTGGTTGATGCAGTTGTGCGCGATGAGATCCTGAGGCGCTTGTGGCACTCCGCGCGCGGCGAAGTAGGCCGGCGCGCCGATCGCGACGAGCCGCCAATCCGGTCCGATGCGAACGGCGACCATGTCTTTCTCCACGCTCTCGCCGAGCCGGACACCGGCATCGAACCCGTCCTCGACGATGTTGCGCAGGCCGTTGTCACGGCTCAATTCGAGCGTGATGTCTGGATAGTCGGCCAATGCAGATCGCAGTTTCGGCCAGACCAGCGTTTCAAGCGCGTGATCTGAAACCGTGATGCGCACGGTTCCTGACGGCTTGTCGCGATAGGCCGTGAGCGCGGCGATGTCGGCTTCGATATCGGAAATCCGCGGCGCCAGCGATTGGCGCAGTTTCTCTCCAGCTTCCGTCGTGGAAACGCTGCGCGTCGTTCGCGCCAGCAGCCGCACACCCATGCGGGTTTCAAGCCGTTTGACGGTGTGGCTGAGCGTCGATTGGGTAATGCCGATCTTGGCGGCGGCTTTTGTAAAGCTGCGCTCCTCCGCCACCACCAGGAACCACAAGAGATCGTTGAAGTTCTCGCGCACTCCGTAGTTCCTCGCCTGAAGCCGCCTCCTATAATTTATGGTTTGGATCGATAAGTGCAAACAATATTCGACGACTAATCAGGGCAATCTGAAGGCGCTATGTTGCATCGCAATAGAGCCGCCGGAGAAGCGCGGCCGCCTGTCTCTATACGGTGACCTCTGATGGACGCGATTTACGACGACAGATTGGTGAAGCCGCAAGCGGCCTGGGGTGCGGTGCTGTCGATGGCGCTGTGCGTCGCCGTGCTCATCGCGTCAGAATTCATGCCGGTCAGCCTTCTGACGCCCATCGCCGGCGATCTCGGTATCTCCGAGGGCCGTGCCGGCCAGGCAATCTCCATTTCCGGCATCTTCGCCGTCGTCACCAGCCTTGTCATCGCCGGCCTTGTGAAGAACATCGACCGCAAGCGCGTGCTGACGTCCTTCTCCCTGCTTCTGGTCGCATCCGGCGCGATCGTCACGGCGGCGCCCAATTACGCGGTGCTGATGATCGGCCGCGCGTTGCTCGGCGTCGCAATCGGCGGCTTCTGGTCGATGTCGACGGCCATCGTCATGCGTCTGGTGCCGGAGGGTGCAGTGCCCAAGGGCCTGGCGATGCTCAATGCCGGCAACGCCATTGCGGCGACGATCTCCGCGCCGCTCGGCAGCCTGCTGGGCGATTACGTCGGCTGGCGCGGCGCGTTCTTCCTCGTGGCGCCGTTGGCGCTGCTCGCGCTGGTCTGGCAATGGATCAGCCTGCCCGATCTGCCGCCGCGTGGACGCAGGAGCACGGGCAACGTTTTCCGGTTGCTCGCGCGCCGGCAAATAGCGCTTGGCATGACGTCCATCCTGCTGCTGTTCATGGGGCAGTTCGCGCTGGTCACTTATCTCCGGCCGTTTCTCGAAGCTGTGACCCGTGTCAGCATTTCAACGCTGTCGGCGATCCTGCTGGTGATGGGGCTTGCCGGTATCGCCGGCACCTGGGTCATCGGCCAATTGCTGAGCACACGGCTCTACAGCATCGTCATCATGATTCCGTTGATGATGGCGCTGCTGGCCGTTGCGCTGATCGGCTTCGGAGCAATGCCGACACCCGTCACGGTGCTTCTGGTCGGCTGGGGTTTCTTCGGAACGGCCGCGCCGGTCGGCTGGGGTACATGGCTGAGCCGCGCGCTGCGCGACGACGCCGAAGCAGGCGGCGGACTTCAGGTCGCCGTCATCCAGTTCGCCATCACGTTGGGCGCGGCCGGCGGCGGTCTTCTGTTCGACGCTTTCGGATGGTGGAGCCCGTTCGCGCTGAGCACAATTTTGCTTCTCGGTTCGGCGCTGGCCGCGGGCGCGGCGGCCATCGATGACAGGAGGGCTGCAAAATGATCTCGGATATCGTCTCGCGGCGGGCTGTGCTTCGGAGCATTCTCGCGACAGCGGCCACTCCGCTCCTCTTGACCCGCACGACGATGACGCACGCGCAAGGAGCAGCACCCATGAGAATTCGCATCTCGTTCAACGATCAAACCATGACGGCGACGCTGGAGGACAATCCGTCCGCGCGCGATTTCGCCTCGATGCTGCCGCTCGCCAAGCTCACGATCGACAATTACGCGAACAACGAGAAGATCAGCTATCTGCCGCGCAAGCTGACCGAGGAAGACAGCGGCCCGTTCGGCAACGAGCGTCCCGGCGATCTCTGCTACTACGCGCCCTGGGGCAATCTCGCCTTATTTTATGCCGGATATCGCTGGTCGCGCGGCCTGATCCGGCTCGGCCGCATCGACGGCGGCTTCGATCCTCTGCTGGTGCGGGGAAGATTTCCCCTCAGCATCGGACGCATTTCCTGATCCAAATCTTCGAAAGGAGCATCCCATGCTCGGAACAGTTCTCCATAGCCCTGGCGACATTCGTTGCGAGGAGGTCGAGGAGCCGAAAATCCTTCGTCCCACCGACGCAATCATCAAGTTGTCGGCCTCCTGCATCTGCGGCTCGGACTTGTGGCCCTATCGCGGGCTTCAGCCGGTGAGCGAGCCGATGCACATGGGCCACGAATATTGCGGCGTTATCGTCGAGGTCGGCAGCGCGGTGAAGACCGTCAAGCCGGGCCAGTTCGTCGTCGGCTCGTTCTGCCTGTCCGACAACACCTGTCCGCATTGCCGTTTCGGCTTCCAATCCTCCTGCGAGCAACGCGAATTCATGACCCGCGCGCAGGCGCCTTATGCGCGCGTGCCGCTCGCGGACGGTACGCTGGTCGCTACCGACAAGACGCCCGACGACGATCTGATCCCGAGCTTGCTCGCGGCCTCCGACGTGCTCGGCACCGGCTGGTACGCCGCCGATGCGGCTCGCGTACAGCCGGGTTCGACGGCCGTGGTCGTCGGCGACGGCGCGGTCGGCCTCATGGGCGTGCTCGCGGCGAAAGAGATGGGGGCAGAAAAGATCATCGCCATGAGCCGACACAAGACGCGCCAGGATCTCGCGCTGGAATTCGGCGCGACGCATATCGTCTCCGAACGTGGCGATGCCGGCGTTGCGCGGGTGAAGGAACTGACGAGCAACGTCGGCGCCGAGTCGGTGCTGGAGTGCGTCGGCACGCAGGAATCGATGACGCAGGCGATGAATTGCGCACGCCCCGGCGGCCATATCGGTTTCGTCGGCGTGCCGCACGGCGTCCAATTCGACGGCCAGGGCCTGTTCTTCGCCCAAAAGAGCCTGCTCGGCGGTCCCGCGCCCGTGCGGCGTTTCCTTCCGCACCTGATGAATCTCGTGCTGGAGCGCAGGATCCACCCCGGCAAGGTCTTCGACCTGACGCTGCCGCTGACCGATGTCGCCGAAGGCTATCGCGCCATGGACGAACGGCGCGCGATCAAGACGCTGCTTCGCGTCTAGCCGCGTCGAGCGGCCGTCGAAGCAACAGGCGCAAATCCGGAAAGGAAATCGACATGAAGAAGATTCTCGCAGCGGCCGCCATTGGCGCGGCAGGCGTCGTTCCGGCGCAAGCCGAAAGCATCGAAATCCGCGCCAACGGCAGCACGCCGGCCGTGATCGGAGCTGCCGGCAACTTCACCGGACACGCCGTCATCAGCGCGCTCTATCCGCCGACAGACGTGACGCGCGCAAGTACGGGGCTCGTGAACTTCGCGCCCGGCGCACGCACCGTCTGGCACACCCATCCCGCCGGCCAGATGCTCATCGTCACGGCGGGCCAGGGCTGGGTGCAGGAAGAAGGGAAAGACAAGCGCGTCATCAATCCCGGCGATGTGGTCTGGATTGCCGCCGGCGTGAAGCATTGGCACGGTGCCACCGCGACCAGTCCGATGGCGCATATCGCACTGAGCTACATGAAAGCCGGCAAGAACGTCGATTGGCTGGAGGCGGTCTCCGACGAGCAATACCGCTGACGGGACAACGCATGAAAGGATTCGTCATGAAAACCTCGACCGTTTTGGCTCTTGCCCTTTCGATGGGAGCCGTCGATGCCGCTGCGCAACCCGGCTCGCAGACCGGGAACCTGTCGCGCGAAGACGTGCGGGCCGTGTCGCCGGCGCTCGAGCGCTATGCGACGGACAAGCTCGCCAACGATCTCTGGAGGCGACCGGGTCTGTCGCCGCGCGATCGAAGCGTCGTCACCGTCGCGGCCGTCGTCACGCGCGATCAGGGCATTCTCCTGCCCGAGCAGCTGAACCTCGCCCTCGACAATGGCGTGAAGCCCGCCGAGATCTCGGAGATCATTACGCATCTCGCCTTCTATGCCGGCTGGGGCAACGCCATCGCCGCGACGGCGATAGCCAAAGAGGTGTTCGAGGCGCGCGGCATAGGATCGGACCAGCTTCCGAATGCCGTCGTCGATTTCCTGCCGCTTGACGAAAAGGCCGAGGCCGATCGCGCTGCCCGCGTCGAGCAAGGCACCGGACCGGCATCGCCCGGACTGGTGCGCGATACCGCCGACGTGTTGTTTCGCGACCTGTGGCTGCGGCCCGATCTCGCGCCGCGCGACCGCAGCCTGGTAACGGTCAGCGCCTTGATCTCGGCTGGTCACGTGGAACAGATTCCCTATCACCTCAACCGGGCGATGGATAACGGACTGACGCGTGCGGAAGCGTCCGAGGCCATCAGCCATCTCGCCTATTACGCCGGATGGCCGAACGCCTTTTCGGCGGCTCCTGTCGCGCGATCGGTGTTCGAGAAGCGGTCCGCCAACTGATTGCGTGGTCCCAATGACTTCGTTGCCCTCGTCGCCAAGGTCGGCGCAATCGGTCGCCGTAACCCTGCTGCCGATCATGGCGGCGGTGCTGGCCGGTTTCATCGTCATCGGCGCGGCGCTGCCGGTGCTGCCCTTGCATGTGAACCACGATCTCGGTTTTGGAACATTCGTGGTTGGGCTGGTTGCGGGCGCGCAATTCGCGGCTTCCGTGGTCACGCGCGTCTGTTCCGGCTCCTATTCCGATGCAAACGGCGGCAAGCGTGGTGTCGTGGCGGGCCTCGTCGCCGCTGTCGTCGCCGGGCTGCTCTATCTCCTGTCCCTGACCTTCGTGAGCGCCCCGGCGCTCTCTGTCGCAATCCTTCTGGTCGGACGCGCGGTGCTCGGCGGAGCTGAAAGCTTCATCATCACCGGCGGGGTCGCCTGGGGGCTGGCTCTGGTCGATGCTGAACATGCCGGGAAAGTCATTGCCTGGGTCGGCACGGCCATGTTCGCGGCTCTTGCCTTCAGCGGGCCGCTCGGAACGATGCTCTTTGCCTCGCACGGCTTCGCGGCGATCGGGCTCATCACGACTTTGCTGCCTCTCCTCGTTCTGTTGCTCCTGTTCCGGATGCCGAGCGCACCTCGGCCGACGGCACGGTCGAGATCAAGTTTCGGCAGCGTCATAGGAGCGGTCTGGCTGCCGGGCTTCGGGGCAGCACTCAGCAGCGTCGGCTATGCGGCGATCCTCGCCTTCAGTTCGCTTCTCTATGCCGATCAGGGCTGGAAGCCTGTTTGGCTCGCCTTCACCGCCTTCGGCGCGGCGTTGATCGTGGCGCGGATGACCTTCGGCCACCTGCCGGACAAGTTCGGCGGCGCCAGAATCGCGTTGGTGTTCGTTCTGGTGCAGGCGGCGGGATTGATCCTCATGGGGTTTGCCCAAAACACCATGATGGCATCGGCCGGGGCCGCACTCGCAGGGTTCGGCTATTCGCTCGTTTATCCCGGCCTGGGTGTCGAGGCGGTCCGCGGCACGTCGGCTGAAAACCGGGGGCTGGCCATGGGCATCTACACGGTCTTCCTCGACATCGCGATGGCGCTCGGAAGCCCGACACTGGGATGGATCGCCGACCGGCACGGATTGAACGCCGTCTTCTTTGTCAGCGCGGCGATCACGCTTTGCACGGGAGCTGTCGCCTTCAGATTGCTCTGCCCGGCGCGCAAAGCGCGTTGAGAAAGCTGCAAAGCGGAGACTGCCGACGAAAGAACAAGCTGCCGCGCACTCGGGTTTCCGGGATGAGGCGATCCGCGCGGAGGACGGTGCAGGTCGTACCGGTGGTACGGCCAAATCCGTCCGACAATGCGGGCGCCCGCCCGCGGGAAACCCTTACGGGCCGGGTCAATTCGGGCCAAATCCTTCGGGTTCCGGCTTGGCCGTACCCCGGTACGACCGGCGATGCTCCCCTTGGCCTTGGACCGAATTGCCTCCGGCAGAACGATTCCATCTAATCATGAAAGGCTCTAGCGCCAGCGCAGATTGGCGCGCGACAGCTGATCGACCGAACGGCATCCCATCAGTTTCATGTCGCGCACAAGCTCGGCGCGCATGAGGCCGAGCGCCCGCTCGACTCCGGATCGGCCCGCGGCGGCGAGCGGGAAGAGATAATACCGCCCGAGCCCGACCGCCTTCGCGCCGACCGAGAGCGCCTTGAGGACATGCGAGCCGCGCTGGACGCCGCCGTCCATCATCACGTCGATCCGGTCGCCGACCGCATCGACGATTTCGGCGAGCTGGTCGAAACCCGTGCGCGAGCCGTCGAGCTGCCGCCCGCCATGATTGGACAGGACGATGCCCGTGCAGCCGATGTCGATGGCGCGGCGCGCATCCTCCACCGACATGACCCCCTTCAGGCAGAACGGACCGCCCCATTCGCGCACCATCCCGGCCACGTCGTCCCAATCCATCGACGGGTCGAGCATCTCGGTGAAGTAGCGGCTGATCGACATCGCGCCGCCGCCCATGTCGACATGCCGGTCGAGTTGCGGCAGGCGGAATTTGTCGTGCGTCAGATAGTTGATGCCCCATGCGGGCTTGATGGCGAATTGCAGCATGCCGGCAAGCGTCAGCCTGAACGGGATAGAGAAGCCGGTGCGCAGATCACGCTCGCGATTGCCGCCGGTGATGCTGTCGACCGTCAGCATCATAACGTTGATCCCGGCATCCCTGGCGCGCTGCATCATGGCGCTGTTGAGGCCGCGATCCTTGTGAAAGTAGAACTGGTAGACCTGCGGCGTGTCGCAAGCCGCGCGAATGGCCTCCAGACTGACGGTCCCCAGAGAGGAGACGCCGAACATGGTGCCGAATTTGGCGGCGGCCGCGCCGACGGCATGTTCGCCGTCATGATGGAAAAGCCGTTGCAATGCGGTCGGCGAGCAATAGACAGGCAGGGCCAGCTTCTGGCCCATCACAGTCACCGACAGGTCGACATCCTCGACCCCGCGCAGGACATTGGGCACCAGATCGACATTCTCGAAGCTCTCGGTGTTGCGGCGATAGGTGAGTTCGTCGTCGGCAGCGCCATCGATATAGTCGAAGATCGGCCCCGGTAACCGGCGCTCGGCGAGCCTGCGGAAATCGTGGAAGTTGAAGCAGTCGGTCTCTCGCATTGCCCGGTCGGGTCCCCCGCCTTTTGCGCCTTCTGCATGACCGCAGTCTGGTCCGTCCGCTATGGCATGCCCGGGTGGAACAGTCGACCGCCATGTTCTCCTAGACCCTTTCCGTTTTTCTCCGAATCACGGAAAGGCTCTATTTCTTTGTTTTGACGCAATTCCGGACGCAAAACCGCTGCATACTTTTGCTGGAATTGCTCTAGCACCTGAAAACCGCGCGATGCAAACAGACCGGATCGCGCCACGCCCTTCTCTTCTGTCCGGCTATGGTGGCCTAGATCGTCCAGCCGCCGTCGATCGCGCAAGCCTGGCCGGTGGTATATTCGGCGCCGGCCAGATAGACCGCGAGGTCGGCGATCTCCTCGGCTTTCCCGAGGCGGCCCATCGGCTGGCGTGCGATGAAGGCGGCCTTGGCCCGTTCCAGGTCGCCCTGGGCGCGCATGCGCTCGTTGAGCGAGGGGCTCTCGACAGTGCCGGGGCAGATGCAGTTGCAGCGGATGCCTTGGGTGACGTAGTCGGCGGCGACGGCCTTCGTCAGGCCGATGACGGCAGCCTTCGTCGTGCCGTAGATGAAGCGGTTCGGCACGCCCTTGATGCTGCTTGCCACCGACGACATATTGACGATCGAGCCGCCGCCTCGCTCGATCATACCCGGCAGCACCGCCCGGATCGTGCGCACCATCGAAGCGACGTTGAGGTCGAAGGCGAACGCCATCTCGTCGTCCTTCATGTCGAGGATCGTGCCGTTATGGACGAAGCCGGCGCAATTGAAGAGCACGTCGACGGCCCCAACGGAGCGGACGACCTCCCAGACCATCTGATCGTCGCGCACGTCGAGCTTCCTCACCTCGATATTCTTTTCTCCGGATAGTTCGCCGAGAATGCCCTCATTGATGTCGGTCGCAACCACGCGCGCGCCAGCGCGGGCGAAGGCGAGCGCCGTGGCCCGCCCAATCCCCTGCGCGGCGGCAGTCGCGAGAACCGTCTTGCCTGAAAAGTCCGTCATGTGTGAATTCCTCTGTTTGGATGGTCCGGCGCCGGCTCGCCTCAGGATGGCCGCCGTTCGACGATCAGGATGTGATCGGCGGCAAGGACGACCTCCTGCCGCTGGTTGACGACTTCGCACCGCTCGACGACGCGCCCGCAACTCGCCCGTTTGGGATCGTCCGTCTTCGAAGCGATCGTCACTCGCGTGCGGATCGTATCGCCGATGAAGACGGGCCGCACGAAGCGGAGGCGGTCGTAGCCATAGGAGAAGGCGACAGGGTTGACGAGCGTCGCCGTCAGACCGATGCCGATCGAGAAGACCATCGTGCCATGCGCCACGCGCTGGCCGAAATCGGTCGTTGCGGCAAACTCGGCATCCATATGGTGCGGGAAGAAGTCGCCGCTGTGGCCGGCATGGACGACGATGTCGGTTTCGGTGATCGTGCGGCCGGTCGTGACCCGCCGGCTCCCCAGTTCATAGTCCTCGAAATAGATCGTCTGCTCTGACATCAGTCTTCTCCGGGCAATGCGGCGATCGTGGTAGCGGGGGCGGCGCTCGACTGATAGGCGGCCTCGACGAGCGCCATGGTCCGCCATGCATCCTCGACGGAACCTACGAGACATTCGTCCTCGCCGGCGGCAAAGCGCTGCAGATTCGCCATCCGCCCGACGAAGGCGTCGGGGAACCACGCGCCTTTCAGCGGCACTTCGGTCCAGCCGTCGCTTCCTTTTGGATGAATCCATAATTCATCCGGCTCGCCGCGTGGGTAATCGAGATTAACGCCGAGCTTGACATAGGCCGCACCCTGCGTACCGCAGATGCGGAACTCGCAGGCCTGGAACTTGCGGCCGAACGCGTGGTCGTGGTTGATCGACAGCGCGCAGCGAACCCGCTCGCCATAGTCGAGGATGGCCGCCGTCCGCGTCTGCGACATCCCGTGGTTCGGATGGCCGATGGTCTTGGCATGGACGCCGTGCGGGTCGCCGAGGATCTGGCGGATGAGGTCGAGATAGTGGATCGAATGCATGGCGATCTCGACGCGGGGCGAATCCTTGAGGAAAGCCCAAAGCCGCCACGGCGTATCGAGCGCTAGCCAGGCGTCGAAATCAACCACCTCCCCGAGCCAACCCCTGGCGATCGCATCCTTCAGCGCAAGCATCATCGGCGCGAAGCGGAGCTGGAAATTGACCGCCGCGAAAAGCCTCTTCCCGCGACAGACCGACAGGATTTCGCTCGCCTGTTCGAGGTTGGCGCCCATCGGCTTCTGCACCAGCACGGCGGCCCCGTCGGGCAGGGCGCGCAGAACGCCGGCATGACGGTCCGGCGGCGTTGCCAGATCGAAGATCGCCCCCGGCACGGAGGCCGCCTCCTCTGGCGATGCGAAGGCCTCGACCCCCCACTTGCGGGCAAGCGCCCGCGCCTTGCCCGGATCGGGATCGTAAAGGCCCGCGATCGGCATTCCCGCCTTTCGGTAGGCGGGGAAATGCGCATCGCCGACGATGCTGCCCGCACCGAAGGTGACGATCGGCCGAGGCGCCGACGGCGCCGGCCAGGCCTGCCGCAGGCTTTGCGGATCGAAGGCAGGTTCGGGCATCGTCAGGCTCCCCCTTGCTGGTTCGGCGCCGGAGCAAAGGCAATACAGGTCGGCGTGCCCGTTGCGATCGAACCGACATGCGACAGCTTTTCGCCATCCTCACCAATCCGGAAGGCCGAAAGACAGTCGCTGTCCTGGTTCGCGACGATCAGGAAACGGCCGGAGGGATCGACGGCCATATGACGCGGCGTCTTGCCGACAGCGGGTGTCGTGCCCTCGAAATGCAATCGACCGGTCTGCGGATCGATTGCCAGGGTTGCGATGCTGTCATGGCCGCGATTCGCCACGAAAAGCCTCTGCCCCGACGGCGCGAGGGTGATTTCGGAACAATGGTTGCCACCGGTTCCCTCCGGAATCGTTGCGCGGGTGTCGATGAGCCTCAACTGCCCGAACCGGGCGTCATAGGCGAACGAGCACACGGTCGAATTCAACTCGTTGACCACGAAGACGCGGGCGCCGGCATTGTCGAAGACGAAATGGCGCGGGCCTGATCCTGCCGGCAACGGGCAGGCGTGGCTGCGCACGATCGATCCGGAGGCCTCATCGAACCGGTAGACGACAATCGCATCGATACCGAGGTCGCTGACGAGGACGAAGCGGTTGTCCAGACTGATGCGCGCCGCATGGGCGTGCGGGCGCTCCTGCCGGTCGGGATCGGGGCCGGCGCCTTCGTGGCCCGCATGGGCGGAAGCCGGCCCGAGCGTGCCATCCCCGGCGATCGGGAAGACCGCGACCGACCGGTTGGGCTTTTCGCTGACCGGACCCATGCCGTAATTGGCGACGAGCAGGTGACGGCCGCTCCGGTCGAAGCTGTTGAAGGCCGTGATGCTGCCGAGCGCCGGCTGCTTGTCGAGATAGGAAAGGTCGCCCGTCGCGGCATCGATCGCATAGGCGCTCACGGTGCCTTCGTTCCAGCCGAAGACTTCGCTGTTGGCGTAAAGATGCCGCCCCGAGGGGGCGACGGAGAGGAAGGTCGGGTTGTCGATCCCCTCCCGGACACCTGCAGGCTGCATTTCTCCCGTTGCGGTATCGAAGGTGAAGACGGCAATGCCCTTCCCGTTCGAGGAGGCGAAATAGGGCGTCGGGCGATTGCAGCATCCGACATAGGCAAAGCATCTGGACACGGCATGTGCTCCTTTCATGTCCGGCGGTTCAGATCTGCTCTCTCAGATGGGCTTCGCGGCCGTAGAGGCTGACGAGCAGGATGATGACCGCGCCAAGCGCGGCCTGCACCGCCGAAGGCTGAAAGCCGAGGCCGATCAAGAGCGTATTGATCTCCGTCAGCACGATCGCTCCAACGAAGGTCCCGAGATAGGAACCGCGCCCGCCGACGAGGGCCGTCCCGCCGACGACCACGGCGGCGATGGTCTGGAAGAGATAGGGTTTCCCGACATCGGCATAGGCCGATCCGGTGAAGCCGAGCAACAGCACGCCCGCGATCGCGGCGAAAAGCGCGCTGAGCGCAAAGGTCGCGGCCCACATCCACACCGGATCGATCAGCGCATAGCGTGCGGCGGGCGGATTGCTCCCGAGCGCATAGAGGCGTCGTCCGAAGGGGGTGCGCGCCAGGAAGAAGGCGACGGCCAGCGTCATGACAAGGAAGGCGGGTACGACGCCCGGGAAAGGCAGCGGCCCGATCGAGCCGCCGATCGAGACGAAATTGGAAATATACTGCGGCGCCGATCCCGACGGGAAGCCCGCCGTCCAGAGAAGGACCGCACCTTGCACGAAGGTGCCGACGCCGAGAGTGACGATCAGCGGATGCAGGCCGAGACGGGCCGAAAGCGCGCCGTTGAAAGCGCCGATCGCGAGCGCGAGCACCGCGACGATCAGGCAGACCAGCGCGAAGTTCATGCCGTTGCCGTAAAGCTGGGCGGCGACCACATTGGCAAAACCGACGATGAAGGGGATTGAAAGGTCGATGCCGCCGAGGATGATGACCAGCGTTTGGCCGACTGAAGCAATGCCGAGAAGCGCGGCGAGGATCAGCATCGAACGCAGTGTGAAGGTCGAGCCGAAACCGTCTATGGAGGCGAGCCCGAAGAAGTAGAGGAGAACCGCTATCAGCACGGCCCCAAGGATCGGCTGGCGGCGGAGAATGGCGATCATGCTCCCCATCACAGGTCCCTCCCGCCGGATGATTTCTGCATCGCCGTCGATGCCACGGCGAGGACGAGGATCGCGCCATAGGCGGTCTGCAGGATAAAGGTGGAGACGTTGAAATAAATCAGCGCGCTCTGCAGCAGGAAGATGTCGAGCGCGCCGATCGTGGCGCCGATGAAGCCGCCGCGCCCGCCAGCGAGGCTGACGCCGCCGAGCGCCACGGAGGAGATCGCGAGCAGCGTATAGGTCTCTCCGATATTCGGGTCGGCTGATCCGATCAGCGCCGTCAGCGACAGCCCGGCGATGCCCGCGAAGACGCCGCCGACAAGATAGGCGAGAAAGCGGATCAGCGTCACGTTAAGACCACTGGTGAACGCCGCCCGGTCCTCGCTGCCCGTCGCCATCAGGGCGGTATAGTAAGGAGTGCGCGTCAGCGCGAACCAGAGGAGCCCGATGACGAGCAGCGGAATGAACGACCAGGCGCCGGAGAGACCGGAAAACCAGGAGGGAATGGTCCCCGTGGGTGAAGGAACGATTGTCGTCGTCAGGCCGGCCAGGACGAGATAGGTGCCGAGCGTCGCGACGATCGGCTGGATGCGCACGATCGCCGCTAGGAAGCCGTTGAAGGCGCCGAAGGCCGCGCCGATGACGATGGCGGCGACCCAGACCGCAACCGGGCCGGCCAGCCCCCATTTCGCTATGATGATCGTCACCACAATGGCGTTGACGAAGCCCATCAGGGGTCCGATCGACACGTCCAGCCCACCCCGGCCGGACAGGATGGCCGGCGTGGAGGCGAGTGCGGCCGAGATCAGCGGCGCGGCGAGCCCGATCAGCGTTCCCCATGAATGCGGCAGGAAGCGCTCCGGATTGAGATAGACGTTGACGAGGAGCAGGACGACGAAGAGCAGGCCGGCAAAACCTATGCCGGCGATCCCCGGCAGCCGGAACCGCTCCGCCTGCCCCTTCATTTTCGCGGCGGTCGCGGTCATGCCGCCCGTCCGAACATTGCCGAGATGACGCGGTCGTTGTCCAGCTCCACGCCGCTCAGTTCGGCGGACAGCGTGCTGTCGCGGAAGACGAGCACCCTGTTGCTGAGGAAGATCGCTTCCTCGATCTCCGAAGACAGGATCACGATCGTCATACCTTTCAATGCGAGGTCCTTGAAGACCCCATAGAGCAATTGCCGCGTCGCGACGTCGACGCCTCGCGTCGGATCGTTGAGCAGAAGCACGTCCGGTTCGCGCACCAGGAGGCGCGCAAGCAGGACCTTTTGCTGGTTGCCGCCCGAAAGCGTGGTGATCGTGCGCCTGGGATCATCGGCGACGATCGACAGAAGATCCTTGAAGCGGCTGTAGCGTTCGCGGCGGATGCGCGGCGATATGAAGCCGATGCGGGTGTCGCGATTGAGCGAGGCGATGGCGAAATTATCGAGGATCGACAAGGCGGGAAAGATCCCGGTCCTGCGGCGGTCGCGCGGAAGATAGGCGACGCCGCGCCGCATGGCGTCGCGGAAATTGCGGATCGGGCGGGGAGCGCCTCCGGCCCTGCCCGAATGGCGCACTTCGCCCGCCAGCGGCCGCCTCCAGCCGGCGAGGACTTCCAGGAAAACCTCCTGCCCATGACCGTCGAGGCCGGCCAGTCCGACGATCTCGCCCGGCCGGAAACGGACGGTCAGCGGCGCGCGGCCGGCCTTGAGGACGATGCGTTCGGCCTCGAGACAGCAATCGGTCTCACGCATGGGCATGCGACCTCCGCGAATCGGGCGCCATCATCTTCAGCAATTCCTCCGGGGTTGCCTCGCCGCGCGAAAGCGACGCGACGCGTTCACCGGCACGCAGGATGGAAATGCGGTCGGAAAGCCGCATGACCTCGTCCATGCGGTGCGAGATGAAGATCACCAGCGCACCGGCCCGCGCCATCGCCTCGACATGCCGGAAGACGCTCTCGCGGTCGCCATGGTCGAGCGCCGCCGTCGCTTCGTCAAGGATGAGGATGCGCGGGTTGCGCACCAGGGCGCGGGCAAGCACCACCACCTGCTGGGCGGCGAGCGGCAGGCTTCCGGCTTCCGCGCCGAGCGGTATGTCCATCCTGGTGATCCTGGCGATCATATCGGCGACGCGCGCGGCCCGCTCCGCTCCTCGGATATTGCGGCGGAAGAGCCCGTCGATCCCGAGCAGGACGTTGTCGACCACCGGGCGGTCAGGGGCGACGAGCACTTCCTGGAATACGGTGGCGAGGCCTTTGGCGTTGAAGTCGCCGGGATTGCCCCCGGCGAACGGTTCCCCGTCGATACGGATCGTGCCGGTGTCCGGCCGGACAATTCCGGAGAGAATCTTGACCAGTGTGCTCTTGCCCGAACCATTCTCGCCGAGCACGGTGTGGATGCCGCCAGCCTCGAAGGTGATGTCGACTGATTTCAGCGCGCGCGTTTCGCCATAGCTCTTGGAAAGGCCTTCGATCTCGATCATACGGGATATCGTCTTCCTGTCCGGTGGGCGGTACAGATGGTCGCCGCCCGCCGGTCATATATTAGGCTTCCTACTTCTTGCCGCAGGCTTGCGGGACGTCCGCGTAATTCCATCCGGGGATCGGCTTCGGATTCTTGAAGTATCCGGCCATTTCGCTCGAGGGCACAGGATCCTTCGGCGGAATCGGAAAGACCGAAACCGAATCGGGCTTCATGCAGCTTGCATACCATTTCGGCAGGTCCGCCTCGGTGATGGGCGGCAGCGGGATCATCAGCGTGTTGAGCTTGGGGTGCTGGCCTTCCAGGATCCGCACGCCGACGCGGAACAGCGTCTCGGCGGTCATGTGCGGCAGCACGCCATTGCCGGTGAAACGGTAATCCTTCGGATGTTCCTTCCAGTAGCCGAGGGCATCGCCGGTCAGCGAACCGGTGATCAGCGGCGCGGGACGTCCGGCCTGCTTGAAGGCTTCCGCGACGACGCGGCTTTCGCTGCCGGTCGTCCAGACCGCGTCGATCTTACCCGGATAGGTGGCAAGCGTCTGCAGAACGACGGTCTTCGTCACATTGGCGGTCCAGTTGCCGTTGACCCGGCGGACGACCTTGAGCCCCGGTTCCTCGGACAGGGCCTTTTCGGCCCCTTTCCGTTCCTGGGCGACGATCGGATTGCCGGCGATGCCCTCGACCATCAGCACGTTCGCCTTGCCGCCGGTGGCCTTGGCGATCGCCTTCATCATGTCGTAGCCCCATTTGACATAGTTGGAGTCGACATTGATGGCGTCGGGGCTCGTGACCGAACCCGCCGCCGTAACGAAGGGGATGCCGGCGTCATGGGCGGCCTTGATCGCCTCGTTCAGGCCCGTCGACGAACCGGCGATCGCCGTGATGATCGTGCATTTCTTGTCGATGAAGGCGCGGATCTGGTTGATCTGCTGGCTGACATCGCCATTGGAGTTGGAGATCTCGAAGGAAGCCTTGACGCCATCCTTGTTGAGGCCGTCGACAAGGCGCTTCAATTCGTCGGTCACGGTCACGCGCCAGGGATTGCCCTGGTAGGATTCCGAATGGCACCACTTCCACGGCTGGGCAGCGGCCTTGAAATCGTCATAGGCGGACGGGTGGAGGTTGAGGTCCGCGCCGGCATAGAATGCCTGGAGATTGCCGGGCAGGCCCTTGAGCAGCGCGTCGTCGGCCTTGGCCGGCATCACCCAGGCAGCCAGGAGCGCTGAGGCCGCAAGCCAGCCGACCTTCGTCGAAGTTGAACGCATTGGATATCCTCCCTGAGCAGGTTTGCGAATGGCCGCGCGACTATGGCGGTGCGATGGCTCGGTTTCTGTCCTAATCCTGTCGCGGCGCGATCAAAGTTTCAAGTAAAAATAATCATTTTATATAAAAATCGGTTGCTGGCCCTCGGAAGCGGCTCTAAACCGATCGGAAAGAGCGGCATTCGTCCGCATTCGGCGGGGTCGAGGGAGCAATATGGCAGGCAACGGAGACGACCG
>DASZUG010000083.1:0-3982 GCA_035547755.1 Rhizobiaceae bacterium
CAGCCGCGCCAAGAAGACCGTCAGGAGAAGCGCATGAGTGAAGCCGGCGATATGGGCCTGGTGGTTGTGGGCGCCGCCGGCCGCATGGGCCAGACGCTGATCCGCGCCATCCACACCATGCCCGGCGCGCGCGTCGCCGCCGCGATCGAGCGGCCGGACTCCCCCTATCTCGGCAAGGATGCCGGCGAGCTTGCCGGCATCGGCACCGTCAACGTGCCGATCGTCGACGATCCGCTGCCGGCCTTCGCCAAGGCCGATGGCGTGCTCGATTTCACCGCGCCGGCGGCAAGCGTCGAATTCGCCGGCTATGCCGCGCAGGCGCGGATCGTCCATGTCATTGGAACGACGGGATGCAGCGCCAAGGACGATGGAAGAATCGCCGCGGCGGCGCGCCATGCCACGATCGTGAAATCCGGCAATATGAGCCTCGGCGTCAATCTTCTGGGCGTTCTGGTGCGGCAGGCGGCGGCGGCGCTCGGCGCGGAGGATTTCGACATCGAAGTGCTGGAAATGCATCATCGCCACAAGGTTGACGCGCCCTCAGGCACGGCGCTGCTGCTCGGCGAGGCGGCCGCCGAGGGACGAAACGTTTCGCTGGCGGAGGAAAGCGTGCGCGTGCGTGACGGGCATACCGGACCGCGCAAGGCGGGAACGATCGGTTTTGCCACATTGCGCGGCGGGTCCGTCATCGGCGATCATTCGGTGATCCTGGCCGGGCCCGGCGAGCGCGTCGTCCTCTCCCATTTCGCCGGCGACCGCTCGATCTACGCCCATGGCGCGGTCAAGGCCGCGCTTTGGGCGCGCGGGCGCAAGCCCGGTCTTTATTCGATGCTCGACGTTCTCGGCCTCGCCGGGCGCTGAGCGCTACAGAAGTTGAAAGGCAGAAAATGTCCGGAACCCTTGTCCTCGTCCGCCACGGCCAAAGCGAATGGAATTTGAAAAACCTCTTCACGGGCTGGCGCGATGTCGGCCTGACGGAAAAGGGCCGCGCCGAGGCGAAAGATGCCGGAGAAAGGCTGAAGGCGCTCGGCCTTAAATTCGACATCGCCTATACCTCGGCGCTCAGTCGGGCGCAAAAAACCTGCGACCTCATCCTCGCCGAACTCAGGCAGGCGGGGCTGAGGACGATCAGGGACCAGGCGCTGAACGAGCGCGATTATGGCGATTTGTCGGGCCTCAACAAGGACGATGCGCGCGCCAAATGGGGCGAGGAGCAGGTGCATATCTGGCGTCGCTCCTACGCCATCCAGCCGCCCGGCGGCGAAAGCTTGCGCGATACGGGCGCGCGGGTATGGCCCTATTACATGCACGAGATGCAGCCGCATGTGCTGCGCGGCGAGACCGTGCTGGTAGCCGCGCATGGCAACTCGCTGCGCGCGCTGATCATGGCGCTCGACGGCCTAACGGGCGACGAGATCGTCAAGCTCGAACTCGCCACCGGCGTGCCGATCGTCTACCGGCTGAACGCCGATTCCACCGTCGCCTCGAAGGAAATCCTGGAAGGCTGATCTTTTGCAGGCGCGTCCTATGCGTTCGCGCATAAAACGCGTTGACAGGGCTGCCCCCGCCCCTTACATCACCGGCCCACGTGCCCAGATGGCGGAATTGGTAGACGCGCACGGTTCAGGTCCGTGTGCCGCAAGGCGTGGAGGTTCGAGTCCTCTTCTGGGCACCATTCCCACCGACAATGCTCATGCACCTTGGCGGCCTCACTTCACCGCGCCGGTCGATAATCCCTTGACGATATAGCGCTCGAGGAAGATGCCGACGATGACGAGTGGCGCGATCGCCGCCGCCGAGAGGGCCGCCATCGACCACCAGTTGATGCCCTGCGATCCCGTCTGGCTCGCCACCATCACCGGCAGCGTCTTGGCGTCGGTCGCCGTCAGGAGGGCGGCGAAGAAATATTCGTTCCAGGTCAGCACCAGCGACAGGATGAAGGCGGCGACCATCCCCGGCAGCGTGATCGGCAGTATGATGCGGAAGAAGACGCCCCATATGGAGAGGCCGTCGACCAGCGCCGCCTCGTCGAGTTCGACGGGAATGGTGTTGAACTGGTCGCGCATGATCCAGATGACGATCGGCAGCACCGTCAGCGTATAGACGAAGATCAGGCCGATCCTCGTGTCGAGCAGCGCCAGTTCCTTGTAGAGCACGAGGAAGGGCAGGGCGAGAACGACCGGCGGCAGGATAAGCTGCGAAATAAAGAAGAACAGGATGTCGTCGTTCTTCATCGGGCCGAATTTGTAGCTGAAGCGGCTGAGCCCGTAAGCGGCGCAGGAGCCGAGCACCAGGGCAAGCAGCGAGGAGCCGATCGCGGCGAACACGCTGTTTTCGAAGCGGCTGATGAATTCGTGGCGCGGCGTCGAGATTTCGAAGATCGTGTCGGGCGACAGGCCGATCGAGCGCCAGCCCTTCCAGTTCGGCACATAGTCGAACCAGGGGACGAGATGGCCATGCGTCACGTCGATGGCCGATTTGAAGGCGGTGGTGAGCGTCCAGTAGATCGGAAACAGGCAGACGATCGCCCAGATGATGAGGGCGCCGTAGATCAACACGCGCGCCAGAACGATCTTCGCCGTCTGCGAGCGGTCGGCCTGGGCGAAGGGTTCGTCGAGTTCGGCGGCTATGGCCATGTTCTGTCTCCCGCCCGGCTCATATGACGTTGCGCGTGAAGCGCTTGGCGACACGCAGCAGCAAGGTGAGGAAAAGGATGATGAGGACAAGGTAGAACATCGCCAGCGCCGTGCCGTAGCCGACATTGGAGCGGTCGGCATAGACGCGATAGATGAAGCTGGAGATGGTGTCGGTTGCGCCGCCGGGGCCCCCGCCGGTGACGGTGATGACAATGTCGGCAAGCTTCAGCTTGAAAATGATGCGGATGAGAAGCGTCGTGATCGACACCGGCAGCATCAGCGGGAACGTGACCTTCCAGAAGGCCTGCCACGGGCTGGCGCCGTCCACCTTGGCGGCTTCGAGCACTTCCTTGGACATGGCCTGCAGGCCGGCGAGCAGCAGGATCACCATGAAGGGGATCCACATCCACGCATCGAGTGCCTCGATGGTGAAGCGGGCCGTCCACGGATAGGCGAAGAAGGCCGGCGTCTGCCATCCGAGATCGCGCGCCAGCCTGGCCAGCGGGCCGAAGCGGTATTCCATCAGCGACTTGCCGATCATCCAGCTGACCGCGACCGGGCTCAGCATGAAGGGAATGAGGAAGGCGACGCGGAAGAATTTCCGCGCCCTGATCTCGGCATTGAGCAGAAGCGCAAGACCGAAGGCGATCGCATATTCCACCAGCACCATCGCCACATAGAAGACCATATTGGCGAGCGCGTTCCAGTAATAGGAATCGTGGAACATCTGGACGAAGTTATTGAAATCGTTGAAATGTGGCCCGCCCGTCGCCGCTAGGTTCCAGTCGAGAGAGGCGATGTAGAAACCGAACAGGGTCGGGAAAATGGCGACCGCCAGCGTGAAGAGCGTCGCCGGCAGCACGAACAGCGCCCTCAGCCCCGCCTCGCCGCGTACCATGATCTGGCCGACGCCGAGTCCAATGCCCCACAGAGCATAAGCGTAGAGGACCGGCCGCCAATTGGCGAAGCCGAAATCGATCGCACCGGCCGCATAGAGGATCTGGACGAGCAGGACGCAGGCGAACAGGATCGATGTCGCCCAGATCAGCGCCTTTCCGGCGGCGATGCGGCTGCGCGAACCGGAGACGTCCGGGTAATCGAATTCGGGTTCGTCTATCGCTGCCATCGAAGCCGATGTCGTCATTTGCTACCTGTGTTCTTCGTTTTGCCGAAACCTGACGGGCCGTTTATTCGCGTCCGGTTCACTGTGCGCCCAGAAAACTCCGGCGTTTAAGCTTCATTGTTACCGTGCGTCCTTCGAGGCTCGCTCCGCTCGCACCTCAGGATGAGGACCGTTAGTGCTATCCCGAACCGAGAGTCGTGGGCACCGGCCTTCCTCATCCTGA
>DASZUG010000084.1:0-24565 GCA_035547755.1 Rhizobiaceae bacterium
CGCAGATTGCGCAATCGGTTCCAGCCTCGGCCGTCGCGGCCAATACCGTACTCGCCTACGAGCCTGTCTGGGCGATCGGAACAGGCCTGACGCCGACAGCCGGGGACGTGGCCGCGGCGCACGCCCATATCCGTGCGGAACTCGCCGCGCTGATAGGAGGGGAGGCGGGGCGCATCCGTCTTCTCTATGGCGGCTCGGTAAAGGCCTCCAATGCAGCCGAACTGCTCGCGGTCGATCATGTCGACGGCGCGCTCGTTGGTGGCGCGAGCCTCAAGGCCGCCGATTTTCTTCCGATAGCGCAGACTTACCTTTCCCTTTCGAAGTAGAGCGCGCCGGGCCAGCGATCGCTTCAGTGCTGCATTCTGGCGTCCGCCTCACGGGAGTTGATCGTTTGTCGGCGCGGCGCGTCGATATAGCGCTTTCTATTTGACCCCGACTGCCCCATATGCACTTGGAATAGGCGGCAAAGCCGTGTATTGAGCCGCGTCCAACAAGGGCGGGTTTAGACCCGGCGCTCTCATTTTTACCCGGAAGTCCTGATGCAGATCGTCATCATCGTAATCCATCTGATGGCCGTGATCGCGCTTGTCGGCGTGATTCTCGTGCAGAAATCCGAAGGCGGCGGTCTCGGCATCGGCGGCGGCTCGGGCTTCATGACGGCTCGCGGCGCGGCGAACGTGCTGACGCGCACCACGGCCATCCTGGCCGCGATTTTCTTCGCCACCTCGCTCGGTCTTTCGCTCATTGCCCGTTATGGCTCGCAGCCGATGGATATACTGGATCAGGCGCCGCAGCAGACCCAGGGCAAACCCGGCAGCGCGCCGGCGAATGGCGGCAAGGGCATTCTCGACCAGCTTGGCGGCAAGGCCGGCCAGACTGCGCCGGCTTCGCCCGCGACGTCTTCGGCAAATCAGCAGCAGGGCAAAACGCCTACCGCGCCGACAACGACCGCACCTGCGCAGCCGGCGGCGCCGGCCCCTGCCGCCCAAGCGCCGTCAGCGCCCGCCGCCGGACAGCAGCCGAAGGTTCCGAACCAATAATTCGTCATAGGCGCAGAGGGACGCCTCACGCTCCGTCTCGCGCTGATCACTGTTGTGATTTGACAACAGTTCCGGTGGAATAAACCGCGCGCACCCCTTGTACGGGAATGTGAGCGCCTCCGCTTCTTGAGCAGCCCGGCAGCGTTCGAATATAAGGGGCGCGAGGCGTCTTTGAGAGGGGCTGTATGCAGCTGCCTGTCCTGTAAGTTTTTGCCTCCATTTCGGACAAGGTTTCTCGCTATGTATCTGCGCAAAATTGCCTTGGCAGGATTGGGAGTACTTCTCCTTTCCTCTGGCCCGGTGCTCTCTGCTCAACTGGACAGCATGGATACCGGGGCACTCGCCAAACAGAACGATATCCACAAGGCCAAATCGAAGAAGAAGACGGTCGCCAAAAAAAGACATGGGGCCGAACCCCAGCCGGCCGCGCTGGTCAACAATGGCGAACTGCGCAGCGGCGAGGACGCTCATGTGAGTTTCCTGTCGGTCATCTTCGGTGGCGGCGACCAGCCTCAGATGCTTCCCGAGACCCGCGCGCTCGACGCGGAACTCGCCCGCAAGCAGGAAGCGCGGCCCTTCACCATCAAGCCGGCCTTCGAGCCGCAGTCGGTGCCCTTTACGGGTTATTCCAAGGGAACGCTTGTCATCGATACGTCGAAGAAGTTCCTCTATCTCGTCGAATCGCCCACCACCGCGAGGCGCTATCCCATCGCTGTCGGCCGCGAAGGGCTTCAGTTCAAGGGCGATGCGGTTGTCGGCGACAAGCAGGAATGGCCGCGCTGGATTCCGACGAAGGATATGCAGAAGCGCAATCCCAAGGAATACGGCAAGTACAAGGACGGCATGCCTGGCGGCCCTTCCAATCCGCTCGGATCACGAGCGATTTATCTCTATCAGAACGGCAAGGATACGCATGTCCGCATCCACGGCACGACCGAACCATGGACCGTTGGGCATAGTGCATCGAATGGCTGTTTCCGGATGTACAATTCAGAGGTCATGGACCTCTATCGAAGGGTGCCGAAGGGGGCGCACGTCGTCGTTCTCTGAACGGCGACGGCGGGGGAAAAAGCCGGCGAAAGCCGGCTTTTTTCATGGCTGATACATAACAAATCGAATTGATGAAGGAAGGTTGCGAGCCGGAAAATGATGAATGGACGGATTTTCCTCTGGCGGAATCGCCCCGGCCGCGCTAAGCCCTGACTCCCATGGCGCGATATGTATTCATAACCGGCGGCGTGGTTTCTTCCCTTGGAAAGGGCATTGCGGCGGCTGCATTGGGGGCTCTCTTGCAGGCGCGGGGATACCGCGTGCGCATCCGTAAGCTCGATCCCTACCTCAATGTTGATCCGGGCACGATGTCGCCCTATCAGCATGGCGAAGTCTTCGTTACCGACGACGGCGCCGAGACGGATCTCGATCTCGGCCATTATGAGCGCTTCACCGGCCGTTCAGCCAACCAGCAGGACAACATCACCACCGGGCGCATCTACAAGAACATCATCGAGCGCGAGCGGCGCGGCGACTATCTCGGCGCCACCGTTCAGGTGATCCCGCACGTCACCGATGAGATCAAGAATTTCATCCTTGAGGGCAATGAAGACTACGATTTCGTCCTCTGCGAGATCGGCGGCACCGTCGGCGATATCGAGGCGATGCCCTTCCTCGAGGCTATTCGGCAATTAGGCAACGATCTGCCCAGAAACAATGCCGTCTATGTCCACCTCACCCTGATGCCGTACATTCCGTCGGCCGGCGAGCTGAAGACGAAGCCGACGCAGCATTCCGTCAAGGAGTTGCGTTCCATCGGCATTGCACCCGACATCCTGCTTGTCCGCGCCGACCGTCCCATACCGGGGGAGGAGCGCCGCAAGCTCTCGCTTTTCTGCAATGTCCGCGAATCCGCCGTCATCCAGGCGCTGGACGTCTCGCACATCTACGACGTGCCGATGGCCTACCACAAGGAAGGGCTCGACGGAGAGGTTCTGGCGGCTTTCGGGATCGACCCCGCGCCGAAGCCGCGCATGGAGCGTTGGCAGGAGGTTTCGGAACGCATCCACAATCCGGAAGGCACGGTGACGATCGCGGTCGTCGGCAAATATACCGGCTTGAAGGACGCCTATAAGTCGCTCAACGAGGCGCTTTCCCATGGCGGCATGGCGAACCGGGTGCGCGTCAAGCTCGAATGGATCGAATCGGAGATTTTCGAAAAGGAAGACCCCGCGCCGTGGCTGGAAAAGGTCCATGGCATTCTCGTGCCGGGAGGTTTCGGCGAGCGCGGATCGGAAGGAAAGATCCTGGCGGCGAAATTCGCCCGCGAGCGCAAGGTGCCTTATTTCGGCATCTGCTTCGGCATGCAGATGGCCTGCATCGAGGCCGCCCGTTCGCTTGCCGGCATCGAGAAGGCGTCCTCGACCGAATTCGGCCCGACGCAGGAGCCGATCGTCGGGCTGATGACCGAATGGCTGAAGGGCAATATGCTGGAAAAGCGCATGGCTGCCGGCGATCTGGGCGGGACAATGCGCCTCGGGGCCTATCAGGCCGAGCTTTCCAAGGATTCCAAGATCGCGGAAATCTATGGCGACACCCGCATCTCCGAGCGCCACCGCCACCGCTACGAGGTAAATATCGATTATAAGGAGCGGCTTGAGGAATGCGGCCTCGTCTTTTCAGGCATGTCACCGGATGGCGTGCTGCCGGAAACCATCGAATATGCCGACCATCCCTGGTTCATCGGCGTCCAGTACCATCCGGAACTGAAGAGTAGGCCTTTCGAGCCGCATCCGCTTTTCGCCAGCTTCATCAATGCCGCGATCGAGCAGTCCAGACTGGTCTGAGTATTGCCATGCGTCCTTCGAGGCTCGCCCAAAGGGCGAGCACCTCAGGATGAGGGAGTCAGGCGCCAGCGGTCCTCATCCTGAGGCGCGAGCGAAGCGAGCCTCGAAGGACGCAGGGCGGGGAGCTATGGTATGGTTATTTCACCGAGGCCTGCGGCATATAGGCCTGGAGAAGATCGGCGACATGCTCATTGCGCATCCGAGCCGTGTCCTCACCCATCACGACGGCGACGAGGCTGCGGCCGTTTTCCCTGATCGACGAGACGATATTGTAGCCTGAAGCGCGGGTATAGCCGGTCTTAATGCCATCCGCGCCGGGGACGCGGTCGAGCACCTTGTTGTGCCCGCGAATGACATGGCCGCGGAAGGTGAATTCCTCGACCGAGAAATAGTGATAATATTGCGGGAAATTCTGGCGCAGGGCGAGGCCCAACACCGCCATGTCGCGCGCGGTCGTCCATTGGTCTGGATCGGGAAGGCCGGAAGCATTATCGAAATGCGTACCGTTCATGCCGAGCGCATGCGCCTTTGCCGTCATCATCGTCGCGAAATTCTCTTCCGTGCCGCCGAGGTATTCACCGATCGCCACAGCGACATCGTTTGCGGAGCGGGTGACAATGGCCTTGATCGCCGAATCGACGTCGATCGTCTCACCCGGACGGAAGCCGATCTTGGTCGGAGGTTGTGCCGCCGCATGCGCCGACACGGGAATGAGCGTCGTCGGCTGAACGCGGCCGGCGGCCATGGCCTGGAAGAGCAGGTAGAGCGTCATCATCTTCGTCAGCGAAGCGGGATACCGCCGATCGTTCGGATTTGCTGAATAAAGGGGGCGGCCATTATTGGCATCCACCACGATCGCGGCATATTTCGCCGATGTGGGAAAGGAGACGGCAGGGCCCTGTACATTGAGAGCGTCGGCCGTCGTGCATCCGGCAACCGCCATGCAGATGGATAGACTTGCGAGACCATGACACAGCGTTTGCCGGCTATCAGCTTTCCCGTGCAAGATCCCACATCCCCTTCGGCCCTGCTGGCGATCATGACCACACAGGGAGAAAACAATTCGCCGACCTGCCCGCAATCCCCCGAGGGTGGTACCGCCCTTCAAAACAGCCAAATTCTAGTCCGTCAAAGCAAAAAAAGCGTTTCGAACGCTTTGGAAGCCTCCGAAATCCACTGGCCAGCAAGACGACGTCGTAAGGCGGTCCGAAATGCTGCCGGTAGGACGACTCTCGATAGGACGACGGGTTACGTCAGGAAAGGCACGACGAAGCAAAGAATGTTCTTGAGCGTGGGCTCTTTTCCGACCCAGCAGGCGACGGCGCCGCCAGTCGGGTTGTCATGCTTGTCCAGGATGGCGCGCTTGGGAACGCCCCACCATTTGTTCTCCGCATAGATCTGCCAACCCTGACCGTCGACCCGAGCGGACACGACGTGGCAATCGGCGACGCCGCAACAGCCGACGCCATAGGGCCCGTCTCCCTCCGTCCCCGGCAAACGCAAGCTTTCGAACCATTGGTGATTGACGCCCGGATTATCGACGTCGTGTCCCCATGACGTCTGCAGGAAGCAGATACTGCAGGCAAGTATCCATGCGACAGCCGATAACAACTTCATCGTGCAGACTCCTTAGTTCGCAACGACACATCGGCCGGGATTTTGCGCGCCAAGAAGAGCGCCGACAGGAGCCGGCCGGCTAACCTTTCTTTTGTTGCCGAGAAGTGACGCGACGGCTTAACGGGCGGTCCGCCGCGTACCGTCAAACCGTTCAATTTGAAAATAGTTCCTTCGGGATCAAAAGAAAGCCAGCACGAGGTTTGGCAATACGGCAGGCTATGCTGTGCCAGTCTCATCGCGACGAAGCCGGGTGGCGACCCGTACTCCCCTGAACCGCAAACTCCGAGTTCAACGCCACCCATGTCTTGGGGATACGCTGTTATGCTGCCGGGCGGTACAGGTTCAAGATCGCACGCCTAACACGCCGACGACTTCCCTGATATCGGGCGCATCGCCGCCACCCGACGCCGGCCTGATTCAAGGCGTTGCCTTCATGAAATCGTTGCCAGGCGGATTTGTCAGGATGACGTCTGTAACAAGGTGGACGAGATGGTCCGCCCGTGGCGCGAATGAGGGTTGATCGACCGCCCAGCCGAGAGCCGTTATCAGGGCGAACAGGTCATCCCCATTCATATCGGCGCGCGCCGTTCCCTCGCGTTGAGCATGGAGCAGTAGTCGCGCGCCTGCCGAATGCACCGCTGCACACGAAGCATAAAGAGCGGACTCCGGATTCGTGTGTGCCGCCGCCATCATGGCGACAACGCCCCTATAGCTTTGGGTGAATTCCACCAATTCCCGAAACCAGGAGAGAAGTGCTTCGTCAGCCGAAGTCGACGTTTCGAGTTCGGCTGCCTTCTGCGTCAGTGCGTCCAGATCGGTACACAGCAGCGCTTCGAACAACGCCTCTCGCGTTGGAAAATGCCGAAGCAGCGTGGCCAACCCGACGCCCGCGCGGCGAGCAATATCACGCATCGACACGTCGGCGCCATGCTCGGTGACGACCTCACGCGCGACCGTGAGAATTTGGCTGCGATTTTTTTCTGCGTCGGCTCGCATGGACAGTCTTGTTAAGTGGATCAGTGAACCGTATATGTGGATCGGTGATCCGATTATCAAGCGGATCAGTGGTCCACTAGATACTGTGCATGTGGGTAAATGGCAACAGGCCTAGCCGACGCGACGAAAGGGAAAGTCATGGGAAAGCTTGAGGGTAAAGTTGCAGTCATCACGGGCGGCGCTACCGGGATCGGCCTCGCGGCGGCGAAGCGCTTCATCGAAGAGGGTGCATTCGTCTTCATCTTCGGCCGCCGTCAGGAAGTGCTCGACGCCGCCGTGACTGACCTCGGACCCAATGCCCGTGCGGTCAAGGGCTCGGTCTCCGATCCGGCCGACCTCGACCGACTCTATACGGCGGTGAAGGTCGAGCGCGGAGCTCTCGACGTCGTTTTCGCCAATGCCGGGGCGGGAAGCCCGCTTCGACTCGGGGAGATCACCGCCGAGCACATCGACGAAACCTTCGACACGAATGTGAAGGGAACGATCTTCACGGTCCAGAAGGCGCTGCCGCTGATGGGCCAGGGTGGCTCGATCATCCTGACCGGGTCGAGCGCCGGCACCACGGGCGCCCCGGGATTCAGCGCCTACAGCGCGAGCAAGGCGGCCGTGCGCAACCTCGCGCGGACCTGGGCCGAGGACCTGAAGGGCGCCGGCATCCGGGTAAACGTGCTGTCGCCCGGGCCGACGGCGACCGAACTCGCGAAGGCAGCGCTGGGCGAGGAAGGTCAGAAGGTCTTCGCCTCGATGAATCCGCTCCAGCGCATGGCCGATCCGGCAGAGATCGGAGCGGTGGCTGCCTTTCTCGCGTCGTCGGACAGCAGCTTCATGACCGCCAGCGAGGTCGCCGTCGACGGCGGCCTGGCGCAAATCTGACGCGCCACGCCGGTCTCTCCAGTAGTCCAACTATGCACGCATCCACGGAAGGAAAGTCAGATGGAACAACCTCTTAAAGGAAAAACCGCTCTCGTTACCGGCGCATCGCGGGGCATTGGCCGCGCCATCGCCGAACGCCTTGCAAAGGATGGTGCGACGGTCGCGCTTACCTACAACGCCAGCAAATCTGGCGCATACGAGGCGGTGGCGGCCATCGAGAAAGCTGGAGGCACCGCCTTCGCAATCCACGCGGACCTCGTTGACCCGACGGCCGTCCCGGCCTTGTTCGAGAGACTCGACGACGAGTTCACCAGGCGCAACGGAAGAAAAACCCTCGACATTCTGGTCAACAACGCCGGCAATTTCGGCTTTGTTGGCTTCAAGGACGCGACGCCGGACAGTTGGGACACCTTGATGGCGGTCTACGCCCGCGCGCCCTTCTTCATCGTTCAGGCCGCTCTGGATCGTCTCGCTGATGGCGGACGCATCATCAACATCTCTTCCGCCGCCGCCACGAAGCCCGTGACAGCCGCGCCTATTTACTCGATGGCCAAAGCGGCCATCAACAACCTGACCCATGCGCTCGCGTCCGAGCTGGGGCCGCGCGGAATTACCGCGAACGCCGTGGCGCCGGGCTATACGCGAACGGACGCGAACGCCGCCTTCCGGGAAAATCCCGAACTCGTAAAGGCGGTCGAGGCCCAAATCGCGCTGGGACGCTTTGGCGAGCCTTCGGAAATCGCCGCCGTCGTGGCGTTCCTGGTTTCCGATGAAGGCCACTGGGTGACCGGTCAGACGATTGAGGCGAGCGGCGGCTACAAGCTCTGACCGCGCCGAACAATTGAAGGGAGAATATAATGAGCTACGCAATCATCGGCTTCGGCAAGATCGGCCATGCTCTTGCCAGGGCCTTTGCCCGCAAGGGCATCGAGATATCCGTCGCAACCACGCGCGATCCGGCAAACTTTGCAGCCGATGCAGCCGCGATCGGACCCGAAATCGTTCCCACAACCCTGGCGGAGGCCGTCAAGGCGGACGTCATCTTTTTGGCCATCCGTTTCGAACAGCACCCCGAGGTCGCGAAGGCGCAGCCTGATTGGAAGGGAAAGACCGTCATCGACGCGATGAACACAAGAGCACCGCTTGAGGAACTGGGCGGTCTCCCGTCCTCTGCCGTCGTCGCGAGGGCGTTCACCGGAGCCAAGCTGGTGAAAGGCTTCAACCATTTGGTCGCTGCAGTCCTCGACCAAGACCCGGCCGTGCACGGTGGCAGGAGAGTCGTGTTCCTGGCGAGTGACGATGACGGGGCCGCAGCGGAGATTGCTGCGCTTGCGGAAAAACTCGGTTTCGCGCCGATCGGACTTGGCGGGCTCTCGGAAGGTGGGCTGCTTGTGCACGCGCGCGGAAATAGCTGGGGCCACCTGATCTTCAAGGACCTGATCAAGTTCGACTGATGAATTCTACATGAGCGCTGCGCCTTGAGTGCCAGCGCGCATTGAATACAACAATCCGTTTTGCCTTGGTTCTCGGGCGGCACTCCCGCGAAGCGGGTTTGTGCATGGTTCGCGTTGCAGTCGGAGGGCGTCGATGAGCAGGCGGCATGGAGATCGCCATTCTGCGATCCTGCCAACTTCGGCACGAGGTTGTCACCCTTGTCTCAGGTACAAACTGTTACCTATGTCTCCGGGCCGTACAATCGCTTGAATGGCGGAGGGAGTGGGATTCGAACCCACGGTGGACTCGCGCCCACGCCGGTTTTCAAGACCGGTGCCTTAAACCGCTCGGCCATCCCTCCGGACAAGTCCCCGCTTGCCGTGCGTATATCTTTCCGATTGCGAGGGCTTTATCGCCTTGGCGAGAAGACCGTCAATATCCCAGCTATGAGTGGGAGGGAAGGGCCGCTCTTCGCGGACGATTTTAGCGGCTTCAAATGACAAGTGAAAGTGTCGAACACAGGGCCATGAGAATCGAGATCACGACGATCACGCCATAGATGCGCGGCAGGTTGAGGACCATGGTAAAGCCGGCGACCCAGGCCGCGGTCGCCGCGCCGAGCGAGAAGAGAAATCCGTTGCGATGGCCGAAGCTGATCGTCGCCGCCATCAGCCCGCCGATGATCAGCGCGCCGAAGACAACGATGACGGCAACACCGTATTTTTCGATATTCTCTTCCATCCTGGCCCCTCTCGGAGATTGGCTGCTGGCGTCGCGCGACCATGGCATGATTATCGAGAGTCTGTCGATAAGCTCAAGCCCGAAGAACGTATTAATATCAACCCTGTCTCGCGCACAGCACCAAAGCGGCGCGGCGCGCGTGAATTCCAATAGACCAAGGGTGCCGCCCGCGACTACCTGTTTCGTTCACATCCCGCATGAGTCCGAAACGGCCTGTGATCCTTGATTCCCGAAAATTGCTTGTTTTTTCTCCCTGATCCGGTCACATTCCTGCCGGTTTGAAGCCATGATTGATTAACGCAGCTTCAAGAATTCCTGTTTATTTCCAACGACAGGAAGCTGCTGCCTGGAGAGGCTGGCGCTCAAGACCGCTCCGTCTGCTCAGGCGGCGCCAAGGACGATCGAGGGGACGAATTGCGAATGGATGAAGTGGCACGCCGGCAGGTTTACCGTGCGTCGACCTTTCTTGCCTTCGCGGCTACCGCGACCCTCCTTGCCGCCTGTGCCTCGGATACGACACAGGTAGCCTCGCACCATTCCAAGGAATATTTTTCCGAGAAGGAATATGGGGTAAAGGCCAGCCCCCGCGTTTCCTATAAGCAATCGCGCCTGCCGAGAGGCGGCGGGCGTGAGCAGGTGGGAGACCCCTACGAGGTCAAGGGGAGGTGGTATTATCCCAAGGATTACAAGCACTATAGCGCTGTCGGTTCGGCATCCTGGTATGGCGACGCTTTTCACGGACGGCTTACCGCAAATGGCGAAATCTACGACCAGACCAATCTGACGGCCGCACATCCGACGCTGCCGCTGCCGTGCTACGCGCGCGTGACGAATCTCTTGAATGGCAGTTCGGTCGTCGTCCGGGTCAACGATCGCGGGCCTTATGCGCCGGGACGCATCATCGATCTTTCGAAAAGAGCAGCGCAACTCCTCGACTACAGCCGCACTGGCGTTGCGAAGGTCAAGGTCGATTATCTCGGAAAGGCGCCGCTCGAGGGCAATGACGAGCCGTTCCTCCTCGCTTCCTATCGGCCTGGCGATGGCGAGCGTTCGCCTCTGCCTGGCCAGGATAGGACGCCGGGCATAATGGTCGCGATGAATGGCCCGACGCCGACGGGTTCGCATGCGGCCGAGCCTTTCCCTGGACAGCTTGCGAATGCGGCGGCCACACCGCCTGCGGGGATTTTCGCCGCCATTCCTCAGGCTCGCCCGAACGAGGCGGTGGCTGCGCTCAATCAGGTCACGGCCAAGCCATCTTCAGCCGCCTCTATGCCTGTCATGATGGCCGATGTGCGTGACGAGAACGATCCCGTTTTGCCGGCGGTCGGCCCGATCGTTCCGGAAAGGCCGGAACTCGGGGCCCCCGAGACCGTCGCGAGCGAGGCGCTGCCCACTCTCGGCTATGCCGATATGCGGGTGGAGCGCGCCAGCAAGGCTTTTGACCTCATCGTCAGATCTCCCCACGGCATGACGCCTTCTGCCATCATCGCTTCGTGGAAGCGCGAAGAATCCGCCGGAAAGTTCTCGGGCGACACGGCTTCCTATATCGCCGTGGGATCCTTCGCCAATGCTGCGGAGGCGGAGATGCACAGGCGCGACCTGTCGCGGTTCGGCCGCGCCACGGTGAGCGCGTCGCGCCGCGATGGCGGAGTCTATTACAGCGTCGATCTCCATCCCGACGGCCGCTCGTCTCTCGATACGATGCTCCGGCAAGCCTGGGCCGATGGGGCGCGCGACGCGATGACCGTTCGCGAATAGATAAATCCTTCGATCATCCCAGTTGATCGGATTCCTTCCTTCCTGATAGGCTTAGCGGCAAGTCGGGAGGGTCGGGCTTGAGACGATGACTACGCTGACGCGAATTCTGGCATTCGTCGCGCTGGTCCTCTTCGCAGCCGCTCCCCTTACGCAAGCCCGTGCGGAACTCTTCGAGACGAAGGCCAAGGAAGCGTTTCTGATCGATGCCGAGACGGGCACGATCCTTTTCTCCAAGAATGCGGACAAGCTGATACCGCCGGCCTCTCTGGCAAAGCTGATGACGCTCGAAATGGTCTTTCACGCCATCAAGGCGGGCCGCCTGACGCTGGCGGACAAATTCTATATCAGCGTGAACGCCTGGAAGAAGGGCGGCGCTGGCTCGGGAGGCTCGACCATGTTCGCCGCCGTCAAGTCGTCCGTTTCCCTCGAAGACCTGATCAAAGGAATGGCGGTTGTTTCCGCCAATGACGCCTGCATAGCGGTGGCGGAAGGAATGGCGGGCACGGAGGACAATTTCGCACAGCTGATGACGGAACGCGCTCGCAAGATCGGGCTGGAGAAATCGGTTTTCAAAAACGCGACAGGCCTGCCGCAGGAGGGCGAGGTGGCCACCGTGCGGGAACTGGCGATGCTCGGCCTGCATATCTGGCAGGATTATCCGGAATTCTATCACTATTTCTCGTTGCCCGATTTCAAGTGGAACAGGATCGACCAGCGCAACCGCAATCCGCTTCTGACGATGGATATCGGGGCGGATGGGATGAAGACCGGCTTCACGGACGATTCCGGTTACGCCATCGTGGGCTCGGCGGCGCGGGATGGAAGGCGGCTTTTCCTGGCCATGAGCGGACTTTCGAGCGCGGCCGAGCGGGCGGAAGAGGCGCGCAAGATGCTCGAATGGGGGATGAACGCGTTCCGGAAATCGAAGCTTTTCGGCAGCGACGAAGTGGTCGGCGAAGCCGCTGTCTTCGGCGGCGCGAAATCCGCGGTTCCACTCAAATCGAAGGGACCGATATCGATTTTCGTGCCGCTGACGAATCGCGATCAGTTGATCGCCAAGGTCGTTTACGAAGGGCCGCTTGTCGCGCCGGTCGAGGAGGGAGCGAGGGTGGGCACGCTCCGCGTCTTTATCGGGGACACGCTCAGCCAGGAAACGCCGCTTTACGCCGCCGAATCGATCGGCGTCGGCACACTTTACCAAAGAGCCACCGGGGCTCTCGAGGAACTGGCGGTCGGATGGCTGCGATGAACCCTTCCTTTTGCGTGGATTTCCGTATCGTCTCAGCCTAACTACGCTTGTAACAGGAAAGGTTCTATGACCCTTCCACTGTTGCAGTGCGTCCTTCGAGGCTCGCTTCGCTCGCACCTCAGGATGAGGGAAGCAGGCGCTAGCGGTCCTCATCCTGAGGTGCGAGCCCGAAGGGCGAGCCTCGAAGGACGTATCGAAGGCACGAGTATCACGTTCGAAAGGCAGGCATTGGCGCGCGGTTTTTTCATAACGTTTGAAGGCGGGGAGGGCGCCGGAAAATCGACACAGATCGAAGCCCTGGCCAAAAGGCTTCGGAATAAAGGTTTCGATGTCGTCGTAACCAGGGAGCCTGGCGGCTCGCAAGGTGCGGAGGCGCTTCGCCATGTAATCCTTTCCGGGGCGGCGGAGCCGTTTGGTCCAGCCATGGAAGCGATCCTGTTCGGCGCCGCCCGCTCGGACCACGTCGAGCAACTTATTCGTCCCGCGATCGAGAGAGGGGCGGTCGTCCTGTGCGACCGGTTCGTCGATTCCTCGCGCGTCTATCAGGGTATCACCGGCAGCCTGCGATCCTCTTTCATGGTCGCGCTGGAGCGCGTGACGGTGAATGGCCTGATGCCCGACCTGACCTTCATTATGGACATCGATCCCGCGGAAGGGTTACGGCGGGCGACGCAGAGACGCGGCGCGGAAATCGCCGACCGATTCGAAAAGGAAGCGCTCTCCGTCCACAGCAGGCGGCGGAAAGCATTTCTCGACATCGCCAGGAAGGAACCCGAGCGCTGCGTCGTCGTCGATGCTTCCGATCCACCCGACAAGATCGCAAGCCGCGTCGCCGAGGTGGCGGAGAAGCGACTCGAGGCATCCGGGGTAAGGCCTTCGATCGAAAGGACAGGGGCGTCCTGATGTTCACCCGTCTTGCGCCAGAGCAATATGACACCATCCCCGGTGTTCCGGAACCGCGGGAGAATCCCCGGCTTTTCGGCCATAAGGAACCCTCCGACCTGCTGGCCACGGCCTATCGGACCGGGCGGATGCATCATGCGCTGCTGCTTTCAGGACCGCACGGCATCGGTAAGGCAACCTTCGCCTTTCATCTGGCATATCATCTCCTTCGCCATCCCCGACCAGAGGATGCGCCGGAGACACTTGCTCAACCGGACCCGAACTCGCCGCTTTTCCGGCAGATTGCCGGTGGGTCGCATCCGGGGCTGCTTCACCTCGCGCGGCCCTATAACGAAAAGACGAAGACATTCCGGAGCGCCTTGACCGTCGACGAAATACGACGTGTCAACCGATTCCTGTCGATGACCTCGCATGATGGCAGCTACCGCATCGTCGTCGTTGATAGCGCGGATGACATGAATACAAATGCTGCCAATGCCTTGTTGAAGAATCTTGAAGAGCCGCCGCAGCGCACACTGTTCGTCCTGATCGCGCATTCCGCCGGCGCTCTCCTGCCGACGATCCGGTCGCGCTGCCAGACGGTCCGAATGAGGCCGCTGGAGAAGGACGCCTTGCTGCAGGTCCTTTCGACGCTCGAAACGGATTTGCCCAACGACCCGAAGGCGCTCGATGCGTTGGCAGAAAAAGCCGAGGGGAGCGCGCGGGCGGCGATCCTGCTGACCCAGTTCGGCGGCTTCGAGATCATGGAAGCTCTGGAGAACGCGGTGGATGCAGCGAAGCTGGACATAGCCGCCGCCTATCGGCTGGCGGATGCCGTCTCGGGGAAGGACCAGGCGATCCAGTTCTCGCTGTTCAACAATGGCGCACTGGAATTCATCGAGGCGCGAGCGGTGAGGGCAGCCGACAAGGGCGATATCGCATCGGCGGGGCGCCTTGGCACATTGTGGCAGGAGTTGCGGCGGCAGATGGTCGAGACCGACGCCTTCAATCTGGATCGGCGCCAGCATGTCGTCAGCGTTGTCGGGCGCATCCGGGAAATCGCCCGGCGCTGAACTCGGTTGCGGGATAGCGTTGCGGGCGGCGATGCGCTATCTGACCACATCTTGTCCAGTAACCGGATTTCCGTTTGATGCCCGCAGAGAAGTTTTACATCACGACGGCCATTTCATACCCGAACGGCAAGCCGCATATCGGCCATGCCTATGAACTGATCGCCACGGACGCGCTGGCCCGTTTCCAGCGGCTCGACGGCAAGGACGTGTTTTTCCTGACGGGCACGGACGAGCATGGCATCAAGATGCTCCAGACCGCCCGGAAAGAAGGTATTTCGCCGCGCGAACTGGCCGACCGCAACTCGGCCGAGTTCCGGCGCATGGCTGCTTTGGTCAACAGTTCCAACGACGATTTCATCCGTACGACCGAACCACGCCACTATGCCTCCTCGCAGGCGATCTGGAAGGCGATGGCGGCCAATGGCGACATCTACAAGGGCGGTTATGCCGGCTGGTATTCGGTGCGCGACGAGGCCTATTACGCCGAGAATGAGACGGAAGTCCGCGCCGACGGCGTCCGCTACGGGCCGCAGGGAACGCCTGTCGAATGGGTCGAGGAGGAAAGCTATTTCTTCCGCCTCTCAGCTTATCAGGACCGCCTGCTCGAATTCTACGAGGCTCATCCCGACTTTGTCGGCCCGCCGGAGCGGCGGAACGAGGTCGTCAGCTTCGTCAAATCGGGGCTCAACGATCTCTCGATTTCCAGAACGACTTTCGACTGGGGCGTGCCGGTTCCCGGCGACGAAAAACACGTGATGTATGTGTGGGTCGATGCGCTCACCAACTACATCACCGGCGTCGGCTATCCCGATACGAACGCCGAAAAATGGCGTTACTGGCCATGTGATGTGCATGTCATCGGAAAGGACATAACCCGTTTTCATTCAGTCTATTGGCCGGCTTTCCTGATGTCGGCTGGCATCGAATTGCCGAAGCGCGTCTTCGGCCACGGTTTTGTCTTCAATCGCGGGGAGAAGATGTCGAAGTCGGTCGGTAATGTCATCGATCCCTTTGCGCTTGTCGAGCATTACGGCCTCGACCAGGTGCGCTATTTTCTGCTCAGGGAAGTGCCTTTCGGCCAGGACGGCAATTACAGCCATGACGCGATCGTCAACCGCACCAATGCCGACCTCGCCAACGATCTCGGCAATCTGGCGCAACGTTCGCTGTCGATGATCGCCAAGAATTTGGGCGGCAAGGTGCCGGAGCGCGGCGAATTGCACGCTGTCGATCGCGCCTTGCTTGCTTTGACCGACGAGGCGCTTGCCACGGCGCGCAAGGCGATGGCCGAACAGGCGATCCATGCCGCGCTCGCGGCCGTGTTCTCGGTCGTGGCGGAGGCGAACCGCTACTTCGCCGCGCAGGAGCCATGGGCGCTGCGCAAGACCGATCCCAAGCGGATGGAAACCGTTCTCTATACGACTGCCGAGGCTGTCCGCCGCATCGGGATCCTTTGCCAGCCTTTCATTCCAGGCTCCGCCGCGAAGCTTCTCGACCTGCTCGCGGTCGCCCCCGATGCCAGACAGTTCGAGCATGTCGGCGACAGCCACGCCCTGGTCAGCGGTACGGTTCTGCCTACCCCCCAACCTGTCTTTCCGCGCTATGTCGAGCAGGAGAAGGCGGGAGAACAAGCCTCGTGATGCTCGTCGACAGCCATTGCCATCTCGATTTCCCCGACTTCGCGGAAGAAGAACGGGACGGGATCGTCCAGCGTGCCCTCGATGCCGGCGTCAGGCGGATGGTTACGATCTCGACGCGGGTCAGCCGGTTCGATGCGGTCCGCGCGGTTGCCGAAGCCTATCCGGAAATCTATTGCTCGGTCGGGACCCATCCACACAATGCGGCCGAGGAACCCAACATAACGACCGGGGAGATCGTCGCGCTCACGGAACATTCGAAGGTGGTCGCCATCGGAGAAGCCGGGCTGGACTATTTCTACGACAAGGCGCCGCGCGACCAGCAGGCCGAAAGTTTCCGCCGGCAAATCGCAGCGGCGAGGGAGACGGGATTGCCGCTCGTGATCCACGCGCGCGACGCCGACGCCGACATGGAATCGATTTTGCGCGATGAGGCAGGGAAGGGGGCGTTCCCCTTCATCCTGCATTGTTTTTCCTCCGGCCGCGCACTTGCCGAGGCCGGGATCGAACTGGGTGGTTACATCTCCTTTTCCGGCATATTGACCTTCAAGAAGTCCGACGAACTGCGCGCCGTCGCGAAGGACCTGCCGCCAGATCGCCTTCTGGTCGAGACCGACGCGCCCTATCTCGCCCCGATGCCTTATCGCGGCAAGCGCAACGAACCGGCCTATGTCGTGCATACGGCTTTCGTTCTGGCGCAGGTGCTGGGCAAAAGCATCGAGGAAACCGCCGCTTTGACGACCGACAATTTCTTTCGCCTTTTCAAAAAGGTTCCGCGCCCGGAACAGGCGGGCGCCTGAAGCATGACGGACCGCCTGCGCCTGACGATCCTTGGCTGCGGCTCGTCGCCCGGAACGCCGCGCATCACCGGCGACTGGGGCGAATGTGATCCGGCCAACCCGAAGAACCGCCGCCGCCGCGCCGCGGCGATGGTGGAACGGATCGGATCGAGGGGACGCACGACGGTCGTGATCGACACCGGCCCGGATTTCCGCGAACAGATGATCGCCGCGGAGGTGCAGCACGTCGATGCCGTGCTTTACACGCACCCGCATGCCGATCATATCCACGGCATCGACGACCTCAGGGGCTATGCGCTGGCGCAAGGCGGCCTGGTCGACATCCATGCCGATCTCCCCACCCTGGAGCGGCTGAAGGAAGCGTTCGGTTACTGTTTTGAAACGCCACCGGGAAGCTCCTATCCGCCGATCCTGCGCGCGCACACGCTCGCACACGACACGCCCGTGACTATAGAAGGAGAGGGGGGGCCCCTCGCCTTCGAGCCTCTGCCGCAGATCCATGGCGACATCATCTCTCTCGGTTTCCGGATCGGCTCTGTAGCCTATTGTCCCGACGTAAGCGAATTTCCGCCTGAAACAGTGGAAAGACTGCGCGATCTCGATCTTCTGGTGATCGACGCGCTCCAATACAAGCAGCATCCGAGCCATTTCTCGCTCGAAGAAGCGCTCGAATGGATAGCCAGATTGAAGCCGGCGAAAGCCGTCCTGACGCATATGCATATCCCGCTCGACTATGAACGTGTCTTGCGCGAGACGCCGGATCATGTCGAACCGGCCTTCGACGGTATGATCCTGGAATCAGAAATATGATTCAAATGGTTGATCATTGAGGCTGAATGGCGACTCGAAGCATGGCAATGCCATGCGATCGCCTCGTGAGAATCTGCACCGACATGACAGGCCGAATTATCAACGCCGATGACTATCGCCGCATGCTCTGGAAGAATGGCGCCGGCGAAACGATCGAGATCGCCAAATTTCCGCCGGATGCCGATCTGGACAATTTCGGCTGGCGCATCAGCATGGCCACGATTGCATCGGACGGGCCGTTTTCGGCATTTCCAGGCATCGAGCGCACGCTTTCCATCCTTTCAGGAGCCGGCATTTCATTGACGGTCGGAAACGATGATCCGGTGAGGCTCGATACGGAATCGGCGCCGTTTGTCTTTGAAGCCGATACAAAGGCCGCCGCGCAGCTGATCGACGGGCCTATCATCGATTTTAATGTCATGACGCACCGAAGCGGCTGGCGTCACGCGGTCCGGAAAGTTCCGATGGCCGCCGGCGATGTTCTGACGATCGATAATTCGGCGGCGCATACGATCGTATTTTGTTGTAGCGGCACGTTCGATGCGAGTGATGGAACGGCTACTGCGTTGCTCGTGGCAAATGGAACGCTATGGCTCGAGCATGGAGGCGATATCTGGGCGCTGCGGTCACTCGAATCCGGAACGTTGTTCATTGTTGAGATTGACGCCATTACAACGTGAGTCGACAACGTGCATATATCGATAAGTTCCATAATCTATCTTATGCGACTTTTGTATATTGGCGCAAAGTTGAAATGGCTTGATTCTGCAAAGTAGGAATGTCGCCCTGCTCATCGACGATCTGTGGACAAATCTCCATACTCCTGATCATCACATTTCGCGTCTCGGAACCAGCGCGGTAGGCTTTATCGATGAAGCCCTCAAAGGACATCACCCGTCTCCTCGAAATCATGGCGGCGCTCAGAACCCCCGGCACCGGCTGCCCGTGGGATCTGGAGCAGGATTTCTCCACCATCGCGCCCTATACGATCGAGGAAGCCTACGAAGTCGCGGATGCGATCGAGCGGCGCGACCTCGACGATCTCCGTGACGAGTTGGGCGACCTTCTTCTCCAGGTCGTCTTCCATTCGCGCATGGCGGAGGAACAAGGCGCCTTTGGCTTCGGCGATGTGGTCGAGGCCATCACGCGCAAGATGATCCGCCGGCATCCGCATGTCTTCGGCGATGACGGCGTGCGCGGCGCCAAGCTGGCCAAAGGCATGTGGGAAAAGATCAAGGCCGAGGAAAAAGCCGAGCGGCGTGCGGCGCGCCAGGCTCGCGGCCTCGATCCGGAGGATCATGGCAAAGGCTATCTCGACGGCATCCCACCCGCCTTCCCGGCGCTTGTGCGCGCCTTGAAGCTACAGGAGAAAGCGGCGCGTGTCGGTTTCGACTGGCGCGACGCAAAGCCCATTCTCGACAAGATCGAGGAAGAAATCGGCGAGCTTCGCGAAGCGATGGCCGACGACGACAGAGAAGCAATGACGGACGAATTCGGGGACGTGCTTTTCGCGCTCGTCAATTTCGGACGCCATCTCGGCATCGACGCGGAAACCGCCTTGCGGCAAACCAACGAAAAATTCCGCAGGCGTTTTCACCATATCGAGCGCGAATTGAACAAGGCCGGAAGCAGCCTGGAGGAAGCCGATCTCGACCGGATGGAAGAACTCTGGCAAGCGGCGAAGAAAGCTGATTGAACTGTCGCTAAAATAAAGACACAGGCGAAATTACCCGCCCTACCCCTTGTTTTCGCGTGACAATCTCCCCTCAATCTCGCTGCGCGCGGCGGCGGTTGCGAGAAGCGAGACCGACACGCTGCCGTCCTCATTGTCCGTCCTGCCGGTCACGGTGCCGTTGCGATAAAGGAAGTCCGTCAGGCCGAGCTGGTCGGGCTCCAGCCTTATGGTCAGCCGTTCCAGCTCTCCCGCGATATGGGTTTCGATTGCTGCGAGAAGCCTGTCCAGTCCCTCGCCTGTGATGGCCGAGATCGCGATAGGCGGAACCCTGTTCGCGCCTTCGTCGACGTTTCCAATATCCGGCCTGTCGCCGTCCAGCCTATCGATCTTGTTCCAGACTTCGAGAACCCGCGACGGATCGGATGCGTCGACGCCGAGATCGGCCAGGATACGCTCGACATCGGCGGCCTGGGCGCTTGTGTCCGGATCGGAAATGTCGCGCAGATGCAGCACGAGATCGGCTTCCACCACCTCTTCCAGCGTGGCGCGAAAAGCCGCGATCAAATGGGTCGGCAGATCGGAAATGAATCCCACCGTGTCGGACAGGATCACCAGCGTGCCATGCGGCAGGCGCAATTGCCGCAAGGTGGGATCGAGCGTCGCGAAGAGCATATCCTCGGCGAGCGTGCCTGCGCCGGTCAGCCGGTTAAAGAGCGTCGATTTCCCGGCATTCGTGTAGCCGACGATGGCGACGATCGGGTATGGCACCTTGCGGCGTTTGGAGCGGTGAAGGTCGCGCGTACGGCGGACCGTCTCGAGTTCCTTTTTCAGCCGGTTGATCTTTTCCTGGAGCAGCCGACGGTCGGCCTCGATCTGCGTTTCGCCAGGGCCGCCAAGAAAACCAGCGCCGCCACGTTGCCGCTCAAGATGGGTCCAACTGCGGACGAGGCGACCCTTCTGGTAATTCAGATGCGCGAGTTCGACCTGCAGCGCGCCTTCCTTCGTCCGCGCGCGCCGGCCGAAGATTTCGAGGATAATGCCGGTGCGGTCGAGCACCTTGGCGTTGAGCGCTTTCTCCAGATTACGCTGCTGCACCGGCGAAAGCGGATGATCGAAGACGACGAGGTCGACCGCCCTCTCCCGCACGATATCGGCAAGCGCGGCCATCTTACCGGTGCCGATGAGCGTCGCCGGCCTCGGATGAGCGACATTGACGATCTCGGAATGGACGACCGTCAGATCGATCGCACCTACGAGGCCAAGCGCTTCCTCAAGCCTCGCCTCGGGTGTCCGGCTTGTCGCGCCGTACGCCCCGCCATCAGCTTCCGCAGCGGACTGTCGCTGGAGAACCGGCACGACGACAACCGCCCGGCCGGTGCTTTGCATGCCGCCAGCGTTCCGCGCATCCTTTTGCGAATGCAACCGGGGTTCCGTTCCTGTCTTGCCGAAATCCAATCAGCCTTCCCGGCCCGCCTCCTCCGGATCGAACATCTGGACCGGATGGCTGGGCATGATCGTGGAGATGGCGTGCTTGTAGACGAGCTGCGAATGCCCGTCCCGGCGCAAGAGCACGCAAAAATTGTCAAACGACGTAACGACACCTGTCAATTTCACGCCATTGATCAGGAAAATCGTCAGGGGATTCTTGCTCTTTCTTACCGAGTTAAGAAACAGGTCCTGTAAATTCTGCGTTCTTTCCGCCATTTTTAAACTTTCAAATGTCCCCGTTTTTCACATGCTAATAGCGCAAGGATAGTCATTCCTTGTCAAGCAGGCAAAATTTTTCGATGCAACAGCAGGGGTAATGGTCTTCGGTGCCGCCTCTGTCCGCCTAAACCATTATCAGGCCTTCGTTTTTTCTGCAATGTCGAAAAAGGCCTCTCTGAGCGCGAGCGATGTCGAGCCGGGATGGCCGTTCGCCACCGGCTCTCCGTCGATCGCCACCACGGGCATCACGATCGTTGTTGCCGAGGTGATGAAGGCTTCCCTCGCCCTTTTTGCCTCCTCCACCGAGAAGGCCCGCTCCTCGACTTTTAAGCCGAGCTTGTCGGCGACGTCGAGAAGCGTCGTTCGCGTTATGCCACGCAGAATGCCGAAATCGGCGGGGCGGGTGATGAGCTTTCCCTCCTGATCCACGATCCAGGCATTCGTCGATCCTCCCTCCTTGACGGTGCCGTCGGGATCGACGAACCAGGCTTCCTGCGCGCCAGCTTCCTTCGCCTGCTGCTTCGCAAGCACGTTCGCAAGCAGCCCGACGCTTTTGATATCAACCCTTTCCCAGCGGTTTTCCGGAACCGTGATGATTTTAATCCCGTTCGCCGCACGCTTGGCGACCGTTTCGGGATCGATCCTCTTGGCGGTGACGACCATGGCCGGCCTGGTCGTGCTTGTGGGGAAAACATGGTCGCGGCGCGCCACGCCGCGCGTCACCTGCAGATAGACCAGGCCGTTCCAAACGCCATTGCGCCGCACCACTTCCCGCAACACGACCTCCAGCGCGGAGCGGTGCATCGGCCATGCGATCTTCAATTCACGCAGTGAACGATCGAGGCGATCCAGATGCCGCCTCATGTCGATGAGATGCCCCCTGGCGACCTCGCAAACCTCATAGACGCCGTCGGCGAACTGGTAACCCCGGTCCTCGACATGGACCATGGCTTGCCCATGCGGCACGTAACGGCCGTTGACATATGCGATCTTTGACATGCAGTCCCCTTCCCGGTCAGACGCCGAGCGATTTCAATTTCCGGTGCAGCGCCGAACGCTCCATGCCGATGAATTCGGCCGTGCGCGAGATATTTCCCCCGAAGCGGTTTATCTGGGCAATGAGATATTCCTTTTCGAATAGCTCCCGTGCCTCTCTCAGGGGAAGCGCCATGATGTGCTGGTCCGACTGGTTGGGCGCGCGTGGCATGACATCGCCGATCTCGGAGGGGAGAAGATCGGCCGTGATCGGCTGGTCGCTTTCCTCGCCGCGCGCCAGGATCATCAGCCTTTCGATATTGTTCCTGAGCTGCCTTATGTTTCCAGGCCAATTATGCGCCTGCAGCACCGCAAGCGCGTCATCGCCGATCCTGCGGGGCTTGATGCCTGCCTGGGACGCGATCTGGCGCATGAAATGGTCAACCAGGAAGGGAATGTCTTCACGACGCTCCGAAAGTCCCGGGACGATGACCGGCACCACGGCGAGCCGATGATAGAGATCCTCGCGGAAACGGCCGTCCGCGATCATCGCTTCGAGATTCTGCGCTGTCGAGGAAATGATGCGGACATCGACCTTGACCCGTTTCGTCCCCCCTACCCGCTCGAATTGCTGTTCGACCAGCACGCGCAGGATCTTGTTCTGCGTCTCTCGCGGCATGTCGCCGACTTCGTCGAGGTAGAGGATACCGCGATGGGCCTCCTCCAATGCACCGACCTTGCGTTCGGACCCATTCGATTCGGTTCCAAACAGCTCTATTTCCATGCGCTCCGGCGTGATTGTCGCGGCATTGACGGAAACGAAAGGGCCGCTCGCACGGGCCGAAAGCGCATGGATGGCGCGCGCCACGACCTCCTTGCCGGAGCCCGACGGCCCGACGATCATGACGCGGCTGTTGGTCGGCGCGACACGTTCGATCGTCTGCCTGAGATGGCTGATAGCCGCGGACGTCCCCAGAAGTTCGACCGTCTCACCGCTTCTCTTCTTCAGGTCGGAAACTTCCCGCTTCAGCTTCGACGTCTCGAGCGCCCTTTCGGCGATCAGGACGAGCCGGTCGGCTTTGAACGGCTTCTCGATGAAATCGTACGCGCCACGTCTTATAGCGGACACGGCCGTTTCGATCGTGCCGTGGCCCGAAATCATCACGATGGGCAGGTTCGGGTGAATGGTTTTCATCTGGTCGAGAAGCGCCAGCCCGTCGAGCCTCGATCCCTGAAGCCAGATGTCCAGAAACACCAGTCTCGGCACGCGGTCGGCGATGGCCGCGAGGGCGCTGTCGCTGTCATGGGCGGTCCGCGCCTCGTGGCCCTCATCGCTCAGAATGCCCGCTACCAGTTCGCGGATGTCTTCCTCGTCATCCACAATGAGAATGTCAGATGCCATTTTCGGTGGCCTTTTCCAGTTCGTTGTGGTCTTCCGCCCCACCCTGCTTTTCGGCGTTCTTTTCCACCGCAGGCAGGATCATCCTGATCATCGCGCCACGTCCCTGATGGAAATCCTGAGGCGCGTCATGCAATTCCATGCGCCCTCCATGGTCTTCGATGATCTTCTTGACGATGGCGAGGCCGAGGCCGGTGCCTTTTTCGCGTGTCGTCATATAAGGCTCGAGGAGACGCTGCCGGTTCTCCCTCGGAAGCCCCTTGCCGTTGTCCATGACATCGATCTCTATGAGATTGCCCGCCTGCTTCGCGACGATCCGGATGACGCCCTGGGCCTCTCCTTCCCGTTCGACTGCCTCGATTGCCTCGGAAGCGTTCTTGATGACATTGCCGAAGGCCTGCGCCAACAGCCGGCTGTCGAACGTGCCGTAAAGCGGATGGTGCCCGAAATCCCGTTCGAACCGGATGCCGGGCCGGCTCACTTCGACGAGGAAGGACGCCTCGTGGAGAGGTTCCCTGAGGTCGAGTGTCTTCATGTCCGGCTTCGGCATGCGTGCGAAGGCCGAGAACTCGTCTACCATGCGGCCGATATCGCCTACCTGCCGGATGATCGTGTCGGTGCATTGGTCGAAAATCGCCCGGTCCTCGGTGATCGTCTTGCCGAAACGCCTGCGGATGCGTTCGGCGGAAAGCTGGATCGGGGTCAGCGGGTTCTTGATCTCGTGTGCGATGCGCCTTGCCACATCCGCCCAGGCGGTGGAGCGCTGCGCCTGCACCAGATCCGTGATGTCGTCGATGGTGACGACGTAGGATTTTTGCTCCCCGCCGCTTTCGCCGCCTTCGCCCGTCACCTGGACATTGAAGGTCCGTTCCGCTCCCTTCCGATAGAACGTCACCTGTTCATGGTGGACCGGGCTCGGCAGGCTTCTTGCGATCTCGAACACGCGTCCGACATGCGGCAGAAGGCCCGAAAGCTTCGTGCCGAGGCTTTCCGCCGCGGAGATACCCAGCATGCTTTCCGCCGAACGGTTCACAATGGTGATGACGCCGTCGGCGTCGATAC
>DASZUG010000085.1:0-47826 GCA_035547755.1 Rhizobiaceae bacterium
CGAGCGAAAGCGAGCCTCGAAGGACGCACGGCATCGGCGGGGTCAAACATCAGAGCCCTCGGTATAAACCGAACACCAATGACTTGAACGAAAAAGCTTACCCCCGCGTTACATCCGCGTTCCGATAGTCTTCTTCCCCGCCCTGTTCGTGTTCCGTTTCCTCGTGAAAATGGACGTCGGCATAAACCAAGCTTGCAATAATACATCCGGAACCGTCTTGACGCGGGCAGCAATTGATCGTCGATACAATGCGGCAGCTGTCTGTCTGGTCCGGATATTATGTTCGAAGTCACCGTCGAGAATTCATTCGATTTTCGATCGATGGAATATGCAGATTTGTTCGCCAACTCGGCGGCGACGGCTTTTCAGCATCCCATATGGCTCGCCCAGCTTTATGGGACAATCGTAAGGCAAGGCGGCGCCACGCCGCTGATCGTCGTCGTGCGCAAGACAGCCGACAAGAAGCTCGCGATGGTTCTGCCCCTCGTCAAGCGCCGGTATGCGCTCCTGAAGACGGTGGAATTCGCCGATATGCGCGTTTCCGACTATGTGTCGCCTGTCGCCGACGAGGCGACGTTCTCGCGCATACTGGCCGACGGCGCCACGGTCGCCGCCATCAGGGCTTGTGTGAGGCCGTACGATATTATGCGCATCGGCAAGCTGGCGGATCGTTCGCTGGCGCTCGAGCGCCTTTTCGACGTCGAGAAGCGCGAAAACATGGGCATGAGCGCCTATGCCAGCCGGCTGGAACCAACCTTCGCGGCATGGCGGGAGCAGCAGCTGGACCCATCCTACCGGCGGGAACTCGACAAGAAATCGCGGCAGCTCGGCCGAAAGGGCAACGCCCGTTTCGAATGCGCCGAGACGCCGGCCAATATCGGGGCGACTTTCGATGCGCTCAGGCTTTATCGCGGCAAGCGGTTCGACGGCAGTAACGGTCCTGCCGATCTGCTGCAGCTTTCGTCCTATTTCGATTTCTACCTGTCGGTCGCCATGGAAGGCGTTGATGGCTTCACCAGAACCTACACGTTCTGGATGGACGACCGGCCGATCGCCGGCGCGCTTGGTCTCGCGCATCGCGGCTCATTCCTCGTCATTCTCGGCGGTTTCGACGAGGCTGGATACAGGAAGCAGTCGATCGGCAGCCTGCTTTTCGAGCAGATTGCGCGTGACTGTATCGAGCGGGGCGACGTCAGCCTTGATTTCACGATCGGTGACGAGCCTTACAAGCGTATCTTCGGCGGCCGACCGTCGCCGATGTGGCAGATTTCCCGGACCGGAAGCCCGCTTGGCTACGCCGCTCATATGGCAGTGGAGAAATCGCCAGCGATCAGAGCCCTGGCGCGGCGGTTTTTCGGGACCGGACGGCAAAAGCGACCGCCTCGGCCCGTGGTCGGATCGTCGGCCCCCGCGGACGAGCCGGAAACGCCCTGACCCACCGGTCGGGATATATCCGCCGCCTTTGAATCGCAAGAGTGTTGGTATCAAGCCGCGGGTTTGATCTGCGGCTTCGAGAGGCCGCGCAGTCTGGTCGCGAGAGACGGAGCGAGACTGTCGATGCCATGCATGATCCGCCGCCGGCCGAAATGGAATTGCCGCCGGGCATGCCAGCGCAGGCCGGTATCGATCGTCAGGCTGCGGCGGAAATCCGCCAGTTGCAGCCCATGCATGTCCATGGCCTGCTTTTCGGCATCGTCATAAAAGGCGGCAATTTTCGTGGCCGTCATGCTGGGCGACGCCAGCCATTGCGGCACATAATTCATGCACAGGCGTTCCACATCGGTGAGCAGCCGGCTAACGCCGGTGCCGGCGGCGGGGCATGATGTCTGATAGGCGTCGCCGATCAGGACAACCCCGTCGCGCCGGCAATTGTCGGCCACCATGATATCGGTGAGCCAGCTGTCGACACGGTCGAAAACCTCGAAATCGCCGAACACCCTGGTCAACCCCGGCAGTGTTTCGGTGAGCGTCTTCTTCGGGTTTTCGCGCATCGCCTTGACCCATGGATCGCGGTGATCCCGGAAGACGAAGAGATTGGCGCGCGTAAGGTCGGCGGCGGGAAACAGGTTGAGATAGTCTATGCCATCCGAAAGTCGCTCGCCGTAATAGGTAAGCGCGGGATATTTGAATGCGCTTGCGCCGACCGGGCGAAGATTGAAGCCGAACGTCAGTGACTGCTTTTGATGGATGAATCGCCGTTCGATACCGAGGTCGCGGCGCAACACGTCGCCCATGCCCGTGGCAAGCACCAGGAGCCGTGCCGTCAGCTCTCCCTGCCCCAGTATCGACACGCGCTGATATTCAGGTCCCGCCTCGACCTTGCTGACGCGGCCGGCGACGAAACGCACGGTTCCGGGCAGACCCGTTCGCACCGCCCGGACGAGATCGTCGTAGAGAATGCCGTAATGCTGCGCATGGGTGCGGTCGAGGATTCGTCCTTTGCGGGCATTGACGATGTCACTGAACGAAACCGCCGCCGCCGCGAGCTTGTCCAGAAGGCCGATCCGCCGGAGTTTTTCGATCTGGTTGCCGGCGATCTTCTCCACCCGGAACTCGCGCGGGACGACGGGATGGCGGTCGATCAGGGCCACGTGATAGCCGGCGCGGCCGAGCACATGTGCGGCGAGCGTGCCCGAAAGGCCCGCGCCGACGATGGCGATCTCCGTATCGGTCCCTTCCGGCCGGACGCGCTGCGGGGATTCGGCATTCATCTGGAGTACCTCAGGATTGCGTAGAACGCGCGCGGATTGGTGGTGACGTAGCGCCAGAAGAGGCGGCGCGGCTCCATCGCCATGCGCCACATCCATTCGAAGCCGGCTTTCTGTATCCACAGAGGCGCGCGCGGGATCTTTCCGGCGAGATGATCGAACAGTCCGCCCGATGTCTTGATCAATCCAACATTGGTGAGTCGGGAGGAAAAGTCGCGGATGAAAATCTGCTCGCGCGGCACGCCGAGGCCGAGCCAGAGAATGTCGGGAGCGAGCGCATTGATTTCATCCAATTTCCTGTCCAGCGCCTCGCCGGCGAGATAGCCGTGGCTATGGCCGGCGATCCGTAGGCCGGGATAGGCCGCCTTGACCGCGGCGACGGCATTGGCGTTTCCTGTATCGGTCGATCCCAGCAGATAGAATGTCAGATCCTGCTGCTCGGCGAGTTTCGCCACGTCGTGAAAAAGGTCAGTCGTCGCGACCCGCTCCGGCAGGGGCATGCGGCACAGCCAGCGCGAGGCCAGAACAAGCGGTTGGCCGTCGGCGAAAATCTGATCGGCGCTCTCGAACAAGAGCACCATTTGCGGATCCGCATGGACACGCGCAATGACCTCGCCATTGGCGGACGTGAAATAGCAGGGGCGAAAGCCACGATTGTGTCCGCGTGCCGCTGCGACCATCAGGAGCGCCGCATTCCGTCTGTCGATAACGGAAATCGGCAACCCGCCGATCAGCACGGTCGGAATGCCGAAGGCATTGGCCTCGAGAACTGCGCTTGCTTCCCTCTCGACAAGGATGGTCACGATCAGCGCTCCATTTGAAAGACGGCGCTGCCGGCAGGCAGACGAAAGGCTGCAGGCTCCCGACGCAAAATCCCGGCACGCTTTTGCTGGTATTGTTCTCGGTGCAGTGGGCGAGGATCGCTCATGCAGCATCGGTCCTTAAGGAGGTAAGGCAAGGTAATAGTTCAGTATGTCGAATCGAAGAGGTGATCGCCTTTCGCCATTGGTAAGGTAATAATTTCAGGAAGTTAAGTGTATTGTTTACAATTAGTTAATACATAAACTTTTACTTAAATTATACGCGATGATTCCATGAATATTGCTCTCTTTGCCGGGGAAAGCGGTATCTTGGCGGCATCGCCTTCAACCAGGCCCGCGTGAGAAGCGTTGTGGTCCGCCAGCGTTTTGATGCGTGAATATCAGGGAGCATCACCATGCAGACCGACGCCGATCCTGTTGCGCAGGCGCATGACTATTCAGATTCTGTCGGGCGCACCGAACGGAGCGTTGCGCTGATCGCCGCGAAACAGGTCGAGGCGCTGGCCAGCACCCTTGATCTCGATACCGTTCCCGGTGGCGGTTCCGCCGTTCCGCCCGGCTGGCATTGGCTCTTTTTCAATCCGTTCGTCCGCAGGAGCGAACTCGGGGCGGACGGGCACCCGCGAAGGGGTGGTTTCCTGCCCGATGTCAAGCTGCCACGGCGCATGTGGGCCGGCGGCCGGCTCGTCTATCATAAGCCATTGTCTGTTGGCGAACAGGCGGTCCGCGAAAGCGAGATCACGAAAGTCGCGGCAAAGAGCGGCCGCGCGGGCAGTCTGGTCTTCGTCACGGTGCGTCATGTCATTAAGCATGACGGCGTGGTCGCGATCGAAGAGGAGCAGGACATCGTCTATCGCGAAGCGCCGACGCCGGATGCTCCGAAACCGCAATCCACGCCGGCGCCTGAGGGTGCCGATTGGTCCGAGTCGGTCGTCCCGGATCCGACGCTGCTCTTCCGCTATTCGGCGCTCACCTCTAACGGTCACCGGATCCATTATGATCAGTCCTATGCGCGCAATGAGGAGGGCTATCGGGACCTGATCGTCCATGGTCCTCTGATTGCGACCTTGCTCCAGGGATTGGCGGTGCGCTGCCGTCCCGAGGCGCGGCTCTTGCGCTTCGCGTTCAGAGCGATGGCGCCGCTCTTCGTCGACCGCGGCTTCCATATAGAGGCGGCTCGCATTCCGAATTCATCCGCCCTTTCGCTTTGGACGCGGGGTCCCGACGGAGAACTGGCGATGAAAGCCGAAGCCGAGTTCGATTCCGCCGCCTGAAACGGGCGCACTTTTCTTCGAGAGCGCGACAGGATGATCTTGCCTCGATGGGTTTGATCAAGCTTGCCTTCGATAGTTTCGATCAGTTCTTCGTCGGCTTGAGCCCGCGCAGCATGGCGCCATGGCCGCGCAATCCTTCGACGAAGGTCTGGCGCTCGGGCGGTGTCAGCGTCTCGAAAAAATCGATGACCGTCTTCTCCAATTTTGCGCGCAAGGCGCTATCCGCCTGCCTTATCGTGGAAAGCTGGGCGTCGATCGCCTGACGGTCAATCGGATCCGCCGTCATCAATTGCGCCAGCTTCAACCGGCCGGATCTCGCCGCGACGACATCCGAGACAGCGCTTTTGCGGGTCTGGGCCAGCATTTGCCGAAATGCCTTGCGCTCCGCGGCGGGAAGCTTCTGCGCCGCGCGGCCCAGGCCACCCCTTGCGGCGATGCCCGGCCGATGCGGGCCGGAAGCGTGCCACATATAGGCGCCTCCCACCGCGGCCCCGACGATGAAGACGTTGAAGGCGAGGGAAATGGCAAGAACGATCGTCCGGGCTCTGTCGCTCATCTATTCGTCCACTATCTCGGCCATGTTGCTGAAGGCGGTCATGGCATAGGCGCCATTTTCGTCGGGGGGCGCGGTCATCGGCAGCAGTACAGCGATTGCCAAAGCGCCGGCGAGCGCGCCGGCGAGGCCGAGCGCGGCGAAGCCCACTCCCTGCCGCCAGAGCCTTATGCGGCGTGCGGCGGCGCGAAGCGGGGGCGAGGCATCGATGATCGCCGTCGTCAGCCTGGCGCCGGGGCCTGGTACGGCGTAGCGATCGAGCGTCTCGTCGAGCATTCGCGCCGCCTGCAGCGCCCTTGCGGTTTCCTTCGGATGCTTTTTCATACAGGCGGAGGCGGCCTCCCGCTGCTCTTCGGGCCAGCGCCGCAATTCCGCGCCGTAGATTTCGACCAATTCGGCGAAGCGTTCGGGTGTCATGGATGCAACCCTCCTTCAATCACGAACATCGGCTTTCTCCAGAAAGGCGCGCAGGCTCCGGCGGCCTCGCGCAAGCAGGCTTTCCACGGCCTCGACACTGATGCCCATGACAGCGGCGGCGTCGATGTTGGAAAGCTCCTGGTAGTATTGCAGCACGATCGCTTCACGCTGTCGTTCGGGAAGCGCCGCAAGCGCGGATTCGACTGCGCGGACGGTATCGCTCTCATCAAGAGCATGATCAGGCAGCGGACCGGGATCGACCATGTCCGGCGGCTCGGCGATATAAACGTCTCTCCTGCGACGCAAACGGTCCCGGCATAGGTTGAGCGCGACGCCGTAGAGCCACGTGTCGAAGCGCGCGCGGCCCGTCTCCCAGCGTGGGGCCTGGCGCCAAATCCTGACGAACGTCTCTTGTGCAATGTCTTCGGCCTCCGCACGATCGCCAAGGATACGCACCGCAAGCGCCAGGACGCGTGGCAGCTTGCGGCCAACCATTTCTCGGACCGCAACGCTGTCATTGCGCGCAATCCGCGCCAGGAGGTCCTCGTCCGTCTCCTGGAGTTTCAAGGGCTTATCCGCACCGGTTTTCCCCCGCGTTCAGGCTGCACCCTTTGGCGTCGAGTCGTTTCACAGCTTAAACGCGGGAGAGGAAAACGTCCGTCGCTCCGGGAACAGCTATTTCCAAGCTTTTTTGCCGATTTCGGCCGCAACGGCGGCCTTTCGGATCGTTTCGAGGAAAGCGGCCGCGGCAAGCTCGAATGCACCGCTATTGTCGATCTCTATGGCCTCCCCGCAATCCTCCGGCAGGGTGAAGGCGGCACGTTCCAGCCGGCTCCTTATCTCCGCCATGCTCTCGCGCCCGCGGCCGGCGAGACGTCTGGCAAGAACGTCCGGAGGCGCGGTGACATGGAGCACCAGCACCTTACCGAAGGCGGAGCGGATGGCCGGGAGCGCCGCGCGCGAACCATTGATCAAGGCAACGCCGCCGCGTGCCAGATGGCGGCGAACCGATGACGGTATGCCGTAACACAGCCCATGCGCCTCCCAGCTGACGGCGAATTGTCCGGCCGCCTGCGCCGCCGAAAATTCTTCGGGGCTGAGGCAGTCATGGTCCTCCGCAACGGCAAGGGATGTGCGGGTCACGACGCGGCGGACGAACAACACGGAAGCATCGTCCGACAATTCCTGCCGCGCATGGTCGATCAAACGATCCTTGCCGACGCCGCTCGGACCGACGACCACGATCAGGACGCCACCATCTGATCGCGCCGGCCGCATCAGAGCGCCGGATCGTATTTCAGGGCGTGGTCGACCGCGATCATCCCGCTCATGCGACGCGCTCCCCGGTCCGCCATGTGGCGCGCGCGACGGGCATGCCGCCGACGATTTTGACCCGGACCAGATCCGCCCTGAGCGATGGCGCGATCGTGCCTCGATCGGCGAGGCCCATGGCCGCTGCCGGCGTCGCCGTCACCGTAGCGACGGCATCGGGCAGGGTGATCGCTTCCAAATCCGCCAGGCGGAACGCGCCGTTCAGGAGCGAGGCTGGCACATAGTCGGAGGAAAGGATGTCGAGCAGGCCTTCGCGCGCGAAATCCGTGGCCGCGATATTGCCGGAATGCGAGCCGCCGCGCACCACATTCGGTGCGCCCGCAAGGATATGAAGGCCCGCCAACCGGGCCGCGCGCCCGGCTTCGAGCGTCGTCGGAAATTCCGCGATGGTGACGCCAGCCTCGACCGCCTCCGCGATATGCGCCGCCGTGGCGTCATCATGGCTGGCGAGCCTGATCCCTTTCTCCTTCGCGGTTGCGATGACGGCGCCATGGTTGTCCGGCGCATATTTCTCCTGGTCGCGCCGCCGGTCCACAATGAAGTTCTCCACGGCTTCTTCCGACATGCCGTATTTGCCCTTGTAGTAGAGCTTGAACGCGTCGAGCGAGACGAACTGGCGCTGGCCCGGCGTATGGTCCATCAGCGACATCAGGCCGACAAGCGGGTGATGGGCAAGCGCATCGACCAAATCCCGCAGCGTCGGGAAGGAAAGCTCGCAACGCAGATGCAGCCGGTGGTCGGCTCTCAGAACGCCCTCTGCCTGCATCGCGGTGACGGCGGTAACGGTTTCATTGAGCAGTTCGGTGCGGGTGGTGCCGCGCCTGATATCGCCGAGCGCCAATGCGTCGAAAACCGTCGTGACGCCGCATGCCGCCATTTCCGCGTCATGCGCAATGACCGCCGATGCGATCGGCCAGCGCACGCCGGGGCGGGGCGAGGAAGCGCGCTCCATGTTGTCGGTATGAAGCTCGATGAGGCCGGGCAGGATAAAGTCGCCTTCCGCGTCGAGCGCGCCAGGAATGGCGCTCGGCCGCCGGTTCGGCTCGACGGCAGCAATTCGTTCGTCGCGGATGAGGAGGTCGCCCTCGACTACCTCATGGCGGGTGACGATCCTCGCATTGGTGATCAGAAATTCGCTCATGCTGCCTGGCTGCGCTCCGGAAGAGGATAGATCCGCGTCGCGACCGCCTGCCGCGAGGCGCTGTCGTGGAAGATGCCGACCATCGCCGTGCCCTTTGCGCGGCGCGCCTCGATGAGATCGAGCACGCGGCTTCTGTTCTCGGCGTCGAGCGAGGCGGTCGGTTCGTCGAGAAGCAGGATCGGATGGTCTGCGACCAATGCGCGGGCGATGTTTACGCGCTGCTGTTCGCCGCCGGAGAATGTCGCCGGCGCGAGTTTCCAGAGCTTTTCCGGAATATCGAGCGCCTTCAGGAGCACGGAAGCTTTTTCCCGCGCTTCCGCGATATTCACGCCGCGCTCCAGCAAGGGCTCGGCGACGATGTCGAGTGTCGGCACGCGCGGGATGACGCGCAGGAACTGGCTGACATAGCCGATCGTCTCACGGCGCATTTCCATCAGGAGCCTGGGCGGCGCCGATGCGAGGTCGAGGAGCGCGCCGCGATGGCGCACCAGAACCTCGCCGCGATCCACACGGTAGGTGCCGTAAAGCGCGCGGAGCAGGGTCGATTTTCCACGACCGGAGGGGGCATCGAGCACCACGCATTCGCCGGCATGGACGGAAAGATCGATATCCTCCAGCACGCCGAGCCGTATCCCGCCCTGCGCATGGAGCGTGAAACCCTTGGCCAGCTCCCGAACCCGGATCATCGCGTTATCGTCCGCCATCGTCATGCCGCCAGAACCGAGGATACGAGGAGCTGCGTATAAGGATGTTGCGGATCGTCGAGAACCTGGTCGGTCACGCCGTTTTCCACCATGCGCCCATCCTGCATCACGATCAGCCGGTGCGCGAGGAGGCGCGCCACGCCGAGATCATGGGTGACGATGATGATCGCGACGCGAAGCTCGGCGGCAAGCCCGCGCATCAGGTCGAGAAGACGCGCCTGGACAGAAACGTCGAGGCCGCCGGTCGGTTCGTCCATCAATACGAGCCTCGGCTTCGTCACGAGCGCGCGGGCGATCTGCAGGCGCTGCTGCATGCCGCCGGAGAAGGTCGCGGGAAGATCGTCGATGCGGTTTGCATCGATCTCGACCCGCCTTAGCCAGTCCGCGGCGGTGCGGCGGATATTGCCGTAATGGCGGCCGCCGGCCGCCATAATGGGCTCGCCGATATTGGCGCCGGCGCTAAAGCCGAGCCTCAGCCCGTCACGCGGATTCTGGTGCACGAAGCCGATCTCGTCGCGGACGAGACGGCGCAGTTCGACCCCGGAAAGCGCCGTCAGGTCGCGCGCCCGGTCATCCGCTCCATAAAACAGCACCTGGCCACGGTCGGGCGTCACGCGCCCGCAGACCGCATTGAGGAGCGTCGTCTTGCCGGAACCGGATTCGCCGACGATCGCCAGCACTTCGCCCCGCCAGAGCTCGAAGCTGATGTCGCGGCAGGCATAGCGCTCGCCATAGCGGCGCGTCAGATGGCGGACCTCCAGAAGCGGGCCATCGCTCATGCCATTCTCCCGTCGCAATAATCGGTGTCGGAACAGACGAAGCGGCGCGTGCCGCGATCGTCCACCACGATCTCGTTGAGGAAGCTGTCGGGCGCGCCGCAGCGCTGGCAGCGCTGGGTCCAGCGCTCGATGGCGAAGGGATGATCCTCGAAATCGAGGCTCTTCACCAGCGTATGCGGCGGCAGCGCATAGATGCGCTTCTCGCGCCCGGCGCCGAAAAGCATCAGGGCCGGCGAGCGGTCGAGTTTCGGATTGTCGAAACGCGGGATCGGCGAGGGCCGCATGAGATAGCGCCGGTTCACCATGACGGGATAGTCGTAGGAGGTCGTGATGCGGCCCATGCGCGCGATGTCCTCGTAGAGCTTGACATGCATAGCGCCATAATCAGCTTCGGCATGCATGCGCCGCGTCACCGTCTCGCGCGGTTCGAGCCAGCGCAGCGGCTCGGGGATCGGCACCTGGAAAACCATGATCTGGCCGGCTTTCAGCGGCGTTTCGGGAATGCGGTGGCGCGTCTGGATGATGCTCGCCTCGGCTGTCCCGGTGGTTGTCGCGACGCCGGCCGTTTTGGCGAAGAAGCGGCGGATCGACACGGCATTCGTCGTATCGTCCGCTCCTTGGTCGATCACCTTCAGCGTGTCGTCCGGCCCGATGACCGATGCCGTAACCTGGATGCCGCCCGTCCCCCAGCCATAGGGCAGCGGCATTTCGCGGCCGGCGAACGGCACCTGATAGCCGGGGACGGCGACCGCCTTCAGAAGGGCGCGGCGGATCATCCGCTTTGTCTGTTCGTCGAGATAGGCGAAATTATAGCCGGCTTCGGCCTTTACTGGCGCGTTCATTCAGCCGCCTCCCTCTCCGCCGTCCAGTCGGCGCGGATGCGCCTCAGCAGTTCGAGTTCGGACTGGAAGTCGACATAATGCGGCAGCTTCAGATGCTGGACGAAGCCCGACGCGTCGAGATTGTCGGCGTGGCTTAGCACGAACTCCTGGTCCTGCGCCGGCGCCGTCACCTCCTCGCCCAATTCCGCGGCGCGAAGCGAGCGGTCGACCAAAGCCATAGACATCGCCTTGCGTTCCGATCCGCCAAAGGCGAGCCCATAGCCGCTGGTGAATTGCGGCGGCGTCGTCTCGCTGCCCTTGAACTGGTTGACCATCTCGCATTCCGTCAACTCGATTTCGCCGATCTCCACGGCGAAACCGAGTTCGGGCGGCGCCACCTCGACCGCGACGTGGCCCTTGCGGATTTCCGCGACGAAGGGATGGCTGTGGCCGAAGCCGCGCTGGGTCGAATAGCCCATGCCGAGCAGAAAGCCTTCGTCGCCGCGCGCAAGCGTCTGCAGCCGTACGTCGCGCGGCGTGGGAAAGGTGGGCGGCGTGCGGGTAATGTCGCCCGGCTGCACGCCGTCTTCCGCCTTTGTCGCCGCCTCGATCAGCCCCTCATGGCCGAGCACGTCGGTGACGCGCGGCTTGGTATCTCCAGGCGTCGGCGGAAGAGGGCGATCGGCGGCAGGCTCGCTTTCCCCGGCAAGCGCGAAATCGAGCAGGCGGTGGGTGTAGTCGAAGGTGGGGCCGAGCTGCTGGCCGCCGGGTATGTCCTTGAAGACCGCCGATATGCGGCGCTCGATGCGCATCCCGCCGGTCTCGATCGGTTCCGCGTCGATCAGCCGGGGCAGGGTGGTGCGATAGGCGCGCAGGAGGAAAATCGCCTCGACCATGTCGCCGCGCGCCTGTTTGATGGCGAGGGCGGCGAGGTTTAGATCGTAGAGCCCGCCCTCGGTCATGACGCGATCGACGGCGAGCGACATCTGCTCGCGGATCTGGTCGATCGAGAGTTCGGGGACGGAGGGATCGCCGCGCCGGCGCTTCGCCAGCAATTCATGCGCCGCGTCGATCGCCGCTTCGCCGCCCTTGACCGCCACATACATGTCTCAGGCCTCCATCATGGTGCCGCGCGGCAGGCCGGCAACCTGATTGCCTGCCGTGAAAAGAACATCGACGCCGAGCGGAAAGCGCTGGCGGTTTTGCCGCCATTCCTCTGCGAAGGCCGCGTCGAGCGGGCCGGCCAGCATCATGCGCCGGCCGGCGATTCCCGGCCCTGAGAAACGCCAGCCCCTGTAGCCTTCAATCCTGTCCACGGCGAGAACGAGAGTTGCCGCGCGGTCCGGATAGTCCGCCGTGCCAGGAGAGAGAAGAGAGAGCGACGGCCGCTCGGAGGCATCCGCCAGCGCGAAAAGCGCCGCGCCGGGGTCGCCGACGAGAGGAGCGCCGGTATGGAAGCGGAAGAAATCCGCCGCGCCCGCGAAGCGCGGAGAAAGCCAGAGCGGCGTGTCGCCATCGCACAGAGCGAGGATGACGGAGGCGGCCGCCGGGTCGAGGGCGGCGGGCGGCGTGCAGCACGGTTCGAGCGGCAGGATGCGGGCGGGTTCAGAGAGCGCCGTCAGCAAGGTGCGGAAGACGCGCTGCGCGTCGTGGACGGGATTTTGAAAACCCTGCTCAGCCATCGCCGCGCACCATCGTGGAAAAGTCGATTTTTGTCGGAAGGACGGCTGCGCGTTCCGCCGCCTCTTTAGCTTCGCGCGCGGCGAGCGCCGGCCGGACGATCAACGCCTCCACCTCCGCACGGCGTTCGGGCGTCTTGAGGAGGGCGTGGAAGACCGCGGCCAGTTCCGCCTCGCGCGGGCGGCGGCCAAGGAGGTAGGCATAGCCGCGCTCGCCCGCCGCCAGTTCCACCGCCGCGCGGGTCAGCGTCGCCTCGCCGAAATTGAAGGGCCGGCCGCTGCCGCCGATCCGGCCGCGCAGCAGGGTCATTCCCGTTTCGACAGGACGGAGCAGGCGATAGTCAGGCTTGACCGCCAGCTTCTCCCAGCCGCTTTCCAGTAGATCGGGACCGGCACTTGCCAGCGCTCTCATCCATGCCTGTTCTTCCGATACGGGGATATCGTTCATGATCGCAAATTCATCTAGACGAATCTCATGCTAAGACTGCATGATTGGCTTTGGTTGTAAAGACTGGAGAATCCGAATTTGAACGAAAACCGGCCCTTCGCTTCCACGGCGCGCTGGCGCCAGATCGCCGATACGCTGGAGAGGGACATTTCTTCCGGCTATTTTACCGAGGGCCGGCTGCCGACCGAGCCGGAACTGGCCGAGCGGTTTTCCGTCAACCGCCATACCATTCGCCGGGCCATCGGCGCGCTCGTCGATCAGGGACTGCTGAAGGTCACGCAGGGGCGCGGCACCTTCGTCGCCGATCATCAGATCGACTATCTTCTCGGCCGTCGTACGCGCTTCAGCGTCAATCTCAGGCGTAGCGGGCGCGTTGGCAGCCACCAATTGCTGAGCGTAACGCGCAAGCCGGCCGACGGCATGGCCGCGGCCGAGCTGGAGATCGAGCCGGGAGCCGAACTGATCCAGCTTGAAGCGATCGGCAATGCCGACGGCGTCAATCTCAGCTACGCGATCCACAGTTTTCCTGCCGCGCGTTTCGAGGCGCTCCCGGCCGCGGTGGCGGAGAAAGGATCGATCACCGCGGCGCTTGCGATGTGCGGCGTCGCCGACTACACGCGGCGCGTCAGCCGTATCGTTGCCCGGCTCCCGACCGAAAGAGAGGCCCGCTACCTCGACGTGCCGCTGTCGCGCCCGGTTCTCCAGGTCGAGGCGGTGAATGTCGATCAGGAAGGAAAGCCGATCGAGCGCACGACGGGGGTCTTTGCCGGCGACCGGGTCCAGATCGTCGTCGAGGACGAAACCAAGGCGTGAAGACATAGCGGCCGTCAAAAGATGCGGCGCCGCAGGAGCGCCGAGCCGCGTTCCGCGCCGATCACAAGAACGAGGACGACCAGCACGATCACGGAAACCTCCCGGTATTCGAAGAGGTTCATCGAACTCAGGAGTTCGAAGCCGATGCCGCCTGCCCCGACGAAGCCGAGCAGGACCGAGGAACGCAAATTTTCGTCGAAGCGGTAGAGGCTGATCCCGAGCAGACCGGGCAGCACACCAGGAATGACGGCATGGGTGAAGATCTGGGTCCGGGTGGCGCCGGTCAGCGTCAGCGCCTCGACCGGCCCCATGTCCATATCCTCGATGACTTCGGCGAAGAGGCGGCCAAGCATTCCGACCGAATGGAACACCAGCGCCAGCGCGCCGGCGAACGGACCGAGTCCAACCGCGGCGACGAAGATCAGAGCCCAGACAAGCTCCGGCACTGAACGCAGGAAGGAGACGAGGCCGCGCGTGAGGTAATAGAGGGGCAGCGCCGGCGTTACGTTGCGGGCGGCGAGCACCGCGACGGGGACCGACAGGATGACGCCGACGACGGTGCCGAAGATAGCGACGTCGATCGTCTCGACCGTCGGCCAGACGAGATCGGGCAATTTGCCGAAAGCGGGCGGCATCGCGCGGACGAGGATGTCCGCGATCCCCGATGCACCCGTCACCAGCTCGCCGAAATTGGCGCCGCTGATCACGGTCGCTTGCCCGACGATCAGGAAAACAAGCGCGGTCACCAGGAAATTGCGCAGGACAGCCGCAAGCGGGCGGTTGCCCACGGAGTCCTTCTTATCGGCCTCTACGGCACTCATGCCGCCCGCTTCCCATAGAGCTGGTCGATGTCGCTGCTCTTGATGCTGCCGGCCCTGGTTTCGAAAACGACGCGCCCGGCGGAAAGGCCGATCACCCTGTCGGCATGGCGTTGCGCGAGTTGGGGCTGATGCAAGACGCACATCACCGCCAATCCCTCGTCGGCCAATCGCCGGAGAAGCTTCATGACATCGCCCGCCGCTTCCGGATCGAGGCTGGCGACCGGTTCGTCCGCCAGCATCAGCTGCGGGCGTTGCGCCAGCGCACGGGCGACCGCCACGCGCTGCGCCTGGCCGCCGGAAAGCGTGTCCGCCCTTTGACGGGCGAGATCGGCCAACCCGACATGTTCGAGGCATTGGAGCGCTGGCTCCGCCTCCTCACGCGGCAGGATGCCGAGTGTGGTGCGCCAACCGTTGTGCCTGGCCAGCGCGCCGCACATCACATTCGCGAGAACGGAGCGGCGGCGCACCAGATTGGCATGTTGGCTCACCATGCCGATCGACATGCGGGCGCGTCTCAGCCCGCTTCCCTGAAGCCGGATCATGTCCTGGCGTGCGACTGTAATTGTCCCCGAAGTCGGCTCCAGCAGCCGCACGATACAGCGGAGCATGGAAGATTTGCCGCTGCCGTTGCTGCCCAGGACCACCACGAACTCGCCGCGGTCCACCTCCAGGCTGGCGTCGCTCAACGCCTGCTTGCCGTTCGGATAATGCAAGCCGAGGCCAGAGAGTTGCAGTACCGGTTCAGCGCAGAAGCGTTGGTCATTGGGCCTGGCGGTGGCAGCAATCATCACGGACATGGCTGCCTCCCTCACATGCTCTGCGAGACGTGCATTTCCCTCATGACATCGCCGATGACGTCATAGGTTTCATCGGTCGCTGGAACGAGGCTGTTGGCGTCACCCATTACCTTGAATGCCTCCTGGCTCATCGGCGGCACCAATCGAAGCGACTGAAGCGCATCGACGAGATGCTTGCGGAGCGGATCCCTGAGCTTCGGGTCGATGACGATCGGATCGAGTGGCAACGGCTTGGAGCGCCATAGCGTTACGTAATCGTCTTCTTTCCACCAGCCCTTCAGCTTGGCGAGAGCCAGCGTGTCGGAGTTGAGTTCGCCGGCCTGAACTTTATGGTTCCTGAGTGCTTCGAAGGAGGCCGTGTGCGTTCCCGCGAACACGCCCTTGACGTCCTTCTTGGCGTCGAGGCCGACGGATTTCATGCCGTAGGCAGGCATGAGATAGCCCGAGGTGGAAGCGGGATCGGCGAAGGCGAAGCTTTTCCCCTTCAAATCCTTGAGCGTCTTGATGCCGGAACCTTTCCAGGTGACGATGCTCGCCCAATAGCTGACCGGCTTGCCGTCGGACGAGCCGAACTGCGCGACGGCGGTCAGACCCGGAACTTCCTTCTTGGCAAGCTCATAACCGAACGGCCCAAGTTCCGCGGCTTCCAGTTTGCCCTGGCGCATCGCCTCGATCTCGGTCGTATAGCTCGTCGTAATCTGGATTTTCACCGGACAGCCGAGCTTGGCGGCGAGAAGCTTGCCGAACTCGTCATAGAGCGGCGCAAGAACTGCCGTTGCTTCGTAGGGCTCGACGCCGAAGCGGACGGGGCCGCCTTCCGGGCACCATGAGGTCGGCGCGGCCGTGGCGATCGTATTCAGGCTGAAGATCGCGCCGATCGCGAGACCGGCCGCGGTGGTGCATTTCAATGACTTCGGCATCCCTGTTTCTCCGTCATTGGCTTGTCTTGTAGAAGGTGCATGATTTCGGCCGGCTGGGTACCCGGCCGGCCGCCGCGTTTTACTCGGCGCACGCGCACATTCGCCGCTTCATGTTACGGCGTGATGACAAACATCTAGATGAATTTGGAGCGGTGCTTTTTTTGATGCCGGTTGATCGGAACGCCGGTGCCGCAGCGTCGCGTCCGGCTTACTCCAGCTTGAGCCGATAGCCGACGCCGGTTTCGGTCAGGATGTGCTGCGGCTGTTCGGGGTCGGCTTCGATCTTCTGCCGGAGTTGGCGGATATAGATGCGCAGATATTGCACGTCGGTTTCGCCGCCCCAGACCTCGCTCATGAGCATGCGGTGCGTGAGCACCTTGCCGGCATGGGCGATCAGCATGCGCAATATGTCATATTCCTTCGGCGTCAGCTTCACCTCTTCCTCTCGCACCCTGACGATCCGGCGCACCAGATCGACGTGAAGGTCGCCACTCCGGAAGGCAGGCTCCTCGCCCTGTTGTTGCAGGCGGTGTCTGAGCGCTGCGCGGATGCGCGCGAAAAGTTCGGCGGTGCCGAACGGCTTGGTGACGTAATCGTCGGCGCCGAGATCGAGCGCCTCGACCTTGCCCTTTTCATCCGCCCGGCTCGACAGGACGAGAATGGGTACGGCGTTGCCGTCGGCTCTCAAGGTCCGGATCAGGTCAAGTCCCGAAATATCGGGCAGGCCGAGATCAAGAACGACCAGGTCCGGCCGGGATTGCTCGATTTCGGCAAGCGCGGTCTTCCCGTCCGCCGCTTCCAGAACCCGGAAACCCTGGGAAGACAGGCTCGTGCGCAGCAGTCGGCGGATCGCCGGCTCGTCATCGACCACCAGAATGCTCGGTGCCAGGGCGCTCATGCGATGGCGACCTTATCCTCGTCGTCGGGCACCGGCAACGTCACCGTGAAGACAGCGCCGCCACGATCGAGATTGCCCGCCTCGATCGCGCCGCCCATGGCTTCGACGAAACCACGGCAGATGGCAAGGCCGAGACCCGTTCCGGCCCGCTGACGGTCGCTCTTGCGCACCCTGTAGAACTTGTCGAAAATCCGGTCCAAATCCTCCGCCGGGATCCCTTCACCCTCGTCCAGCACCTGCAGCTTTATCGCGCGTGGATCACGCCAGCTTCTGATGCAGATTGTGGAGCCCGCCGGCGCATATTTCACCGCATTGTCGATCAGGTTGAACAGGACCTGCTCGAACAGCACAGGGTCGAGCCTGATCATGGGCAGGCCTGGCGCGATGGAGGTTTCGACGTGGTGGCCGGCGAGAATCTTGTCGGCCCGTCGCAGGGCGCTGCCCACCAGTTCGCCGATGTCCTGAAGGCCCATATTGGGCTCGACCGCGCCCGATTCGAGCCGGGTCATGTCGAGCAGATTGGCGATGAAGCGGTTCAGCCGTTCGGCTTCCTCCTGAATCGTGGACAGAAGCTCGCCGCGGGCGCCCGGCGCCAGATCGGGCAAATTGCTCAGGCTGTCGGCCGCTCCGAGAATGGAGGCGAGCGGCGTGCGCAGATCGTGCGAGATCGAGGTTAGAAGCGCGGCGCGTAATTCGTCGCGCTCGGCGGCGCGCATCGCCCTGTCGAAATCGGCGGCAAGATTGACCCGTTCGATCGCCAGCGCCGCCTGGTCGGAAAGCGCGTCGAGCAGACGCCGCTCGTCGGGCGTCAGGATCGGCCCGGCCTTGTCGCTGTCGATACCGATCACCGCGACGGGTCCGCGGCCGGTGCGCATGGGCAGGAACAACCGCCGCGCGCCGGCGAGCGTGTCGGCGCCACGGCCGGCCGGCCTGTTGCTCTCCCACGACCATTTCGCCGCGGCAAGCTCGGCTTCTTCGGCCACGTCCTCGGGCGGCCAAGCCGCCTTGAGTTCGAGCACGCCGTCTTCGGGCAGGAATAGAACAACCCTCACCTTGAGCATCGACGCGACCTGCGAGGAGATCACCCACAAAAGATCGTCGAGCGACGCGATGCCGGCGAGCTTGGCGCTGAAACGGTAGAGTTCTTCCGTCGTCCTGGCGCGATTGCGCGCCATCATGGCCTGGCTGCGCACATTTGCCGTGAGATTGCCGGCGATCAGCGCAACGACGAGGAAAAAGAACAACGCGACCACATTCTCCGGGTCGGAGATGGAGACGCTGTAATAGGGCGGCAGAAAAAAGAAATTGAAGGCAAGCACGCTGAGCAGGCTGGAATAGAGCGCCGCTCGAATGCCGAAAGCGACCGCGCTGACCAGCACGGCTGTCAGGAAGGCAAGAGCGACGTTCTGCACTTCAAGGAATCGGGCAAGCAACAATCCGCAGCAAAGCGCGACACCCACCAATCCCGTGGATACGAGATATTGCCGGAAATCAAACGGAGTGGTTTTCGGCCGCGTGGTCACGGTCTTGGCGGAGGGAGCAGCGGCTGCCTGACCCGAGATCACGTGTACGGAAACATTCCCGGCGCGCCGCACGATCTCATAGGTGATCGACCCGAACAGCCATTCGTGCAGACGGGAACGCTCGCTCTTGCCGATGATGATATGGCTGAAATTGTTCTTGCCGGCATAGTCCAGAATATCCTTTGCCAACTCATTGCCGGGGATTGTCACGGCTTCGCCGCCGAGGCGTTCCGCGAGCCGCAGCGCCTCGGCGATGCGGTCCCGCGCCGGCTCGGCGAGACTGAGCGCCCGCGGCGTTTCGACATAAAGCGCCGTCCATGGACCCTGCAACCGCTCCGCCATGCGGCGGGCGTAGCGCACCAGCGCCGTTGCCTTCGGATGCTCGTTGACGACGACCAGCACCCGCTCCCCGGCAGCCCATGGGCCCGGAATGGCATGCGCCTGCATATGGGTCAGCAATTGCTGGTCGACGCGCTCGGCCGTGCGCCTCAGCGCCAGTTCACGCAGCGCCGTCAGATTGCCCGGCGAGAAATAATGCGCCAGCGCGCGCTCGGCCGTCTGGGGAACGTAGATCTTGCCTTCCCTGAGTCGCTGCATCAGATCCGCCGGCGTGATGTCGATCACCTCGATCTCATCGGCGCGGTCGAGAAAGGCATCCGGCACGGTTTCATGCACGTGGATGCGCGTGATCTGCTGAACGACGTCGTTCAGGCTCTCCACGTGTTGGATATTGACGGTCGTATAAACGTCTATGCCGGCGGCAAGCAGGTCCTCGACATCGAGATAACGCTTTGGATGCCGGCTGCCCGGCGCATTGGTGTGGGCCAATTCATCGACGAGTGCGAGTTGCGGCCGGCGGGCGAGCAGGCCGTCAAGGTCCATTTCCTGCAGTCGTCGCCCCTTGTATTCGACAGACTTCCTCGGCAGCGCCTCGAAACCGGCAACAAGGGCTTCCGTCTCGGCGCGGCCATGGGTCTCCACCACGCCGATGACGACATCGACGCCTTCACGCCTGCGCGCGGCGGCGCTCAACAGCATTTCATAGGTCTTGCCGACGCCGGGAGCTGCACCGAGGAAGATCTTGAGATGGCCACGCGTCTCCCGCGCCGCTTCATCGAGCAACGCTTCGGGATCGGGACGCTTGTCTTCGCCCTTGTGGTCCGGCATCGGGTCCGTTCAGGTCGCCTTTGCGTTCATGTTGGAGTGCGATCCGCGAAACATCGCCGCCGTCTCGCATTTGCGCAAGAGCGGACTTTGACGGAATTCGCCGCTCATTTCGACGCCTTTGCTTCATCCAGCGCAAGATTGAGCATCAGCACATTCACTGCGGGCTCGCCGAAGAGACCGAGTTGGCGAGGCTCGATATGCGCCTGGACGATCGCGCGTAGGGCGTCTTCCGAAAGCCCGCGCGCCTTCGCCACGCGCGGCGCCTGAAAGAACGCCGCCTCGGGCGAGATATCGGGGTCGAGGCCGCTGCCCGATGCCGTGACCAGATCAACAGGGATCGGCTTGCCGGGATTTTGCGCGTGAAGCGCCGTGGCATCCGCCTTGACGCGCGCGATCAGCGCCTTGCTGGTCGGACCGAGATTGGAACCGCCCGAGGCGGTCGCGTCGTAACCCTTGCCGGCCGCCGACGGGCGCGGATGGAAATAGCGGTCGCCGGTGAAGACCTGGCCGATCAGCCTTGAACCGACCACGTGCCCATTGCGCTCGATCAGGCTGCCATTGGCTTTGGCGGGAAACGCCATTTGCGCGATGCCCGTGATGGCCAGCGGATAGGCAAGCCCCGTGATCAGGGTAAGCGCAACGATCATGAAGAGAGCAGGGCGTATGTGGGCAAGCATGACAGAGCTCCTTCAGGCCAGGCCGATTGCGTTGAGCAGGATGTCGATCGCCTTGATGCCGGCGAAAGGGATGACGACGCCGCCAAGCCCGTAAATGAGGAGGTTGCGGCTGAGCAGCGCGCCCGCGCCGACCGCGCGGTATTTCACGCCTTTCAACGCCAGCGGGATCAGGGCGATGATGATCAGCGCATTGAAGATGATCGCCGAAAGAATGGCGCTTTCGGGCGAAGAGAGCCGCATGATGTTGAGCGCCTGAAGCTGCGGGTAGAACGCCACGAACATCGCCGGGATGATGGCGAAATATTTCGCGACGTCGTTTGCGATCGAGAAAGTGGTTAGCGCCCCGCGCGTCATCAGCAATTGCTTGCCGATCTCCACCACCTCGATCAGCTTGGTCGGGTCGCTGTCGAGATCGACCATATTGCCGGCCTCGCGCGCGGCCACCGTGCCGGTGTTCATCGCCACGCCGACATCGGCCTGGGCGAGCGCCGGCGCGTCATTGGTGCCGTCGCCGCACATCGCCACCAGTTTGCCCTTGGCCTGTTCGGCGCGAATGAGGTCGAGCTTGTTCTCCGGTGTCGCCTGGGCGAGAAAATCATCGACGCCGGCCTCGGCCGCGATGGCCGCCGCCGTCATCGGATTGTCGCCGGTGATCATGACGGTGCGGATGCCCATCTGGCGTAGCGCCGCGAAGCGTTCGCGGATGCCGCCCTTGACGATGTCCTTCAGATGAACGATGCCGAGCAATCGGCCGTCCCTTGCCACGGCCAGCGGCGTCCCCCCCGATTTGGCCACCCGATCGGCGATCTCGCGAAGCTCACGCGCCGTTGCCGTAAGCGTGCCGCCTCCCAGCATGCGCACCGCCGCGCCTTGCGCGCTCCGGATCGCAGTGGTGGAAGGAACCTCTCCGATAAAGGCTAGCATCGCATCCACCGCGCCCTTGCGGACGGAACTGCCGTCCATGTCGATCCCGCTCATGCGCGTCTGGGCGCTGAACGGCACGAAATGCGCATGCAGCTCGGCCATGTCGCGGCCGCGGATGCCGTATTTCTCCTTGGCGAGAACGACGATCGAGCGGCCTTCCGGCGTCTCGTCCGCGAGCGAGGAAAGTTGCGCCGCGTCGGCCAGTTCGCGTTCCTCCACGCCGGTGAGTGGTAGAAATTCGGTCGCCTGGCGATTGCCGAGCGTGATGGTCCCGGTCTTGTCGAGCAAAAGCGTGTCGACATCGCCGGCCGCCTCGACGGCGCGCCCGGACATCGCGAGGACATTGAAGCGCACCAGCCTGTCCATGCCGGCAATGCCGATGGCCGAAAGCAGCGCGCCGATGGTGGTCGGGATCAGCGTCACGAACAACGCCACCAAGGCGACGATCGGGATGCTGCCGCCGGCATAGGCGGCGAAGCTCGGAATAGAGGCCACGGCCAGAACGAAAATGAGCGTCATGCCGGCGAGGAGGATATTGAGCGCAATCTCGTTCGGCGTCTTCTGGCGCTGCGCGCCTTCGACCAATGAGATCATGCGGTCGAGGAAGGTCGAGCCCGCGGCGGCCGTGATCCTTACCTTGATCTGGTCCGACAGCACCTGCGTGCCGCCGGTGACGGCGGAGCGGTCGCCGCCGGATTCGCGGATGACGGGCGCGGATTCTCCGGTGATCGCCGCCTCGTTGACCGAGGCGATGCCCTCTATGACCTCACCGTCGGAGGGGATGATATCTCCCGCCTCGACGACGACGATATCGCCCACTTTCAAGCTGGTCGCCGGCACGACCTCGTAGGTCGAACCGTCGGACGCCATCCGCTTGGCGTCGGTCTGCGTGCGGGTCTTGCGCAGTGCGTCCGCCTGCGCCTTGCCACGCCCTTCGGCGACAGCCTCGGCGAAATTGGCGAAGAGCAGCGTGAACCAGAGCCAGAGGATGACCTGGAAGGAGAAGCCCAGCCGGTCGCCGCCGAAGACCAGGTCTCGGAGGAAGAGCAATGTCGTCAGCGCCGCCACGATCTCGACCACGAACATGACAGGGTTGCGGATCTGGACGCGCGGGTGAAGTTTTCTGAAGGACGCGCCGACCGCCGGCCAGACGATGGCGGGGTCGAAGACGCTGATTTCCTCGGATTTGGACATGGATTGACTCCTGGCGATTGCCGGTCAGAACGATTGCCCGGCCAGCATCGCGAAATGTTCGACGATCGGGCCGACCGCGAGCGCCGGGAAATAGGTGAGGCCGCCGACGATCAGGATCACGCCGACCAGAAGGCCGACGAAGAGCCCGCCATGCGTTGGAAACGTGCCCATCGAGACCGGCACGATTTTCTTGGAGGCAAGCGAGCCGGCGATCGCGAGAACAGGGATGATGACGAGAAAGCGCCCCATCAGCATGGCGAAGCCGGTCGTCAGATTGTACCAGGGCGTGTTGGCGGAAAGGCCGGCGAACGCGCTGCCATTATTGGCGGCGGCCGACGTATAGGCGTAGAGCACTTCAGAATAGCCGTGCGGACCGGCGTTCGCCAAAGACGCTACGCCGGTCGGCAGCACCACGGCGATTGCGGTGAAGCCGAGGATGGCGAGCGGCAGCGACAGCACGGCGAGCATGGCCATCTTGACTTCCTTCGCCTCGATCTTCTTGCCGAGGTATTCGGGCGTGCGACCGACCATCAGCCCGGCGATGAAGATCGTCATGATGACGAAGAGCAGGATGCCGTAGAGGCCGGCGCCGACGCCGCCTATGATCACCTCTCCGAGTTGCATGTTGAGAAGCGGAATGAGGCCGCCGAGCGGCATGAAGCTGTCCAGCATTGCGTTGACGGCGCCGCAGGAAGCGGCGGTCGTGATAACGGCGAACAAGGCGGAACCGGCGATGCCGAATCGCACCTCCTTGCCCTCCATATTGCCGCCATGGATGCCAAGCGCGGTGAAGGCGGGATTGCCATTCGCTTCCGCCCAATAGGTCACGGCGACGCCAGCGAGGAACAGAACGCCCATCGCCGCGAAGATCGCCCAGCCCTGGCGCTCGTCGCCGACCATGCGGCCGAAGACATTGGTAAGCGCTGCGCCGATCGCGAAGATGGAAACCATCTCGACGAGATTGGCGAGCGCCGTCGGGTTCTCGAAGGGATGCGCCGAATTGGCGTTAAAGAAGCCGCCGCCATTGGTGCCGAGCATCTTGATCGCTAGTTGCGAAGCGGTCGGGCCGACGGCGATGGTCTGCTTCGCGCCCTCCAGCGTGGTCGCGTGGATATAGTCGCCAAGCGTTTGGGTGACGCCCTGGCTGACATAGAAGAGCGCGCAGACGATCGAGAGCGGCAGGAGGATGTAGAGCGTCGAGCGAACAAGATCAGTCCAGAAATTGCCGACAGACTTCGCCGAGGCACGTGAAAAGCCGCGGATCAGCGCCATGGCAATGGCGATGCCTGTGGCGGCCGAGACGAAATTCTGCACCGTCAGCCCGGCCATCTGGACGAGATAGCCCATCGTACCTTCACCGCTGTAGCCCTGCCAGTTGGTGTTGGTGACGAAGCTGATGGCGGTGTTGAAGGACGATTCCGGCGAAACCGGACCCATATGCGTCGGGTTGAAGGGCAACGCGCCCTGCAGACGTTGGAGCGCGAACAGGAGGACGAATCCGGCGGCATTGACGGCAAGCATCGCGACCGTATAGGTCAGCCAATGCTGCTCCTCGCGTTCATCGATGCCGGCGCCGGCATAAAGCAGGCGCTCGACCGGGCGCAGGACGGGCGACAGGAACGTGGGCTCGCCCGTCATCACCTTGGTCATATACCAGCCGAGCGGTTTCACCAGCGCAACGATGATGGCGCAGAAGATGGCGATCTGAATCCAGCCATTGAGAGTCATGGTTCAGAACCTCTCGGGGCGGATGAGCGCATAGACGAGATAGACGAGGATCAGCGTGGCCACGACGCCGCCCACCGCATAGTCGAGTGTCATCGGCGTCTCCTCAGAGCTTCTCGCTGGCGATGCCATAGAGAATGAGGAGCGCGAACGAGCCGAGGCCGATCGCCAGCATGATGATGTCGGACATTGCGCCATTCTCCTATCGGCTCATGGGATGCCGGCGTCAGCTGGCGCATGAGCCCTGTTCAGGCGCGGAGATTTGGGCGGAACGGCATAGTGTTTCGAGAGCAGGCGAGACGCCCGCTCATAGTATTTTCATATAGATCGGCCTCTCGGCTCCGCCGAAAGGCGGCGTCGTCAGTGCGGGCGCTCGGAAATGCCGCCATGCCGGGCGGACCATTCGACCGGATGGTTGAGGAAATCCTCCACCTCCTTGAGCACATCCGGCGAAAAGCGCTTCTCGTCCTTGCAGATCTTCAGCACGTCCCACCATGTCGCGAGATAGTGCAGCCGCATGCCGGCCGCCGCGAGCCTTTCCGGCGTATCCGGGAAGATGTCGTAATAGAAGACGGCGAAAGTATCGGTGACGTGAGCGCCGGCATTGCGGATCGCCTCGGCGAATTTGAGCTTGCTGCCGCCGTCCGTGGTCAGATCCTCGACCAGCAGCACGCGCGAATTTTCCCTGAGTTCGCCTTCGATCTGCGCATCGCGACCGAAGCCCTTCGGCTTCTTGCGCACATATTGCATGGGCAGGCCCATCCGGTCCGCCAGCCATGCCGCGAAGGGGATGCCGGCCGTCTCGCCGCCGGCAACCGTATCGAACTGCTCGAAACCGGCCGAACGGAAGATGACCGACGCGGCGAAATCCATGATGGCCGAGCGGATGCGCGGATAGGAAATGAGCTTGCGGCAATCGATATAGACGGGGCTCGCGAGGCCCGAGGTGAAGGTAAAGGGCGGGTCGGCGCGGAAGTGCACCGCCTCGATCTCCAGAAGCATCCTGGCCACCAGTTCCGAAATGACTGCCCGATCGGGGAAGCTATTGGAAAACATTCGCCGTATCCTGCTCTCTGACGCTCTCTTTTGCTAATGACTTTGCCGGCGACTAGCCAGCCTGCCCCGCCACATTCCAGTGGATCGGGAACATCGGATCGAACACCGTGATCAAGCCCTCATCGGTCTCGACCATACGGGGATATGCGACCGGCTGCTCATAACATTGCAAGGTGATGCGCTCCTCATTGGGCGGCAGGCGGTAAAAAGCCGGGCCGTTGAGCGACACGAAGGCCTCCAGCCGGTCGAGCGCGCCTTCCTCCTCGAAGACGTGGGCGAGGCAGCCCAGCGTATTGGGCGAGGAGAAAATGCCGGCGCAGCCGCAGGCGCATTCCTTGAGCGGGTTGAGATGCGGCGCCGAATCCGTTCCGAGAAAGTAATGCGGATCGCCCGATGTAGCCGCCTGGCGCAGGGCGAGACGGTGCTCCTCGCGCTTGGCTACGGGCAGGCAATAATAATGCGGACGGATGCCGCCGGCCAATATCGCATTGCGGTTGATGATGAGATGATGCGTCGTAATCGTCGCGGCGAGATTTTCGCTGGCTGACCCGACATAATCGACGCTGTCCCTGGTCGTCACATGCTCCATGACGATGCGCAACTCCGGAATGCGTCGCCTGAGCGGCTCCAGCACCCGTTCGATGAACACCGCTTCGCGGTCGAAAATGTCGATCGCCGGATCCGTCACCTCGCCATGGACGCAGAGCACCATGCCGCAGGAAGCCATCCGTTCCAATACGGGATAGACTTTTGCGATGTCGCGCACGCCGCTTTGGGAATTAGTCGTGGCGCCGGCGGGATAAAGCTTGACCGCCATCACCTCGCCATCGCGGAAGCCGGCCTCGACGTCTTTCGGGTCGGTTTCCTCGGTCAGGTAAAGCGTCATCAGCGGCGTGAAGTCGTGACCTTTCGGCACGCTCGCAAGGATACGTTCGCGATAGGCGCGGGCATGGGCGACGGTCACGACTGGCGGCACCAGATTGGGCATGACGATCGCGCGGGCGAAATCGCGGGAGCTATGGGGGGCGACGGCCTTCAACACCGCGCCGTCGCGAAAATGGACATGCCAGTCATCGGGGCGTCGAATCGTCAGTGTCGTCATAGGCAGATTCCTGAGCCGAGTGTGCGTGCCAAGTCGCCACGGCGGATTTCGGGTTGCGGACACGGCGCATTGGCGTCATCAGGGCTGAATATTATCTGGTGCAATACAACATTGAACGGGAAGTGACAGGGAAAATCGTTCTCTCGCCTAAAGGAATGCCCAAGGGAATGGATGAAATGAGCGGCGGTAAAATCGCGATCGCGCCAGGACTGTTCGTCGAGGAAGACGAATTGCAGGAGAACTTCATCCGCGCCTCAGGCCCCGGCGGTCAGAATGTGAACAAGGTGGCGACGGCGGTGCAGCTGCGCTTCGATGTTCTGCATGCGAGCGGGCTGACGGATTATGTCCGTCATCGCGCGATCCGGCTTGCCGGCCAGCGCGCGACGAAGGAGGGCGTCATCGTCATAGAGGCCAATCGCTTCCGCACTCAGGAACGCAATCGCGAGGATGCGCGGCAGCGGCTCATTGTGCTGCTATCCAAGGCGGCGGAGCCACCGCCGCCTCCGAGGAAAAAGACCAGGCCCTCCAAGGGCGCGGTCGAAAGACGCCTCAAGGCAAAGGCGAGCCGCGCCGGCATCAAGAAAATGCGCGGTAAGGTCGGGGGCGAGTGACTGGAATCAGAGACCTTGAGAGAACCAGGAAGACGCCATGACAGCTCTTCCCGAAGGCGTGCGCTATCTGCCCGGTTATCTTGATCTCGACGCGCAGCGCGCGCTCGTCGATGCCATCCGTGCGGTCGTCGCCGAAGCGCCGCTCTATACGCCTGAAATGCCCAAATCGGGCAAGCCGATGAGCGTGCGCATGACCAATTGCGGCGAACTCGGTTGGGTGACGGACCGCGACGGCGGCTATCGCTATCAGGCCGTCCATCCGGTCAGCGGCAGGCCATGGCCACCGATCCCGGAACAATTGCTCGATATATGGCGCGATCTCGCCGATTTCCCGCTGCCGCCGCAGGCTTGCCTCGTCAATTTCTATTCGGATACCGCGAAGATGGGTCAGCATCAGGACCGCGACGAAAAAGAGTTTGCCGCGCCCGTGCTCTCCGTCTCGCTTGGCGATGATTGCCTCTTCCGCGTCGGCGGTACGAAGCGGAGCGATCCGACCGTCTCCTTCAGGCTGCGAAGCGGCGATATCGCCATTCTGGGCGGCGAAAGCCGGCTCGCGTTCCACGGCGTCGACCGCATCTATCCCGAAACATCGCCGTTGCTGCCGAAAGGCGGCCGGATCAATCTCACGCTGCGGCGGGTAACGGCATGATCCGGAAAAGTGGTTGCCGGTTTCCCGAAAAGATCATGCTCCAACACGCCGCCATGGTCTGGCGCGTTCGAGTTGGGCCGCAAGACGGAAGAGAAGGTCTTCCTCGCCGTAGCGCGCGAGAAAATGGCTGCCGATGGGAAGGCCGGCGCGTGACCGGCCAAGCGGAACCGACATCGCCGGCTGGCCGGTGACGTTCGCCAGCCAGGTAAAGGGGATGAAGCCGAGCAGCCGCTGCATCCATCCGTCGACATCGTCGGTATCCGTCGCGAAGGCGCCGATCGGAGGGGGCGGGGTGCCGAGCGTCGGCGTCAGCCAGAGGTCATAGTTCGCGAAGAAGCGCGCGATGCGACGGCTTTCGCGATGCAGCGCGTGCAAATGGTGGATATAGACATGGGCTGGCATGGTGCGGCCGCGCTCGGCCATGGCGCGCGTCAGAGGCTCGACCAGACCCGGTTCCGGCAGTTCGCCTCCCGTCGTCCATGCGACATTGGCCATCGTGTTGGCGTGGAAGACTGCTGTGAAACCTTGGCGCGTCGCCGCGACATCGAATTCCGGCGCCGCTTCGGCGACGTAGTGTCCAAGTTCTTCACAAAGCCGGGCGGTATCGAGCGTGGCGGCGACACATTCGGGATCGACCGGCGTGCCGCCCGGCGCCTTGGTGGAAAAAGCAATACGCAGCCGGCCCGGCTCGCGCTCCGTTTCCTCGATATAGGTTCGGGAGGGTGCGGGAGGAAAATAGGGGTCTCCCGGCAGCGGTCCCGCCGTTGCGTCGAGCAGCGCGGCGCTGTCGCGTACGCTCCATGTCACGGCATGCTGGCTCGCCAGCCCAGCAAGTCCTTCGCCGCCCTGCGGGCCTGCGGTGATGCGCGCCCGGGTCGGCTTCAGCCCGAAAAGCCCGCAGCAGGAAGCCGGAATGCGGATCGATCCGCCGCCATCCGTGGCATGCCCCATCGGCAGAATGCCAGCCGCGACCGCTGCCGCCGATCCGCCGCTCGACCCGCCGGGGGAAATTCCGCCTTTCCACGGATTCTGCGTCGGGCCGTAAAGCGCCGGTTCGGTGGCCGCCGCAAGGCCGAATTCGGAGGAGTTGGTCTTGCCCATGATGACGAGGCCGGCACGGCGCAGACGCACCACGATCTCGCTGTCGGTGGCGGCAATGTTGCCGGCAAGCAGGCGCGAGGCGGACGTCGTCGCGGTGCCGGCGACGGATGTCACCAGCTCCTTGATAACATAGGGAACACCGGTGAAAGGGCCATCGGGCAGCCCGGAGCGTACAGTCCTGCGTGCCTCTTCGTAAAGCGGCGTGACGATCGCGTTGAGCGCCGGATTGAGCTTTTCGGCGCGTTCGATCGCTGTTTCGAGCACCTCCGCCGGCGAGACCTCGCGCCGCCGCACCAGTTCGGCGAGACCGAGCCCGTCGAAGGTTTCATATTCGTCTATCATCGCATTCTCCCCGCCGGATCATGATGCGATCGGCCATTCCGCCTTCGGCATGGGCTCGGTGGCCGAAAGATCGGGTACAGCCGCTGAGCCGAAGCCCGGACAGTCGAGCGACGCGATTCCGAGCTTTCCGCCTTCAATCCGCAGCCTGACGCGGCCGCCGTCGTCCCGGTAGAGGTCAGGATGTGCCGCGAGAAAGGCGCGCGCTTCCGCTTCCGGCCGGCCGCCGAAGCCGTCGATGAAATGGTGGGCGTTCCGTTCGACATGAGTAAGCCCCAGCAGATTGACCAGCGCGAGGTCTTGCTGGACGGAAAGGCCGGGTTCGGTGGTCAGATCCTCGGCAGACATGAAATACCGACCGTTGCCATCTCTGTTCCAGTGGGCACAGCGGGCGGCGTTGAGGATAGACTTGTAGAAGCCCTTGCAGTTTTTCGACGAGACACCGCTATAGCCGAGGGAGCGTGCGCGCGGAAAGGAAGACATCTCGCCGTCGGATTCGTCGATGATGAGGGGCGCGAAGCAGGTCAACGAATGAACCGGCCGCGACAGGGCCGCGCTCCGCCTGATCGGCTGCTCTATATAGAGCGTCGAGGAGAAGAGGCGAGACAGCGCCGGACGGCGGACAGCCTCTGCTAGGAAAGCGGCGAATTCCTCCGCCGAGTCATATTGCTCATTGCCGTCGAGCGTAACGAAATAGGGCTCGGTGAAACGATCGAGAACCGCGGCGATTGCCTCCAGCCTGTCGATGTCGGCATCGGCAGCGCCGCTCACTTTCAGCTTGAAATAACGGTTGCCATAGGCGGCGATGACCTCCTCCAGCGTTTCCGGCAAGCCGTCACCGATGCGCTTATCGACCTCTTGATCGGCGCGGGTGATCGGGTCGAGAAGGCCAATCGTGTGCCGCATATCGATCGAGCGGGCGGGCGATAATTTTTCAAGAAAGGCATTGATATCGAAGCCTTTGAGTTCACGCGCGATGGCATGCGGCCTTATTCCGGCGAGATTGGCCCGCATGGCCGCGTAGAAGGAGATGCCAAGGATCCGGCAGACCGCGTCGATCACGGCACGATCGAGAAGCGCCAGGCCATAGCTCGCGATGAGGGGGTTGAGCGCCAGCGCCGCGCATACCCTGACATGGGCGTCGTAATGTTCGGCGAAGAGATCGAAAGCCGGCATGGCCGGCGCGTCCATATAGGCGCTTGCGGCCAATTCCAGCGACTTCCGCAACTGGTGATGGTTCTGCTGGTCGGTGAGGTCGAGGTTCTTGTCGAACCATTTGGCCCCGAGCGCTTCGGCGGCATAGCCGAACGCCTCCCGCCCGTCTTCCAGCTTCAACCGGATCGCGGCAATCGCCTGGCGGCCATGCGTGGCCGTCGTCACGCCGAAGCGGAAGGGCATGCGCATCCGCGTCGGCCGCTCGCGCATCGTGACCGCAAGCAGTTTGACGCGCGGAGGCGTCATGCCGGCGCCCGGCGTCCGGCCGCTGCCTTCATCCCGGATTTGCGACCCGTCAGCACGTCATAGATGTCGAGCGCGTATTGGCCGAACTCTCCCGTCGCGCGTGTCTCGACCGTGCGCGGCCGGGGTAGGTCGATATCGACGACGGTGGCGATGCGGCCGGGGCGCGGCGACATCACCACGACACGGTCAGAGAGGAAGACGGCTTCGGGGATGGAATGGGTGACGAAAAGGATCGTCTTTCGCGTACCGCCCTTGTTTCCCGCCTCGCCCCATATGCGCAGCAATTCGAGGTTCATGTCGTCGCGCGTCATCGCGTCGAGCGCGCCGAAAGGCTCGTCCATGAGGAGCAGGGGCGGGTCGAGCAGCAACGCGCGGCAAAGCGAGGCGCGCTGCCGCATGCCGCCCGAAAGTTCGCCCGGATGCTTGTTCTCGAAACCGTCGAGGCCGACAAGGCGAAGAAGATCGAAGGCGCGTTCGCGGTAGTGCGCGGGCTTCAACCCGGCGAGTTCCGCCGGCAGCAGCACATTGTCGAGGATGGTGCGCCATTTGAGCAGCACCGCCGCCTGGAAGACCATGCCCACCTTCGGGATCGGCCGCGTCACCGCCTGGCCGTCGACCGCGACCGAGCCGGCGGTCATCGGCCGCAGCCCCGCGACCACGCGCATGAGCGTCGATTTCCCGCAGCCCGAGGGGCCGACGAGCGAGACGAACTCGCCCTGCCTGACCTTGAGCGTAATTTCGCGGAGCGCCTCGACCGGGCCACTTCCGGTCTCGTAGGTCATGCCGACCCGGTCGAGTTCGATCGAGGGATTTTCCACGCGCATATCCATGTTGGGGTCGGCTATTTCACCTGCTCCGGCATCGCGACCTTGGTGTAGAATTTGGTCGTGTAGACGTCGCCGCAATTGATCTTCTTCGGCAGGCCCATATAGGTGTTCACGAGATCGACGGAATCGCACATCTTCTTCTCGTCGATCCAGCCGATGCCGTTCTTCCTGTAGCGCTCGGTGTTCATCAGATCGAGGCCGAGCTTCATATTGGCGCGGATCAGGTCGACGTCGATCTCCGGCACGCGCTTCTTGAAGATCTTGAGCGCCGCTTCCGGATCGGCCATCACATCGCGCCAGCCCATATAGGCGGCTTCGAGGAACTTCTTCAGCGCCTCGGGCCGCTCCTTCATCGTCTTCTCGCTCGCCATGATGGACATGGAATACATGTGGAAGCCAAAATTCGACCAGGGCATCATGACGACATTGCCCTTGCCCATCGGCTTTTCGTAGAGCGGCAGGCCCGTCGTGTAATCCGCGACGGCGTTGACCCGCTTTTCCGCCAGCGCGGCGACCTTGGCCGTCGGCTCGACATTGACCCATGTCACCTTGCTCATGTCGATATTGTTGGCCTTGGCGAAGGCCGGCCACATCTGCCGCTGGCTGTCGCCCGGGGGCGCGCCGACGGTCTTGCCTTCGAGTTCCTTCGGCTTGGTGATTGGGGCGTCCTTCGGGCTGAAAAAATTGAGCGGCGTCTTGTCGAACACCATGCCAACCATCTTGACGGTCGCGCCGCGCGCATGCGAGGCGACGACCACGGCGGCATCCGCAAGGCCGGCATCGGCGCGGCCGCTGTCCACCTTGGCGATAGAATCGCCCGATCCTTTCGAGTTCTCGAGCGTCACGTCGAGGCCGCGCTCAGCAAAATAGCCCTTGTCGAGCGCCACCCAATAGGCGGCATGGTCGCCCACCGGAAACCAGTTGAGCGCGAAGACGAACTTTTCGTTGGCGGTTGCCGGCAAGGCGAGCGTACCGAGGAGCGCCGCCACGGCTATGACTTTCCTGATCATCTGCAATGCTCCCATTTTTTGTTCCCGATTATCTTTCCTGCCCCTCGGCCCAGGGGGCGAGAATCCGCGACAGCGCCGCCACGGCGCCGAACAGGACCAGGCCGATGACGGAAATCCAGACGAGCGAGGCGAAGGCGAGCGGCGTGTTCATGCTGCTCTGGCTGGCGATGATGACGTAGCCGAGGCCGCGCTGGGAGGCGACGAACTCGCCTACGATCGCTCCCACCACCGCCGCCGTCGCGGTCACTTTCAGCGCGCTCAGAATATAGGGATAGGCGTTCGGGATCCTGATCTTCGCGAACACCTTCCATTTCGGCGCATTGAAGACGCGGCCGAGGTCCAGCATATCGTCATCGATCTGCGATAGTCCGACGGCGGTGTTGATGACCACCGGGAAGAACCCGATCAGCGCGCCGATCAGCATGTTCGGCAGGATGCCGTAGCCGAGCCAGAGCAGGAAAAGGGGCGCCACAGCCACTTTCGGCAGCGTGTTGACGAAGACGAGGAATGGCATCAGCGCACGGCCGAGCACGCTCGACCAGGCGATGAGCGTTCCCAGGAGGACGCCGGATACGGCCGCCAGCAGGAAGGCGCCGAAAATCGCCACCGCCGTCACGAAGGCATGCCCCGCCCAGTTGATCTCGTGCGAGAACATCGCCCGCACCACGGATGCCGGGCTTGGAAGCAGATATTCGCGAATGCCGAAAACGGTCGTCGCGAGTTCCCATAGGATAACGACGATCGCGAAGACCGCGATCGCGGGCAGGATGTCGAGAATGTTCCTCCACACGCGCTTCATGCGTCAGCCCAGCCATCGGTCCAGGTTTTCGGCGACGAAAGCATCGTCGGCCAGATCAACGTGAACGGAGCACACGCGGTCGATCTCCTCCTTCTGGCCGGGGCTCAGGCCTTCGTTCGGATCGAGGCACCATATGCCTTCCAGCAGGCCCTGGCGGCGAAGGACCTCATGACAACCGGCGATGCAGCCATGGAAATCGTTGGCGACGTCGAAAAACGCACTGTTGCAATCCGTCACCCGACTGTCCAGCGCCAGGAGGTCGGCCGGAAGAGACCCGGCCGAGGAAGTTGCTCGGCAGCGCTCGTAAAGAGCGACCGCCTTTTTCGTCCAGACCGACCAGTGGCCGAGCAGGCCGCCTTTGAAGCGGACCGTTACCGGCCGTCCGGCGCGCATGGCAACAAAGGGCGTGACAAGGTCGAGGACAATATGATCGTCATTGCCGGTATAGAGCGCGATTCGCTTTTCGCTTCCCGCTTCGACCAGCCCGCGCACGACGTCCAATGTTCTGTAGCGGTTGAACGGCGCCACCTTGATGGCGATGACATTTTCGATCGCCGCGAAGCGGGTCCAGAAATCCACGCCGAGATGCAATCCGCCGACGGCCGGCTGGAGGTAGAAGCCAATGAGGGGGATTTCCCGCGCCACGGCTTCGCAATGCTCGATCAGCGTGTCCGTGTCCCTGTCCTTCATTGCCGCGAGGCTGAGCAGACCGGCATGGTATCCGAGCTTGATTGCAATTCGCGCCTCCGCCGTCGCCTGCCGGGTCGCCCCGGCCAGTCCGGCGACCAGGGCAAGCGGACGCTCCGTCCAGGCCCGCGCCGTCTCGGAAGCGAGCGACAGTACCTCCTCGTAAAGGCCGGCTTCGCGGATGGCGAACTGCGTTGTGTGGACGCCGACGGCGAGGCCGCCGGCGCCGGCGTCGATATAATAGCGGCTGAGCGCGCGCTGGCGACGGCGGTCGAGCTTGCGATTGCCATCAAGCGCCAGCGGGTGCGCGGGAATGACCGTGCCGTGATCGATCAGTTCAAACGGTGTCGTCGGGCGCGCCTTAGCCATCATCCGAACTCCGGCCCCGCAACCGCGAAAAGCTTTTCCGGCACGCCGAAAGCCGTCCCATGCTCATGCGCCATGCGGGAGAAGCTGCGCTGGCGGGTGAAGCCGTGCCGCGCCAGCATCTCCCCGATTTCCCGCTGCAGCACCGGCACGTCGATGAAGATTGTTCCCCTGACGGCCGCCAGAACCGATTGGAGAAGCTTCAGGGCTTCCACGATGCTCCCGGCCACGATCGGACCGAGCTGAAGAGCCTTTCGGCCGGCGCGGATGAGGGCGAAGCCCGTTCCGGCAGGGCTGACGAAGGCGCGTGATCCCACGCGATCGATAAAGCCGGCAAGGATCGCGCCGCGCCCCGCGCCAAGGGCCTCCGCGTCGAGCGCGATGATGGAGGAAAGATCGTCCGGCACATAGTCCCGCACATCACTGGCGGTCGAACCGTCCTGCGACTCACCTTGCCAGCGCTCGATTGAAAACAGGCTCCGGAACCCTTGCCTGGCGTAAACGGTCTCGCCCGCCGGCGTGGCATCGAGAACGGGCACGAGCCGCTGGCCGCGAAGATGATCGATTGAGAGATTGACGAGCCGCGTAGCGAGACCTTCGCGCCGGCGCGCGCTCGTCACCAGGACCATGGAGACGAAGCCGAAATTCTCTTTGTAGGGAAGCGCCGCCGCTGTGGCGATCAGCCTGGCCTGCCCGTCGCGAACACCGAATGTGCGGCCTTTCCCAATGAAGAGACGCCAGTCCTCTTTCGTCTGGTTCCAGCCCGCTTCGTCGGAAAGCGCCAGGCAGGCCTCGGCGTCAGCGCTAGTAAGCGGAACGATGGCCAGCTCCTCAGAAAGCCCCATCGCGGACCTCGTATTTGGTCGGCTTGTTATGGCTTACCTGGCCCCGCGCCACCCAGTCGGCGACCCAATCCAGCATGGCGCCGAGGGGCACGGCGGGATAGCCGAAGAGCTTCGCGGCTTCCGCCGTGTTGGTCAACCATGCGGTTTGCGCCTCCTGGCCGACGATCTCGGGTTCGACGCCAAGGCGCCGGCCGAACTCTTCGGCGAGCCAGCGCACTGAAAGCGTTTCGGGTCCGCTGACATTGAGGGGGGCGGTGGGCGACGTGCAATGCGCGAGGCATCTGAGCGCCTGCGCATTGGCGTCGCCCTGCCAGATGACGTTGACGTGGCCCATCATCGAAACGTCGATCGGCGTTCCCGCCTTCACCCGGCTGGCGAGATCGAAGAGCACGCCATAGCGAAGATCGATCGCGTAGTTCAGCCGGAAGAGCCGCCCCGGCGTGCCGTAGCGCGAGGAGAAATATTCGAAGATGCGCTCGCGCCCGAGGCAGGACTGCGCATATTCGCCGCGCGGGCCGGGGGCTGTCTGTTCGGTCGCCCCCTGATGAAACACGTCGACGAGCGGATAGATGTTGCCCGTGGAGAAGGCGACGATGCGGCTTTTGCGGAAAGCCGAGGCGACGATCGCCGGGCTGTGCACGTTCATGGCCCAGGTCAGCGCCTGGTCTTCGCTTGCCCCGAACTTCCGCCCGGCCATGAAGAGCACATTCCTGAGCCGCGGCAGCGCCTGCACCTGCGCTTCGTCGAGGAGGTCGGCGGCGATGGTTTCGATGCCCCAGCCTTCGAGGCGCTCGCGCAGCCCCGCCTCGCTGAAGCGCGCCACACCGACGATCCGCTTCCGCGGCGCGGCGTTGCGCGCGAGGCGGGCGAGCGTCGGCCCCATCTTGCCGGCGACGCCGAGAATGATGATGTCGCCATCGATCGATTCGAGATCGTGGATAAGCGCTTCACTCGGCTCCGCCAGGAAGCTTTCCAGCTGTTCGACATCGTCGAAGCGCGCAGGGAGGTTGGGAGCGGCGCTCCCTGCCGTGGCGGCACCTTCCGGAGCGGTCGTCTTTTCCCCGGCGACAAGCTGCATCGCAAACTCCAGCGCATGTTCAGTGCCATCACGCTAGCGTCATCTCATCCGCTTTTCAACTATCTGGTTGAAAGTTTATGGGGGCGAATACGTACCGGCTCTTCACCTCCCGCCGGCAGCCACGACAAGCGCCCGCAGCCTGTCGAGCGCTGTCCTCGTCCGTGCTACCGAAGGCGACAAATGCGGTTCGACGGCGATCGCGCCGCTGTAGGCGTCGCTTAGGAGAGCCTTGATCTGGCCCTGCCAATCGACATCGCCCTCCGGCAGGATTTCCCATGTCCCGTCGGGATAGCGGCGCGCATCCTTGAAATGGACGTTGCGGACGAAGCGTTTTGCCGCGGCATAGCCGTCCGGATAGGGGATGTCCCCATCGATAAGGGCGTTGGCAGGGTCCCAATTGATTCCAAGCGACGGATCGCCGATCCGCTCGACAAGCGCAGCCGAGCGCGCGCCGGTATCGGCCCAGTGCCCTTCCTCCGTCTCGATCAGGAATTCGAGGCCGGCCTTCCGCGTCGTCTCGGCGGCTTCGGCCAGTGTTTCGACAACCGCTGCGGGCGCATCCCCGCCCGGCAGGCCGGCGCGATGAAAGCTGAAGCCGATGATGAAACGGGCGCCAACTTCCGCCGCCATTTCGATCGCTTGAGGCAGCAGCGTATGCAGATGATGATCGATCTCGTTCTTCCCGTCCTGCCATTTCCGAAAATGACCGGCGCCCATCCAGAAGAGGTTGGAATGTTCGGGGCCAACGCTGGGCAATGGGCCTTTGAAAAGACCGGGAGAGAGCGCGGTGATCGTGACGCCGGAATCGCGCACGGCCCTCGACAGGCGATGACGCGCGTAGGCCGAGAGGCTCGGGACCCGGCTTTCATAGACCCCCCGTAGCTCGTAATGCGTCACGCCCCATTCGAGGCCCAGTTCGAAAGCCGTTTCCGGATCGGCGGACAGTTCGTCCGTGACGATGCTCGGTATCATTGAAGCAGCCCTTTCCAGAAAGCAGCGGAAAGAGCCTATCCGGAAACGTCAGCTTTTATCAACCATATGGTTGATACCTACGGCGTCAGGCCGGCAATCGTCAGCTTCACGATGTGATCGCGATAGGAGCGAACGGCACGGGGTTGCGTCAGGTCGCGGCCGAAAATGGCCGAGAGCGTCAGGCCATTGGCGAAGTAGAAGAAGGTCATGCCCGCGATCGACACATAAAGTTCGAGGGGATCGATATCACCGCGGAATATTCCTTCCCTGACGCCCCTTTCCAGCGTTTCCGCCAGCAGATCGATGAGCGGCGAATTGGTCTGCAGCGCCATTTCAGACCCGCGTACGTGACGCGCGCCATGGGCGTTCTCGTCGGACAGCATGCGGATGAAGTCGCGATGCTTTTCGAGGTAATCGAGCGAGAAATCGATAAGCCTGATCATCGCCTCGCGCGGCGGCAGCGCCGTCAGGTCGAGTTCGCGTTCAAGCGCCCGTATTTCCGCATAGGTCGCTTCGAGCGCTGATTTATAGAGTTCGTCCTTGCTGCCGAAATAATAATAGACGAGCTGTTTGTTGGCCCTCGCGCGCCGTGCGATCTGGTCGACCCGCCCGCCCTCAAGGCCCTTTTCGGCGAATTCGGCGCGGGCGGCTTCGAGGATCGAAGCCCGCGTGATCTCCGGATTGCGCCGGTTTCGGGCGGGCTTCGTCGTGGTGGGTGCAACAATCGACATTCGTCATGCTTCTATTTTGTTGAGCATGTCTTTTCGAAAAACCGGTGCCCACTTTTCCGGATCATGCTCTGGCTGGGCTCTAGCATTGACCCTCCCTAAAGCCTTGCTCCCTTTCCTTCAATCTCCGGAAAAGCCGCCGGCCTCGATGATCCCCCTTATATATCCGATCGAACGGGCGGCCGAGACGGGGCCGTCCGGCTCGTAGGTGAAGGGTTCGACGGCCATTGTGCCTGCATAGCCGAGTTCCGACAGGGCGCCGATGATGGGAGCGAAGGCGAGCATTCCCTCGCCCGGTCCGCGGCCGTTCGGATCGTTCAGATGGACATGGCGGATCACGCCCTTCGGCGTCCATTGCCGCAACAGCGCGGGAATGTCCTCGCCATTGGAGGCGGCGGCATAGCAATCGACCATGGTGCCGAGCGACGGCGAGCCGATCGTGTCGATAATGGCGAGCGCATCCTCGATCCGGGTGACGAAGCCGGTGGATTTCCGCGCCAGCGGCTCGATGTAGTAGCGCACGCCTGCCCCGGCCGCTGCCTCCGCCATGGCGGCGAAATAGGCAATGCCGCGCTCGCGGCCTTCCGCCTCGCGGCCGGCGACGAGTTGCCTTTGGCCGGGAGAGCCATGAACCAGATAGGCGCCGCCCAGTTCCGCGCAAAGTTCGACGAGGCGGCGGCCGAAATCGACCGTCATATCGAAGACGGAAGGGTCAGCGCTCGTGATCGAAAGGCCGGCGGGCGACGCGAGCAGCCAATGCAGTCCGCTGATGGCGATCCCCTCTCCGGCGGCGACCGACCGAAATTCCGCTATCGCAGCCGGCGTCAGCCGATGCGGCGCCTCGGAAAGCGTGAATGGCGCGATTTCCAGTCCGTCATAGCCGACGGCGCGGGCGAAGGCGCATTGCGCGCGGAAATCCAGGTCGCGAAGAACTTCGCTGCAAAGGCTTATGGGGAATTTCATCCAGCTTGTCCGATTCCCGGGCGGGATCGGGAAAGTGGATCGGCGCGGCCAGGAGGGCAAGCCATTTCCATCCTCTCCACGAGCATTGCGCGCGGCGGCCTCTTCAAAGCCGGGTCACGATGCGGTGGCCCGGCGGATAGATCATGCGCACCAGCGTGATCGGCTTGTCGAGAAGCCAGGTCAGGCGCTCGGAGACGAGCACCGATTCGGCTGCCGGGATTTGCAGCAGCGCCGCTTCCTCATCGCCGGCGCGCGCGGCGAGGAAAGCATATTCGGCGCGGCTGAAAGGCGCGTGGCCGACCAGCCATTCATTCGGATTCTCGGCCTCGAAATCGGCCTCCCGCGCCGCCGGCACCGCGTCCGGATTGATCCAGCGGTCTTCGTAGAGATAGGGCGCGTTATCGGCGAGATGCAGAAGCCGCACATGCAGCAGCTCGGCATGCGCGCCAAGCCCAAGCCGCGCCCGGACCAGTTCCGGCGGCTGCGCGGTCTCTCGCGAAAGCAGCCGGAAACGGTAGGCCGCGCCCTTTGCCTCGACCTCCTGCCGCACCAGCGGAATGACGAAGCGCGCCTCGCGCACGGGATGGAGCGCGACGCGCGTTCCCGCCTTGCGCCTGCGCTCGATCAGGCCGGAGCGCGCCAGATCCTGCAGCGCCCGGTTGACGGTGGCGCGGGCGCAACCGAATTCCAATGCCAGCACCTCCTCGCCGGGGATCAGCGCGCCCGGCGCCCAGACGCGCTCGCCGATGCGGCGCGAGATTTCCGCGCGGATGGCGCGGTAGGAGGAGCGCCGCGCTCGTCTCATAGCGCATATCCCGAGCTTCGACCGTCCGCCGTTGCAGTGCGTCCTTCGAGGCTCGCCCTTCGGGCTCGCACCTCAGGATGAGGAGCGTTAGCGCCAACTATTTTCGCCCTGAGATGCTTGCGAAGCCCTCCCTCCCATCGAACATCGCCGACGGGCGCGCCGGACTCCCTCATCCTGAGGTGCGAGCGAAGCGAGCCTCGAAGGACGCACCCAACACTGGAGTTGAACATGGGAACCGTTGCTCTCACATCCGCTCCGCGATTGCGGCGAGGCAGGCGCGATAGCGCGCGGCGATCGCGTCCCGTCCTATGTGGCGGCCGTCCCGCACCCTATGCCGCCCCGCCGACCAGAGATCGGTGACGGCATGGTCGTTCGTGAAGATCCAGCCGTCGAGCGGCAGGTCGGGAGAGTCGCCCGCCGGAAAAGCCTCGCGCGGCGACAGCGCGACGAGATCGGCCCATTTTCCGGGCTTGATCGCGCCGGCATGGCGGCCGAGTGCCTGGGCGGAGCCGGCGAGCGCGCGATCGTAGAGCTTGCGGCCGGCCGAGTGGCCGCTTTCCGCCATGACCACGCGCGCGCGGTCACGCAGGCGCTGCGAATATTCGAGCTGCCGCAATTCCTCGTTGACGCTGATCAGAATGTTGGAGTCAGACCCGACGCCCAGCCGTCCGCCGCTCGCGGTGAAGCGCTGGGCATCGAAAATGCCGTCGCCGAGATTGGCCTCCGTCACCGGGCAGAGCCCGGCGACCGCTCCCGTCCGGGCCAGCGCCTCCGTTTCATAGGGCTCCATATGGGTGCAGTGGATGAGGCACCAGCCATCATCGACCGGCAGGTGTTCCAGCAGCCATTCGACCGGTCGCGCCCCGAGAACGGCAAGCGTTTCCTCCACCTCGGCCGCCTGCTCGGCGATATGCATATGGAAGGGCTGATCAGGCAGCCAGTTCTCGAGTGCCTTCAGATCATCCGCTGGCACCGCGCGCAGCGAATGCGGTGCGATGCCGAGCCCCGTATCCGCCGGCAGGCCGCGCGCGATCTCCTTCGCGCGCTCCATGAGCGCCGCGAAACCGTCGAGATCGTTGCCGAAACGCAATTGCCCGCCGGCGAGCGGCCGTCCGTCCACCCCGCCCTGCCGGTAATAGACCGGCAGGAGCGTCAGTCCGATTCCGGTGTCCTGGGCAGCGGCGGCAATGCGCGCCGAAAGTTCGCCCGGATTGGCATAGGCCGCGCCGCCCGGCTGGCTATGGAGATAATGGAATTCCGCCACCGCCGCGAAGCCCGTCTCCTGCATCTCCATGAAAGCGAAGGCCGCCACCGCCTCGATTTCCTCCGGCGTCAGGAGATCGAGGAAGCGGTACATGACCGCGCGCCATGTCCAGAAGCTGTCGCGCTCGGACGGCCCGCGCCGCTCGGCCAGCCCCGCCATGGCGCGCTGGAAGGTATGGCTGTGGAGATTGCCGAGCGCCGGCAGGAGAACGGGAACGTGCCGGACGCCGGGCGTTATCGCGCGCCCGCTTTCCACCTGGGCGATGCGGCCGTCTTCGCCGATCGCCACCAGCACCTTTTCGGCCCATCCCTGAGGAAGAAGCGCGCGTTCGGCAAAAATGCTCTGCATGGGCCGGGTCCGTATTGACTCAATATGTATATACATAATAGCGTTAAACATGCACATGTGAATGGCTGAAATGAGCGTCCGGCACAAAATCCTCATCAATGCAACGATCGCCACCATGGCCGAAGGCGGTAGCGCCTATGGGCTGATCGAGAACGGCGCGGTCGCTATCAATGACGGCCGTATCGCCTGGGTCGGCAAGGCGGCGGAGCGGCCGGCCGAATGGCACGGCGTCGAAATCGACGATCTCGGCGGCAGGTTGCTTACGCCTGCGCTGATCGACTGCCACACCCATCTCGTCTTCGGCGGCAATCGGGCGAAAGAATTCGAAATGCGGCTCGAAGGTGCGACCTATGAGGAGATCGCACGCGCCGGCGGCGGCATCGTCTCGACGGTCAAGGCGACGCGCACGCTTTCCGAGGATGAGTTGGTGGAAGTGGCCCTTCCTCGCCTCGACGCGTTGGTCGCCGAAGGAGTGCGCACGATCGAGGTCAAGTCCGGTTACGGGCTGACAGTCGAGGACGAGTTGAAGATGCTGCGAGTGGCGCGGCGGCTTGGCGAAGTCCGTAATGTCCGTGTCAGGACGAGCTATCTCGCCGCCCATGCCGTACCGCCGGAATTCAAGGGCCGCGCCGACGCCTATGTCGATGAAGTGGTGCTACCCGGCCTCGAGATCGCCTATGTCGAGGAACTTGCCGATGCGGTGGACGGTTTCTGCGAGGGCATCGCTTTCTCGCCCGAGCAGATCGCTCGCGTTTTCGAGAAGGCGAGGAAGCTCGGCATTCCGGTCAAGCTCCACGCCGAGCAATTGTCCAACCGCGGCGGCGCGGCGCTCGCCGCCTCCCATGGCGCGCTGTCGGCCGACCATCTCGAATATCTGGATCAGGCGGGCGTCGAGGCGATGGCGAAATCAGGCACTGTCGCCGTGCTGCTTCCCGGCGCCTTCTATTTCCTGCGCGAGAAGCAGGCGCCGCCGGTGGACGCGCTGAGGAAAGCCGGCGTGCCGATCGCGGTTGCGACGGATTGCAATCCCGGCTCCTCGCCGCTCGCCTCGCTGCTTCTGACAATGAACATGGCCTCGACGCTGTTCCGCCTGACGCCGGAAGCGGCGCTTGCCGGCGTGACGCGGAACGCAGCGCGCGCGCTCGGGCTGCAGGACGAGATCGGCACGATCGAATTCGGCAAGCGCGCCGAACTGGCGGTGTGGGACGTGGAGCATCCGGCGGAGCTTGCCTACCGGATCGGCTTCAATCCGCTGAACAGGGTGATCGTGGGATGAGAGGGATCGGTGGAAATTGGATAGTCCGGCAGGACAGAGGGGGGCAACGTAGAGCACTCACCTCTTCAATTTGGAGCGTGGCATGACCCTCACCCTCCACCCCGGCGCGATCACTCTCGAAACGCTCGAACGCCTCTATCGCGGCAATGAACCCATCCGCCTCGATCCCTCGTCTCGTCCGCGCATCGCCGCCGCCGCCGCCCGTATCGCCGAAATCGCCGGCGGCGCGGAAGCCGTCTATGGCATCAATACCGGCTTCGGCAAGCTCGCCAGCGTCCGCATTCCCGCCGCCGACGTGGCCACCCTCCAGCGCAACCTCATCCTGTCGCATTGCTGCGGCGTGGGCGCGCCGCTGAAGCCGGAAATCGTCCGCCTCGTCATGGCGCTGAAGCTGATGTCGCTCGGCCGTGGCGCATCGGGCGTGCGCCCCGAGACGGTGGCGCTGATCGAGGCGATGCTGGAGCGCGGCGTCGTGCCCGTCATCCCCGAAAAGGGTTCCGTCGGCGCGTCGGGCGATCTCGCGCCGCTCGCTCATATGACAGCCGCGATGATCGGCGAGGGCGAGGCCTGGTTTGCTGGCGAAAGAATACCTGGAAATGCGGCGCTCGAAAAAGCCGGACTGGCGCCGATCGTTCTCGCGGCCAAGGAAGGGCTGGCGCTGATCAACGGCACGCAGGTCTCGACCGCCCTGGCGCTTGCCGGCCTGTTCGAGGCGCATCGCGCGGCGAACGCGGCGCTGATCACCGGCGCGCTCTCGACCGACGCGGCCATGGGCTCTTCCGCGCCGTTCCATCCGGAAATCCACGCGCTGCGCGGCCATAGCGGCCAGATCGACACGGCGGCCGCGCTCTGGAAACTGCTCGACGGCTCGGAAATCCGCGAGAGCCATCGCGAGGGCGACGAGCGCGTGCAGGACCCCTATTGCATCCGTTGCCAGCCGCAGGTGGACGGCGCCGCGCTCGATATTCTGCGCCAATGCGCCCGCACGCTCCAGACCGAGGCCAATGCCGTCACTGACAATCCCCTGGTGCTGTCCGATGGCTCAGTCGTTTCCGGCGGCAATTTTCACGCCGAGCCAGTGGCCTTTGCCGCCGACCAGATCGCGCTCGCCATCTGCGAGATCGGCGCGATTGCCCAAAGGCGTATCGCGCTTCTGGTCGATCCGGCGCTTTCCTTCGGCCTGCCCGCCTTCCTTGCGAAAAAGCCCGGGCTGAATTCCGGCCTGATGATCGCCGAGGTCACGTCGGCCGCTCTGATGAGCGAGAACAAGCAGCGCGCGCATCCGGCCTCGATCGATTCCACGCCGACCTCGGCCAACCAGGAGGACCACGTCTCCATGGCCTGCCATGGCGCGCGGCGGCTCCTCGATATGGCGGAAAACCTCGCCGGGATCGTCGGCATAGAAGCGGTGACGGCGGCGCAGGGGATCGATCTGCGCGCGCCGCTCACGACCAGTGCCGAATTGCGGAAGGCGCATCGTGCGATCCGCTCGGTCGTCGCCGATCTCGAAATCGACCGCTACATGGCCAGCGACCTCGCCGCTGCCGCCGAACTGGTGCGCTCCGGCGCGCTCAATAAAAGCGTGTCGGCCGGGATATTGCCGGGATTTTCATCATCCTCCACGAAATCCGGAGCCCGTCCATGACCAACCCCCGCCACAACATCCGCGACGTGCGCGCGCCGCGCGGCCCCGACCTCAACGCGCTGTCCTGGCAGACCGAAGCGCCCCTCCGCATGCTGATGAACAATCTCGATCCGGGCGTGGCGGAGAACCCGAACGAGTTGGTCGTCTATGGCGGCATCGGTCGCGCTGCCCGCACATGGCAGGATTTCGATCGCATCGTCGCGACGCTGAAGACGCTCAGGGAAGACGAGACGCTGCTCGTCCAGTCCGGCAAGCCGGTCGGCGTTTTCCGCACGCATGAAGGTGCGCCGCGCGTGCTGATCGCCAATTCCAACCTCGTGCCGCATTGGGCTGACTGGAACCATTTCAACGAGCTCGATCGCAAGGGGCTGATGATGTACGGCCAGATGACGGCCGGCTCATGGATCTACATCGGCACGCAAGGCATCGTGCAGGGCACGTATGAGACCTTCGTCGAGGCCGGGCGCCAGCATTATGGCGGCGATCTCAAGGGCAAATGGATATTGACCGCCGGCCTCGGCGGCATGGGCGGGGCGCAGCCGCTCGCCGCCGTGATGGCGGGCGCCTCCTGCCTCGCCATCGAATGCGATCCCGACCGCATCGATTTCCGCCTGCGCACCCGCTATCTCGACGAGCGCGCCGATACGCTCGACGAGGCGCTTGCCATGATCGAACGCTGGACCGGGGCCGGCGAGGCGAAATCGGTCGGTCTCGTCGGCAACGCCGCCGAAATCGTGCCGGAACTTCACCGGCGCGGCGTGAAGCCAGACATCCTCACCGACCAGACATCGGCGCATGATCCGTTGAACGGCTATCTGCCAAAGGGCTGGTCGCTGGCGGAGTGGCGCGAGAAGCGCGAGAGCGATCCGAAGGCCGTGGAGAAAGCCGCGCGCCACTCCATGCGCGAGCATGTCGAGGCGATGGTCGCCTTCTGGAACGATGGCGTGCCCACCCTTGATTACGGCAACAATATCCGCCAGGTGGCGCGTGACGAGGGTTTCGAGAACGCCTTCGCCTTTCCCGGCTTCGTGCCGGCCTATATCCGCCCGCTCTTCTGCCGCGGCATCGGCCCGTTCCGCTGGGCGGCGCTGTCGGGCGATCCTGAGGATATTTTCCGCACCGACGCGAAGGTGAAGGAACTGACGCCCGGCAACACGCACCTGCACAACTGGCTCGACATGGCCAGAGAGCGGATCGCCTTCCAGGGCCTGCCGGCGCGTATCTGCTGGGTGGGACTGGGCGACCGCCATCGGCTCGGCCTTGCCTTCAACGAGATGGTGGCGAAGGGCGAATTGAAGGCGCCGGTCGTGATCGGCCGCGACCATCTCGATTCCGGTTCGGTCGCCTCGCCCAACCGCGAGACCGAAGCCATGAAAGATGGCTCGGACGCTGTTTCCGACTGGCCGCTGCTCAACGCGCTTCTGAACTGCGCGTCGGGCGCGACATGGGTGTCGATCCACCATGGCGGCGGCGTCGGCATGGGCTTTTCGCAGCATGCCGGCATGGTGATCTGCTGCGACGGCACGCCCGAGGCGGCCAAGCGCATCGAGCGGGTTCTATGGAACGACCCGGCCACCGGCGTCATGCGCCATGCCGACGCCGGCTACGACATCGCCATCGAATGCGCGAAGGAGAAGGGACTGAGGCTGCCGGGCATCCTCGGCAACTGATCGTCAGCTTTCCTTTTTGGTCGTTTCCGGCCATTCCAGATGATGCCGCAGCATGGCGCGCAGTTCCGCCATGACGCCCTCCGCGTCAGGCCGGCCGCTCACCAGCAGTCCCATGCGCAACAGTTGCGGCACGATCACCGCCAGATGTTCCGCCTGCTCCTTGGGGAGAGGCGGCTCCGCCTCCTGAAAGAGCGCGGCGATCTGCGCCCTGCGGCGCGCCCGCAGACCAAGACGCCAGGAATATTCGCCGGAAAGGTCGATCAGCACCCCGTAAGCCGGATAGCGATGGGTGAAATCCGCCAATTCGTCGAAAAGCGCATCGCCGACCTCCGCCGCCTTCCTGCCGTCGACACGCTCCTTCAGCGCTTCAAGGCGACCTGAAAGCGTCTCCGCCAGTTCCATCAGCATCGCCTCGGCAAGCGAATGCTTGGTCGGGAAAAAGAGATAAAGCGAGCCGATCGAGGCACCGGCGCGCGCCGCGATCTCGGTCATCGTCGTCGCGTCATAGCCCTTCTCGACGAAAAGCGCCGCCGCCGCCGCCTGCAGCGACGCGACACGCTCCCTGCCGCGCCGGCGCTGCGGGGCGCGTGATTTTACCGTTTGAGCTCTTGCGCTACCTGAGGGCATCCTCGTATATAATAGTTGAGTGTAGCCTCGACTATCCTCCCGTCGCTCTCGCTGCATATCCGGAGATCGCCGCAATGAGTCAAGATGCGCCGCAGCATTCCGCGGGCTATAAATGGGTCGTTCTGAGCAACACCACGCTCGGCATGCTGGCCGCGATGATGAACAGCTCCATCCTGCTCATCAGCCTGCCGGCTATTTTCCGCGGCATCCATCTCCAGCCGCTCGATCCCGGCAATATCAATTATCTCCTCTGGTCGATCATCGGCTACATGATCGCGACAGCGGTTCTCGTCGTCGCCTTCGGCCGGCTCGGCGACCAGTTCGGCCGCGCCCGCATGTACAATCTTGGCTTCGCTATCTTCACGGCTGCCTCAATCGCGCTCGCGCTATTGCCGGGCCAGGGCGATTTCGCCGCCATCTACCTCATCGTCGTGCGCATGATCCAGGGCGTCGGCGGCGCGCTCATCATGGCGAATTCCACCGCGCTCCTGACCGACGCCTTTCCGCCCGACCAGCGCGGGCTGGCGCTCGGCATCAACGTCGTCGCGGCCATCGGCGGCCAGTTCATCGGCCTCCTGCTCGGCGGACTGCTCGCCGATTACGATTGGCGGCTGGTCTTCTGGATCAACGTCCCCTTCGGCGTGATCGGCACGATCTGGGCTTATTGGCGACTCAGCGAAATCCCGAACAGGCGCACGCATCGCATCGACTGGCTCGGCAACATCTCCTTCGGCCTCGGCCTCGTCCTGATCCTCACGGCCATCACCTACGGCATCCAGCCCTATGGCGACCAGGTCATGGCCTGGACGAGCCCGAAGGTCATCAGCCTCTTCGCCCTTGGCATCCTTTCGCTTGTCGCCTTCTGTCTCGTTGAAAAGCGCGTCGAGCGGCCGATGCTCGATTTCCACCTTTTCCGCATCGCTCCCTTTGCCTATGGCAACATCGCCAATCTGACCTCGTCCGTTGCGCGCGGCGGCTTGCAGTTCATGTTGATCATCTGGCTGCAAGGTATCTGGCTGCCGTTGCATGGCTACGCCTTCGAGGAAACGCCATTGTGGTCGGCGATCTTCATGCTGCCGTTGACGATCGGCTTTCTGCTGTCCGGCCCTATCGCAGGCTATTTCTCCGACAGGGTCGGCGGTGTTCCCTTCGCGGTCGGCGGCATGCTTTTCGGCGCGGCGAGCTTCATCGCGCTGATGCTTCTGCCTGCGGATTTCTCCTATCTCACCTTCGCGGCGCTGCTCTTCCTGAACGGCCTCGGTTCCGGCCTTTTCGTCGCGCCGAACAGCACGCAGATCATGAATTCCGTCCCGCCAAAGGAGCGCGGCCAGGCGTCGGGCATGCGGGCGACCACGACGAATGCGGGGCAGGTCCTGTCGATCGGTGTCTTCTTCAGCCTGATGCTCGCCGGCCTCGCCGCGACGCTGCCGCATTCCATGGAAGCGGGCCTGTTGGCACAGC
>DASZUG010000086.1:0-4405 GCA_035547755.1 Rhizobiaceae bacterium
AACTTTCACCAGCAGAGCGCCCGACCCAAACGCCGCCTCAAAGGGGGCGGCTTCATCTCGGAATCAGGGGGCGACTATTTCTCGGAACGAGGGGGCGGCATCATTTCGGAATCGGGGGGCGACTTCCCTCGGAATTTGCACTGGTGCCAGCAGACGAGTGTCGAATGGCACTACATCGCGCCGGGCAAGCCGACCCAGAACGCCTTCGTCGAGAGCTTCAACGGGCGCTTAGGGATGAGTGCCTTAACGACACGCTGTTCTCGACGCTATCTGCGGCCCGCAACGCCATCACCTCATGGAAGGAGGACTACAACCACCACCGACCACACTCGGCTCTTGGCAACATGCCGCCGGCCGAGTTCGCAATGAAATCCACGCTGGAAAAACAGGCCGCATAAGGCCAGAAATGAAACCCAGGACTCTCCCTCTAGCCGGAGGAGATTAAGGTCTCAGGTCACTGGCGCTGATCGAGATCGATCTGAACGTTTCCCCCAGTCCAACAGTGGCGGCGTGGGCTGGGAGTTCGTCCATGTCTGCATCGACGACGCCTCGCGCATCGCCTTTAGCCAGATCCTGCCACGAGCGCAAGGAAAGCGCCGCCGCCTTCGTCGCCGCGGCTGTGGCCTACTATGCCAGCCTCGGCGTCACCGTCAGCCGCGTCATGACCGACAATGGTTCATGCTATCGCTCGAAGGCCTTCGCCAAGGCCTGCCGCAAGTTCGGGCTTAGGCATGTCAGGACGAGACCCTATACGCCAAAGACCAACGGCAAGGCCGAACGCTTCATCCAGACGGCGCTCAGGGAATGGGCCTACGCCGTCGCCTATCCCACCTCAAACCACCGTGCCGCCGAATTGTCGACTTGGCTTCATCGCTACAATTGGCATTCGCACGGCAGCCTAAAGTCGAAAACGCCAATCAGTCGCCTCGGCCAAACCGAGCACAACCTGTTCAGGCTCCACAGCTAGGTGCCATCGACTGCCAGCGAGAAGCGATGCGGCGACACGGCGACAGCGGGTTATTCCACGGAATAGCTGCTTCGGCCGCTATTATTCCCAGCGCCGCTTGACGAGATCCGAAAGAACGCCTGTGGCCGCATAGAGGGCCACCGAAATCGCCATGGCAACAAGGCTTGCGCCGAGGGCTCGCTGCATATCGAGGTCGTTGGTGGCGGCGTGGAACATATTGCCCAGGCCGCTCACGCCCATCAGGAACTCGGCCACCATGGCTGCGAGCATGGAATTGGCCGCGGCGAGGCGAAGTGCCAACATCCAGTTTGGTATGGCAGCGGGGATGGCAAGCAGGGTGAGGCGACGCCAGGTCGAGGCGCCGGCCACAGCGAAGAAGTCAGCACTTCCGGGCGGAAGCATGCGCAGGCCGGCGGCCGTAAAGACGAAGCTGGGGAAAAACGAGATGATGGTGACGATAACTATGACAGTTTTTACGTCGTAACCGAATAGTCTCGCGAGCACTGGGATCAGCGCCACTACAGGAACGGAGGCGAAGATGAGGGCGAGTGGCGTAAGCAGCCCTGAGAGCGTTTTTGACGACCACGTCAGGATCGCGAGCAACGTTCCGACGACAAGGCCGACCAACAGGCCGGCTAGAGCGAGCCCGAAAGTCTGAAGAGTGTTTCGAAGATAGAGAGTCGGGTTGTGCAGGACGTCTTCCAAAACCGACACCGGATATGGCATGACGATAGCATTGAGGTCGTTCCAGCGGACCCAAACCTCCCAAAGCACAAGCAGCGCGACCAAGCCCCAGAAGTTGCTGGCTATGAAGCGGCAAGCGCGCAGCGTTTGTGCGAGCACGATCGGCATCTGCGTCCGCATCACCGGAAGTACTCCGCGACACGCCGCTCTATCCAGCTAAGCAGGACAAACAGCACAATGGAGGTGATGACAGCGAGCAATACCGCGCTCCACAACAGGGGGATCTGGAAGTTCTGCATGGCGTTGATCACGAGCACGCCGAGCCCGCGCGGTGCACCGAACCACTCGCCGATGATAATACCGATCAGGGCGGTAGGTGCGGCAAGTTTTGCGCCAGACGCGATTGCCGGCAGGGCAGCAGGAAAATCGAGATATTTTAGCCGACGGTCACGTCTGGCACCGAACGAGCGCATCACGTCGCGATGAGCGGGCGAAGTCGTCTCCAGTCCCGAACGCGTTGAGACATAAAGCACAAAGAAGGTGCTGAGGGCAGCGAGCGTGGGTGGCATCGCCTGTCGACTGGCGAGTACGACAATGAGCGGGGCCACCGCGATGGAAGGGACTGCATGGATCATCGTGGCCAGTCTGTCGGCACCGGGCCTTAGTTGCATCACGAGATGGGCAAGTATCGCAAACAAGAGACCGGCGATGAAGCCGCACACATAGCCGATAGCAAGGTTGGATAACGTTGCACCGAGCGCGCGGCCGAAAAGCGGCCAGCGTGAAGGAGCGGCCATGAACTCAACCACGGTGCTGAGAGCCGGCCAGCTCAAGCCCAGCAGGTGCAATCGGCCGACAATCTCCCATAGAACGAGGAACAGCAGAATGCCCAAAATCCCGAGGGCCAGGTCGCGCCGTCGTTCAGCTGGGGTAGTCACGACGCGACCGCTGCTGTTTCAAGCGCGCCGGCGAGTTCATCGGACAGGTGGTGAAATTCCGCGCTGCGGGTAAGATCGGGAGTGCGCGGACGTGGGAAAGGCACCTCGACAATACGCGTTACACGGCCGGGGCGACCGCTGAGCACAATGACACGGTCGGCCAGGAAAAGCGCCTCCTCTACCGCATGCGTAACGAGGAGCGTGGTAACACGCTCCTCGAACCAGATGCGCTGCAGCTCGAGGTTCATCTGCCGGCGGGTAACGGCGTCAAGCGCCCCGAAAGGCTCGTCGAGCAGAAGAAGTTCCGGATTCAGCGCTAGCGCCCGAGCGATCGCAACGCGCTGACGCATGCCGCCGGAGAGCTGTTTGGGTCGGGCATCGCGGAAAGCTTCGAGCCCGACCAGGCGGATGAGTTCAGTGACCCGCTGATGATCCACTGGACGGCCGGCAACCTTGAACGCCAATGCGATATTGGCGGCGACGGTAAGCCAGGGCAACAACGCGTGATCCTGGAAGGCGACACCGAGCCGATGTGCCTTTACCAATTCCGACGGGGGGCGACCCGACAGTTCGACGCGGCCCTCGGTCGGGGTATCCAGCGAAGCGGCAAGCCTCAGGATCGTGCTCTTGCCACAGCCGCTGGGGCCTAGCAGCGCCACGAATTCGCCATTTGCGACATCGAGCGACATGTGGTCCAGGGCCGTGACCTCAGTACCGACGTCCAAACGAAAGCGCATGACAACGTCGGAAAGCAGGATCGCCGGCTTTCCGGATTGTAGACCAGCGTTATTGGTCTGAGTGGCCTGCATGGACATCACGCGACGAGCGCGTCATATCGAGCCATGATCGCGGGGCGGCGCCGTGCCAGTCTGTGCCGGATTTCCTCGACGTCGACAGTCAGGATTTCACGCTCCTTCATAACCACTCGCCCGTTTATGACAACGGTCCGTACATCGCGCCCGACCACCAAAGTAGAGGCGATGAATAGTGGATCGATCGCTCCCATCTGATTTGGCTCGCTCTTATCCACCAGGATGATGTCGGCGCGCTTGCCGGTCTCCAGACTGCCAAGTTCCGCGTCGAGGCCAAGCGCCCTCGCGCCGCCACGTGTGGCTACGCGCAGCAGCTCATCATTGCTCATCGGCACGCGGGTGTGGAACGGGTGTCCGACCGATGCCTGCTGGCCGACACGTGCGCAATGGATGACCTCGAACATATCGAGCGTGCCAGCAGAGGCGGCGCCGTCCGTCCCCAGACCGATATCGATACCCCGCCGCCACATTTCGTGGAGTCGGGGTATCCCGATCCCGTAATTGCCCATGGCGCAGTGGCAGGCGGAAACCCGATGCTTTTGATAGAGGTCGACCTCTTCGGGGGCAAGAAGGACGCTATGAGCGCAGTGAAGGTGCCGGCTGAGCACGCCGAGATCGTCCAGATATTCCGTTGGGCGTTTGCCGAAATGCTCGAGCGCATAATCGACTTCGTAGGTACCCTCAGCAAGATGGGTATGTATCTTGACGTCAAGCTCTCGCGCGGCCTCACCCATGGCTGAAATGAGCTGCGGCGAACAGACGATAATCTGGCGCAAGGAGAGACAGGCCCGCACGAGTTCCTCGTCGCGCCACCGCTTCACGAGATCGACGTTACGTTTGTAGGCCTGATCCGTGTTCATCAACATTCCGTCAGGGACGGCGCTGCCGCCGACGGCCGTATTCTGATCTGTCGTCGAAAGAGAAATGAGGCCGCGAATGCCCACTTCCTTTGCAGCCCGGCCCATCTCATCCGGATGGGGACCCCCGGCTTCCGCGAAGCAGGT
>DASZUG010000087.1:0-26086 GCA_035547755.1 Rhizobiaceae bacterium
CCCGCAGGCCGTGGCCAAGGAACTCAAGTCGGGCGGCCCCTGGAAGACGGCGATCGGCGAACTGAGCTTCAACGAAAAGGGCGACATCACCCGGCCCGACTATGTCATGTACAAATGGGCAAAGGGCAGCGACGGCAAGTACACCTATTCCGAGGTGGAATCGAACTGATCCCCTTTTTAGGGGTTTCGAAAGACGCCCGGCCCGCGCCGGGCGTTTTTTTATGGCGGCAGGCGACGAGGCTACGCGTTTTTGTTGCGTTGCAACAGAAACTCGGTAAGCATTGTTGCGGAGCAAAATTTCGCATTTGGACATCCACCGTCCCGAATGCGTCATAAAATGCTCTGTCAGCATGGCAGACACCCGGAGGAGTCCCGCTTGCCGATTACCAAGATTCTTGTCGCCAACCGTTCCGAGATCGCCATCCGCGTTTTCCGCGCCGCCAATGAACTGGGGCTGAAAACGGTCGCCATATGGGCCGAGGAAGACAAATATTCGCTGCACCGCTTCAAGGCGGACGAGAGCTATCAGGTCGGACGCGGCTCGCATCTCGACCATGATCTCGGACCGATCGAGAGCTATCTGTCGATAGCGGAAATCATGCGGGTCGCGAAGCTGTCCGGCGCGGATGCTATCCATCCCGGCTACGGGCTCCTGTCGGAAAGTCCCGAATTCGCCGAGGCCTGCGCCGAAAACGGCATCGTCTTCATCGGGCCGAAGCCGGAGACCATGCGCCGTCTCGGCAACAAGGTTGCCGCGCGCAACCTCGCGGTCGAAATCGGTGTCCCGGTTGTTCCCGCCACCGATCCGCTGCCCGATGATCCGGAGAAGATAAAGGCGCTCGCGGCCAAGATCGGTTATCCGGTGATGCTCAAGGCATCATGGGGCGGCGGCGGGCGCGGGATGCGCGCCATCCGCGGCGAAGCCGATCTTCTGCGCGAGGTCACGGAGGGCAAACGCGAGGCGAAGGCCGCCTTCGGCAAGGACGAAGTCTATCTCGAAAAGCTGGTCGAGCGCGCCCGCCATGTCGAGGTGCAGATCCTCGGCGACACGCATGGAAATGCCGTCCATCTCTTCGAGCGCGACTGTTCCATCCAGCGGCGCAACCAGAAGGTCGTCGAACGCGCGCCGGCGCCCTATCTCGACGACTCCAGAAGGAACGAACTCTGCAGCTATGCCCTGAAGATCGCGCACGCGACCAGCTATATCGGCGCCGGAACGGTCGAATTCTTGATGGATGTCGACAGCGGCCAATTCTATTTCATTGAGGTCAATCCACGCATCCAGGTCGAGCATACGGTGACGGAAGAAGTCACCGGCATCGACATCGTCAAGGCGCAGATCCATATCCTCGATGGACATGCAATCGGCGCGCCGGAATCGGGCGTACCGAAGCAGGAGGCGATCCGCCTCAACGGCCATGCGCTGCAATGCCGGATCACCACCGAGGATCCCGAGCAGAATTTCATTCCCGACTATGGCCGCATCACCGCCTATCGCGGCGCCACCGGCTTCGGCATCCGGCTGGACGGCGGGACGGCCTATTCCGGCGCCGTCATCACCCGCTATTATGATCCGCTTCTCGAAAAGGTCACGGCATGGGCGCCAACGCCGGGCGAGGCGATCGCGCGCATGAACCGGGCGCTGCGCGAATTCCGTATTCGCGGCGTGTCGACGAACCTCACCTTCCTCGAAGCCATCATCAACCATCCGAAATTCAAGGCGAACGATTACACGACGCGCTTCATCGACACGACGCCGGAACTCTTCTCCAGCGTCAAGCGGCAGGATCGCGCCACAAAGCTGTTGAATTATCTCGCCGATGTCACCGTGAACGGCCATCCGGAGGCGCGCGGCAGGCGCAGGCCGAAGGCGGACGCCGCGCCGCCCGTCATCCCCTGGTTCACCGGACCGATCCCGGACGGCACGAAGCAGAAGCTCGACTCCGTCGGTCCGGAGAAATTCGCCGAGTGGATGCGCGGCGAAAAGCGCGTGCTCGTCACCGACACGACAATGCGCGACGGGCATCAATCGCTGCTTGCGACGCGCATGCGCACCTATGACATCGCCCGCATTGCCGGCACCTATGCCCGCGCCCTTCCCGGTCTGCTGTCGCTCGAATGCTGGGGCGGCGCGACCTTCGATGTCTCCATGCGCTTCCTGACGGAAGACCCATGGGAGCGGCTTGCGAGAATACGCGAGGCGGCGCCGAACATCCTTCTGCAAATGCTTCTACGGGGCGCGAATGGTGTCGGCTACACCAACTATCCCGACAATGTAGTGCAGCATTTCGTCCGCCAGGCGGCGGCGGGCGGCATCGACCTCTTCCGCGTGTTCGACTGCCTGAACTGGGTCGAGAACATGCGCGTGGCGATGGATGCCGTTTGCGCCGAAGGCAAGCTGTGCGAAGCAGCGATCTGCTACACCGGCGACATCCTTGACCCCAACCGGGCGAAGTACGACCTCGCCTACTATGTCGGCCTGGCGAAGGAGCTCGAGGCGGCCGGCGCGCATATCATCGCGGTGAAGGACATGGCGGGACTTTTGAAGCCCGCCGCGTCGCACGTGCTCTTCAAGGCGCTGCGCGAGGCGACCGACCTGCCGATCCATTTCCACACGCACGATACATCCGGCATTTCGGCGGCGACCGTCCTTGCGGCGGTCGAGGCCGGTGTCGATGCGGTGGACGCGGCGATGGACGCGCTTTCCGGCAATACTTCCCAACCCTGCCTCGGCTCCATCGTCGAGGCGCTGAGGGGGGGCGAGCGCGATACCGGCCTCGATCCGGAGTGGATCCGGCGCATCTCGTTCTACTGGGAGGCGGTGCGCAACCAGTACGCCGCCTTCGAGAACGACCTCAAGGGGCCGGCCTCGGAGGTCTATCTGCACGAGATGCCGGGCGGCCAGTTCACCAACCTCAAGGAGCAGGCGCGCTCGCTCGGCCTCGAGACGCGTTGGCACGAGGTGGCGCAGGCCTATCATGACGTGAACCTGATGTTCGGCGACATCGTCAAGGTGACGCCCTCCTCCAAGGTCGTCGGCGACATGGCGCTGATGATGGTCAGCCAGGATTTGACGGTCGCCGATGTCGAGAATCCGGCGAAGGACATCGCCTTTCCCGATTCCGTCGTCGCCATGCTGCGCGGCGATCTCGGCCAGCCGCCGGCGGGCTGGCCAGCCGCCTTGCAGAAGAAGGCGCTGAAGGGCGAGAAGCCGATCACGGTCCGCCCCGGATCGCTGCTGAAGTCGGCCGACATGGCAAGGAAGCGCACCGAGATCGAAGCCGAGTTGGAGCGCCCGCTCAGCGAAAACGAATTCGCCTCCTGGCTGATGTATCCCAAGGTTTTTGCCGATTTTGCCCGTTCGCAGGAAGCCTATGGACCTGTCAGCGTGCTGCCGACGCCAGTCTATTTCTACGGCATGAAGCAGGAAGACGAGATTTTCGTCGAGATCGAACGCGGCAAGACGCTCGTCATCCGTTGCCTCGCCGTCGGCGATGTCGATGAAAAAGGCATGGTGGCGGTTTTCTTCGAACTGAACGGCCAGCCCCGGCGGGCAAAGGTGCCGGATCGCACGCGCGGCGGCGCGGGCGCGCGCGAACGGCGCAAGGCCGAAGCCGGCAATGAGGCGCATGTCGGCGCTCCGATGCCGGGGGTCGTCTCGACCGTCGCCGTGACGGGTGGGCAGAAAGTTTCCGCCGGCGATGTCCTCCTCTCCATCGAGGCGATGAAGATGGAGACGGCGCTTCACGCCGAGAAGGATGGCACGATAGCGGAAGTGCTGGTCAGGACAGGAGACCAGATCGACGCCAAGGATTTGCTGGTGGTGTTTGCCGCGTGAAGCCGCTGGCCTTGACTCTCTCCCGCTTTTCCTGTCTACACGGGCCAATTCTGCGACGAGTTTGACTCCGAGCCGCCGACCGGGACCCCTTGAGGTATAAATCGATCCCGGAGGCCAACACCCGGCAGCGCAATGCGCCCCCGGGTGCGTTTTGGCTTTGCGCTTATGGCGTGCCTGGGTTTCAAGTTCGAGGCGGAGACCCTACCTCTCGGATCATAGGTCTGAGATATAAGGAATTTGGATGTTTGAATCGCTGCAAGAGCGCCTTGGCTCGATCCTGACCGGCCTCACCGGCCGTGGCGCGCTGTCGGAGGCGGATGTCTCGGCGGCGCTGCGCGAGGTGCGCCGCGCACTGATCGAGGCCGACGTTGCGCTCGAGGTCGTGCGGCCTTTCGTTGATCGCGTGCGCGAGAAAGCCGTCGGCCAGGCGGTGCTGAAGTCGATCAAGCCCGGCCAGATGGTCGTCAAGATCGTCCATGACGAACTCGTCGCCATGCTCGGAGAGGAAGGCCGGACGATCGACCTCAATGCGCCGGCGCCGGTCGTCGTCATGATGGTCGGCCTGCAGGGCTCCGGCAAGACGACCACTTCGGCCAAGATCGCAAAGAGGCTCAGCGAGCGACAGGGCAAGAAGGTCCTGATGGCCTCGCTCGACACGCGCCGCCCCGCGGCGCAGGAGCAGTTGCGCCAGCTTGGCGAACAGACGAAAGTGCCGACCCTGCCGGTCATCGCCGGCCAGTCGCCGGTTGATATCGCCAGGCGCGCCGTGCAGGCGGCGAAGCTCGGCGGCCACGACGTGGTCATCCTCGACACGGCCGGCCGCACCCATATCGACGAACCCTTGATGGTCGAAATGGCCGACATCAAGAAGATGTCGGACCCGCACGAGATCCTCCTCGTCGCGGATTCGCTGACCGGCCAGGACGCCGTCAATCTTGCCAAGAATTTCGACGAGCGCGTCGGCATTACCGGCCTGGTGCTGACCCGCATGGACGGTGACGGCCGTGGCGGCGCGGCGCTTTCCATGCGCGCCGTCACCGGCAAGCCGATCAAGCTGATCGGCACAGGCGAGAAGATGGACGCGCTGGAGGAGTTTCATCCCAAGCGCATCGCCGATCGCATCCTCGGCATGGGCGACATCGTCAGTTTGGTCGAAAAGGCGGCCGAAACCATCGACGCGGAAAAGGCCGCGGCGATGGCCAGGAAGATGCAGGCCGGCAAGTTCGATCTCGACGACCTCGCCGATCAGCTGCGTCAGATGCAAAAGATGGGCGGCATGGGCGGCATCATGGGGCTGATGCCCGGCATGGGCAAGATGAAGGATCAGATGGCCGCCGCCGGCCTCGACGACCGCATGTTCAAGCGCCAGCTCGCCATCATCTCTTCGATGACAAGCAAGGAACGCTCCAACCCCGACATTCTGAAGCATAGTCGCAAGAAGCGCATCGCCGCCGGCTCGGGCACGGACGCAGCCGAGATCAACAAGCTCCTGAAGATGCACCGCGGCATGGCCGATATGATGAAGGCGATGGGCGGCAAGGGCAAGGGCGGCGGCATGATGCGCGGCCTGATGGGTGGGATGGCGCAGAAGATGGGACTTGGCGGTCTCGCTGGCGGGATGGGAGGCATGCCCGACCTTTCCAAAATGGACCCGAAACAGCTCGAAGCCTTGAAGAAGCAGGCGGAAGCCGCCGGCCTCGGCCAGGGCATGAAGGGTCTTCCCGGCGGCCTGCCGGGCCTCGGAGGTGGAGGATTGCCGGGCCTGGGTGGTCCCAAACTGCCCGGGCTGGGTGGCGGATTGCCGGGCCTTGGCAAGAAGAAGTGAGAGGGATGACATCATGACGGACGACATGGAAAAAGCGCGCGCGCAACTCGCCGATTACCGCGTCTCGATCGACAATTTCGACGCGGCGCTGATCCATATCCTTGCCGAGCGTTTCCGCTGCACCAAGGCCGTGGGTGTGTTGAAGGCCACCTATGGCCTGCCGCCGGCCGACCCGGCGCGCGAGCAACAGCAGATCGAGCGGCTGCGGCAGCTTGCGCATGATTCCCATCTCGATCCCGATTTCGCGGAGAAATTCCTGAATTTCGTCATCAGGGAAGTGATCCGCCACCACGAGCATATCGCGGCCGAAAATGGCGGCGGCGCGAGCAACTGACTTGCCTCAACAACCACCTGAACACACAAACACCAGGAGTAAGAAATGTCGCTGAAAATCCGTCTTGCCCGCGCGGGCTCCAAGAAACGCCCCTATTACCATGTCGTCGTCGCCGATGTGCGCTCTCCGCGCGACGGCCGCTTCATCGAGGCGGTCGGCTCGTGGAACCCGCTCCTTCCCAAGGATGGCGAGCGCGTAAAGCTGAATGAGGAGCGCGTGAAATACTGGCTCGGCAATGGCGCCCTGCCGACCGATCGCGTCGCCCGCTTCCTCGACCAGGCCGGTCTTTCCAAGCGCGCGCCGCGCAACAATCCCACGAAGGCGCAGCCGGGCAAGAAGGCTTCCGAACGTCTCGCGCTGATCAAGAAGGCGCAGGAAGAAGCGGCGGCCGCAGCAGCCGAGGTCGTCGCGCCGGCCGAAGGCGAAGCGCAAAGCTGATATCGGGGCGGTTAGGATTGGCCCGCCCACGGGATTGGGCATAGCTCTTCGATCGCATACAAAGCTCGACCCCACTCCGGTTTGCGAAGCGCGACGGAGTGGGGGACATTCGGAAAAACACTGCCCTCTCGGAGAAGCGGCCGGGCGATGTCACCGAACATCTACGGATACTGCTCCAGCACGCGCTCCAGCAATGGCTTGATCCGCGCCAGTTCGTCCACATGCGCGCTTGAAAGATCGGCAAGGTGCTGCTCGGCGAGGCTGGTCAGCTGAAGCAGGACGCGGCGCTGGTCCTCATTGTCGTGGCTGCGGATGACGAGACCGTTCTCGCAAAGCCGGTTGGCGAGTTCCACGCTCGTATTGTGGCGAATGCGCAGGCGCTCGGCCAGGTCGCCGATGGTGATCGGTTGGCCGCGGCCATAGCCCTTGATGACGAGCAGCGCCTGATGATGCCGCGGCGTGAGACCGGCGCGTCTTGCCGCGTCCTCGCTGAATTCGAGAAAACGCCTGAGGATGTAGCGGAACTCCGCCAGCGCGGTATATCCAGCCTGTGTCAATCTTGAATTCGGCATCGGCATGCGTCCCCAACCTCGTTTACTCTGCGGATTGTCGACCAATGACGGTCGCCACGGCTTGACTTTTTTATATCGTATTACGATACGTCAGCCACCATATCCCTATCCTCACATTGAATGACAAGGAATGCCCTAGTATGAGGCCCGCCCGCTCAGCCCATGCCGTTCTCGGCGATTTCACGACACGCCCGCGCGTGCTGGTCATAGCCGCAATCGCGGTCGTAGTCGCGACGGCGGGCGTCATCGCCGGCATCGCGCTTCTGGACCTTATCCGACTCACCACCAATCTCGCCTATTTCGGCCGATTCTCCTTCGAAGCGCCGGACCTCTCCAAATCGACGCTCGGCCTTTGGGCCGTCCTCATCCCCGTTGGAGGCGCGCTCATCGTCGGCCTGATGGCGCGTTACGGCAGCGATAAGATCCGCGGCCACGGCATTCCCGAGGCCATAGAGGCCATCCTGCTCGGCCGCTCGCGCCTCGATGCGAAAGTGGCGATCCTGAAGCCGCTCTCCTCTGCTATCGCCATCGGCAGCGGCGGCCCCTTCGGCGCCGAGGGTCCGATCATCATGACAGGCGGTGCAATCGGTTCGCTCATCGCGCAGGCGCTTCCCGTCAGCGATAGCGAACGCAAGACGCTTCTCGTCGCCGGCGCCACCGCCGGTATGACGACGGTCTTCGGCACGCCGATCGCGGCCATCATGCTGGCCGTTGAACTCCTGCTTTTCGAATGGACGCCGCGGAGCTTCATCCCCGTCGCCGTCGCCGCGATCATCGCCGAGGTGGAGCGCACCGCGCTCCATATGCCGTCGCCGCTTTTCCCCTTCCATGGCGAAATGGCGGTGTCAGCCACCGCCCTCGGGGCATGGATCGCGATCGGCATCGCCGGAGGTCTGCTATCGGCGCTTCTCACCCAGCTTGTCTATGCCTGCGAGGATGGTTTCCTCAAACTGCCCATCCACTGGATGTGGTGGCCGATGATAGGCGGCGTGGTGATCGGCATCGGCGGCCTTATCGAGCCGCATGCACTCGGCGTCGGCTATGACAACATCGCCCGGATGCTCGACGGACATGCCATAGCGTCGGTCGCGATCGTCCTGCTTGTCGTGAAGGCCATCATCTGGGCCGTCGCGCTTGGTTCAGGCACGTCCGGCGGCGTGCTCGCGCCGCTGCTCATCATGGGCGGCGCCATGGGCGCCGTGGTGAGCGGCATCCTACCCGCCGCGCCTGCCGGCTTCTGGCCGCTGATCGCCATGGCCGCGACGATGGGTGGAACGATGCGCTCGCCGCTGACCGCTACCTTCTTCGCGGTCGAGCTGACGGGCAACACCCATGTCCTCCTTCCGCTGATCGCGGCCTGCGCCAGCGCTCATATCGTGACGGTGCTGCTGATGAAACGTTCGATCCTGACCGAAAAGATCGCGCGGCGCGGCTATCATATCGTCCGTGAATACCGCGTCGATCCCTTCGCGCTCGCAAGAGTGATGGATGTCATGACGCCGAAGGTCGAGACCGTTCCGGCGAGCATGACGCTGCACGACGCAATACGCTTCCTGACGGCGCCGGAACGCAAGCATCCGAGCTTCCCGGTTCTTGACACGGATAACAAGGTCATCGGCGTCATCGATCCGCCGACCGTCCTCGCCTGGAGGCGCGACGGCAAGCACAGGCACACGACGCTTGCCGAGCTTGTCCAGGGCACGAATGTTCCCGTCGCCTATCCGGACGAATATCTGGACAGCGTCGTGGACCGGCTGCTCAAGGCTAATGCCGCGCACCTGGTCGTCGTCTCGCGTCAGGACAACACGCTCGCCGGCTATCTCGGCTGGCGCGACCTCATGCACGCGAAGATCAGGTTGAAGGAAGAGGAAAACGAACGCGCGGCATTCCTGCGTTCTCATCGCAAGACCCCGGCCGAATAGCCGCAAGACCTGTCGGCTACCAAATCAGGGGAACAGACTTTCCCGGTTGGCCGAAGCAGGAAGTCTGGGCACCATCGGTCCCGGCATTGACGCCGGGACCCCCCATGCCTACTTCAGCGCGAGCTTATCGCCGCGGAGACAGAAAAGCGCATGTCCTTCCTGGATCACCTTCTGCCTCATCTTTCCTTCATCACTTCGCCTTCCGCATGGGCCGCGCTTGCGACCCTGGTGGTGATGGAGATCGTTCTCGGCATCGATAATCTGATCTTCATCTCGATCCTGACGAACAAGCTTCCGGCGCATCAGCAGAAGAAGGCGAGACGCCTCGGCATCGGCGGAGCGCTCGTTCTGAGGCTCCTGCTCCTGACGACCGTTTCCATCATCGTCCATTTGACGGAGCCGGTTTTTTCCGTCTTCGGACAGGATTTCTCCTGGCGCGATGTCATCCTGATCGCCGGTGGCGCTTTCCTGCTGTGGAAAGCAACCAAGGAAATCCACCATTCCGTCGATCCTTCCGATCAGGATCATGGCAGCGGCGTCACCGGCAAGGTCTCGATGACGATGGCGGGCGCGATCTTTCAGATCCTGATGCTTGATATCGTCTTCTCGATCGACTCCATCATCACGGCGGTCGGCATGACGGATGAGATCGGCATCATGTTCATTGCCGTCATCTGCGCGGTCCTGGTCATGCTTCTGGCCGCTGAGCCTCTATCCAAATTCATTTCCGCCAATCCGAGCATCGTCATGCTCGCGCTGGGCTTTCTCCTGATGATCGGCATGACGCTTGTGGCGGACGGCTTCGGCTATCACGTGCCGAAAGGCTATATCTATGCGGCGATGGCCTTTTCCGCGCTGGTCGAGGGCCTCAATATGCTGGCGCGGCGCAGACGCGGCACGCAATAGGGCCGGCTGCAGCCGGAGGTGAACATGCCCAACGACAGCGGAATGAGGAAAAACCTGGCGAATTACGGAGATGCCGGTTTCTCCGTCTTTCTGCGCAAGGCCTTCATCAAGGCCATGGGCTATACGGACGACGCGCTTGGTCGGCCGATCATCGGGATCGTCGACACGGGCTCGGGCTACAATGCCTGCCATCGCAATGTTCCCGATATCATCGAGGCGATCAGCCGGGGGGTGATGCTGAGCGGGGGCATACCGGTCCCATTTCCCGTCATCTCCATCCAGGAGAGTTTCGCTCATCCGACCAGCATGTATCTGCGCAATCTGATGGCGATGGATACGGAAGAGATGATCCGGGCGCAGCCGATGGATGCGGTCGTGCTCATAGGCGGCTGCGACAAGACGGTTCCGGCGCTGCTCATGGGCGCCATCAGCGCCAATGTTCCGGCCATCATGACCGTCACCGGCCCGATGCTGACCGGAAGCTTTAAAGGCGAACGGCTTGGCGCATGTACGGATTGCCGCCGTTTCTGGGCGCGCTATCGGGCGGGCGAAGTCAGCGAGGCGGACATAGAGGCCGTCAACAGCGAACTCGCCCCGACCGTCGGAACCTGCTCCGTCATGGGCACCGCGAGCACCATGGCGCTTGCGGCGGAAGCGATGGGCTTCATGCTTCCAGGTTCGGCCGCCATTCCGGCCGTCTATGCCGAGCGGCGCAGGATCGCGGAGAAAACCGGCGCGCGCGCCGTGGCGATGGCTGCGGAAAACCTTAAGCCCGACAGGATCGTCACACCGGAATCGATCACCAACGCCTTGCGCGTCGTCCTTGCCGCCGGCGGGTCCACCAACGCTCTCATCCATCTGACGGCGATTGCGGGGCGGGCAGGCATCGGCATAGATCTCGACCGTTTCGACGCGATGGGACGGGAAACACCGGTCCTTGTCGATCTGAAGCCGACGGGACAGGGCTATATGGAGGACCTGCACAAGGCCGGCGGCCTCGCGCCCATCCTGCGCGAACTGAAGCCGCTTCTTCATCCCGATTGCCTGACCGTCAGCGGCCGCACGCTGGGAGAAGAGATCGACCGTGCACCGGAGCCGTTCGCGCAGGCGGTAGTGAAGCCGATCGGCGATCCGGTCTATTCCTCGGGCGCCATGGCGATCCTCAGAGGCAATCTCGCGCCGGGAGGGGCCGTCATCAAACAGGCGGCGGCAAACCCCATCCTTCTCCAGCATACCGGGCAGGCGGTCGTCTTCAGGGATCTCCGTGACCTCGCCGAGCGGATCGACGATCCCGATCTCGACGTCACGCCCGAAAGCGTTCTCGTCCTCCAGAACGCCGGCCCTGCCGGCGCGCCGGGAATGCCGGAAGCGGGCTATCTGCCCATTCCGAAAAAGCTGGCGCAAGCCGGCGTGAAGGATATGGTCCGCATATCGGATGCCCGCATGAGCGGCACGGCGTTCGGCACCATCGTCCTTCACGTAACGCCGGAAGCGGCCCGTGGGGGGCCACTCGGGTTGGTCCGCACCGGCGATAGGATCAGGCTCGATACGAAGAACAGACGGTTGGATGTTCTTGTGGACGAGGCGGAGCTTGCGCGCCGCGCCGGTGAATCGCCGCCTGTCAAGCAGCCGGATTATCGCGGCTACAGGCGGCTGTTCAGTGAAGAGGTCCTTCAGGCAGACGAAGGCTGCGATTTCCGATCATTCGTACCAGAACGGCGAAGAATCGCTCCCGCTTTGGGTCCGGACGCCCGTCGTCCGGGCTCAAATCGCCACCAAAACGATGTCAGCGGCAAATCCTGAGGCGCGTTCGTCGTGAGAGGTGAGGCAGCAATCGCCGCATTGTCGCCGGGCTGACGGCGATGCAGCCTTCCGTCGGGTGCAAGCCGGGTCTCGCAATATGGAGGAATATGGCGCTGCCGCGATTGCGCCTTCGCTCGCTGATATTCCAATCGAGGACGACGCAGACATCATAGAGCGGATCGGCGCGCAGCATGGATTCGTGACTGGCGTGGAAGGGAAGCCGGACCGGCCGGTTATAATTCGGATCGGACGGTGCATCGCACCAGCCCAGATTTCTCGGGATTTCCTGGATGGAAAGTGGCGAGCGTAACGCCTTCAGCGGACTTTTCCTGTAGCCGTGAAGCACCGGCAGCACGGCAAAAGGCGTTGCGCCGTCCCCTTCCCGCTTCAAGGCCGAAATCCCGCTGCGGCCGAGCGCGCAGGGAAACACCGTCGGGCCGACGGCTATCAGACCCTGCTGCGGACTTGCCGGACGCCGACGTATGTTGATAAATCGCACTCGCAAACCATTTAGTTCATTCAGTTGATTGCCTTCACATTTTTTAGAGTATGATCGATTCGGTGAACAAATTGTCGCGAGCCGCTTTGCGGACGCGTCCGTCCTGCGTAAACGGATTGACCTTCCAATCCGCAAAAAATAGGTCGAAGCATGGCGTCACGTACCATCCTGATCGTCGATGACGACGAGGACTTGCGCAGCACCCTTCACGAGCAACTGTCGCTCTACGAGGAATTCATGGTGCTGCAGGAAGAAACGGCCGGCAAGGGCATACAGGCCGCGCGTAGCGGAATCATCGACCTCCTGATCATGGATGTCGGGCTTCCCGACATGGATGGACGCGAGGCCGTCAAGATCCTGCGCAAGAGCGGGTACAAGGCCCCCATCATCATGCTGACCGGCCAGGACACCGATTCCGATACGATCCTTGGCCTCGAGGCCGGCGCCAACGACTATATCACCAAGCCATTCCGTTTCGCGGTCCTGCTCGCGCGTATAAGGGCCCAGCTTCGCCAGCACGAACAGAGCGAGGACGCCACCTTCGGAGTCGGCCCTTATACGTTCAAGCCGAGCCAGAAGCTCCTGCTCGACCAGAAGGGCGGCAAGGTCAGGCTGACGGAGAAAGAGGCCTCCATCATAAAGTACCTTTACCGGGCCGACCAGAAGGTGGTGACGCGCGATGTCCTGCTTGAAGAGGTCTGGGGCTACAATTCCGGCGTCACCACCCACACTCTGGAGACGCATGTCTACAGGCTACGCCAGAAGATCGAACGCGATCCTTCCAATGCGGAAATTCTTGTGACAGAAAGCGGCGGATATAAACTCGTTCCCTGATCGGGCCTTTTCGGTCGATCGGGCGGGGAGGGGACGATCGTCAAGGGGACAGTGATTGGCGCTGGACGATGACATACGCACCTTGTCCGGCGTGAGTCTCTTCGGGAGTTTCACGCAAGATCAGCTAAGGCTTCTGGCCTTCGGTGCGGAGAATATGCGGGTCGCGGCCGGCAAGGATCTCTATCAGGAAGGAGAATCCGCCGACGGTGCATGCGTCGTCGTCAATGGCACCGTCGGCCTTTTTCACGAGCGCGAATCCGGGCGGGTACAGGTCGGCCGGGCGGAGGCTGGAAGCCTCCTTGGCGAGTTCGCGCTGATTGCCGAGACCGCGCATCTCACGGGCGCCGCGGCGCTGACAGACCTGGAACTCCTGAAGATCAACCGCAGGCTGTTCCGGCGCATCCTCGAGGAATACCCGGAAACCGCCGCCGCCCTGCATCGACGCATGGTGGAAAACTTCAAGAAGATGGTGGCGGAAATCGAGCGCGTCGGAACCCGCTTCCGGGATTGAGTCCGGAGGCCGATCGGTCCAGGCACGTAAACCGATCCTGAAATGACACGCCTGAGGCTCAACGATATTGCACCGCCGGCCTTTAGAGCAGGAAAGAACGGAGCCGGATAATACCGGAAGGTAAGCGTCGTTTTTTCCCGTCACGCGTGCATCTGAGGCAATAGCGCTGTCGTTCGGTCCCTTGCAGGCGCAGTTGGCCTCCGCCGTGTCGTCGGGGACGGTGGTGGCGACCGCACGACAGGTTGCGGGGCTTCGTTGCTGCTACTATTCTGCCTGCAAGAGGGGTCGAGTGACCTATGAGTTGAGGAGGAAAGTTATGAAAAAGCTCTTCGCGGCCTGCCTCACGGCAGGCATGATATCTGTGGCGGCAGCGAGCGCTCCCGCGTTCGCGGCGGGCGCGCCCCAGCCCGTCTATTTTATCTTCACCGGCTACGCCTATCCATATTTCGCGCCTATGGCGGACGCCGTGAAACAAGCGGCAACGCATTATCCAGACATGACGATCAAGATCGTCAACGCCAACAATTCGCCCTCGCAGGAAATCACCGATATCAATGAGGCGATTGCCGCCGGCGCCAAAGGCATCATCTTGAACACGATCCAGGAATCGGTGACGGGCGCGGCTGCAAAGGCGATGAAGGCCGGTGTTCCTATCGTCACCGTCGACCGCGATGTCGCCGATCCGTCCGCCCGCGACGCGTTCATTGGCGACAATGATGTGACGCTCGGCAAAGAGGAAACACAGGCCGGCATCGACGCACTTGAAAAGAACAACGTCAAGAAGCCTTGGCACGTTGTCGTGCTGCAAGGCACGCTCGGCGCCAGCGTCTCGATCGGCAGGCTCAAGGGTGCGATGGACGTGCTGCAGCCGCTCATCGACAAGAAGGAAGTACAGATAGTCTTAAATCAATCGGCTGATTTCGCCACCGACAAGGCGCAGGCGATGATCTCGACGGAATTGGCAAAGACGACCAATATCCAGCTCGTGGTCTGCGGCAACGATGCGATGGCGCTCGGGGTCATCAAGGCGTTGCAGACGCACAATCTGAAACCGGGCAAGGATACCTATGTGGTGGGCGCCGACGCTCAGCCCGAAAGCCTCGAGGCGGTCAAAGCCGGCACCCAACTCGACACGGTGACACATTCGCCGTTCGTCGAGGCCTATTGGGCCGTCGAAGCCATGGCCAATATCATTGAGAACAAAACCAAGCCCGACGCCAAGTTCCAGCAGGGCAATGTCATAATTCCGATGACGGTCGTCACCAAGGAGAATGTCGACAAGATCGCGGCTTGGGGAACGCCGGAGCAGATCCCGCCCCTCCCCTACGGCAAGTCACAGGCCTACAAGGTGACGAGCGCCAAATGAGCGATAAGACTGCCGGCCGAACGGACCCGCAACCGCTCCTGTCCGTCCACGATCTGGTCAAGACTTTTGGTCCGGTCCGGGCCGTGGACGGCGTCAGCCTCGATATCTACCAGCAGGAGGTTGTCGGAATCATTGGCGACAACGGCGCCGGCAAATCGACCTTCCTGTCACTTTTGACCGGCTTTCATCAGCCGGATTCAGGCCGCTTCCTTTACCGCGGAAACGAGGTGCGCGTCCGCTCACCCCGCGTCGCGCGTACCGAATTGAAGATTGAAATGATCTACCAGCGACTTGAACTCGCGCCGGATCTGGCGGTCTGGCAGAACCTCTTCCTTGGCGAGGAAATATGTCGCTTCGGTCTGTGGTGCGCGCGCGGCGAGATGCGCGAACGCGCGGGAGACGTGTTGCGCCAATTGAATACCAAGATCAAGCCGGACGATATTGTCGGCGAACTGTCGGGCGGAGAACAGCAGGCGGTGGCGATCGGCCGCGCCCTCCTGTTCGAGCGTCAGATCATCATCATGGACGAGCCGACGGCGGCGATCTCCGTTCAGAAGGTGGATGACGTGTTGGCTCTGATCGAACGGCTGCGCGCCGCAGGCAAGACGGTGCTCCTCGTCAGCCACCGGCTCGAGGATCTCATCAAGGTCTGCGACCGCATTATCGTCTTCCGTCACGGTCGGATCGGCACGGCGCTGGAAAACAGGAACCTCGGCGTCGGCGATCTCGTCCACGCCATGTTCTGATTGTCGATTCTCCGCCATTCGGGTCATAGGCGATGGAACGATGAGGCAGGCGAAGCCCTGCTTTCCCACCACAATCGTTCTTATTTCGCCGAGGCCATCCGCGCCTGCAGACCGGCGAGGATCAGGATCGCAGCGACGAAGATATATTCATAGAGCGCCGGCAGCCCGATCAAGACGATGACGTCGTTGATGACGCCGATCACGAGTACGCCGAGGGCCGCGCCGACGATTGTACCACGGCCGCCGTTGAACGGTATGCCGCCGAGGATGACGCCGGCGATCGCCTGCAGCGAATCTCCCTCGCCGGTCAGCGGGTATATCGAATCCTGCCATGAGGTGATCATGATGCCGGCGAGCGCGGCCATGAAGCCTGATATCGTAAGCACCAGCACCTTGATCATATTGGTGCGAATGCCGACCGCACGGGCGGCGTTTTCATTTGAGCCGGAAGCCTTGATCCAGTTGCCGAGCGGCGTCAGCGACATCACCAACTGCCCGCCGATGACGACGACAAGCGAGATGAGGATGAGGACCGGAAACCCGCCGATCGACCCCGAAATACCGGAAAAGCCGAACGGATGTGGCGGGGTGGCGGAATAAGGGCTGATATAATTGCCGCCGTTGAAGAGCAGCGCGACCCCGCGGATGCCCCAATAGGTGGCGAGCGTGACGATGAAGGAAGGAATGCCGCCACGGGCGACCAGCAATCCGGCCAGGAGCCCGACACCTCCCCCCGCAACGAGCGTAAAGAATACCGCCAGGGGCCCTGGTACGCTATGGAAGACCGTCTGCCAGGCGATGAACATACCGGCGGCCGCCAGCATGCTTTCGAGCCCCAGGTCGATCATGCCGACCATAACGACGAAGGACTCGCCAACGGCGGCGACGACGAGGAAGCTCGAACTGGTGAGCAGCGCAACAAGATTATTGACCGTGAGGAAGGCAGGCGCAACGAAGCTTGCGACGATGCAGATCACGATCAGGAACGCAGCCGGGCGCCGGACGCCTCCGGGCCGGCCAACCAGCGCGCGGCCATAGTGTCGCCACGAGAAAGCGGTCATGCCGGGTTCCGAGGGTTCAAGAGGAGGGATCCCTGATGTCGCATATTCAGCCGGACCTTAGACATTAGCGATGGCTTCTGCAAACGGGCCGTAGCTGCGTATCCATGGTCATAAGCCTGATCGGACGTCGCGCCAATGTGATCCCGGCTTTCCAATACAACGGACCTTCGGACACAATCGACAATAGCGGCTCATCAAAAGCGCCGAGAGCGCTTGACGCAAGCATACATGGATAATAACAATTTTGAAGACCTATAATACAGGTGATTCCAATCCTATATGTCGCTAGCCACTTCCCCTTTTTCGAATTTGACAGCTCAGCCAGCGGCTGGAAGCGGCGGGCTCGTAAGCAAGTCAATTGAAGCCATATATGCACATATTAGAACGCATGGCCTTGGGATTGACGATCTCCTGCCCAGCGAGGGAGCCTTCGCGGAGGAATTCGGTGTTTCTCGCATCGTGGTGCGCGAAGCTTTTCGCTCCCTCGCAGCCATGGGGCTGATCAGCATCGGAAATGGCAGGCGCGCTCGCGTGGCGGCAATCGACAGTAATGCGTTGGCGCTGATCGTCGAGCATGCGGTTCACGTCGAGCAGATGACGATCCAGCAGATTTATGATCTGAGGCGCACGCTGGAGGGCCGGACAGTAACGCTCGCCGCGCTCCGCCGCCATGACCGCGAGGCGGCGCAAATCGGTGATCTTGCCGCCGCGATGCGCTCCGATTTCGACAATCCGGAAGAGGTCATGGAGCATGACATCGCCTTCCATGCCGCCATCGCCGCGGCGGCCCGTAACCCTGCATTCTCCCTCGTCCTTGGCGGCTTCGAGAAAGTCATGCGGCAGACATGGCCGATCGGCTGGCGCTGCCGGGCGACCGATGCGCTGCGTATGGAGAGCGTCGAGTCCCATGAAGCCATCGCCCGCGCAATCATGACGGGCGACACGGCGGCGGCGCAATCGGCCATGGCCGATCATTTCGACAACAGCGTCAAGGCGCTCGTTTCCGCAGGCGTGATCTGACGGACGGGGGACAGACATGAAGATCTCCGGCATCGAGACGGTCCGCATCGAGGAGAACGCCAACCTGCTGTGGCTGCGCGTGCTGACAGACGAAGGCCTTTCGGGGCTCGGCGAGACCTTCTTCATGGCTCGCACGGTCGAAGCCTATGTCCACGACCAGATCGCTCCGAAGGTAATCGGCCAAAATCCGCTCGACATCGAACGCCTGGGGCGGCTCCTCAGGCCTTATGTCGGCTATCGCTCGCCCGGCGTCGAGATACGCGGCAACTCCGCTTTCGACGTTGCACTGTGGGACCTTTTCGGCAAGGTGACGAACCAGCCGGTAGCGCAGCTCCTCGGCGGCTTCGTCCGCCCCGAAATCCGCACCTACAACACATGTGCCGGCACGGGCTACATGCGCGGATCGGCCGGCCAGACGACCGCCAATTACGACCTCGCCGGCAAACGGCGCGGGCAATATGACGATCTCAACGGGTTCCTGGAGTCCGCCGACGAACTGGCGCTGGAACTTCTCGATGAGGATATCACGGCCATGAAAATCTGGCCGTTCGACATGGCAGCCGAAAAGAGCGGTGGCCAATATATCTCCTCCGCCGATCTCAAGCAGGCCCTTCAACCGTTCGAGAAGATTCGAGCCGCGGTCGGCGACAAGATGGAAATCATGGTCGAATTCCATTCCATGTGGGAGCTTTTGCCGGCAATCGAACTCGCCCGTGCGCTCGAGCCCTTCGCTACGTTCTGGCACGAGGACCCGATCCGAATGGACAGCCTCGCCGATCTCAAGCGCTATGCCGGGGCCTCGCGGGCGCCGCTTTGCGCTTCGGAGAGCCTGGCGGGATGCGCCGGGTTTCGCGACCTGCTCGAAACTGGGGCGGCGGGCATTCTCAATCTCGACCTGACCTGGTGCGGCGGCCTCACCGAGGCTCGCAAGATCGCCTCGATGGCCGAGACGTGGCACCTCCCGATCGCTCCCCATGACTGTACGGGGCCGGTAGCGCTGGCGGCGGCCACCCATCTTTCGCTCAGCGCGCCCAACGCCCTCATCCAGGAGAGCGTGCGCGCCTATCACCGCACCTGGTATCGAGACGTCGTCACCCAGCTGCCGGAAATTCGTGGCGGCATGATCACCGTTCCACCGGGACCCGGCCTCGGACTGGAACTTTCACCCGACATCGACAAGCATTTCACCGCAAGACGCATGGTTTCAGACCAAAAATCCATGTGAGCAGATCAAATCAAGGGAGGAAATTCAATGCGCATGAAACTGACGACACTGCTTCTCGCCACCGCCTTCGGCCTGGCGGCGATACCCACGAGCAGGGCGGCCGATCAGCCGCTCAACATCGTCTTCACCCATCACTCCTCCGCATCCAATGTCTTCTGGCAGACGGTCAAGAAAGGCTTCGAGGACGGCTGCGCGTTGCTCCATGCACATTGCCAGATGGTCTTCACGCAAAAGGAAGGATCGGTCGAACAGCAGCAAGCGAATATGCAGGCGGCTCTCGCCCGCCACCCGGACGCTCTCATAACCTCGATTGTCGATGCGCACGCGTTCAATCAGATCATCAATGATGCGCACAAGCAGGGTGTGGTCGTAATCGCCTCGAACGTCGATGCGCTGAAAGGCGCCGAGGGATATTCCTGGCTGGCTTTCATCGGGCAGAATTTCATTCCCGCCGGGCATTCGCTCGGGGCTGCAATCGCCAAGCATTTCCCGAAGACCGGACCGATCCACGTCCTCGTCGGCGTATCGGCTCCCGGCCAAAGCTGGTCGGAACAGCGCGCCCAGGGTGTGATCAACTTCCTGGAGGACTATAAGAAGGCGAACCCGGGCCGGAAAATATCATGGGAGAAGATCGATTCCGGCACCGACCTCGCCACGACGGGTAGCCGGGTGGGAGCCTATCTTCTCGCGCATCCCGACACGACGGCCTATTTCGACACCGGCTTCTGGTGCGCGGCGGTAGCCCGTGTGCTCAAGGATCGCAATGTCGCGCCGGGCAAGGTCCTGCTCGGCGGGTTCGACCTTGTGCCGGAAGTCCTGCAGCAAATGAAAGCGGGCTACGTGCAAGCGCTCGTCGACCAACAGCCCTATGAACAGGGTTTCATGCCGGTCATGGAGGTTTATCTCAACAAGAAGGCCGGCCTGCCCCCGGCCGATATCGACACAGGTAACGCTATCGTCACGCCGGCTGATGTCGACAAAGTCATGGAGCTTTCGAAAGAGCGCCTGCGGTGAGAGATACGGACGATCGGCGCTCGCCAATGATAGCGAGCGTTTCCGTCCGGCATGGTCATGTTCGCCGAAGGGCCTTCCCAATGAAGCGATTGCTGAAAATCTACCTTGAGAAACCAGAGCTTGCCGGCCTGGTTCTCCTGATCGTCCTCGTGATTATCTTCCAGGTCAAATCGGGGGGCGTTTTCCTCAGCCTGCAGAACCTGCAAGGGATTCTCGGGCTTCTGCCTGAAACGGGGCTCGTCGCGATCGGCGTCACGATACTGATGATCTGCGGCGAGTTCGACCTGTCGGTGGGCTCGGTTTTCGCTTTGATGCCGATGACAATGGCCGTCATCATGACATTCGGCGTGCCTTTCCTGCCCGCCGTGCTGGCAGGTTTTCTCGTCTGCATCGCGATCGGCCTCATCAATGGCTATGTCACGCTCAAGTTCAATATACCGAGTTTCATCACGACGCTCGGCATGCTGTTCATCGCCCGCTCGCTCACCGTCGTCATTTCCGGCGGTTTCCCGCCGCTGCTCTCCACCGATATTCCCACCTGGCTATTCACGGCCTATGTCGGGCCGGGCGACCTCTTCCGCATGTCCTTTGTCTGGTTCGTCGCGGTCGCGATCCTTGCCGGCTATCTCCTCGGGCGCACGAATTTCGGCAACTGGATCGCCGCAGTCGGCGGATTCCGGGAAGCTGCGGCGGCGACGGGGGTTTCCGTCAACAGCGTCAAGATGATCTGTTTCGTCCTGAGCGCCGTCCTTGCGGGCTTCGCCGGCATGATCCAGGTGATGCGCCTCGGCTCGCCGCTGCCTTCGATCGGCGACGGCTTGGAACTGGAGGCAGTGGCCGCCGCCGTGATCGGCGGCACGGCGCTCACCGGCGGCATCGGCACCGTGTTCGGCGGCATCATCGGCGCCGTGCTGATCCGCATCATCGATAACGGCCTCGTGCTAAGCCAGGTGGATGCCAATTGGTTCAAATTCGCCGTCGGTTTCCTGACCATCTTCGCCGTCGTCGCCAATACATGGCTGAGAGCCCGCGCCCGCAAGATCAAGCTCGAGGTCTCTGCATGACAACGCCGATCGTTTCCTGCCGTGGCATCGAGAAATGGTATTCCGGCGTCCATGCGCTGAAACAGGTGTCGATCGACATTCGCGCAGGCGAAGCGGTCGGCCTCGTCGGTGACAACGGCGCCGGCAAATCGACCCTGATCAACATCCTTTCCGGCGTCGCGATGGCCGACGACGGCGAGATTTTCTTCGAGGGCGCCAAGGCCCGCATCACCTGTCCCCGCGACGCAATGAAGCTCGGTATCGAGACCATCTACCAATACAATTCGATGGTCCCGTGCATGTCGATCGCCCGCAACCTGTTCATCAGCCGTGAGCCGCTGAAGTTCAGGATCGGACGTTTCGGCGTCATCGATATCAAGAAAATGCGCGAGGAAAGCATGCAGGCGATCGCCAATGTCGACCTGCATCTGCGCACGCCCGACGCGCTGGTCGGCGAACTCTCGGGCGGTCAGCGCCAGGGCGTGGCGATCGCGCGAGCCATGTACTTCAAGTCGAAGCTGATGATCCTCGATGAGCCGACCAACCATCTGTCGGTCAAGGAGACGAACAAGGTGCTGGGCTTCGTCCAATCGCTGAGGAAGCAGGGCATCACGAGCATCTTCATCAGCCACAATATCCCCCATGTCTTTGCCTGTTGCGACCGTATCGTCGCCATGGCTCGGGGCGAGATCGTCCTCGACAAACCCGTCGGCGAAACCAGCATGGACGAAATCCTGGAAGTGTTATGAGGAGGAAGGAATGACGGACCTTTCCAAGAAAACAGTGCTTTTGACCGGCGCGCTCGGCTCGCTCGGCCGTGCCCAGGCGGTCGCCTTCGCCGCCGCCGGCGCGCGGCTGTTCCTCCTCGACCGGCCGGCTATTCCGAACGGACCGGTGTTTGCGAAGGAGCTTGCCGACAAGCATGGCGTCGAGGCGGAATATGTCGGCCATGACCTCGCCGATTTGGACGCGACGGAGAAGATGGGTCGCGCCCTTTCCGATCGCTCGGGCGGCATCGACATCCTGATCAATGACGCAGCGCTGATCATCAACCGTCCGTTCGAGGACTTCTCCATCGCCGAATATGACGAGCAGTTGCGGGTCAACGCCGCGGCCGGCCTGGCGTTGGCGCGGGCGGTCGCGCCGGCCATGAAGCGGAAGCGCTACGGCAAGATCATCAATTTCTGTTCGTTGACGCTTAACGGCCGCTGGGACGGCTATGTCCCCTATGTCGTCTCGAAAGGCGCGGTCCTGGGGCTTACCAAGGGATTGGCGCGCGAACTCGGACCGTTCGGCATCTGCGTCAACGCCATCGCACCTGGCGCGGTCGTTTCGGAGGCCGAGGAACGCGTCTTCGGCGATCGGCTTCAGGAATATAACGACTGGATTCTTGAGAACCAGAGCCTGAAAAAGCGTATTCAGCCGTCCGATATCGCCAATCTGTCGCTGTTCCTTGCCTCGCCCGCTTCCGACATGATCAGCGGCCAGAACATCGGCATTGACGGCGGATGGTGAAGGCCTGACATCGTCATGGCGCCGCCGCGGAAAATCACCCTATCCGACGGAAAGGCCGAGGTGGATATTCTGCCTCAACAGGGGGCGGCTGTCGGACGCTACCTTTTCCTGGCGGGGGAACATCCTCACCCCATTTTCGCGCCGACCTCGTTCGGGCATGGCGCTCAGGCGTTCGACGTCGGCTCTATCTTGCTCGTCCCTTGGTCGAATCGTATCGGCGGTGGTGGATTCCACTACGAAGGGCGGTTCGTGCCGCTTGACCCCAATCTTGATGGAGAGCCTTTCCCGATCCATGGCAATGCGTTCCAATGTGCTTGGGAGATTATCTCTCAGGCCGCCATTAGCGTGGCGTTGCAGCTCGAGTCCGATGGGCCGGGCGAGTTTCGGTACCGATCACAGGTGTCTTATGCCCTTTCCGACGGGTGCCTGAGCATTTCCCTAGCGGTGACGAACCATGCAACGCGGCCGCTGCCTTTCGGATTGGGTTTCCATCCCTGGCTGCCGAGGACGCCGGACACGGTATTGCAATTTCACGCCGAAGATGTCTGGCTCGAGGATGATCGCCATCTTCCCGTCGGGCGCAGGCCTCTTGCCGATCAGCCGGAATGGAATTTCAGCCGGTTGCGGCCGCTGTCCGCGGGCTGGATCAACAACGCATTCGGCGGTTGGGACGGTTCCGCGGAGCTTTATTGGCCTGAGCGCCGTCTCTCGGTTGGAATAGAAGCGTCGGAGGAGCTTTCGGTCTGCATGCTTTATTCCCCCGGCGAAGCGGCTTCTTTCCTGTGCTTCGAACCGGTGAGCCATGCCGTCGATGCGCACAATCTTCCGGCGGAAGACAATCTGCTGCGGCGCCTCGTGCCCGGCGCGACAATGCGCGCATCATGCCGATTCGCGCCGCGCCAAATTCGTGATGGTGATCTGCAATGAGCGAACATCAGGTCGAAGCCGGCTTGGTCCTCGCGTGCGCCGACATCGTCGGCGAAAGTATCGTCTGGGACGAGCGCGAGCATGCGCTTTTCTGGATCGATATCGTCGGCCGGCGCATTCACCGGCTGGTTCCGGATACAATGGACCACAGGATGTGGTCCTGCGACGAGTTTCCGACCTCCATCGGCTTGCGCGCCGATGGCGGCGCAATCCTCGGCCTGACGCAACGCGTCGTGCTCTGGGATTATGGCGATGAATTCGCGACGATTGCGGTTCCTGAACCGGAGATGCCGGGCAATCGGCTGAACGAGGGGCGGGTAGCGCCGGACGGCTCGTTCTGGGTCGCCACCATGGCCACGAATCTTACGGAAGATGGCGCGCCGAAAGAGCAGCAGGCGAAGGCAGGCCGCTATTACCGCATCGATCCGAATGGGGTCGTCTCTTGCCTTTCCGGCGATCTCTACGGCATCCCCAATACGATGCTGTGGCCGGAGCCGGGGGTATTCCTTACCGCCGATACGGTCGACAACGCACTCTATCGCTACACGGTGTCGACGGACGGCCTCGGCCTTTCCGGCCGGCAGAAATTCGGCGAAACTTTCGAACGCGGCCGTCCGGATGGCTCCTGCCTCGACATTGAAGGCGGCATCTGGACCTGCCGGGTCGCCGGCGGAAGCTGCCTGACCCGCACAATGCCCGACGGCACGTTGGACCGCATCGTCGAGTTGCCCTGTTCATGGCCGACAAGCTGCACTTTCGGCGGCGATGATCTCGCGACGCTTTACGTTACCTCCGCGCGGTTCACGATGAGCAATCAACATCTCGCAGCGAAACCCGTGGAGGGAGGACTTTTTGCGCTGAGGCCGGACGTCACCGGCAAACCGGAACATCGCTTCGGCCCATCATCATCAATTGGAGCTTGAGATATGAGGCAGACATGGCGTTGGTTCGGTCCGGTCGACCGGGTGAGTGTCGAGGATGCCCTGCAGGCCGGCGCGGAAGGCATCGTCAGCGCGCTGCACCATGTCCGGACCGGCGAGGTCTGGAGCCTGGAAGAAATCAGGAAGCGCCAGCGGGAGACGCGTGCCGGCGGGCTCGAATGGGAACTGGTCGAGAGCATTCCGGTTTCCGAGGCGATCAAAACCGGCAGTGCCGAGGCTGTTGCCCATATCGCGGCCTGGAACACCAGTCTGGAGAATCTCGCACGCTGTGGCATCCGCACCGTCTGCTACAATTTCATGCCGGTCCTCGACTGGACCCGTACCGCGCTTCGCTGGAAGGCAGGAACTGGCGCCCGCGCCATGCGCTTCGACCTGGTCGATTTCGCCGTCTTTGACCTCTTCATCCTGAAACGTGACGGGGCTGCCGCTGCCTATCCCGACGCGATCCGCGCCGCGGCGGAAACGCGCTTGCCGGAACTTGACACCGACGCGCGTGACGCGCTTGCCGCGAATATCGGCGCGGGCCTGCCGGGGTCGACCGAACGCTATTCGCTCGATGATCTTCGCCGCCTCATCGGGATTTACGCCGATATCGATGCCGGGAAGCTGCGGAAGCGGCTCATCGATTTCCTGTCGGAAGTGGCGCCTGTGGCGGAACGCCTCGGCATGCGCCTCTGCTGCCATCCGGACGATCCGCCATGGCCTCTCCTCGGATTGCCGCGCGTCATGTCGACGGAAGCCGATTACGCAGCCGTGCTCGACGCCGTCGATTTGCCGGCGAATGGCGTGACGCTTTGCACCGGTTCGCTCGGCGCGCGCGCCGATAACGACCTGCCCGGCATGGTCGAACGGCTGGGGCCGCGCATCCATTTCGTCCATCTGCGCAATGTCAGCCGCGAGGCCGAAACGGTGCCGTGCTCGTTCTTCGAAGACGAGCATCTCGCCGGCGGCGCCGACATGGTCGCCGTCGTCGCAGCGCTTCTGAAGGAGGAAGCGAGGCGTAAGCAGGAGGGCCGGGTGGACTGCAACATCCCGTTCCGTCCCGACCATGGTCAGGACATCCTCGACGATCTCATGCGCGGCGCCCAGCCCGGCTATCCGGCGATCGGGCGTCTGAAGGGGCTTGCCGAAATCCGCGGCATCATGCGGGCGCTGGAGCACCCGCAATTCGGCATGACCTGATCCGGCAACTTCAACCCGCGAAGCGCGGCTCCGGCAGGCCTGCAACGCCGACATCGAAGGCAAGGAGGCCGCCGGCCCAAGGCTGGCGGGCAAGCGCGTCGTCGTCGAGGTCCCAGATCGCCGATGTAACATAGAGCGTCCTCAGATCGGGTCCGCCGAACATGCAACTCGTCGGCTTCTGCACCGGCAGTTCGATAATACGGTCGATGCGCCCGTCGGGAGCATAGCGGACGAGCCGCCAGCCGTCCCATTGCGCATTCCAGAGAAAACCTTCGGCATCGATCGTCGAACCGTCCGGATCGCCCGGCTGGCCCGCCATATCGGCGAAAACGCGGCGGTTCGAGATCGTCCCGGTCTCGATGTCGAAATCATAGGCGAAGATCAGCCGCTGCAGGGTGTCGGCGAAATAGAAGACCCGGTTATCCGGACTCCAGGCAAGGCTGTTGGATATGCCGATACCACTCTCCATTCGCCGGCATGAGCGGTCGGGGTCAAAGCGGTAAAGCGCGGCGGTGCGCTCGCTCAACCGGTCGTCCATCGTTCCGGCCCAGAAGCGGCCGCGCC
>DASZUG010000088.1:0-13268 GCA_035547755.1 Rhizobiaceae bacterium
CGCAATCAGCCTGTTCCCGCCGCCTCGACATCCTGGAGAGGACAGGCGTTATTCAGGGCTATCACGCGCGGCTCTCCAACGAGGCGCTCGCCCATGCCATGACAGTGATCGTCCATATCTCGCTGTCCGGCCAGTTTGAAAAGTCTCTGACCGAATTCGAGGCGGCGGTCCGACGATGCCCGAATGTCCTGTCCTGCCATCTGATGTCTGGCGAATATGATTACATCCTGCGCATCGCCGCGAAGGATCTGGAAGATTACGAACGAATACACCGGCAATGGCTTTCCGCCATGCCGCATGTGACCAAGATCAACTCTTCCTTTGCGTTGAGGGAGATCATCGACCGGACGGCGGTCGGCGTCGAACCGGTGGTGGAGCGATAGCGCGTTGCATCCAGCGGCTATGGAATAAGCCCTTCGGTCTATTTGAGAAGGTATATTCTTCGTGCATTGTGACGGAAGTGACGAATCTCAGTCGTGACTGGATTTTTCAGAAATCGGCATCGAACTCCTGGGGGACGAATGAAAAGTGCTTCGGCACGGGCCAGAACGCGCCCCGCCTCCGCGGCGATGGGTGCGATGTCCACTACGCTCGAGCCCCAGACTTTGGCCAGGGAAACGGCTCCCGGACGCGTCCATCTGAGAATGCTCGCGACAACCGACATTCACGTCAATCTGCTTGCCTATGACTATTATGCCGACAAGCCTAACGACACGATCGGCCTCTCCCGCGCCGCTTCCCTCATCGAAACGCTAAGGTCGGAAGCGACCAACAGCATCCTCTTCGACAATGGCGACCTTCTCCAGGGGACTCCCATGGGGGATTTCATCGCCTACGAGCGCGGTATGGAGAACGGGTCCGTCCATCCGATCATGAAGGGGATGAACGTTCTCGGCTATGAGTGCTCCACGCTCGGCAACCATGAATTCAATTACGGCCTCTCCTTCATGGACAAGGTGCTGGCCGGCGCGGATTTTCCCTTTGTCTGCGCGAATCTGATCAGGGGCACCGAGCTTGCGGACGACCCCCGCGCCGACAATCTCTATCTCGAACCTTATGTCATCCTCGACAAGGAGTTGTACGATGCTGCCGGCGAGGCGCATCTTCTCCGCATCGGCGTGATCGGTTTCGTTCCGCCGCAGATCATGGTCTGGGATTCGAAGAACCTCTCAGGCCGGGTTGCGACACGCGACATCATGGAAGCGGCGAAAGCATGGGTTCCCGCGGTCAAGGCAGCCGGCGCGGACATCATCGTCGCGCTGTCTCATTCGGGCATCGAAGGTCGGGAAGCGGCGATGATGGAAAATGCCTCGCTCTTCCTCGCCGGCGTGGACGGCATCGACGTGATCTTCACGGGCCATCAGCATCTCATCTTTCCGGGAACCGACGATTTCGACGGCATCCCCGGCGTGGATGTCGACAAGGGCACCCTCATGGGCAAGCCCGCAGTGATGGCGGGGTTTTGGGGGTCGCATGTCGGCGTGATCGATCTCTTCCTGGAGCGCGAGGCGGAGGCTTGGCGCATCGTCGCTTCAAAGTCGGAGGCTCGGCCGATCTACAGAAGGACGGACGAACAGGTTGTTCCGCTCGTTGGAGACGACAGGCGCGTCCTTGCCGCGCTGAAAGCGGACCATGCGGCGACGCTTGAATATATACGCCGGCCGGTCGGCAGGAGCCTTGCGCCGCTTTTTTCCTATTTCTCCCTCATCACCGACGACCCCTCGGTACAGGTCGTGAGCGATGCGCAGGCCTGGTATATGCGTGCCTTGCTGAAAGAGACGAAATGGAAAGACTTGCCGCTGCTTTCCGCCACCGCGCCGTTCAAGGTCGGCGGGCGAGGCGGGCCGGACTATTATACCGACGTCGCGGCCGGCGATATCGCGATCAAGAACGTGTCGGACCTCTATCTCTATCCGAACACCATACGCGCCGTGGAGGTAAACGGCAGACAGCTAAGGAACTGGCTGGAAATGTCGGCCGGAATTTACAATCGTATCACGCCGGGAGAGAGAGACCAGCCGCTCATCAATCCGCATTTCCCGGCGTTCAATTTCGACGTCATCGATGGCGTCACCTACTCGATCGATGTCAGCCAGCCGGCGCGATATGATCCGGCCGGCAACCTCGCCGATGAAAATGCCGGTCGTATCGTCGACCTGCGTTTCGATGGGCAGCCCGTCGATCCCGATCGCAAATTCATCGTCGCCACGAACAATTACCGGGCCGGTGGCGGCGGAAATTTTCCTGAAATCAATGATGATGTGACCGTCTTCGTCGCTCCAGATACCAATCGCGACGTTCTCGTGCACTACATCATCGACCAGGGGACGATCGATCCCGCAGCCGACGGGAATTGGCGCCTTGCGCCTTTACCGTACACTTCGGTGCTGTTCGAAAGCAGCCCCAAGGGAAGCGCGTTCATACCCCTCGTTAAAGGGGCGACCATCGAAGCGGCGGGCGAGGGGAAGGACGGATTCGCACTTTATCGCATGTGGTTGTAAATTGAGATGCGTCTGAGCGGCTTGCCTTCGGCCGGTGATTTCCCGGAGAGGCGAAAACGATGCACGTCTTCGTGAACAGTTCCGGAAATAAAAACTAGACAGCTGCATTCAGCTTTTATAGAACCATCTTAAAACAATTCTAAAATTCGGCCCTGTTTAGAGCAGGGCCTTCCAGGACGACCACGATGCGTCTTACCCGGCAGACAAATTACGCCATTCGTCTTCTCATGTACTGCGCCGCCAACAATGGCCGGCTAAGTCGTGTGGCGGAGATCGCTTCCGCCTACAATGTCTCCGAACTGTTTCTGTTCAAGATCCTCCAGCCGCTGGTGGAAAACGGTCTGGTCGAAACCGTTCGCGGACGTAATGGAGGTGTGAAGCTGGCCAGACCGGCAACCGAGATTTCGTTGTTCGACGTCGTGCGCGTGACCGAGGAGAGCTTCGTCATGGCGGAGTGTTTCGAGAGCGAAATCGTCGATTGCCCCCTGGTGGACTCCTGTGGGATCAATGCAACCCTGCGCAAGGCGCTCGGCGCCTTCTTCGAGGTTCTCGCGAACTATACCATCGCCGACGCGGTGAAGGCGCGTCCGAATATCGGCGCGACGCTTGGAATAGAAGAGCTGGCCCAGATCGCTCATTGAAGGCGGCCGCAGTTTGCAGGGAACTCGGAAATCTTCCAAGCGTTCATGCGGGAAAATGGAGGCTCTCGGATGGTTGAAACGAGGACGCTCATCGATCACGAGGAGATTCGCGATTGGGCCGCGGCCCGAATGGGCGTACCGGCCTTCGGCGATCCACCGACGTCGGAGGATGTCGACCCGGAGCTTTTGATCCTTTTCGGGCAGGTGGCCTATGAGGATGAGGACTACGGCGCCGATCGGCCCATCTCCGAGGCGCCTGAACTGGTCGATTGGGACGATTGGTTCAAGCTGTTCGACAAGCACAGCCTCGCGCTGGTCGTCGCCAAGGAAGAGCCCGGCCGCATCGACCAGTTCCATGAATTGATCAGGAGATAGACCGCCGTTGTCGGGCTTTCCCGCGCGAGGCCCGCACTATCGGGTTTTCGCTCTTCCGGTTATTGGATGCCACACGGGAATCCATAAAGGAGCAGCGGTCCATGCCGGAAATCGATGATGATTATTTGCGCCGGGTGATGGAAGGCCAGCCGCCCTTCGCGCACGTTTTGGGGCTGCGTATCACGCTCGCGAGTCCCGACAGGGTCGAGGCGGAACTCCTCATCTCCGAACAATTGGGCAATCGCAACGGTGCCGCGCATGGCGGTGCTCTCATGGCCTTGGCCGATAATCTCGGCGGCACGGCAACGACGTTGAACCTTCGCGACGGGCAACGAACCGCGACCCTCGAAAGCAAGACCAATTTCTTTCGTCCGGTCCCGTTGGGTGACGTGGCGCGCGCAGTCTGCGTGCCACTGCACAAGGGACGGACCACGATGGTTTGGCAGACCACGATTTCTCGGGCGGATGGAAAGGTTGCAGTGATGGTGACGCAGACCCAGATGGTATTGGAGCGTACAGCCTGAAACGGCTGCGCGCCGCAATTCCTGCTGCTCACATTATCGGACCGGTGGTAACAGAGTTTGATCGGTTTTGGGCCGCTCCGGTTTTCCCGGGCGCATCCCGGCAGATCATTAGCCTGTAAAGGAACAATGTTATATGCTGTGGGCAAACCGGAATTCCTTTGCATCTTCCGCGACGATGCGCATTCCGGACCGATGGGGACGTAAGGAATAGGGGGACATCATCGGCAGGATTTTTCTTGACCCGCAAGTGGTCGGGAATTTTCCTTTTGACTGCCAATGCCAGGCAGGCGCTGCCGTGTTAAAGACACAATGGATAAGCATGCGGGGTAATTCACTTTTTTGCTGCTGCGCGGCGCCACGGAGCACCCGGGGCCAGGCCAGCATCGTTGTCATGCGCGGGACCTGCGTTTCCTTGCTGAGCGGGTTTTCTAGAGAAAAATGAATATTCAGACGAATCCAACCCGATTGAACGAAGCGCCCCAGTCGCTGCCTCCCGAGGCCGAGCCGCCGATCCGCTCCACCTATTTGCACAAGGAGGCGTTGCGTGAACTTGGCGCGGCTCTCGCACGGCCTGGCGCTGCCGCGGATGCCGCCCTCGGCAAGCTCGATTTCCTCGAACGCAACGAGGACAATTCGGCGAAGATCATAGAAATCTACCGTATCACCAACGATGCGCAGGCAGCCGGCGAGGCAATCACGCCTGCCGCTCAATGGCTTCTCGACAATCACTATCTGATCGAAGAATCGATAGCGCAGGTAAGGCAGAACCTGCCGGCGCATTTCTATCGCGAACTTCCGACCATGAAGACCGCTGCCGGACGCCCGGTACCCCGCGTCCTGGCGCTTGCATGGGAATATGTCGCCCATACCGACAGCACCGTCTCGGCGGAGATGCTGCGCACCGTCGTGGAGGGCTATCAGTCCGAAAAGCCGCTCAGGATCGGAGAACTGTGGGCGCTGCCGGCGATGCTGCGCTTCGTACTCACCGAAAATCTGCGCCGTCTTGCGCTGAGGGTGAACCGGTCGAGGCAGATGCGGCTCGTGGCCAATGCCGTGGCCGATCAGGTCCTGGCGACAGAAGACGATGCCGCGAGGGAACGCATCCTCTCCGGCTACACCCGCCAGGCACTTGATCCCACCTTTGCCACGCAACTCCTCTACAGATTGCGCGATGGATCGCAAAATGCCGACAAGGCGCTGGAATGGCTGGAAAACGAGCTGGAGCGAAACGGCACCAACGCCGAGGAGTTCATCATAGCCGAGCACCAGTCGCTTTCCAGCGGCAATGTGACGATGGGCAACATCGTCCGCGGCTTGCGTCTCATCAACGACATAGATTGGTCGGTCTGGTTCGAAAGCGTCAGCCAGGTTGATACGCTGCTGCGCCGACGCACGAATTTCGCCGATCTCGATTTTCATTCCCGCGATCAGTATCGCGCTGCGATCGAGGATTTGGCCAAGCTTTCCCGAAAGATGGAGCATGAGGTTGCAGAGCGCGCCGTCGAATTGGCCGAAAGGGCCGATGCGGCGCTCGGCGTAAGCGCGGCCGTTCCAGCTGCGCCGCAAGTTCAGCCGCAGGATGGTTCCGCTGCCGAGGCTACGGACAGGCGCGTCAAGACTGACATAGGCTTCTTTCTGATTGGTCCGCGCCGGCAGGAACTCGAAAAGGCATTAGGCTATCGCGCCAGTTTCGGCCGCCGCTTCGGCCGTTTCTATCGCAAGTTCGGATGGCTCGCCATCGTCGGGCCGATCCTGATCTTTACCGGCATCCTCCTCTGGCTCGCCGCGATCGCGCTCGGTAAAGCGGGGTTTTCCCATTGGAGCCTGGCGGGGCTGCTGGTCCTTTTGGCATTGCCAGCCAGCGAAGGCGCCGTTGGTCTTTTCAATACGATCGCTCTTTTCTTCCTCAAGCCGACACGATTGATCGGTTATGAGTATGGCGAGGGATTGCCGCCGAGTGCGCGCACGCTCCTTGTTATGCCCACCTTGATCGGCTCGCGAGAGGAAGTGGAGGAATGCGTCCATAACCTCGAGGTCCATTATCTCGCCAATACCGACGAGGAGATCTTTTTCGCCCTTCTTTCGGATTGGCATGACAGTTCGGTCGAGCAGGCCGATTTCGATATCGAAATTCTTTCCTATGCCCGCAAGAAGATCGCGGAACTGAACCAGCGCTATCCGCGCGATGGTGCCGTCCGCTTCCACCTTCTCCATCGCCGCCGTCTCTATAACGACGCCGAAAAGCGGTGGATGGGGTGGGAGCGCAAGCGCGGCAAGCTGCATGAACTCAATCTTCTTCTCCGCGGCGATTCCGATACGACGTTCCTGCCTCCGGACAACCCGGTGCCGGAAGAGGTCGTCTATGTGATGACGCTCGACGCCGATACGCGAACCACTCGCGATATTGTGCGCAAGCTCGCCGGCAAGATGAGCCATCCGCTCAACAGTCCGCACTACAACGTGAAATCGCATCGCGTCACCTCGGGCTACGGCATTCTTCAGCCGCGGGTTACGCCGTCGCTGACGACAGGAGACGAAGCGTCCTTCTTCCAGCGCGTCTTTTCGGCCCATCGCGGCATTGATCCTTATGTCTTTGCCGTCTCGGACATCTATCAGGACCTTTTCCACGAAGGCACCTTCACGGGAAAGGGGATGTATCACGTCGACGCGATGGAGACGGCGCTGCAAGGCAGGATCGGGGAAAATACGATCCTCAGCCATGATCTCCTCGAAGGCGCGATGGCGCGCGCGGCACTCGTCACCGATGTGGAACTGGTCGAGGATTACCCGACACGCTATTCGGTCGATGCTTCGCGTCACCATCGCTGGGCGCGTGGCGACTGGCAGCTCCTTCCGATGATCCTGTCGGCGAGTTCCGGCGTGTCGGCAGTGTCGCGTTGGAAGATGATCGACAATCTGCGCCGGTCGCTGGTGCCGATCTTCTGGATCGCCTCGTCGATCGCCGCCTGGGCGACGCTGCCCTTTGCGCTTGCCGCCGAATGGCAGCTTTTCCTGATACTCATCCTCTTCGTTCAACCGACATTCGATATTGTCGCGGGCATCCTCCCGGACCGCAGGGACATCACCTTGCGGGGCCACTTCAACGCCTTCGGGCGCGATGTGGCCGTCGGAACTGCGCAGGTGGCGCTGCGTATCGTGCTGATTGCGCATCAGGCATGGCTGATGGGCGACGCCATCATCCGCACGCTCTACCGCATGTTCGTCAGCCATGAGCATCTGCTCGAATGGCGCACCGCCTTGCAGGCCCATCGCAGCGGGCGCACCAGCGTCGGCGATTATTATCAGATGATGTATGGCGCGATCATCATTGCCGTTTTCGGGTTCGCCATCCCGGTCGCGGCGGGATCGACCGGCGCCATCGTCGCCTTCATCTTTGCGCTGTTCTGGATCGGCTCTCCGGCATTCGCCTGGATCATCAGCCGTTCGGCCGAGACGGAAGACCGGCTCCTCGTTTCCGAGGATGACACCAAGCGTCTGAGGAGCGTGGCGCGGCGGACCTGGCTCTATTTCGAGACGTTCGTCAATCCGGAAAACAATATGCTTCCTCCGGACAATTTCCAGGAGACACCCGTCCCTGTCGTGGCGCCGCGCACTTCGACCACGAATATCGGCCTCTATCTTCTTTCCACCGTGGCGGCGCGCGATTTCGGCTGGATCAGCATGGGAGGCATGCTCGACCGTCTCGAAGCAACGCTCGCCACCATGGAGAAGCTCGAGCATTACCGCGGCCACCTTTTCAACTGGTACGACACGAAGACGCTGCAGCCGCTTCAGCCGAAATATATTTCGGCCGTGGACAGCGGCAATCTCGCCGGCCATCTCGTCGCCGTCGCGGGCGCCTGCCGCGAATGGGCGGAAGCGCCGGCTGCTTATCTCGAAGGCGATTTCGACGGGCTTCTGGATAGCGTCACTATCCTGGAGGACACGCTGACAGTCCTGCCGGATGACCGCCGCCAACTGCGCCCCTTGCGGCAGCGGCTCCGCGACAGGCTGGAAGGCATCCGAAAGGCCATCGAAACCGTCAAGCGCGAACCGGAACTGGCGCCTGTCCGCACCATCAATCTGGCCGTGATGGCCAGCGAGATCCGCAAACTCGCCTCGGCGCTCCGCCAGGAGACCGGCTCGCCTATCAGCGAGGATCTGGCTCTCTGGGCCGAGAAACTGGCCGATACCTGCAACGCCCATGTCGATGACGCTCATACGGACGAGGCGTTGATCGAAACGTTCAGGGCAAGGCTGACCTCGATAGCCGAAAGGTGCCGCGGGCTGGCCTGGGGAATGGATTTCTCCTTCCTTTTCCGCGAAGACCGCAAGCTCTTTTCGATCGGCTACCGGGTCAACGAGCACCAGCTCGACGAAGCTTGCTACGATCTTCTGGCATCGGAAGCGCGGCTGGCGAGCCTGCTTGCGATCGCCAAGGGCGACATTCCGACCGATCATTGGTTCCATCTTGGCAGGCCCGTGGTGGAAATCGGTTTCCGGGGCGCGCTGATGTCCTGGTCGGGCTCGATGTTCGAATATCTGATGCCGCCACTCGTCATGAAGGAACCGCAGGGCGGGTTGCTCAACCAGACCAACAATCTCATCGTCAAGCGGCAGATCCAGTATGGGCGCGAAAAGGGTATCCCGTGGGGTATCTCGGAAGCCGCGTTCAACGCGCGCGACCGCGATATGAACTATCAATACACGAATTTCGGCGTGCCGGGCCTCGGGCTGAAGCGCGGGCTGGCGCTCAACACCGTCATTGCGCCCTATGCAACGATGCTCGCCTGTCAGTTCGCGCCGCACGAGGCGGTAGAGAACATGGCGCGGCTCGACGCCGCCGGCGCGCTTGGCCGCTACGGCTATCATGATGCCGTCGACTATACGCCTGAGCGCGTTCCCGAAGGCGCCGACCACGCGGTGGTCTACAACTTCATGGCCCACCATTCGGGCATGTCGATCGTCGCCGTCGCCAACGCCATCTTCGAAGGGCGCATGCGCGACCGTTTCCATAGTGATCCGGTTGTCGAGGCGGCCGAGTTGCTGCTCCAGGAAAAGGCCCCGCGCGCCATCCCGGTGGCGACGCTGAAGACGGAAGCGGCGGAGCGTACCAAGGGTGGCGCCATTCCCGAGACTCCGGATACGCGGCTTATCATCAACCCGCTCCACACGTTGCCAGCGACCAACCTGATGTCGAATGGGCATTATTCGGTCATGGTGACATCGACCGGTGCGGGATACAGCCGGTTCAACGACCTCGCCATCACCCGCTGGCATGCCGATCCCGTCGAGGACAGGATGGGGCATTTCCTTTTCCTGCGCGACGTCGAGACGGGCGAATGGTGGTCGGCCACGGCCGAACCGAAGCAGGCGCCGGGCGAGACGATCCAGGTCGTCCTGGCGGATGACAAGGCGACCTTCGTCAAGACGGTCGGGGTGATCCGGAGCGAGGTCGAATGCACGCTGGTCTGTGAGGGGAACGGCGAGGTCCGCCGCATTTCCATTTCCAACGACAGTCCGCACGATCGCCAGATCGAAGTCACCTCCTATGCGGAACTCGTTCTGGCCCCGGAGGCGAGCGACAACGCCCATCCCGCTTTCTCGAAGATGTCCGTTGAGACGGAGATCGCCGATCAGGGCGGCGTCATCTTCGCGACGCGCCGCAAGCGCGACAAGACCGAGCCTGACCTGACGCTGGCCCATTTCGTCATCGACAGTTCCGGAAGTCCGCGCCATACCGAAGCCGAGACGGACCGCCGCGCCTTCCTGGGGGCCGGCCGCGAGATCTCGGATCCGGCCGCCTTCGATTCGGGCGCCCGCCTGACCGGCTCCAGCGGCTTCGTGCTCGATCCGATCATGTCGCTTCGCCGGCGGGTGAGGGTGCCTGCCAACAAGAAGGTGACGCTCACCTTCTGGACGGTGGTGGCGCCGACCCGCGCCGACGCGGAAGCCGCCGTTACCCAACTCGATCATTCCGAAAGCTTCGCCCGGCAGGCAATGCTTTCATGGACGCGCTCGCAGGTTCAGGCCTACCATGTCGGTCTCAATCTCGCCGATGCCTGCAACGTCCAGAAGCTCGCGCGCTACCTGATCTATCCGGACGGTTCGACCCGCATCGCCAGCGACGCCATCGCATCGGGGCTCGGTTCGCAATCATCGCTCTGGCCGATGAGCATTTCCGGTGATTTTCCGATTTTCGCGTTGCGCATCGACGACATCGCCGACATTGAGATCGTGGCGCAGGTGCTGCGCATGCAGGAATATTTGCGCGCGAGGGGACTGGTGGCGGATTTCGTCATTGTCAACGAGCGCGCCTCTTCCTATGTCCAGGATCTGCAACAGGCGATCGAGCGTCTTTGCGAAAACAGCCGCCTGCGCGGTTCGGAACTCGGGCCGCGCCAGCATATCTTCGCCGTCAGGCGCGATCTGATGGACGAGAAGTCCTACCGTACGCTTCTCGCGGTGGCGCGCATCGTTCTCCATACGCGCAACGGCCAGATCTTCGATCAGATCGAACGCGCTGAGGCGATCGAAGCACAATTGCGCGGACTTGAACTGCCAACCACCACGACTTCGTCGATAGCGGCGGAGTCCGAAACGCCTCCCTCCAAGGCAGTGCTCCGGCCCGTCAAGACGAACCGTTCGGACCGCAACACTGCAAAGGGCGACGATCTTGCCTTCTGGAACGGTTTCGGCGGCTTTGCCGATGGCGGGCGCGAATATGTCGTGCGCCTGGAGGGCACGAGCGTCACGCCGCATCCCTGGATCAACGTCATTGCCAATCCGTCTTTCGGCTTCCACACGTCGGCGGAAGGTGCTTCCTTCACCTGGAGCCGCAACAGCCGCGACTTCCAGCTGACGCCCTGGTCGAACGATCCGGTGACGAACCGTCCCGGCGAGGCGATCTATGTCTTCGACCAGGCCGACGGAAAACTGTTCTCGCCCTTTGCCTGCGTGGCCCGCGACGGAACGATGCGCTACGAGACGAGGCACGGCCATGGGACGAGCGTCTTCAAGGCTACGCGTGGCAGCCTCGAACTCGAACTCACCCAGATCGTCGACCCGGAAGATCCGGTGAAGCTTTCCCGACTTGTTGTCCGCAATGGAGGATCGGCGGCGGCGAAGCTGCGCATCTACGCCTACGCCGAATGGGTGCTCGGCACCGATCGGGCGAAAAATGCCCCGACGATCATCCCTTCCTTCGACGAAGGAAGCGGCACGCTGATGGCGAAGAACCCTTATAGCCTCGATTATGACGAGAGGGTCGCCTTCCTCGCCAGCGATGAGCCGCCGCAATCCTATACTGCCGATAGGGTCGAATTCATCGGCCACAGGGGAACGGTCGAATATCCGGAAGTGGCTTTGAAGGGCGAGGCGCTTTCCGGCGCGGTCGAAGCCGGCCGCGACCCTTGCGCTGCGCTCGCCCGCGATGTCGAAGTGCCGCCAAGCGGCGAAATATCGCTGATGTTCCTGCTCGGCGACGCCGGTTCCGCCGGCGAGGCGATCAAGCTGGCCGGCAAGCATGCTGCGCGGAATTTCGAGGACCGGCTGGCCGAGAATACGCGCAACTGGGACGGCTTCCTCGGAACATTGCAGGTCGAGACGCCCGACAAGGCGCTTGATTTGATGGTCAACAACTGGTTGCCCTACCAGGCGCTCGCCTGCCGTATCCGTGCCCGCACGGCATTTTACCAGGCGAGCGGGGCCTTCGGCTTCCGCGACCAGTTGCAGGACACGCTGGCGCTGATGACGCATGATCCGTCACTGGCCGAGGCGCAGATCGTCAATGCTGCGGGGCGGCAGTTTCCGGAAGGCGACGTCCAGCACTGGTGGCTTCCGAGGACCGGCGCCGGCGTCCGCACGATGATTTCGGATGACGTCGTCTGGCTCGCATATGCCACGGCCTCTTATCTGAAGGCGACAGGAAACGATGCGATCCTCAAGAGGAAAGTGCCGTTCCTGACAGGAGAGGAATTGAAGGAAGGCGAGCACGATTCCTTCTTCACTCCGGACGTTTCCGAGCGCACGGCGACCGTCTATGAGCATTGTGCGCTGGCCCTTGACCTTGCGCTCAAACGCACGGCGTCGAGCGGATTGCCGCTGATGCTGGGAGGCGACTGGAACGACGGAATGAACCATGTCGGCGAGGGCGGCAAGGGCGACAGCGTCTGGCTCGGCTGGTTCCTCTTGAAGACGCTCGACGAGTTCATCCCCGTCGCCCGTACACAGAAGGACGAAACCCGCGCCAAGCGCTGGGAACAGCATGCGGCGAAGCTCGCCCGCGCGCTCGAAAGCTCGGCCTGGGACGGCGAATGGTATCGACGCGGCTCCTATGACGATGGTACGCCGCTCGGATCGCATCTGTCGGATGAATGCCGGATCGATTCGATCAGCCAGTCCTGGAGCGTTCTTTCCGGCAAAGCGGATCCGGAGCATCAGCGGCAGGCGATGGATGCTGCCGTAAGGATGCTGGTCGACGACGAGCTTGCTATCGTCAAGCTCTTCACGCCTCCCTTCGACAAGACGGAGAAGGATCCAGGCTACATCAAGGCCTACCCGCCCGGCGTGCGCGAGAATGGCGGCCAATATACCCATGCAGCGACATGGCTGGTGATCGCGCTCGCCGAACTCGGCCACACGGACGAAGCCTGGCGCTGCTTCAGCATGCTCAATCCTGTCAATCACGCGCTCGACGCCGAGGCGGCGGAGCGCTATCGCGTCGAGCCCTATGTTGTCGCCGCTGATATCTATTCGGGAGAGGACAAGGGCGGCCGCGGCGGCTGGACGTGGTACACGGGTTCGGCGGGGTGGCTTTACCGTGCTGCGGTCGAGGGCATTCTCGGCATCCACCGGGAAGCCGACAGACTTGTCGTGACTCCGGCGCTGCCATCCGATTGGAACGGCTATTCGGCAAAGATCAAGGTTGGCGACGCCGTCTATCGCATCAAGATCGAGCGCAAGAAGGGCAAGGGCACCGACATCGCCATCAATGGCCGTAAGACGAAGGAAAAGGCCATTCCGCTGAAAGCAAGCGGCGAGTTCGATGTGGTGGTGAAGGTCGGCGAGGGCGGGTAGCGGGAAAGGAGCTGGATTTTACACCAGCATCGCTGATCTTGTTCATCTGTCGGGTGCGTCCTTCGAGGCTCGCTTCGCTCGCACCTCAGGATGAGGACCGCTGGCGCCTGACTCCCTCATCCTGAGGTGCTCGCCCATTTGGGCGAGCC
>DASZUG010000089.1:0-49217 GCA_035547755.1 Rhizobiaceae bacterium
ACAGGCTCTCCCACGGGCTTCATGGCCCAGAGGTGTGTCGTGCTTCCGTCCGCCACCGCATCCCTAATCATAGCAGATCCGGCAAATGTTGAGTTACAAGGTGTCCGCGAAGCGGACGGAGAGGGGGTAGAAAAGCAAAAATTAACCCGAGTTCAGAGCCGTGGTAGACTGTCGCTGACGGTTGACAGCTGTCAACTCTATCCACCGTTCCCTGACGATTGGCTGTTCCCTAGATAAGGGCAAGAGGCTAGAGCCTTTCAGGGAGCACAGGACAGGATTTCGCGTGACGGACGAAGTGACCAATCAGTCGCCGCCGATGACGGGCGGCAATGCCTGGCGCGGCGATCCGTTGCTGGTCCAGATCGGCGAGGATTTTTCCGATTCCGTGCGGCAGGATTTGAATGCGCTCGGGCGCTTCGTCCTGACGCAGGAAGCGCAGGACCTCGCCCGGCTCGCCAATTCGGAAACGCCCAAGCTGCGGACGCATGACCGGCAAGGGCGGCGGCTCGACATCGTCGAATACCATCCCGCCTATCACGCACTCATGCGGCGCTCGATCGCCAACGGCCTGCATTCCTCCATCTGGGAAAATGGCGAGGCGGAAAAGGGCAAGCGCCATCAGGTGCGCGCCGCCCGCTTCTACCTGACCGCCGAGTTGGAAGCGGGGCATCTGTGCCCTCTTACGATGACCAGCGCGTCGCTCGCGGCGCTGATGGCCAATCCGAAACTTTTCCGCGAATGGGCCCCGCGCGTCACCACGCGCAAATACGACCAGTCGCAGAAGCCGCCCGTCGAGAAGGCAGGGCTGACGCTCGGCATGGGCATGACCGAGAAACAGGGCGGCACGGATGTCCGCGCCAACCAGACGCGCGCGGAGCCGGCCGGCAGCGGTTTTTATCGCCTGACCGGCCATAAATGGTTCATGTCGGCGCCGATGTCGGACGCCTTCCTTGTCCTGGCGCAGGTGCAGGAAGGACTTTCCTGCTTCCTCGTGCCGCGCATCCTCGCCGGCCCGAAAGGCAACGGCTTCCGCTTCCAACGTCTCAAGGACAAGCTCGGCAACCGTTCGAACGCCTCGTCCGAGGTCGAATTCGACGGCGCGGTCGGCGAGATGGTCGGCGATCCGGGGCAGGGGATCCGCACCATTATGGACATGGTGACGCTGACGAGGCTCGACTGCGCCATCGCTTCCTCGGCAATCATGCGCGCCGGATTGGCCGAAGCCGTGCATCACGCGCGGCACCGCAAGGTCTTCGGCAAGACCCTGATCGAACAGCCGCTGATGCAGCGCGTGCTGGCCGACATGGCGCTCGATGTCGCCGCCGCGACGGCGCTGACCTTCCGTCTGGCGCGCGCCTTCGACGAAGCCGCGGACGATCGCGGCGCCGCAGCCTTTGCCCGGGCGATGACGCCGGCGGTGAAATACTGGGTGTGCAAGATCGCCCCGGCGCTGCTTTACGAGGCGATGGAATGCCTTGGCGGCAACGGCTATGTCGAGGAGGCGCCGCTGGCGCGCTACTACCGCGAGGTTCCGGTCAACGCGATCTGGGAAGGCGCCGGCAATGTCATGGCGCTCGACGTGCTGCGGGTGATCAAGCGCGGGCCCGCCCTTTTCGAGGACGTCATGGCCGGGATAGAGCGGGATCTCGGGCCGGGCGCTCAAGGGACGACGAGCGTTCTGCGCGCGGCGATCCAGGTGGCCGATTCGGACGAGGGCTCGACCCGCTTTTTGACCGAACAGCTGGCGCTCGCCGCGGCCGCCGCCGAATTGCGGCGGATGGGCGCGGGCCGCATCGCCGACGCCTTTGTCGAGACGCGCCTCGCCGGACAATGGCGGACGACCTACGGCATGCTCGACGCCCGCCACGATTCCCGGTTGATCATCGACACGCTTTATCCCGAAGGGGATTGAACCGATCCTTGTCCGCCCTAGTCGGACCCTTATCCCGAGCGCTGGCATCTTTCTGGTACAGTGCGTCCTTCGAGGCCCGCTTCGCGGGCACCTCAGGATGAGGACCGTTGGCGCCAGACTCCCTCATCCTGAGGCGTGAGCCCGAAGGGCGAGCCTCGAAGGACGCACCCCACACAAGAATCGAACATGGGGACCGCCGCTATTATCCCCATCTCAACCTTCCATTAACCTTAACAAATGGTTTCCGTTGCCGTCGAAGGCCCCGCGTACCAATTTGCAGGAAAGCAGGGGTGCCATGCGCCGGATTCTCAGTCTCTTTCTCGCCCTCCATTGGATGATCGTCTTTTCGGCGCTCAGCCTGCTTTGCGCGCTCGACAGACAGGGAGGATTCTCCATCGTCCTGCATATGGTCGGCCTCGCCACGCCGGCCGGCTTGCCGCGCTTCATGTCGAGCCAGGCCGTTTCCACGGGCTTCGCCTCGGGATTCGGACTGGTGGCGGTGCTGTTCCTCTGGACGCTCCTGACAGCGCTTTTCGAAGACGAGGAATCAAGCGAGACGGACGAGGTGGCGCGGCTGGCCTTCGGCGGCGCCATCGGGATGGTCACGATCCTGTTCCTGGCATGTGCGTTCGCGTCGGTGCAGGGCTTCTATGCCGCCGTTGCCCTTGAACTGGCCGCGCTTGCCGGCTCCTGGCTCGCCATTTCGGCGGAGAAGCGGATGATGGAGCGGACCGTTCCGCGGCAGAACGAACCGGTCCAGAACGCGGCGCGCCTCATGGCGCTCGGCGCTGTCCACAACAGTCTTCTTCGCAGGCTGCAGAGCCAACTTTCCCTCGATGAGAGGCGGCAGAACTGATGCGCATCATCCTCATCCTGTGGGCGGCGCCGGTCGGCCTCTTCTGGGGCTGGTACTTCCTGTCTCTCAACGACATCAGTTTCGGCTGTGTCATACTGAGCCGGAAGGTCCACGATTTCGTCTTCAATATCTACGGCCAGATCCTCGGCGTGGATCCTGCTGAAATCCCCGGCTTCGTTGCTCGCGCCTGCCTGTTCGACGCCGTGCTCCTCTCCGCGCTCTACGCCTTCCGTCGACGTCGACAGATCGCGGCATGGTGGAGAAGGCATCGGGGCGCTTCCGACGCCAGGAATATAGCGGCTCCGGGCGAGTAGGCCCGGTCTATCGCTCGATCCGCTTTATCGACTGGAAGCGGTCGAGCACGCCCTGAAGGATGAAGGCGGCCGCCGCCGAATCGATCCTCTCGCCCCGCTTTTTTCGCGAGACGTCCATTTCGATCAGCGCGCGCTCCGCCGCGACGGTCGAAAGCCGTTCATCCCAGAAGGCAAACGGAAGATCGGTGAGTTTCTCGAGGTTGCGGACAAAGGCGCGGCTCGCCTGCACGCGGGGCCCCTCCGTGCCGTCCATGTTGACGGGGAGGCCGATCACGATCGCTGCGGCTTCTTCCCTTGTCAGATCAGCCAGCAGCCTGGCTGCATCGGTGGAGAATTTTGTCCTGCGGATGACCGGGCGGGGGTTGGCGAACCGAAGGGAGCGATCCGAGACGGCAAGGCCGATCGTTTTCGTCCCAAGATCGAGGCCTGCAATCGCGCGGTTTGGCGGCAGCGCGTTCAACAGATCGTCAACGGCGAGAACAGTCAATTTCGCTGGTTTCCTTTGACTTGGCCGGCTGCCGTTCTATCCTTCCGGAAAAGCATTTCTCAATAGCGCGTTTCGGGAGCCATCATGAAAATCACCTGGTTTGGCCATTCGGTATTCAAGATCGAAACCGGGGGCGCGACGATCCTCATGGACCCGTTCCTGACCGGCAACGCCACCTGGAACAAGGGATGGGAGGGGCCGGCCGAGGGCGTGACGCATATCCTTCTCACCCATGGGCATAACGACCATGTCGGCGACACGGTGGAAATCCAGAAGAAGACCGGCGCCATGCTCGTCGCGAATTTCGAGATCTGCATGTACCTCGTCGGTCAGGGCGTGGACCAGAACAAGATCAACCCCGGCAATACGGGCGGCACTGTCGATTGCGGCGGCTTCACCACCACCTTCGTGCAGGCGCTTCATTCTTCTTCCTATGGCGGTGACGGCGGAAAGAACACCTACCTCGGCAATCCGCTCGGGCTCATCCTGCACTTTCCCGGCGAAAAGACGGTCTATCATATGGGCGATACCGATATTTTCTCCGATATGGCGCTCATCAACGAACTGCATGAGCCGGCTATCGGTTTCGTGCCGATCGGCGACAGGTTCACCATGGGCGGCGCGGTCGCGGCGCTTGCCTGCCGGCGGTTCTTCAAGTTCGAGGCGGTCTTCCCCTGTCATTTCGGCACTTTTCCAATCATCGACCAGAGCGCCGACAAATTCGTCAAGGCGATGGACGGGGGATCGACCAAGGTGCTTACGCCGAAGCCGGGCGAGGCGGTGACGCTGTAAGCCTTCCATTTCAGCGATGATTGCGGCCGTCCGGCAATTTTTTGTCCGGCGGGAAAGAGGCGTGGCTGTTGCGCGGGGCGGCGACGCTCGCTAATAGCCGTGAACCGCATCCAAACGGTCCGGAGATCAAGCATGTCGGTCAGCATCGATACTGTGAAGCGCGTGGCGCGTCTTGCCCGCATTGCCGTCGATGACGAAGATGCGGAGCGCATGTCCGGCGAATTGAACGCGATCCTCGGCTTCGTCGAGCAACTGAACGAGGTCGACGTGTCGGGCGTCGAGCCGATGACGTCGGTCATCCCGATGGAGATGCGCAAGCGCCGGGACGAAGTGACGGATGGCGGCAAGGCCGCGGATGTCGTCGCCAACGCCCCCGCCACCGAAGAGAATTTCTTCCTCGTCCCGAAGGTGGTGGAGTAGGTGCGGGCTGACGGCGTTTCCCGCCATATTCATTGAAGGCCATTACCGCTCTTGCGAAAAGAAGATTGCCTGATGAGCGAACTGACGAAACTGACGATTGCCGAAGCCCGGGCGAAGCTGAGGGCGAGGGAATTCACCTCCACCGAGTTGACCGACGCCTATCTCGCGGCGATCGACGCGGCCAACCCGGCGCTCAACGCCTATGTCGCGGTGACGCATGACAAGGCGCGCGAAATGGCGAAAGCATCTGACGCGCGTCTCGCCAAGGGGCAGGGCGGCGCGCTGGAAGGCATCCCGCTCGGCATTAAGGATCTTTTCGCCACGGAAGGCGTCCATACGCAGGCCGCTTCGCACATCCTCGACGGCTTCAAGCCGCGCTATGAATCGACGGTAACGGCCAATCTGTGGGCGGACGGCGCCGTCATGCTCGGCAAGCTCAACATGGATGAGTTCGCCATGGGCTCGTCGAACGAGACCTCCTATTACGGCCCGGTCAAGAATCCCTGGCGGGCGAAGAATTCGAATATGGACCTCGTGCCTGGCGGGTCCTCGGGCGGCTCGGCCGCCGCCGTCTCGGCATGGCTCTGCGCCGGAGCGACGGCGACCGATACGGGCGGCTCCATCCGCCAGCCCGCCGCCTTCACCGGCACGGTCGGCATCAAGCCGACCTATGGGCGCTGCTCGCGCTGGGGCACCGTCGCCTTCGCTTCCTCGCTCGACCAGGCTGGGCCGATCGCGCGCGACGTGCGCGATGCGGCGATCATGCTGAAATCCATGGCCTCGGTCGATCCGAAGGACACGACGTCCGTCGACCGCCCGGTACCGGATTACGAAACCGCGCTCGGCGGCAGCGTCAGGGGCATGAGGATCGGCATCCCGAAGGAATATCGCGTCGAAGGCATGCCCGACGAAATCGAGGCGCTGTGGCAGAAGGGCATTGCGTGGTTGAAGGATGCCGGCGCCGAAATTGTCGACATTTCGTTGCCGCACACGAAATATGCGCTGCCGGCCTATTACATCGTCGCGCCGGCTGAAGCCTCGTCCAACCTCGCCCGGTACGACGGCGTGCGCTATGGTCTGCGGGTGCCCGGCCGCGACATCATCGAGATGTACGAGAAGACGCGCGCCGCCGGTTTCGGCCGCGAGGTCAAGCGCCGCGTCATGATCGGCACCTATGTGCTCTCGGCCGGCTATTACGACGCCTATTATGTCCAGGCGCAGAAGGTCCGGACGCTGATCAAGCGCGATTTCGAGAACGTCTTTGCCGACGGCATCGACGCCATCCTGACGCCGGCGACGCCATCCGCCGCCTTCGGCATCGCAGACGAGGACATGAACTCAGACCCCGTAAAAATGTATCTGAACGACGTTTTCACCGTCACGGTCAACATGGCGGGACTGCCCGGCATCGCCGTCCCGGCCGGCCTCGACCAACGCGGGCTCCCGCTCGCCCTGCAGCTCATCGGCAAGCCTTTCGAGGAAGAAACGCTCTTCCGCACCGCGCATGCGATCGAGCAGGCAGCCGGCCGCTTCCAGCCGACGAAATGGTGGTGAAAACCGGCGTCAGAGCAATTCCAGCAAAAGTGCGCAGCGGTTTTACGTCCGGAATTGCGTAACAAGAAAGAGATAGCGGTTCCTGTTCAGGCGTAGCGCTGGATCACCATGCAGATCACCGTGATCGCCAGGAGGGCGCTCGCGATCCGTTCGCCCGCCGCCATGCGGGCGCGGATCGCCGCTTCCGCCGAGGCGCCGCCCGCGCTCTTGAGCTTGCGCCGCGCCGAGCCGACCATCGCGCCCTGCACGCCCGCGGCTATGATGGCGCAGAGGATGCCGAGCCCAAGCACCATTTCAGGTGCGCCGGCGCCGCCTTCATGCAGGTAATGCCAGAGCAGAGCGCCGCTCAGCAGGGCGAGGACGGCGGCGCCCATCTGAGGGCCGAAAAAGCGCTCTGCATAGGCGCCCTCGAGACGGGCGAGCGCGAAAGTGGTACCGGCCCAGAACACGCCTGCGAGTGCATGGACGGCAATCGTGATCATCAAGGTCGTCTGCATGTCCTGGCCACTCTCTTGTTTGCGGATAGGTCGAATCTTCCGGACATGAATACCAAATTGCCGCGTCCACACCAATGAGGCCCAGGCTTTTCATTTCCTTTAACCGGTGGTTTTCCGCGATCGGAGATAGTCGGCCATCTTGCCTTGCAGCACGGTCGGCATGAATTTGCATGGGCGATGACAGAGCTTGTTGAGGGACGGAAGGCATGTTTTTCGTCATATCCAAGATTGGCGGCTTCTTCCTGCAGCCGCTCAATTTCGTCGCATTTCTGTTCGCGATCGGGATCATCGCGCTCTTTCTCCACCGCAAACGCACAGCGCTTGTTTTTTCAAGCATTGCTTTCGTGGTGCTTGCACTGGCGATCTGGTCCGACATCGGCGCTTTGTTGATGCAACCGCTCGAAGAACGCTTTCAGCGTCCCGCAAATCTTCCGCAGGACATAAAGGGCGTCATACTGCTCGGCGGCGCCTTCGAAGGCGGTATCAACCGAGTCCGGCATGGGTATGAGCTGAATGCGGCGGGCGACCGCGTCATCGAGACGCTGAAGCTCGCGCGGCTTTATCCTCAGGCGAAAATCCTCGTCACCGGCGGCAATGGTTCGCTTGTGCGCAACGAAATGCCCGATGCCGACGTAGCGCCCAAACTGTTCGCCGCGATGGGGATTCTAGCGGATAGGCTGATTCTCGAGGACAAGTCGCGCAACACCTATCAAAATGCCGTCTTCTCGAAGGCGCTCGCCGATCCGAAGCCGGGAGACAATTGGGTGCTCGTCACGTCCGCCTTCCACATGCCGCGTTCGGTCGGCATTTTCCGCGCGGCCGGCTTTCCCGTCATTCCGTGGCCTTGCGATTATCGTACGCTGGGCAACGAGAAATTCGGTTTCAGCCATGATGATCCGCAGGGCGCCGTCGGAACGTTGTCCCTCGCGGTTCATGAATGGGTGGGGCTTCTTGGCTATTGGATGACCGGACGCACGGAAACGCTGTTTCCGGCGCCCGATTGAGCGGCAATCCTGTGAGGAAAACACTCAGGACCCGTGTCGCTGTTGTATCAGCGGAAGTCGGAAGCCGCAGGGTCTCTCGCATGAAAAGCAGCCAAAGATCGAAAGAGATGCACGGAGTTCGTTCATGTTCCTGTCCGTTTTCGATCTCTTCAAGATCGGCATAGGACCATCGAGTTCGCACACGATGGGCCCTATGGTGGCGGCCGCGCGCTTTCTCGACGAGATCGCCGGAACGGACTGGCCGCGCCCCGCCGGGGCGGTGGTCCATCGCCTGAGCGTAAGCCTGCACGGTTCGCTTGCCTTCACAGGTGTCGGCCACGGCACCGATCGTGCGGTCATTCTCGGCCTCACCGGCGAGACGCCGCTCACCGTCGATCCGGATCGCGCGGACGAAACGCTGGCAGCCGTTGCCGACGCCAAGCGGGTTTCTCCTCCGGGCCATCCTTCCTACCGGTTCGATCCCGCACAGGACCTCGTCCTTGACCGGAAATTTCCACTGCCGGGCCATGCCAACGGCATGACCTTTTCCGCCTTCGACCGCGACGACCAATTGTTGCTGCGACGAATCTATTATTCCATCGGCGGCGGCTTCGTCGTTTCCGCCGAGGAACTCCAGCGGATGAAATCCAAGGCCGACAGGGTCGAGAAGGGCATTCCCTATCCCTTTGCCAGCGCCAGGGACATGCTCGCCATGGCCGCTGAAAGCGGCCTGTCGATCGCCGAGATGAAACGCGCCAATGAAGAGGCGCACATGTCGCGCGAGGAACTCGACCGGGGCCTTGACCGCATCTGGCAGGCAATGAGCGATTGCGTCGATCGCGGGCTTTCGAAGGACGGCGTCATGCCGGGCGGACTGAAGGTGCGCCGCCGCGCAAAACAGCTCTACCATCGCATGGACGAAGAGTGGCGGCAGAACAAGCCGAACCCGCTGATGGCCAATGATTGGCTCTCCGTCTATGCCATGGCGGTCAATGAGGAGAATGCCGCCGGCGGCCGGGTCGTGACGGCGCCGACCAATGGCGCGGCAGGCGTCATTCCCGCCGTCATGCGCTACTGGAAGCAGTTTCATGTCGACGCCGACGCCAGGGGCACCAGGGATTTCCTGCTGACGGCGGCCGCGATCGGCGGGATCATCAAGCACAACGCCTCGATTTCAGGGGCCGAGGTCGGCTGCCAGGGGGAGGTGGGTTCCGCTTCCGCCATGGCGGCTGCCGGCCTTTGCGCGGTGATGGGCGGCACGCCGGCACAGATCGAGAATGCCGCTGAGATCGCGCTCGAACATCATCTCGGCATGACCTGCGACCCTGTAGCCGGTCTCGTTCAGGTGCCTTGCATCGAGCGTAACGCGCTGGGCGCGGTGAAGGCGGTGACGGCCGCATCGCTGGCGATCAAGGGCGACGGAACACATTTCGTGCCGCTCGACGCGGCCGTCGAGACAATGCGGCAGACCGGGCGCGACATGGACGAGCGTTATAAGGAAACCAGCCTCGGCGGCCTCGCGGTCAACGTGGTCGAGTGCTGAGCAGCGTCGCAATTGAAGTTAACCAAGGATCGACCCGTGGAGCACGAGCGCCTTGCCGCTGTGGAGAACGGGTAGCAGTTTCCAAGGGTGCTTGACGCCTACCGCCCCCCTTATTGTAGACCGGAGGCATGCTCAATCTCGTCAAGCTTTGCGTCGGCTGCGACAGCATCGAGGATCTGGAGGAATGGATCGCGTTCCGCCTCGATGAAAAGCGCCTGCGCGGCGAAGCTGTGGAACATTGCCATACGACGCGCATGGTGCCGAAGCAGGTCGATGCGGTAACGGGCGGCGGCTCGCTCTATTGGGTCATCAAGGGAAACGTACAGTGCCGCCAGCGCATTCTGGAGATCCGGCCGTTCACGGACGGGGAGGGGATCGGCCGCTGCCACATCGTGCTCGAGCCCAAGCTGGTCCGGACCGAATGGCAGCCGCGCCGCGCCTTCCAGGGTTGGCGCTATCTGAAGCCGGCCGAAGCGCCGCGCGACCTGAAGATCGGGCGCGAAGGGCAGACGTTGCCGCAAAATCTGCGACGGGAACTTGCGGATCTCGGTCTGCTCTGACGGTTCCGTTCACATGAACCAGGAAAGGCTCGTCGCTATCGCAGCCCGAGCTTGACGGCCAGCTTTCCCCTTGGATCGAAAACCTTGAGGCGGATGGAGACGGCCGGCTGCGAAGCGCGCCATGAACGAGCGCCATGGCTGAGCAGCAGCGATACCAGATCCTTGGTCCTGAAAAGCGGACCGCCCTTTCGAAAATCGGCAAGCCTCAACGCGGCCTGATGCAGGGCATTCACGCTCAAATCATGAATGCGTTTCTCACGGCGACGCGTATTGATAAACCCAAGGACATCCCGCTCTCCAGCCAAGGCAATTCCCCTCTTACCCGATACAATTCAGGGAGACGCAACCAACTCTTCCGCCGGCCGACCGGCCCTTGCAAACCTCGCCGCACGACGGACTATTCCGCCGCCACCGCGTAACAGGCGATCTTCCTCTTCTTCAGTGCACTGCAGGCATCCCAGGCTTTTCCCTTCGAGGAAAATCCGCCGAAACGAGCCCTGTAATAAACATTGCCGTGTTTCTCGAAGGTGGTCGTGAAGGGCGAGGCGTCGGCCAGAACGCGAGGTGCTTCCTTGACCGTCTTTTCCAGGAATGCCTGCGCCTGCGTCTTGCTGTCGGTCGATGCGACCTGGATGACCCAGCCATTTTTCGCGGGCGCCGTGTCTTCCTTCGCGTCCACCTCCTTGGCCGGAGCCTCCGTTTCGGTGGAGGAAGTCTGCACATCGTCGACCACGGCGTTGATTTTCTGGATGCCAGCCGATTGCGCCGCTTCGGCAAGCGCCAACGCGGACGGTTGCGGCTGGCGGTGCGGCCGCTTGTCGGGCGTCGGGATATCGCCCCGGTCCATCGTCGCGAGTTGCGTGCGAGGGCTGGCCGGCGCGGCGTCTGCGACGAGTTCCCGGCTGTCACGACGGGCCGATGCCATCGGCAGATATTTGTGGATGAGGGCCGCCATGCGATGATCACGTTCGCGATGGGTCCGGCCGCCCATCACGACGCCGACAAGACGCTTGCCGCCGATCGCGACGGAAGTCGCCAGATTGAAACCGGAGGCGCGGGTGTAGCCGGTCTTGATGCCATCGACTCCAGGTATCTTTCCGAGAAGATGGTTGTGCCCGCGGATCACATGGCCGCGGAAGGCGAACTGCTCGACCGAGAAATAGTGATAATATTGCGGGAAATGTTCGCGAAGGGCGATGCCGAGCCTCGCCATGTCGCGCGCCGTTGTCTTCTGCTCGGGATCCGGCAGGCCGTTGGCGTTGCGGAAAGTCGTGCGGCTCATGCCGAGGCTGCGCGCCTTGGCGTTCATCATGCGGGCGAAATTGGCCGTCGATCCGCCCAGCAGTTCCCCCAACGCCGCGGCGGAATCATTTGCCGATCGCGTGATGATCGAATCGATCGCCATTTCCACCGGGACGGAATCGCCGGCCTTGACGCCAAGCTTCGTCGGCGCCTGCGCCGAGGCGTAGGAGGAGAAGGGAACGGGCGTGTTTTTCGTGATGCGCCCTTCCGCCATCGCCTCGAAGGTGAGGTAGAGGGTCATCATCTTGGTCAATGAGGCCGGATAGCAGAACGCATCGGCGTTCGACTCGTAAAGGACCTTGCCGGTATTGGCGTCGATCATGATCGCGGCCGACTGCCGGGCGAGAGCGCTGGACAGCATGGCGCCCGTCGCCAGCATCAGCATACTCAAGAAGCAGATCACCCTCCCGCACGAACGAAGCACACACACAGAGTTTGCGAAGGCCTGACGCACCGCCATTATCCCATGATTTTTGTTGCATTTTCGCCGCTTCCCGCAGCAGCCGCACGTGAGGCTAGCCCAACGCATCTTACCAATCCGTTTATGGTAACTTGTTCGTTCACATTTTCCAGCAGGTTTGACTCAACCCTGCCGATTGATTTGAGTTCAAGAGTCAACCAAAAAGGGAATATTGACATTTTGTGCGATGCACACTAAATATCTTGCATTGCACAAGACAGTGCTCCGCCACATTATGGAGATTGGCAAAATGATGCAGTCTTTCGACGAGGCCGGCAAATACGGCAAGGAGTTCCTCGACAGCGGCTTGAAGAGTTTCGCGTCCTTTTCCACCGGAACTCAGGCCATCGTTGCCGAAGCAAGTGATTATTCCAAGAAGGCTTTCGATGCCGGAGCAGCCGCGCTGGAGAAGTTGATGGCCGCCAAGTCGCTTGAAAAGGCGATGGAGATACAGACCGATTACGCCAAGGGCGCCTATGAGGGATTCGTCGCGGAAGCGACAAAGATCGGAGAGCTTTATTCCGGCCTTGCCCGCGACGCTTACAAGCCTTTTGAAACGGCTTTTGCCCGCGCGAAATAATCCGGTTTCATTTCCATCCTTGAAGCGGCTTTCTCCCCGGCCGCATTCCGCCCGGTTGCACCCGCTGCAGCCGGGTTTTATTTTGTGTTTTCCCGTTGGTGGCCGGCGATTCCCATGGCTCGCCGACCGTTGCCGATCGGTCATGCAGCGTGGCCGGTCACGATAGCGGGATTTTGGCGCGCAATCCTCCGCCGCCATATTGTCAGCGCAAAAGAAGGCCTTACAATCAGGGTAGGGATACCTACATGCAATGCGTCGGAACAGGATTGGCGAGGCGAAGGAAGGAACGATTGTCCATCGGCGGGGATGCCATGCTCGGATGCGCGGCAAGATTGCAGGCAGGAGACGACCGGGGAAACGGCTCGGGACGCGGTACGGCTGTCATAAGCCGTCCGAAGACAAAGACGAAGAAGCCCAGCCTGTATCGCGTGTTGATTCTCAATGACGATTACACGCCGATGGAGTTTGTCGTCCATGTTCTGGAGCGGTTCTTCCAGAAGAACCGGGACGATGCGACACGCATCATGCTCCATGTTCACAACCACGGCGTCGGTGAATGCGGAGTCTATACATTCGAAGTCGCCGAGACCAAAGTGACTCAGGTCATGGACTTTGCCCGTCAGCATCAGCATCCGCTGCAATGCGTGATGGAGAAAAAGTGAGGATTTATGCCGGCTTTCTCCCAAGGCCTTGAAAGGGCGCTGCATCAGGCGCTCACCTATGCCAATGAGCGTCATCATGAATATGCGACGCTCGAACACCTTCTGCTTGCTCTGATCGACGACAGCGACGCCGGCGCGGTAATGCGCGCCTGCAATGTCGATCTCGAAGAACTCAAGCGCACGGTGCAGACCTATATCGATACCGAACTCGACAATCTCGTTACCGGTTATGACGAGGATTCCAAGCCGACGGCCGGCTTTCAGCGCGTCATCCAGCGCGCCGTGATCCATGTCCAGTCGTCCGGCCGGGAAGAGGTTTCCGGCGCGAACGTTCTCGTCGCGATCTTCGCCGAGCGGGAAAGCCACGCGGCATATTTCCTGCAGGAACAGCAGATGACGCGCTATGACGCCGTCAACTATATCTCCCATGGGATCGCCAAGCGGCCCGGAGCGGGCGAGAGCCGCCCGCCGCGCGGCGCCGACGACGATCATGCCCAAGGCGGTGCGGAGCAGAGCGAGGAAGGCGGCAAGAAGAAGCAGCAGGACGCCCTCACCGCCTATTGCATCAACCTCAACCAGAAGGCCAAATCCGGCCGCATCGATCCGCTGATCGGGCGCGAGCCCGAGATCAACCGGACGATCCAGGTGCTCTGCCGCCGCTCGAAGAACAATCCGCTCTATGTCGGCGACCCCGGCGTCGGCAAGACCGCGATCGCGGAAGGCCTCGCCAAGCGGATCGTGGAGGGTGATGTGCCCGCCGTCCTGGAAGACGCGACGATCTTCGCGCTCGACATGGGAACACTTCTCGCCGGAACCCGCTATCGCGGCGATTTCGAGGAGCGGCTGAAGCAGGTCGTCAAGGAGCTCGAGGATTATCCCGGCGCGATCCTGTTCATCGACGAGATCCATACGGTAATCGGCGCCGGCGCCACCTCCGGCGGCGCGATGGACGCGTCGAACCTGTTGAAGCCGGCGCTTTCCTCCGGCGCGATCCGCTGCATCGGTTCGACGACCTACAAGGAATTCCGCCAGTTCTTCGAGAAGGACAGGGCGCTGGTGCGCCGCTTCCAGAAGATCGACGTCAACGAGCCGTCGCTTGACGACGCCATCGCGATCATGAAGGGGCTGAAGCCCTACTACGAGAACTTCCATAAGGTCCGTTACACCAACGACGCCATCAAGGCGGCGGTTGAGCTTTCGGCGCGCTACATTTCCGACAGGAAACTGCCCGATAAGGCGATCGACGTGATCGACGAGACGGGCGCGTCGCAGATGCTCTTGCCGGAGAGTCGGCGCAAGAAGACCATCAGCGTCAAGGAGATCGAGGCGACCATCGCGACGATGGCGCGCATCCCGGCGAAAACGGTTTCCGCCGACGACGAGAAGGTGCTTGCCGGTCTCGACGAGGAATTGAAGCGCGTGGTCTACGGCCAGGAAACGGCGATCGAGGCGCTGTCGTCCTCGATAAAGCTCGCCCGCGCCGGCCTGCGCGAGCCCGACAAGCCGATCGGCTCCTATCTGTTCTCCGGCCCGACCGGCGTCGGCAAGACAGAGGTCGCCAAGCAGCTTGCGGCATCGCTCGGCGTGGAACTGCTGCGCTTCGACATGTCGGAATATATGGAGCGGCATACCGTCTCCCGGCTGATCGGCGCGCCTCCCGGCTATGTCGGCTTCGACCAGGGCGGTCTGCTGACCGACGGCGTCGACCAGCATCCGCATTGCGTGCTCCTGCTCGACGAGATCGAGAAGGCGCATCCGGACCTGTTCAACATCTTGCTGCAGGTCATGGACCACGGGAAGCTGACGGACCACAACGGCAAGAAGATCGATTTCCGCAACGTCATCCTGATCATGACGACCAACGCGGGCGCCGCCGATATGGCAAGGTCCGCGATCGGCTTCGGCTCGTCGAAGCGCGAAGGCGACGACATGGAGGCGATCAACCGCATCTTCTCGCCGGAATTCCGCAATCGGCTGGATGCGATCATTCCCTTCAGCCCCCTGCCGGTTCCGGTCATCCATCAGGTCGTGCAGAAATTCGTCATGCAGCTCGAGGCGCAGCTCGCCGAACGCCGCGTCACTTTCGATCTCTCGCCCGAGGCGGTCGCCTGGCTCGCGGAGAAGGGCTATGACGAACGCATGGGCGCACGCCCGCTCGGACGGGTCATCCAGCAGCACATCAAGAAGCCGCTCGCGGATGAGGTGCTGTTCGGCAAGTTGAAGAAGGGCGGCACCGTCAAGGTCACGGTCGAGCAGAAGGAGACCGGCGAGACGGGCCTGAAGCTCGAAGCGATCGCCGACGAAGTTCCGCTCGCGCCGAAGAAGGAGGATACGAAGCGGCCATCCGTCGGCAAGAAGTCGGCGGCGAAGAAGGCGGGAACGGCAAACGCGTCCGCCAAGCCCAGATCGACGGATAAAAAGGACGCTCCGAAGAAGAGCACGGTACCGCAGCTTCCGCGCCGTTCCTGAGGCAACGGCCGCTTTCGATTGGATGAAAATGCCGGCGTGAGCCGGCATTTTCCTGTCCGAATCTGCTTCCTTTCTTCGGTCCGGATCCCCTGGAAGACCGCTGCCTTGCATAAAGCGCGGAGCAGCTTCCCGCACTTGGCGGGTCGTACCGCCCGGCTCGCCGTGGTAATCGCGCGGCATGGCTGAGAGTGATGCTGATTCCGATCAGGACGGGAGCAGTGTGCGATGGTTTCTGCGCGGGATCATGGCGGCGGTTTCGGTTCCCGCGCTCGTTCTGTTCAGCGCTTTCATCGGGTTCGCCGGGCTGGCGCACGAAGCCGGCCTCACTCTTCCTGAAACGCTCTTCCTGACGGCATTCGTGTGGGCATTGCCCGGTCAGGTCATCCTGATCGGAGGCATGTTGTCCGGCAACTCGCTTCCGGCGTTGGCCTTTGCTGTGAGCCTGTCTTCGATCAGGATGATGCCGATGGTGGTGGCGATCGTGCCGGAAATGCGGACGGCGAAAACCCGCAAATGGGTGCTCTATGTCCTCTCTCATTTCGTCGCGGTGACATCCTGGGTTCTGGCGTTGCAGAATTTCCGGACGGTCCCGCACGAGCGGCGAACCGCATATTACGCCGGCCTGGGGCCGACGCTGATCCTTGGTTGCCTCGTCATCATTATCCTTGTCTATGCCGCGGCGCCCAAATTGCCGCCTGCTGCTTCCGCCGGTCTGTTCCTGCTGACGCCGATCTATTTCCTGACGTCGCTGTGGGGTTCGGCGCGTGAGAAGGCCGTTCATCTCGGCATGATCTTCGGCCTTGCCTTCGGGCCGGTCTTCCACATTCTCACGCCGCAATTCGATCTTTTGGGAGCCGGTCTCTCCGGCGGCACCGTGGCCTTCGGCATCCATCTCTTCCTGAGGCGAAGGAGGACGGCATGACATTCCATTCCTTCGACACCTGGTGGTGGCCCTTCCTCTTCATCCTGCTTGCGGGCTCGCTGACGACGGATTGCTGGCGCTTTCTCGGCGTCTATCTCGGAGACAGGCTGTCGGAAAAATCCGAGGCGCTGGTTTTCGTCCGCACGGTCGCCACGGCGCTCGTCGCTGGCGTGATCAGCAACCTCGTTCTTTTCCCGAGCGGGGCGCTTGCGGCGACGCCCGTGGCGCTGCGGATCGTGGCGATGATCGCGGGGTTCGTCGCCTATCTGTGCCTGGGCAGAAAGATCATCGTCGGCATTGTCGCGGCGGAAATCGTCTTCTTCGCCGGCTATTATCTGTTCTGAGGCCCGCGCTACCGATTGTTCGCGGGTCGTGAGGCAGGGCGACTGCCGCGTTTCATTCGTGCTTAACGGGTTTCCCCTAGGGTGCGGCCAGGGGAGTGCGGATGATCCTTTGGCCTGTCGAGCGACTGATCCTGCGGCTGACGCTGACTCTCGCGGTGCTTTGTGTGGCGCTGATGTGGCTGAAGGGCACCGTCCTCGGCTCATCGGAGTATCTCTTCTCGATGCTTTGCGCGGTTGGCCTCGCCTTCATCGGGCAGGTCTATCGCCGTCTTGGCCGCAGCGAAAACATTGCACTGATGACGCATGCCGCAGCGCTTTTTCTTGGGTTCTCGGCTGCTGCGTCGCTCTACAACATCCTGCTTCTTCCCCTTTCCCATGCCCCCATCGACCCTCTGCTGGTCCGAATGGATATGTGGCTTGGCTATTCATGGCCCGCGTTTTGCGCATGGGTGGCGCAGTTTCCGCCTTTGGTCACGCCGCTGCGGATCGTCTACATGTCGACCCTGCTGCAACTGCTTTTCGTGATCCTGTTTCTCGGTGCCGTCGGCGATCGCCGCATGTTGCACAGGTCGGCGCTTGCGCTGGTAATCGCCGGGATCGTGACCATCTGTGTCTGGAGCGTCTTTCCGTCACTCGGCGCCTCCGCCTACTGGCTGCTCGATCCGAAAGTGGACGCTATTGTCAGGCCGGTAGTGAGTTCGGCCTATGGCAGCCATCTGACACAAATTCTTCATAGCGGGGTGGGAAACATCGCCACCATGAATATCAACGGCCTGATCGGATTTCCCTCGTTCCATACGGTGATGGCATTAACGACGCTGCTGGCGATCTGGCCGTACAGATGGGTGAGGGCGGTCTTCCTGCCGCTTACCGCGCTACTTTTGCCGGCCATCCTCGTCGATGGCGGCCACAATCTGGTCGACGTGCTGGGCGGCGTCTTCGTCCTGGCGTTCTCCTGGCGGCTTGCCATGTGGGTGGAACGCGGCCTTGCTGGTAAGGATGCCGAAGCTCCCGCGCTCTGGTTTCCGATTTTCGGCCGGGCCAAACCGGACCGATCCCGCGTTATCCCCGGTTGAGTGCCGAGCGCAGCTTTTCCGCGTTGGCCGCAAGGATTTCCGGCTTTTCCATGTCGCGCGCATGGATTTTGAGTTCGACGCCTTCGAAACGCGGGATGATATGCACGTGCAAATGGTAGACGGTCTGGCCGGCGGCCGGTTCGTTGAACTGGATGACCGTGATGCCATCGGCTTCGAATGCCTCTTTCGCCGCGCGCGCGACTTTCTGCACGGTCGCGAAAAGCGGAGCAAAAATCACGGGATCGGCGTCCAATAGGTTGCGCGATGGCGCTTTCGGCAGCACCAATACGTGGCCATTCGCCTGCGGCATCACATCCATGAATGCAACCGTCTGGTCGTCTTCGTAGACTTTGTATGCAGGCATTTCGCCGCGCAGGATCTTGGCAAAGATGTTGTTTGGATCGTAAACGGCAGCGGTCATTGAAAATCCCCGATGGTTTTGCGGAAGGATGGAATTCTGACGCTCAGCCGTCGCCCGTCAAGATGGTGCGCCGATGAAATGGATTGTCGCGGGGTGGCTTCTCTTTATCGTCTCGGCGCTGTTTTTTATCGCCGCGGCATGGCGGGCAGGGGACATGCTGGCGCTCTCGGGCGGCGTGTTCTTCCTGATAGCCTGCTTTTCCTTTCTGGTGCCGATCGTCCGGAAGGAACACAACTGAAAATGAAGCTTAGCTCTCTTTCCTGAATGGACCGTGTTCCTCCAGATATTCCGCCATCTCGGCGACTTCCCGCCTTTCGCGTTTGAGGTAGTCGGCGACCGCCCGGCGGAAGTTTTCATTGGGGATATAATGGGCCGAATTCGTCGTCACCGGCCTGTAGCCGCGCGCCAGCTTGTGCTCTCCCTGCGCGCCGGCTTCCACCACCTTCAGCTTCCGCTCGATGGCGAAATCGATCGCCTGGTGATAGCAGACTTCGAAATGCAGGAACGGATGGTCCTCGACGCAACCCCAATGGCGGCCGAAAAGCGTATCCGAGCCGATGAAATTGATCGCTCCGGCAATATGGCGCCCGTTGCGCTTCGCCATCACCAACAGGATGTCGTCCGCCATACGCTCGCCGATCAGTGAAAAGAAACGGCGGTTGAGATAGGGGCGGCCCCATTTGCGACTGCCCGTATCCATGTAGAAGGCGAAGAAATCGTCCCAGACGCGTTCCGTCAGGTCGCTGCCTGTCAGCCGGTCGATGGTGATCCCGTCCTCGAGCGCGGCGCGGCGTTCCTTCTTCAGCGCCTTGCGCTTGCGCGAAGCGAGGGTGGAGAGGAAATCATCGTAGCTTCCGTAACCCTCATTGATGAAATGGAACTGCTGGTCTGTCCGCAGCAGGAAGCCAGACATTTCGAGCGCCTCGATATCCGGCCTGCTCGCAAAGGTCACATGCGCCGACGAGACGCCGAGTTGATCGGTCAGCGCCTTGACGCCGGCGGCGAGGGCGCGCCGGAGGTCACTTGCGGCAAGATCGCGGTGGACGAGCAGGCGCGGGCCGGTAGCCGGCGTGAAGGGAACGGATATCTGCAGCTTGGGATAGTAATCGCCGCCGGCCCGCTCGAAGGCGTTGGCCCAGCCATGGTCGAAGACATATTCGCCCTGGCTGTGGCTCTTGAGATAACAGGGCACCACTCCGATCAGCCGTCCGTCGGGACCGTCGAGCCTTAGATGCTGCGCCGCCCAGCCGGTGCGCCGGGTGGCACAGCCGGACTCCTCCAACGCCTTTAGGAAATCGTATGAGACGAACGGGTTATAGGGAATACCTTCTGAGAAAGGCGAAGCGCCCGCAAGGTCGTCCCATTCGGCTTTTCGGAAGCTGTCGAGGCTGTTCGCGACGCGAATCGTGATCTCGCCTTCAGTTGGCTGCCCGCCTTTGATCGCTTCATCCATCCGCCCGAAGATAAGCAGCTCCGGGCGGCGTGCAAGCCGTCATGGCATCACACTCACGACTGTGAACTCGGGTTAACAGACTATTATCCCCCTCCGCCTCGCATTCGCTCGGCACCTCCCCCCGCTTCGCGGGTGGCGGATGGGCGCCGAGCCGGCGGCCAGGGCCTATCCCTCACGAAGTGGGGGAGAGGTGTCCGCGAAGCGGGCGGAGAGGGGGTAGAAAAGCAAAAATTAACGCGAGTTCACAGCCGTGTCATCACACTCCCGCGAAATCAAACCATCGCAAAAGTGGACGGGTCGAAGCCTTCGAAGGTCATCTGGTCGGCGCGCTTCGCCGACAGATCCGCGGCGATCCTGTCGCGGACCGTCCAGCTGATGACCGGCAGCGAGAGCCGCTCGCGCATGAAGGTGACGAACGGGTTCGGCATGTCGTCGAGATTGTAGGAGGCGAAGGAGAGGTTGTAGGCGAGCATGCCGAAATGCTGCTCGATATCCTCCTCGCTCTTTCCCATCGCCGTCAGCCCGCCAGGAATGTTCGGCGCCTGCTTCGGAAATTCCCGCACCAGCCACGGATCGAAGGACATGATCGCCGCCTCTCCGCGATAGGCAGCCAGTTGCGCCGCGACCTTGGCGACCAGGCCCTCGTCCTTTCCCTCGATGCCCTTCAGTTCGATGACGAGCGGAATGCGCCCCGCCACCTTCTCCAGCATTTCGCGAAGCGTCGGGATATGGTCGGCCGTTCCGCCGACCTTGAGCGCGCCGAGTTCAGCCGCGGTGCGCTCGAAAACGGCGCCTTCGACGCCGGCAAGCCGTTTCAGATCGCCGTCATGAATGACGACGGGGATGCCGTCTCTTGAGAGGTGCACGTCGCATTCGATGGCGAAGCCACGTTCGGCCGCCGCATCGAAGGCCGACAGCGTATTCTCCCACCGTTTCTTGTTGAGGTCATGATAGCCGCGATGCGCGATCGGCCGCTTCGCCAGCCAGGAAATGTCGGGCATGTCTTCGTCCTAATGCAATTCGAGGATGGATTCGACTTCGACCGCCGCATTGAGCGGCAGCGCCGCCATGCCGACGGCGACGCGCGAATGCTTGCCGGCATCGCCAAGGACCTCGACCAGAAGGTCGGACGCGCCATTGCCGACAAGATGCTGCTCGGTGAAATCGGGCGCCGAGGCGACGAGCACGGAAATCCGCAACACGCTTTTCACCTTATCGAGCGATCCGGCCGCGGCCTTGGCCTGTGCCAGGATGTTGATCGCGCATTGGCGGGCCGCTTCCCTGCCGGCGGCGACGTCGAGGTCGCGCCCGAGCAGGCCGGTCGAAACAAGCTTGCCGTCCTTCAGCGGCAGTTGCCCCGAAACGAACAGCAGATTGCCCGCCCTGGTGAAAGGAACATAATTCGCCGCCGGCGCCGCCGCCGAAGGCAATGTGATACCGAGAGCCTTCAAACGCGTTTCTATTGTCTCAGCCATGGTGTATCCGTTCCCGTGAAATGTGATGCAGACGCAATCCCTTTATTGCTTCTGCCTCTCTTCCGCCACGACCTTTTCACAGGCTGCCGGAAGAATCCATGCAAGCCAGCCGCCCAACGGAGTGTGCCCATGCGCTTTCGGCGCCCGATCCAGACCGCCTTGATGGGATGCCTCCTCATGGGGACGCATCCCGCCTTTGCGGCCCGCTTCCTGGCACAGCATAGGGCGGTCTACGATCTGTCGTTGATCAAGGCGACGGACAAGTCCGGCATTACCGGACTCACCGGACGCATGGTCTATGAGTTCAAGGGGTCTGCTTGCGAAGGCTATACGGTTACGTTCCGTTTCGTGACCCGCATCCAGACCGAGGACAACACAAGGCTGACGGACCAGCAGACCTCGACTTTCGAGGATGCCGCCGGCAAGACCTTCCGCTTCGACACGAAATCCTTCGTCGATGAAACTCTGAGCAAGGAAGTGAGTGGAACCGCGACGCATGACGCTAAGGGACTGACGCTGGTGAAGCTGGAAAAGCCGGCGCCGTCGTCTCTTTCGCTGCCTGCCGCCGAGTTCCCGACGCAACAGCTGGTCGACATGCTCGGGCGCGCCGAGAAGGGCGACCACTTCTATACCGTCAATCTTTTTGACGGCTCCGACACCGCCGATCGCGTCATGGCGACGACCGTGGTCATCGGCAAGCAGGCCGCCTTGTCCAAGGACGATCCGGAAAAACCCGCGCTCACTGCCGTCAAACTGGACAAACCGACCAAGTTGGATCAGTTCTGGCCGGTGACGGTGGCCTATTTCGACACGACCAAGGAGGCGAAGAAGGAAGGCGAGGAAATCCCGACCTACCGGATCAGCTTCAAGCTTCTCGACAACGGCATCACCCGCGACCTGACCATGGATTACGGCGATTTTTCCATGAAGGGGAAGCTGGTGAACCTGACGCTTTTGAAGCCGAAGGCCGACACCTGCAAGCAATAGGGGCCGTTCGCTATGTCGCTCGCGTGGGCGTATCTCGGTGGAGCTTCGGTTTAAGCCCATCGCCACGCGGCGTGCTGTTAATTGAGCGTTGCCAGGTACGCTTTATTTCGAACAGCAGTTGCAGATACAGACATTTGTATAAAAGAGACTCGCCTGCGCAACGGCGGATTGGCAATCGATATGCCAGCCCAGGTCGCGCTGATTCCATGAACGCGGCAAGTTGCTGCACGTCGATTCATGCACTTCATGCATACCCCTCGATGGCACATCGCGGTTGACGACATAATTTGACATGTGAACGATACTCCAAGTGAACGACCAAAACGGCGCAAAGATCAAAGGCGTCGGCGAACTAGGCAGCTTACCTGCCGCACACCTGGGGAGCGGCGTGTGATCGACCTTGTGGCGGCGCGCAAGAGCGCGTCAAGCCGCTAAAAGGGAGATGGTGGATGCCAAAACGATGCCGAGTGGTTGCAATGGCGGTTGGGGCCGCTCAAAACGTCGGATCAGACGCACTGACGCTCATGGCAGCAAAGTCACCGATGTGGTTTCCATGCCGGCGTTATCCATCGCGGCTATAAAAGCCGTGCGCACATCCTCTGCGTTCGCGTTTCCTGCCGTGACTTTGGCGCATTGGTCCATGGCTTCCATCCACTGTTCGCTGTCGTAAGATCCCCAGTTCTCGAAAAGGAACCGGTCCGCCTCTTCGACGCTTGAAATCAGATGAAACCACGGCCGTCCAGGGATGACCACGGTCACTGACATGCCGAAATGTGTGTGTTCCGAAGGATTTGCGAGGTTCATCGAAGATAGGGCCTGCGAATCCGTCCAAGCAGCGAGACGATGAGAAAACCCGCGAAGACGTAACATACCGATCGGGCCGTTCCCGATGCGCCATCGACAAAGACATAGCCGAAGATGCCAGAAATAACCGTCATTACAAAGAAAACCATGGCCCAGCATGCCATGAATTGTGCGTGTTTTGGCAAAATATTATCCATTCATGATCAAGAAATTTTCTTTAGCGACATTAAGTGTTTTGTATATAGGCTCGCCAAGAGCAAATAGCTATAAAATAATAAATTATCGGCGGTGACGAGCCCATTCATTCCGTCACGACGAAACCAGACCGACCTCTTGGTGCCCGAAGCCGATGGTCAAACGGAGACACGCTCCCGCTTGCCATTTTCCCGTCGAGCCTCTATATGCGCGGTCATTCCACACACGGATCAGGGTTTTGTGCCGGGAGACATCCGGCCGGGACCACCGGTGGCGCTTCGGGATCGCCCGTCCGCGTCGAGGTCCGTGGAGGTCCAACCGGAAAGGAACTTTTGAATGGCTCTGCCTGATTTCAGCATGCGCCAGCTCTTGGAAGCTGGTGTTCACTTCGGCCACCAGACCCATCGCTGGAACCCGAAGATGGCGCCCTATATCTTCGGCGCGCGCAACAACATCCATGTGATCGACCTGTCGCAGACGGTGCCGCTCTTGCACCAGGCGCTGAAGGTCGTGTCCGACACCGTTGCCGGCGGCGGCCGTGTTCTTCTCGTCGGCACCAAGCGCCAGGCGTCGGAGATCATCGCCGACGCGGCGCAGCGCTCGGCGCAATATTACGTGAATTCGCGCTGGCTGGGCGGCATGCTCACCAACTGGAAGACGATCTCGAACTCGATCCAGCGTCTTCGCAAGCTCGATGAGCTCCTGGCAGGCGAGGCCCAGGGCTTCACCAAGAAGGAGCGCCTCAACCTCGAGCGCGAGCGCGAGAAGCTCAACCGGGCGCTCGGCGGCATCAAGGACATGGGCTCGACGCCGGACCTGATGTTCGTGATCGACACCAACAAGGAAGCGATCGCGATCCAGGAAGCCAAGCGTCTCGGCATCCCCGTCGTGGCGATCGTCGATTCGAATTGCGATCCGGACGTCGTCGATTACCCCGTGCCGGGCAATGACGATGCATCGCGCGCCATCTCGCTCTATTGCGATCTGGTGGCGAAGGCCGCGCTCGACGGCATCGCACGCCAGCAGGGCGCCTTGGGCGTCGATATCGGCGCCGCGGCGGAAGCGCCGGTCGAGCCAGCGCTCGAAGAGGCTCCGGCCACCGAGGCGGCTCCGGCCGAGGGCGCTCCCGGCGCCTGAACGGAAGTGGATGTGGGATCCGTCCGGCCGAAAGCCGGCGGCTGCCACGGCACCGACATGAACCGGGCGCGGCATTCTCCGCGTCCAGATTGGCGCTCCCCAATTGCTGGACGGAGCGCCTTCGCTTTTTGAATGACGAGGCGAAGATGAGCATTTCTGCTGCACAGGTGAAAGAACTCCGCGAGATGACCGGCGCGGGCATGATGGATTGCAAGGCGGCCCTTGGCGAAACCAACGGCGACATGGAAGCCGCCGTCGATTGGCTGCGCAAGAAAGGCATCGCCAAGGCCGACAAGAAGGCCGGCCGCACCGCCGCTGAAGGCCTGATCGGCGTGGCGTCGGATGCACTCTCCGCGGTCGCTGTCGAGGTCAATTCGGAAACCGACTTCGTGGCGCGCAACGATGCGTTCCAGGAGATCGTCCGCAACGTCGCCAAGGTGGCGCTGTCGACCGACGGCTCGACCGAAGCGGTCGCGAACGCCGTCTATCCGGGATCGCAGAAGACCGTGACGGAGACGATCAAGGACGCCGTCGGCACGATCGGCGAGAATATGGGCTTCCGCCGCTCGGCGAAGCTCAGCGTCGGCGCGGGCGCGGTCGCGACCTATGTCCACAACGCGATCGCGGACGGGCTCGGCAAGATCGGCGTCCTCGTCGCCATCGAGACCAGCGGCAATGCCGAGCAGGCTCGGGCCTTCGGACGTCAGGTCGCGATGCATGTCGCGGCCACCAATCCGCTGGCGCTGACGACCGACGAGATCGATCCGGCGACGGTTGCGCGCGAGAAGGATATCTTCTCCGAGCAGGCGCGCGCCTCCGGCAAACCCGAGGCCATCATCGAGAAGATGGTGGAGGGCCGGCTGCGGAAATTCTATGACGAGGTCGTCCTCTTGAAGCAGGCTTTCGTCATCAATCCGGACCTGACGGTCGAGCAGGCGCTGAAGGCCGTGGAAAAGGACATCGGCGCACCGGCGAAGATCACCGGCTTCGTCCGTTTCGCCCTCGGCGAGGGGATCGAGAAGGAAACGTCCGATTTCGCCGCCGAAGTGGCTGCCGCCGTCAAGAAATAAGCAGCCTCGACTGCATTTCGACCTGAAGGGCATCGCGTGACATCGCGGTGCCCTTCGTGTATCGCATCGACGGCTATCGGGACCGAAAGCGGGCCAGGTTTTCGGACCATACGATGCGAAGACAAGTGAAGAGGTAACAATGACCGACACTCCCCGCTATCGCCGCGTGCTTCTGAAAGCCTCCGGCGAGGCGCTTATGGGAAGTCAGGGATTCGGCATAGACGTCTCGGTCGTCGATCGTATCGCAGCGGATATCAAGGAAGCCCGCGAGATGGGCGTCGAGGTCGCCGTGGTCATTGGCGGCGGCAATATCTTCCGCGGCGTCGCTGTTGCCTCCAAGGGAGGCGATCGCGTCACCGGCGACCATATGGGCATGCTCGGCACGGTGATCAATTCGCTGGCGCTCAGGACGTCTCTGGTGAAGATCGGCGTCGATGCGGTGGTGCTTTCCGCGATCGCCATGCCCGAACTCTGCGAGAGTTTTTCGCAACGGCAGGCGACGGCCTATATCGATGCCGGCAAGGTGGTCATCTTCGCCGGCGGCACCGGCAACCCGTTCTTCACCACCGATTCCGCGGCGGCGCTCCGTGCGGCGGAGATCGGCGCTGACGCTCTTTTCAAGGGCACCCAGGTCGACGGCGTCTATTCCGCCGACCCCAAGAAGGACCCCACGGCGAAACGCTTCGGTCATATCACCCATAAAGAGGTTCTGAAGGAAGGCCTCAATATCATGGATATGACGGCGATAGCGCTTGCGCGTGAGAACAACATCCCGATAATTGTCTATTCGATACATGAAAAAGGCGGTTTGGGCGCGATCCTCAGAGGTGAGGGACGCTGCACGGTCGTATCGGACAATTGAGGAATTCCGGCCTCCTTCAAGAGACCGTATTTCCGAAGGCGCGTTCTTTCGAAGCCGATCCGCCTGACGGAGCGAATTTGACGTTTGAACGCTGGCTTGCGCCATGCCATTTTCAAAAGTCAAAGCTCCGCTGGAATCAAGGTTTTGGCTGAAAGCGTGAAGCTGCCATGAATGGCGTTGGGGAGTAAAAGACGATGAGCAACGACGTCGATTTCAAGGACTTGCAACGGCGCATGGACGGCGCCATCAGCGCCTATCAGCACGACCTCGCCTCGCTTCGGACGGGACGGGCTTCCTCGAACCTCCTCGATCCGGTCAATGTCGATGCCTATGGCTCGTCGATGCCGATCAACCAGGTGGCGACGGTCACCGTGCCCGAACCGCGGATGATCTCCGTCTCGGTGTGGGACAAGTCGCTGGTGACGGCGGTCGATCGGGCTATCCGCGAATCCAACCTTGGTTTCAATCCGATCATGGACGGCACGACGCTTCGCATCCCGCTGCCCGAACTTAACGAGGAGCGGCGCAAGCAATTGGTAAAGATCGCGCATCAATATGCCGAGCAGGCGCGTGTCGCGGCCCGCCACGTCCGGCGCGACGGGATGGAAAACATCAAGAAGGCGGAAAAAGATGGCGGCATAAGCCAGGACGACAGCCGCGCGCATTCCGATAGGGTGCAGAAGATGACCGACGACACGATCGCCACCATCGACAGGCTCCTTGCCGAAAAGGAAACCGAAATCCTGCAGGTCTAAACGGTCCCGCTGCAGGATACGAAAGAAGGTCGATGGCTAAGCCAGAGCATATCGCGATCATCATGGACGGGAACGGGCGGTGGGCGAAAGCGCGAGGCCTGCCGCGCTCAGCCGGCCACAAGGCGGGCGTCGAGACCTTGCGGCGCACGGTGCGCGCTGTCGGCGACATGCGGATACCCTGGCTGACCGTCTATGCCTTCTCCTCGGAAAACTGGTCGCGGCCCGCGTCCGAAATCACCGACCTCATGGGTCTGCTCAAGATCTTCATTCGTCGCGATCTGGCGGAACTGCATCAGAACGGCGTCAGGGTAAGAGTCATCGGGGAGCGCGAGAATCTGGCGCCCGATATCCGCAAGCTGCTCGAGGAAGCCGAAACCCTCACGCGTAACAATGCCAACATGAATCTTGTCGTCGCCTTCAATTACGGCGGCAGGGATGAGATCGTCAGGGCGGTTCGCCGCCTCGTCGACGAGCGGGAATCCGGTGAGGCGTCCGACATCACGGCGGAGAGCTTCGCGCGTTGCCTCGACACCGCAGGCATGCCGGATCCCGACCTTGTCATCCGCACCAGCGGCGAGCAGAGGCTTTCCAATTTCCTGCTGTGGCAGGCGGCCTATGCCGAACTCGTGTTTCTGCCCTGCTTCTGGCCGGATTTCAGCGTTGCGGATCTTGGGCATGCGATCGATGTCTTCGCCGCCAGGGACCGACGCTTCGGTGGCGTCGCTCAACGTGACGTCGCTTCATGAGCGAATCGGACAGCGAGACGCCGACTCCGAAGCCGCCGCAACGGAAAACGAGTTTTGCCGATGTCGGCATGCGGACGCTTTCCGCATTGGTGCTCGCGGCAATCGCCATAGCGGCGACATTCACGGGCGGTGTCGTTTTCCGAGTGCTGACGGTTCTAGGCTCCGCCCTTGTTTTCTTGGAATGGATGAGGATGGCTCGCGCCGGCGGCCGTTCGCCGCACTGGCTGGTTCCGGCGATCGCGCTTGCCGTCCTGGAGCTTTCGCTGTTCAGCCGGGACAGCCGCATCGTTCTTTCGGTGCTGTTGATCGGGACTGTCTGTTCCGCGTTCGCGTGCTTTGTCAATCGCCGGAATTATGCCGGTCTTGCGGCGTTCGTCTATGCCGGCCTTGCGGCGATTGCGTTCGCATTTCTCCGTGATGACGACAGGGCAGGGTTGCTTGCCATTCTCTTCCTTTTCTCGATCGTCTGGGCGACCGATGTGATGGCTTATTTCTGCGGCCGTCTTTTCGGGGGGCCAAAGCTGGCGCCGTCGATTTCGCCGGGGAAAACCTGGAGCGGCGCCCTCGGAGGCACGCTTGGCGGCATCGCAGCCGCTTTTTTGTTTACGTTCTGCATAGGCCAGCGCCCGACGCTGGGAATCGGCTTGGCCGCTCTCCTGCTGTCGGTGGTCGGGCAAATCGGCGATCTGTTCGAATCGGCTGTCAAGCGCCGCTACGGCGTGAAGGATTCGAGCCACCTCATTCCGGGGCACGGCGGCCTGATGGATCGGATCGATGCACTTGTGGCCGCAGCCTTCGCGCTGTACCTGATTGGTGGTTTTCTATCGAACTTCGATCTGCCGGCCCATGCATTTTTCCGTCCCTGATTTCAGCCATGGCCGCCAAGTCATCGATTCGCCGGGATTGCTGCCACATTCATACGGCGGCGCTGCCAGGCGCGGCCCGGAAAAGTGGATGCCGGTTTTCCGAAAAGATCATGCCCAGGCGAAGAGATAGGAGCCTGCTGCGATTCCCTCTGATCGCATCATGCTCCAGCGAAAGGAACGACTGATCCATGCTGTCTTTGATTTCCGGCGCGGGCAGCCTCTTTGTCGGCACGATCATACCGTTCCTGTTCGTCCTCACCGTCGTCGTCTTCGTCCACGAAATGGGACACTATCTGGTCGGCAGGTGGTGCGGCATCGGCGTCAAGGCCTTTTCAATCGGCTTCGGGCCGGAGATTTTCGGGTTCTACGACCGCAAGGGAACGCGCTGGAAGCTCTCGGCGATCCCGCTGGGCGGCTATGTCAAATTCGTCGGCGACATGAGCGCCACGAGCACGCCGGATGCGGAGGAACTGTCCAATCTGGGCGAGGAGGAACTGAAAGTCGCCTTCCACACCCAGGCTTTGTGGAAGCGCGCGGCGACGGTCGCGGCAGGACCGTTCTTCAACTTCCTCCTCACCATCGCGGTCTTCACCGTCATGTTCGCCATCTACGGCCAATATGTCGCGGAACCGATGGTGGCGGAAGTGCGTCCCGGCAGCCCGGCCGCGGAGGCGGGGTTCAAGCCGGGAGACCGTTTCGTGTCGGTCGGCGGCACGAAAGTCGATACCTTCGAAGACGTTCAGAGGCTGGTATCCGGACGGGCTGGCGACAAGCTCACCTTCGTCATGCGCCGGGATGGCAAGAACGTCACGCTCACGGCGACGCCCAAGCCGATGGAGCAGAAGGACGCTCTCGGCAACACGGTCAGGATCGGCGTCATCGGCGTCGTCAACAATGAAGCCCTCGGCCAACCTCATCTCGTAACCTATGGCCCCTTGGCGGCGCTGGGACAGGCGACCGTCCAGACGGGAGAAATTATCGGCAGGACCGGGCAATTCCTCCAGCGGTTTGCTGCCGGACGCGAGGACAGGTGCCAGCTGGGCGGCCCCGTGAAGATCGCCGACATGGCCGGACGGGCCGCGAAGCTTGGGTTCGAATGGCTGGTGCAATTGGTGGCGCTGCTGTCGGTGGGGATAGGCGTTCTCAATCTGCTGCCCATTCCCCCTCTCGACGGCGGGCATCTTCTGTTCTACGTGATCGAGGCTATTATCCGCAGGCCCGTCTCCGATGGAATCGTGGAGCTTGTCTATCGTGCCGGATTCGTGCTCGTTCTTGCATTCATGGGATTCGTTTTCTGGAACGATCTTTTCGGTTGTTGAAAAAAGCGCGGGGAAAAGTGGAGGAAATTCTTACCAGGGAGGGCCGTCGGTTCAGACGGCGTTTACCATGACCGTCAATTAGGCGTGACGGGAATGCCACGCCAAGCGGCTAAGTAAACACAAATTAACCAGAAGCCTTGCGTGTAGGGAAAATCCGGCTAATACGGTATCGCGACCCGCACCGAATGCCCGGATTTCTCGCCGTGGGGACTACGAGAAAAGGTAATTAAGCCCGATGAAGGCAGCTTCTAAATTTCTGAGCGCCGCTTCCGCGGTTGCCCTGACAGCCGGTCTGGTGATCCCTGGAGCGGTGGTCGTTCAACTTGCGGAGACAAATGCGGCGCAGGCTGCCGTCGTCAGCCGTATCGACGTGCGTGGCAACAAACGGGTCGATGCCGCGACCATCCGCGATTATATCGGCATCAAGCCGGGGAAATCCTTCAGCAGCGGCGATATCAACGCTGCGGTCAAGAAGCTGTTTTCGACGGGGCTGTTCTCCGACGTCCGCATCAACCAGGTCGGCAGCACGCTTGTCGTCCAGGTCGATGAATATTCGGTCGTCAACCAGGTCATCTTCCAGGGCAACAAGAAGATCAAGGACAATGACCTCGAACGCTATGTGACGCTGAAGCCGCGCGGGACGTTTTCGACCGCGGCGCTCAATTCGAGCGTCGAGGCGATCAAGCAGGCTTACGCCCATATCGGCCGCGAGGATGCCGTCGTTACGCCCCAGGTGATGGATCTGGGTGAAAACCGGGTCAATGTCGTTTTCAAGATCGAGGAAGGCGGCAGGACCAAGATCGTCGCGATCGACTTCGTCGGAAATCATGCCTTCAGCGCGCGTCGGCTCAAGGATGTGATCTCGACTCACCAATCGAATTTCCTGTCCTTCCTCTTGCGCAATGACGTTTATGACCCGCAGCGCCTCAGTGCCGACGAGGAGAAGCTGCGTCGGTTCTATTATGATCACGGCTACGCCGATTTCCGTGTGATTTCGTCATCCGCCAATCTCGATCAGAGCAAAAATGCCTACACCATCACTTTCACGGTGGATGAGGGGCAGAAATACCGCTTCGGCGATATCAGCGTCGAAAGCAATGTCGCGGGTATCGATGCGAAGTCGCTGAAGCCGCTCCTGGATTCGAAACAGGGCGCGACATACAGCGCCAAGGCGGTCGAGGACAGCGTCGTCGCGATCACCAACAAGACCGCCGGGGAAGGATACGCCTTCGCACAGGTGACGCCGCGCGGAAATCGCGACTTCGCCAATCGCACCATTTCGGTCCTCTACTCGGTCAACCAGGGTCCGCGTACCTATATCCAGCAGATCGTGATCCGGGGAAATACGCGCACGCGGGATTACGTCATCCGGCGTGAATTCGACATCAACGAAGGCGATGCCTTCAACCAGGTTCTTGTCCAGCGCGCGAAGAAGCGCCTCGAGGATCTCGACTACTTCTCGAGCGTGAACATTTCCACGGCGCCGGGCAGCAAGCCGGACCAGGTCATCCTGATTGTCGACGTCGTGGAGAAGTCGACGGGCCAATTCACGATCGGCGCGGGCTATTCGACGGGCCAGACATCCACCACCGGCAAGGGCATCAATCTTTCCGGCGCGATCATCGAGAAGAATTTCCTTGGCCGCGGCCAGTATATCAAGCTGTCCGCGGGCGTCGGCCTGGAGGGAGGGCACAATTACGCGCTGTCCTTCACCGAGCCGTACTTCCTGGGGCGTCGGATTTCCGCCGGCTTCGACCTCTTCCAGAACGAGGTCGACTACGATCATTACAACACCGAGACCACCGGCGGTACGGTTCGCTTCGGGCTGCCGATCACCGAACAGTTGTCGACACAGGTGGCCTACAACTTCACCAGCGAGAAATATAAGATCAATAAGTGCGACGTGAATGTCGCCGGTTCGTGCGCCAATATCGCTCCCGCCATCCTGGATGCGGTCGCCGACAGCCCCTGGACGAAGTCGTCGGTCAGCAATACGATCCTTTACAACACCATCGATGACATCAAGAACCCGCATGACGGTATCTATGCGACCTTCACGCAGGAATATGCCGGCCTGGGCGGCGATGCGAATTTCCTGAAATTCTCGGGTCGCGCCAGCTACTACAAGACCGTTTCCGACGAGATGGACATCGTCGCGTTGCTGTCCGGCGGCGCGGGCTACATGACAGGCCTCGGGCATGATCTGCGTGTTTTCGACCTGTTCGAGAACGACGACCGGATCATCCGCGGTTTCGAATATAACGGCATAGGCCCGTATGACAGCGTCACACATGACCATCTCGGCGGTACGACCTATTTCGACGCCACGGCTGAATTGCAGTTCCCGCTGCCATTCGTTCCCACCGACATAGGTTTGAGGGGAGCGGTCTTCGCCGATGCCGCGACGCTTTATGGAAATCCGGTGAATGACCATGGCCAGATGGCCGGTACGGGCATGGCATGGCGCGCCTCGCTCGGCGCCAGTATATTGTGGGCTTCGCCGTTCGGTCCGTTGCGCGTCGATTTCGCCGTACCGGTCCTGAAGCAGAAGGGCGACAAGATCCAGAATTTCAATTTTGGTGTTTCGACGCGCTTTTGATGCAACCGGTGTCTCCCGGACCGGTTCCCGCCCGGGAGAAAATGTGTAACAACACGCGACCTATGGCCGAACCGGTTTTCTTTGTGCCGTCGAGCACCTACACAGCCGGCGAGCTTGCCGTCCTTACTGGCGCGCAGCTCGTCAATCCTGCGCATGCGGACATAAGGATCCTCGGCATCGCCTCGGTGGAGGCCGGCGGCGAGGGCATGCTCGTCTATATCGAGGGAAAGCGCCACGAGGCGCTTATCCCGACATTGCGGGCAGCCGCCCTTCTGTGCAGCGCCAACATTGCGGCAAAAGCGCCGACGGAAATGGCCGTCCTCTCGTCGGAAAAGCCGCACTATGCTTTCGCGGCCGTGGCGCGCCTGCTTTATCCGACCGCGGCGCGACCCGGTCCCTTGACGCAGGAAAAAGGCATCTCTCCCTCGGCCTTCGTGGAAGATGGCGCTTTTGTCGAGGAAGGCGCGATCATAGAAGCCGGTGCGGTGGTGTGCGCCGGCGCGGCGGTCGGCAGAGGCACCGTCATCGCGCCGCGCGCCGTGATCGGGCCGCACTGCCAGATCGGCCGCGATTGCTTCGTCGGCCCAGGAACGAGCGTTCAGGCGGCGCTGATCGGCAACCGTGTCATCATCCATGCCGGCGTCCAGATCGGGCAGGACGGATTCGGTTATGTGCCTGGCAAGAACGGACCCGAGAAGATCCCGCAGATCGGCCGCGTCATCATCCAGGATGATGTGGAGATCGGCGCCAACACCACCGTCGATCGCGGCGGCATGGCGGACACGGTGATCGGAGAGGGGACCAAGATCGATAATCTGGTGCAGATCGCCCATAATGTACGGATCGGGCGCGGCTGCATCATCGCGGGCCATTGCGGTCTGTCCGGATCGGTGACGCTCGGCGATTTTGTGATGCTCGGCGGACGCGTCGGCCTCGCCGATCATGTCGCAGTCGGCTCGGGCGCCCGGCTGGCTGCCTCAAGCGGGGTTATGGACAACGTGCCTGCTGGCGAGATATGGGCGGGTGCGCCGGCAATTCCGATGCGCGATTTCTTCCGTGAAGTCGCGTCCGTGCGGAAACTGGCAGGTCTTAAATCGCGCAAGGGCGAGGGGCAGTGATGGAAGGTGTTATGGAGACACTCGATACGGCCGAGATCATGGAGCTGATGAAGCTCCTGCCGCATCGGTATCCCTTCCTCCTGGTCGATCGCATCGTGAATATAGACGGAGACAGCTCCGCCACCGGGATCAAGAACGTCACCGTGAACGAGCCGCATTTCCAGGGACATTTTCCCGAGCACCCCGTTATGCCAGGCGTGCTTATCGTCGAGGCGATGGCGCAGACGGCTGGGGCTATATGCATAAGGAAGCTTGGTTCGGAAACGCCGGCGCTTGTCTATTTCATGACCATAGACAACGCCAAATTCCGCAAGCCGGTCGTTCCGGGCGATCGTGTCGAAATCAATGTGAAGAAGATAAAGCAACGCGGTAATATCTGGCGCTTCGCCTGTGAAGCGATCGTGGACGGGGGTAAGGTCGCGGAGGCTGAAATCGCCGCCATGATGTCCTTCAAATCCGCAGAATAACCGATGCCATCCACCAATATTCACTCTACAGCCGTTGTCGATTCCGGCGCCAAGCTGGGCGTAGGCGTCCGTATCGGGCCATTCTGCCATGTCGGGCCGGAGGTCGTGCTCGAAGATGGGGTCGAACTCGTCAGCCATGCCGTTGTGGCCGGCGCCACGACGATCGGAAGCCAGACCAGGATATTCCCTCACGCCACGCTGGGCATGCCTCCCCAGAATGTGCGCCACAAGGGTGGAAGGACGACGCTCACGATCGGCAGGAACTGCCTGATCCGCGAATGCGTTACCATGAATACGGGCACCGACACCAGCCGCGGGGCCACCACGGTGGGCGATGGCGGCATGTTCATGGCCTATACCCACGTCGCCCATGACTGCATCGTCGGAAACAACGTAACTTTCGCCAATTCAGCGACGCTTGCCGGCCATTGCGAAGTCGGCGACAACGTCATCATCGGCGGTCTGACGGCAGTTCATCAGTTCGTTCGAATCGGGCACCATGCCTTTGTCGGTGGCTGTTCGGCTATCGTGGGCGACGTGATTCCCTACGGAATGGTGGAAGGCAACAAGGCAAGGCTGCGCGGCTTCAATATCATCGGAATGAAGCGTTCCGGCTTCGCCCGAGCCGATCTTGCCGTCATGCGGCAGGCCTACCGGGTGATTTTCGACCGCCAGCATCCGATCGTCGAAAACCTCGAGCGGGCGGCGGCGGAATTCAGTGGATCGGGCGCCGTCATCGACATCATCGACTTCATGAGAAGTCGAGGCAAACGCTACTTTATCGTTCCACCCCACGGCGAAGCCCTTCTCGATGACGATGAAGAAGAGCAGGGCTGATGCCGCCGCACTCGTGAAACTCACGGCTTCGGACCGGGTCGCGCTGGTCGCGGGCGGCGGTATGTTGCCGGAACAGGTGGCCGCCAGCCTCGCCAGATCGGGCCATGTCCCCTTCGTGATCGAAATTGCCGGCGAAGACGATGCCGAGGACCGCTTTTCCGCCTATCCGCATGTTACGCTTCCGCTCGAGCGTTTCCCGGACTTCATAGCGCTCTTGAAGAAGAATTCGGCCACGCATGTTGTCATGGCGGGCAGCGTCGCTCGGCGGCCAAGCCCCTGGAAGATGCGGTGGGGGTTGCGCCTGTTCCGTCTCCTGGCCCGGTTTGTCGTTCCCTTGGCTCGGGGCGACAACCAATTGTTGAAAGCGGTCGTAAGTCTTGTCGAGGACAATGGAATCGAGGTCGTGGGCGCGCATGAAATCGTCCCTGACCTGCTTGCCGCGGTAGGGCCGATGACGAAAACCGAGCCATTACCTTCCGATAGCAAGGATATCGAGGCGGCCCTGCTGGCCGCCCGTACCATAGGGGCGCTGGACATCGGCCAGGCCGCCGTCGCCATAGGCGGGCGGGCGATAGCGCTCGAGGGCATCGAGGGGACCGACGGGTTGCTGGAACGGGTGAAGGGATTGCGAGGGCATGGCCGCATCGCCGGGAAAAAGCGCGGCGTTCTGGTCAAATGCGCCAAGCCGGAGCAGGAGTTGCGCGCCGATTTGCCGGCGATCGGCCTCGCGACCGTGGAGGCAGCGCATGAAGCGGGTCTGGCCGGCATAGGGGTAGAGGCCGGCCGCTCCTTCATCCTCGATCACGACCGGACGATCGACCGCGCCGATGCGCTCGGCTTGTTCATACTAGGCCTGCGGCACGAAGCGGGATGAGAATGGAACAACGCCCCCTCCGAATCGCAATCATCGCGGGAGAAGAATCCGGAGATCTTCTCGGCGCCGATCTGGTACGATCGCTCGCTTCTCAATCTGGCCGCCAGATCGAGCTTTTCGGCGTCGGCGGCCGGCATCTACAGGCTCTCGGCCTGCAATCGCTCTTCGACCAGAGCCAGATCGCCATTATGGGCGTTACCGCCGTCGTGCGAGACCTGCCGCGCATCGTCTATCGCATCAATGCAACGGCGCGGGCGGTCGCCAGATGGAAACCGGATTGCCTCATAACGATCGACGTACCCGGCTTCACACTGCCCGTGGCGCGGAAGGTGCGCCGGGCCAATCCGGCGATCCCGATCGTCCACTATGTCTGCCCGAGCGTCTGGGCGTGGCGGGCGGGTCGTGCGCCGGCAATGCGGCCGAACATAGACCGGGTCCTCTGCCTGCTGCCGTTCGAACCGGAAGCGCTCGCACGTTTGAAGGGACCGCCAGGAACCTTCGTCGGCCACAGGCTGGCGCGCGATCCTGCGATCATCGAGGCAGCCGAAACACAGCGGCAACGGGCGGATTCGAGACACCCGGAGGCGATGACGACGCTTCTGCTCCTGCCTGGCTCCCGCCGCAGCGAAATCCGCAGCCTTCTCGGTCCCTTCGGGGAGACTGTTGACCTTTTGCGAGAGCGCGGCAATCGGCTTCGACTGCTCCTGCCGACCGTTCCTCATCTGGTCGATATGGTTTCCGCGTTGACCGCCTCATGGCCGGAAAAGCCGGAGATCATCCACGACAGCGAGCGGAAATGGCGGGCTTTCGCGGAAGCGGACGCCGCACTGGCGGCTTCAGGAACGGTGTCGCTCGAACTGGCGCTCTCGCGCGTGCCGTTCGTCGCCTGCTACAAGACCGATCGCGTGATGAAGCTGTTCCACTATCTCATCACGATCTGGTCGAGCCTCCTTCCGAACCTCATCGCCGATTATGCGATCGTCCCCGAATATATCGATCATTTCGTGCGGCCGGGCATGCTTGCACGCCAGATCGAGCAACTGGCGGCGGATACGCCCCAGCGTACGGCGCAGCTGGCGGGCTTCGACGACGTGCTTTCGGCGCTGGCGACGGACAGGCCGTCCGGCGAAATGGCCGCGACGATCGTTCTGGCCGAGATCGCCAAACGTCAAAAATAAGGGGCGCCGGCATCCCGGCGCCCCCGATCTTCTCCAGAAACAGAACTTTCAGCGCTTCGCGATCGGAACGTAATCCCTTTCCGACTTGCCGACATAAAGCTGGCGCGGACGGCCGATCTTCTGCTGCGGATCCTCGATCATCTCGTTCCATTGCGCCACCCAGCCGACCGTGCGCGCCACGGCGAACAGGACCGTGAACATGGTGGTCGGGAAGCCAAGCGCCTTAAGCGTGATGCCGGAATAGAAGTCGATATTCGGATAGAGCTTCTTCTCGATGAAATAGTCGTCGGTCAGGGCGATCCTTTCGAGTTCCATCGCGACGTCGAGCAGCGGGTCGTCCTTGATGCCGAGTTCGCCGAGAACCTCGTGACAGGTCTTCTGCATGATCTTGGCGCGCGGATCGTAATTCTTGTAGACGCGATGGCCGAAGCCCATCAGGCGGAACGGATCGTTATGATCCTTGGCGCGCGCGATGAATTCCGGAATTCGATCGACGGTGCCGATTTCCGAGAGCATGTTGAGCGCGGCCTCATTGGCGCCGCCATGGGCAGGTCCCCACAGACAGGCAATGCCAGCCGCTATGCAAGCGAAGGGGTTTGCACCCGACGAACCGGCCAGCCGCACGGTCGATGTCGAAGCATTCTGCTCGTGGTCGGCATGGAGGATGAAGATGCGGTCCATGGCGCGCGCCAGAACCGGATTGACCTTATACTCCTCGCAAGGAACGGCGAAGCACATATGGAGGAAGTTGGCGGCGCAGTTGAGTTCATTGCGCGGATAAACGAATGGCTGGCCCACGTGATATTTGAAGGCCATTGCCGCGAGGGTCGGCATTTTCGCGATCAGACGAAGGCTCGCCACCATGCGCTGGTGCGGGTCCGAAATGTCGGTGGAGTCGTGATAGAAGGCTGACATCGCGCCGACGACCCCGCACATGACCGCCATCGGGTGAGCGTCGCGCCGGAAGCCGGTGAAAAACCGGTTTATCTGCTCATGCACCATCGTATGGTGGGTGACGCGGTAATCGAAATCCGCCTTCTGCGCCTTGGTCGGCAGTTCGCCATAGAGCAGGAGATAGCAGGTTTCCAGGAAATCGCCGTGTTCGGCCAATTGATCGATCGGATAGCCACGATGGAGCAGGATGCCCTGATCGCCGTCAATATAGGTGATCGCGGATTCACAGGAGGCCGTGGACGTGAACCCCGGGTCGTAGGTGAAGGCGCCGGTCTTCTTGTAAAGCGACCCGATGTCGATGACGGACGGTCCGACAGAACCTGCCTTCACCTCGAATTCACTCGTTTTGCCGCCGAACTCCAGTTTCGCATTCGATTCGGTCATCGCAAACTCCTTCTTCTTTTTAGCAGTGCTTGGGAGCACGAAATACGCAGTTCAAAACGTCAAGATTGCTGAAAAATACGCATAAAACTGCGTTTTCAAGCGGCTGGCGCGGCTGCAGCCGCAATGTTGCACCGCAAAAACCCAGGTTTCAATGCGAATTTCCTCATCGGTTTATGCTAATCGATTTGATCCCGTATACGTGACAGGCTTTCGGCGCGGCCAAGCACGGAAAGGACATCGAAAACGCCAGGAGACGTCGCCCGGCCGGTCAGCGCGGCACGCAATGGCTGCGCCACCTTGCCGAGTTTCAGTCCCGCGGTTTCCGCCTCGGCGCGCACGGCGGCCTCGACCGATAGGGTGTTCCAATCCGCCACGGCTTCAAGGCGCGGAAGAAGGCCGGCCAGAACCTTCCGCGCATCATCGTCAAGAATTGCAGACGCTTTGTCGTCAAGCTTCAGAGGCCGCTCGGCAACGAGGAAATACGCACCGTCCGCGAGTTCCACCAGAGTCTTCGCTCTTTCCTTCAGGCCCGGCATGGCTGCCAGAAACCTGCCTTTTGCCTGATCATCCAGCCGCGCCGAGAAGTCCTGGCCATCCGGAAGATAGGGCAGGGCGTCGAGGAAATCCGCCAGCAGTTCCGCATCGCCGGTCTGCCGCATATAAACCCCGTTCAACGCCTCCAGCTTCTGGAAATCGAAACGGGCCGCGCCCCTGTTGACATCCTCGATCTCGAACCAGCGGACCATGTCCTCGGTGGACATGATCTCATCGTCGCCATGGCTCCAGCCGAGCCGCGCGAGATAGTTCCGCAGCGCGGCGGGGAGATAGCCCATTGCGCGATAGGCATCGACGCCGAGAGCGCCATGGCGCTTGGAGAGCTTCGCCCCGTCCGGACCATGAATCAGCGGGATGTGCGCCATGACGGGGACATCCCATTCCATGGCGTTATAGATCACCATCTGGCGCGCGCCGTTCGTGAGATGGTCGTCGCCCCGGATGATGTGCGTGACACCCATATCGTGGTCGTCAACGACCACGGCATGCATATAGGTCGGCGTTCCGTCGGAGCGCAGGATGATGAAATCGTCCAAATCCTTGTTCGGAAAGCGCACATCGCCCTGAACCTTGTCGCGGACGATTGTTTCGCCTTCGGAGGGCGCCTTGATACGAATGACCGGTTTCACGCCCGCCGGCGCTTCGGAAGGATCGCGATCGCGCCAGCGGCCGTCATAGCGGGGAGGGCGGCCCTCGGCGCGCGCCTTTTCCCGCATCTCCTCCAGTTCGGCGGCGCTGGCGTAGCAATAATAAGCCTTGCCGCGGCGCACGAGTTCCTCGGCGACTTCCCTGTGGCGCTCGACGCGCGAATATTGCGAGATCGGCTCGCCATCCCAGGTCAGCCCAAGCCAGGAAAGCCCGTCCAGGATGGCGGCGGTGGCGGCATCGGTCGAGCGCTCGCGGTCGGTGTCTTCGATCCTGAGCAGCATCAGGCCGCCTGTGTGCTTTGCGTAAAGCCAATTGAACAGCGCCGTGCGCGCGCCGCCGATGTGAAGAAAGCCGGTAGGCGACGGCGCAAAGCGTGTAACGACTGAACTCATCGATCGTATTCCCGGAGGCGGATGCCAGGCGGGCGAAGCCGCGATGGCGTTTCGGTGGCGTTCATGTAGCATAGGACCGCCGAGGTGCAAGCTTTTCGACCGGAGCGGGGCAATGGGGGGCGATAGCAAGGAAAGGGCAGCGGACGAGCGCCTGCATTTTGCCGCCCTGTCTCTACCGGAACCCGCTCAGGAAGGGACACTTGGGCGTGACAGCCCCAGAAAATGGCTCACGCCTTCGCCGCCATCAGATCTGGCATTACCGGAAGGGAGAAAGTCGCTTCGAGCGGTTTGGCCGACTTTCCGCATTGCCGTAGCGGCCGCAAAAACAGCTTCGGCGATCAGGCGCGATGCGACGGCAGAATGGGAACGCGGAACCGCCTTCCTTTTCATTCCCGTCTTCATGGCCGTCGGCGCCATCATGTATTTTTCGGCTGCATTCGAACCTTCGGCCCTGCCGCTCTTTACGACCAGCGCCGCCCTTATAGCCATGATCCTGCTGGCGCGCGGCAAGTTCCGGCTGCAGATCGCTCTTGCCGCCCTGTTCCTCATCGTGGCCGGTATAGGCTTCGCCAAGCTCGAAACATGGCGGTTCTCGACGAAGATGATGGGATCGGAGATCAATTCCCACATTGTGGGCCGCGTCGTGGAAATCGAGAAGCTCGCAAGCGGCCGCACTCGGCTGACCATCGACGTTTTGAGCACCTCCAGGCCCAGATTGCGCTATCCGCCGCAGCGTGTCCGCATTTCGGCGCGTAAGGTGCCGCCGGAGATCGTCGTCGGGGGCGGCGTGCAGGGCCATGCCAGGCTGCTGCCGCCAACCGGCCCGGTTCGGCCATCGAGCTATGATTTTTCCTTCCAGAGCTATTTCATGGGAATAGGCGCAAGCGGCTTTTTCCTCTCGACGCCGGAACCCGCCGATATCGGACCGCCATCACTTTCCGGTAGGATCGAACAGGGGCTCGAATTCGTCCGAACGGCGCTCTCCGACCATATCCGCTCCAAGGTCAACGGGCCCGATGGCGAAATCGCCGTCGCCCTCGTTACGGGCATGCAGGCCGGCATTCCGAACAGCATCAATGAAGGCCTGCGGATCACCGGCGTCGCCCATGTACTGTCGATCTCCGGGCTTCACATGGCGCTGGTCGCGGGAATCGTCATGACGTTCATCCGCCTTCTGCTCGCCGCGTTTCCGGAATTTTCCTCCCGTCGCCCTGCGCGGAAATATGCGGCGGCAGCGGCCCTCGTGGCCATCACTTTCTATCTCCTGATTTCGGGCAATGGCGTCGCGACCCAGCGCAGCTTCTTCATGCTTTCGATAATGCTGCTCGCGGTTCTGTTCGACCGCACGGCCATATCGATGCGGAATTTCGCCATCGCCGCGATCCTGGTCATCGCGACGGCGCCGCATGAGGTGACGGGGCCGAGTTTTCAGATGTCCTTCGCCGCGACGGCCGCGCTGATCGCAGCCTATGCCGTTTGGAGTGAAGCAAAACAGCACTTTCCGGGCAAGCGCAAACCACCTCCCTCGAACCGCTCGCGGATCGCGCGAGGAGCCGGCTCCGCCCTCGCGCATGTCGGCGGCGTCGCCATGACGTCGCTGGTCGCCGGAAGCGCGACCGCGCTTTTCGCCGCCTGGCATTTCCAACGCATCGCGCCGCTCGGCATGGTGGGTAATCTTGCGACAATGCCTGTCATTTCCTTCGTTGTCATGCCGGCAATGGTGCTCGCAATGATCATGATGCCGTTCGGTCTGGACGGGCCGTTCTTCAGCCTGATGGGCTGGGGGATCGGCGTCTTCACCCGGATCTGCATGGCGCTTTCGCGTCACTCTCCCTTCGACGCAATCGGAACGATACCCGCAAGCACCGTCATCCTGATGACGCTTGGCCTTGTCATCCTTACACTGGCAACAACGAGGTTACGCCTCGCCGGACTGCCTTTTCTCATCGCCGGTCTTGTCTTCCTGCCTTTCCGGACAAGGCCAGATGTCCTGATCTCCGAGAATGGAAAGCTTGTCGGCTTTCGCCTTTCGGACGGACGCCTTGCCGTCAACCGCAACCGGCCGAGCGATTTCGACGTCGAGAACTGGTCGCACGCCATGATGACGAAAGAGGTTGCCAAGCCGGGCAGGGACAAGGCCTCCGCCATGCCGACAATCGCGCCGGAAGTTCCGTTTTCATGCACCCATTCGCTATGCATCGCATGGAATGCGGCCGGCGCCGTCGTCTCCTTCGCCGTCGATGCAACAGCCGCCAAGGACGCCTGTCCGGTCGCCACCCTCATGGTTATCGACGACGCGACAGCACAAAATCCCTGCGAACCCGACGGTCCCACCGTCATCACCGCCCGCGATCTGGCGCGTTTCGGCGCCGCTGCCGTAACGTTCAGAACCGTAGCAGACGGCAGCATCCGAACAAATGTCGAATACGCGATCACCACGCCCTATCGGCCTTGGCACACCGAACGCTCCTATTCGCGCGCCGCGCGCGGACTACCGCCCTATCGACGCAAGAAGCGACGAGATCGCAAGTCCGATAAACGGGACAGCCTCAATATCGCCGCACCAGCCCGATCAGCTTCCCCTGCACCTTGACCCGATCAGGCCCGAATATTCGCGTCTCATAGGCCGGATTGGCGGCTTCCAGCGCAATAGACGCGCCCTTGCGGCGGAACCGCTTCAAGGTGGCTTCCTCGTCATCGACGAGCGCCACGACAATGTCGCCCGGATTGGCTGTGCTCGTATTGCGGATAATGACAGTGTCGCCGTCGAGAATGCCCGCCTCGATCATGGAGTCGCCCTTGACCTCGAGCGCATAGTGGTCGCCGCTCGTAATCATGTCCGGCGGTACGGCGATGGAATGAGTCTTGTGCTGGATCGCATCGATCGGCACGCCTGCCGCAATGCGTCCCATAACCGGAATGGAGACGGAAGCGGCTTCGTCATCATTCTCCGCGGACGGGCGGGTGCGTTCGGCAAACCGGCCGCGACTTCCCTCGATCACACTTGGAGAGAAGCGCCGCGTAGGCGCCAGACCAGGTGCGATCGAATCGGGCAGACGCAACACCTCCAGCGCCCGCGCCCTGTTCGGCAGGCGGCGGATGAAGCCGCGCTCTTCCAGAGCCGTGATCAGCCGGTGGATTCCGGATTTCGACGCGAGATCCAGCGCATCCTTCATTTCATCGAATGAAGGAGGGATTCCCGTCTCCTTCAATCTCTGATGAATGAAAAGAAGCAGTTCGTGCTGCTTGCGCGTGAGCATCGCGTCCCCCTTTGGAATCACGAAAAACAAAACCAGAACAGACACTATCTGTTCCATTTGTGTTCTGCAACTGTTTAAATTTTAGTGAAGGCGGTAAGGTCGTGGCAACGATTTGAGAATGCTCAGCGGACCATCATCACGCGGCAGGGATCGCCCGGCACGGCTGCCGGCGAGAAGGGCTTGCGGATGATGAATCCGTTCGCTCGGGCGAGATTCGTCAGCATCGAGGAATCCTGTATATCGAAGGGGGTCGCCACGAGTCCGCCAGCGTCCCTCTCGACGAAGGCACGCACGTAATCCTCCCGCGTGTCGTTTTCGTCCATCGCCTTGCCGAGGCGCGCTTCGTGGATGTCCGGAGCATGTTCGCGGGCGGCGAGGCGCGCAACGAGCGGCGCCAGGAAAATATGCGAGCCAACGAGGCTCGACACCGGATTTCCCGGCAACCCCAGCGCCCGCATCTTCTGGAAGCGCCCGAACATCAGCGGCTTTCCCGGCCGCATTGCGACCTTCCAGAAATCGAGCGCCATGCCTTCGCCGGTCAGAACCTCGCGCACGAGATCATGCTCGCCAACGGACGCGCCGCCGAGCGTCACGAGAATATCCGCGCCGGTATCGAGCGCCCGGCGGACGGCGCTCGCGATTGCCGCGCGGTCATCGGGTGCGATGCCGAGATCGAGAATGTCGGCGCCCCAATCGCGCGCGATCGCGGCGACACCATAGCTGTTGGAGGCGATGATCTGGTCCGGGCCGGGTTCGCTGCCCGGCGGCAGCAATTCGTCGCCGGTGGCGAGGATGGCCACGAGCGGCTTCCTGAAAATTTCGAGCGACGGGTGATTCGCCGCCGCGGCGAGCGAGATTGCTGCCGGATCGAGCACTCGGCGGGCTTCCAAAAGGTCATCGCCCTCCGCGAAGTCGAGGCCGGCCCGCCTGATGTGACGTCCCGCCGCGACGCTTTCCAGAATCTCGACATGTCCCCCGGCCGGAGCAGTCGTATCTTCCTGTAAAACGACTGCATCGGCGCCTTCGGGAACCGGGGCGCCGGTGAATATCCGCACTGCCTGCCCCGGCCCGAGCTTGCCGGCGAAACGCTGCCCGGCCGGCGCGGCGCCGATCACCGACAGGCGCGCCGGAACGGTCGCGACATCCTCGGCGCGAACGGCATAACCATCCATTGCCGACGCGTCGAATGGCGGTTGCGTTCGGAGCGCCTTGATGGAGGTGGTGAGAACGCGTCCAGCCGCTTCCGCGATCGGCACACGCTCCACGCCGGTCGGTTCGGCGCCAGCCAGAAGCCGCGCAAGTGCGTCGGATACCGGCAGGAGAGGCCTCCTCATGAGCCTGCCTTGTAAACGCCGGAACGACCGCCGCTTTTCTCCAGAAGCCTGATCTCCGAAATCGTCATGCCGCGGTCGACCGCCTTGGCCATATCGTAGATTGTCAGGCAGGCGACCGCGGCCGCCGTGAGCGCCTCCATTTCCACCCCGGTCTTGCCATTGACGCGCGCGAGCGCCCTGACACGGAGGCCCGGCAGGCTTTCGTCGGCCTCGATGTCGACCGCGACCTTGGTGAGAAGCAGCGGATGGCAAAGCGGAATGAGTTCGTGAGTCCGCTTGGCGGCCATGATGCCGGCGATGCGGGCGGTTCCCGTGACATCGCCTTTTTTGGCATTGCCGGCGAGGATCATGGCAAGCGTCTCGCGTTGCATGATGACCTGACCCTCAGCGAGTGCGCTTCGCTCCGTCTCGGCCTTTTCCCCGACATCGACCATATGCGCCTCTCCTTCGGCGCCAAGATGGGTCAGGGTGGGGCGTTCCTTCATCCGGCGGCGCTTTCCACAGCCGTATCGTTAAGCAGGGCGCGGGTGGCGGCGGTCACGTCCGCCTGCCGCATCAGGCTTTCGCCGACGAGAAACGCGCGGATTCCGTGCCGTGCAAGGTGCTGGCAGTCCGCATGCGTGAATATCCCGCTTTCGCCGACGAGAAGCCGATCTTCGGGCACCATGCCGGCCAGCCGGATGGCATTTTCGAGACTGACCTCGAAAGTACGCAGATTGCGATTGTTGACGCCGATCAGTCGCGACGACAATTTCAGCGCCCGTTCCATCTCCGCTTCATCATGAACCTCGACAAGCGTATCCATGCCGAGTTCGGACGCCGTCTCTTCGAGCGCGCGCGCATCGTCGTCCGACAGGCTGGCCATGATGGTGAGGATGGCATCGGCGCCCCATGCTCTGGCTTCATAGACCTGATAAGGCTCGAACATGAAATCCTTGCGCAGCACCGGCATGCTCGTCGCATCCCGCGCCGCCTCGAGGAATTCGGGCGCGCCCTGGAAGGACGGCCGATCGGTCAGCACCGACAGGCAGGCGGCGCCGCCCGCCTGATAGGCGCGTGCGAGGGCAGGAGGGTCGAAATCCGGCCGGATGAGGCCCTTGGACGGGCTCGCCTTCTTGATTTCGGCGATCAGCGCGAATTCACCTTCCGCCTTCTTCCGCGAAAGCGCGGCATGAAAACCACGGGGCTTGTCGGCGGCGCCAGCGCGAGCCTTCATCTCGGAAAGGGAAATCCGCGCCTTTGCGGCCGCGATCTCCTCGCGCTTATAGGCTTCGATCTTTTTCAGAATGTCCGACATGGCTCTCAGTTGGGTCGGTTCGAGACATCCACAAGCCGTTCGAGCGCGGCATGCGCATGTCCCTGGTCTATCGAGCGTTGCGCCTCGGCAATGCCCTCTTTCAGGGAAGCGGCCCTGCCGGCGACAACCAGCGCCGCGCCTGCATTCAATAGCACAATGTCGCGATAAGGTCCCCGTATCCCGGCGAGCACCGCGCGCAGCGCCTCGGCATTATGATCCGCGTCGCCACCCTTCAACTCCGCCGGCGTCACACGGGGGAGGCCGGCTTCCTCAGGGTTGATGTCGAAAACGGTGACGTTCCCATCCTTCAACTCCCCGACTTTGGTCGTTCCTGTGGTGGTGAGTTCGTCCAGACCATCGCCATGAACAACCCAGGCCGCCTCGGCGCCAAGGCTTTTCAACACATGGGCGATCGGCTCCACCCATTCGGGCGAGAAGACCCCGACCAGTTGCCGCGAGACGCCTGCCGGGTTCGAAAGCGGCCCGAGCAGGTTGAATATCGTGCGCGTGCCGAGTTCCACCCTGGTGGCGCCGACATGCCGCATGGCGGAATGATGCGCCGGGGCGAACATGAAGCCGACACCCGCCTCGCGGATACATTCGCCGATCTTTTCGGGACCGATCTCGATATTGACGCCGAGCGCCGCAAGCGTGTCGGCAGCGCCCGAACGCGAGGAAAGCGCCCTGTTGCCGTGCTTGGCGACCGGAACGCCCGTTCCCGCGACGACGAAGGCGGCCGCTGTCGAGACATTATAGGAGCCGGAACCATCGCCTCCGGTTCCGACGATGTCGATCGCATCCGCCGGCGCTTCGACGGTCAGCATTTTCGCACGCATGGTCGCCACGGCGCCCGATATCTCCTCCACCGTTTCGCCGCGCACTCTCAGCGCCATGAGGAAACCGCCGATCTGGCTGGGCGTCGCCTGGCCCGACATCACGATGTCGAAGGCTGACCGCGCCTCCTCGAAGGTGAGGGGCGTGCCATTGGCCACCTTGGCGATATGCGTCTTGAAGTCGCTCATCGTGCCCTACTCAGTCCACCTGCGCGTTCTGGATCGCCTGCTGGTTGACCTTCACGCCATAGCGCGCCTGCAGCATCGAAATGAGCTGGTCGAGCATATCGTTCGCCATGCCGGAGCCGAAGGCTTTCTGCTGGTTGGGGTCGACGGCATCCGGGCCGGACGCCGCAGGCTCGAACACCTGCGTCACCTTGAACAGGATCTGGCTGTTGTCATCGGCGCCGGGAACGACGCCTGATCCGCCTTCCTTCACGCCGAAGGCGGCGGCGACGCCCGCTTCGCCCAGATCCGGATCGTTCGCGTTGCGCTTGACGCCGCGTTTCACCTGCTTGTCGAGCTTGAGGCTCGCCGCGATCTGATCGAGCGACTTGCCTCCCTTGAGCTGCTTGAGCAGATCTTCCGCCTTCGCGCCGAGACGCTGATGAGCCTGTTCGTCGGTCCAGTCCTTTACGGCCTTGTCATGAACCTCGGCCAGCGTGCGGTCATGGGCCGGATCGATCGAATCGACCTGATAATAGACGAAACCATTGTCCTTGGTGGTGATGGCCTCGTTGTCGACATTCGGTTCCGTCGAAAATGCTTCCTTCAAAAGCTTTTCCGAAGCGGGAATATCCTTGACAACTGTTCCGTCCGGCCGGCGGCCGGTGCGATCGATGGCGTCGATCGTCACATATTTCAGCTTCATCTTCTCCGCCGCCTCTTTCAGCGTGGCGCCGCCGGCGCGCGTATCCTCGAAGGAATCGTGAACGTCGAGCAGATCCTTGTTGGCTTCCGCAAGTGCGAGGTTCTGCCTGATCTCGGCGGCGACCGCGGAAAGCGGCTTGGTCTCCGCCGGCTTGATGGCGGTAACGCGAAGCAGCACCGGCCCGAAGGACCCATCGACGACGGGACTGACTTCGTTCGGCTTCAGCTTGAAAGCTGCATCCGCGATCTTCTGATCGGGAATTTTCGCCTTTTCGAATGTACCAAGCAGGACGTCGGATTTTGTCTTGCCCTGCTTTTTCATGATGTCTTCGAATGTGGCGCCCTTGCTGATCGCGTCCGCCGCCGCCTTCGCTTCATTCTCATCCTTGAAGACGATCTGCTCGATGGTTCGCTGCTCGGTCGTCGTATAGAGGTTCTTGTGGGCGTCGTAATATTGCTGGACCTGCTCGTTCGAAATCGAACTCGGATCGGCGACATCGGCGGGATCCATGCGGACATAGGAGATCTTGCGATATTCCGGAGCCGCATAATTCTTCTTGTTCTTGTCGAACCACGCCTTGAGCACCGCATCCGACGGCTTCTCGATCGGCTCTACCAGCGAGCGGGGCAGGGTGACGAACTCGACCGTCCTGTCCTCGCCGGTGTAGAGCGAATAGGCCTTCAGGAAAGTATCCGGAATTTTCATGCCGCCGGTCAGGGAATCGACGATCTGCTGCCGCACCGCAACACTTTGGCGGTTCTGGAAATAATCCTGCGGACGCATGCCGACCTGTTGCAGCACATATTCGAACTGGCGACGGTCGAACTGGCCGCTCGGGCTGCGAAAGGCGGGATCCTCGCGCGTCAAGGTGGCGATCCGGGCCTGCGAGACGCCGAGACCCATCCGACGGGCCTCCTCGTCGAAAACCGCTCCCGCCAGAAGCTGCGAAAGAACCTGCTGCTCGACGCCGAAATTTTTCGCCTGGGCCGCCGTCAAATGCGTGCCGAGTTGCTGCGACAGGATGGCGACCTGCCTTTGATAGGCAAGCCTGTAGTCCGTCGGGGAAACTTTCGTATCGCCCACGGTCAGCACGTTGTTGTTGCCATAGCCGCCCGTGATCCTGCCCGAAATCCCCCAGCCGGCGAAACTCACCACCAGGACGATGAAGAACAGCTTCGCTACCCAGCTGCCTGCGGCGTTCCGCATTGAATCGAGCATGTCGCGTTCCGTGAACTCTTTTAAGATTCACTCGGCAATAACGTCCTTAAGCGCCCATGTCGATTGCTTTGTGGGGCCAATTTGCTACGGAACAGGCCGATTGGAAGGCGAGGAACCCGATATGACCCCAGGAATACGTTCCCTTGTCGCGGGAAACTGGAAAATGAACGGCACCAGCGCGGCCCTGCCGGAGTTGCGCGCCATCGCGGACGGCTTCGCGGGGGAACTCGAAACGAAAGCCGATGCTGTCCTCTGTGTCCCCGCCACGCTTCTGACGCGCGCGGCCGATATTTTGCGCACGAGTGCAGTGAAGACGGGCGGCGAGGACTGCCACTCGGCGATTTCCGGCGCCCACACCGGCTGTATCTCGGCCGAGATGCTGCAGGACGCGGGCGCCTCCTTCGTCATCGTGGGACATTCGGAACGGCGGACCAATTGCGGCGAAACGAACCGGGACGTGCATGAAAAGGCGAAAGCCGCCTGGCGCGCGGGCCTCACCGCAATCATCTGTATCGGCGAAACACGGGACCAGCGCGACCGTGGCGAGACGTTGAGCGTGCTTTCCACGCAGATTG